>NZ_OZ007001.1:1200000-1800000 GCF_963931295.1 uncultured Mailhella sp. | reverse complement strand
TACAGGTGTACGCCCGTCCGCTGGACACCCAGAACGTTTCCGTGTTCGTCACGGGATTCGTCAATCATCCCGGCAGCTATCAGGGCACGGCGTCCGACAACATCCTCTCCTTCCTCGACAAGGCGGGAGGCATCGACTCCCGGCGGGGCAGCTATCGCGACATCCGCGTGCTGAGAAATCAGCAGCAGCTGGCCACGGCGGATCTGTATCCCTTCATCCTGCGCGGACAGATTCCTTCCATCCGCTTCAATGACGGAGACACCATCGTGGTGGGCGAAAAAGGCCCCACCGTCTCCGCCAGCGGCGAAGTGCGCAACGCCGCCCGCTTTGAATTTGAAAAGGGAAAAATGACCGGCGAAGCCCTGGTTCAACTCGCCGATCCCAATTCCAGGGCCTCCCACGTGAGCATTTCCGGCTTCCGCAACGGCGTGCCCTACAATCAGTATCTGTCGCTCAAGGAATTCAACAAGCTCAAGCTTGAAAACGACGATCAGGTGCGCTTTCAGGCCGACACCGCCGGCAACACCATCATGGTGGAAGCGCAGGGCGCCATTCTCGGCTCGTCGCGCTTCCCCGTGCGCCGCAACGCCCGCCTCAAGGAAGTGCTGAGCTACATTTCCGTGGATCCCGACCGGGCCAATCTCTCCGGCCTGTACATCAAGCGCCTGAGCACCGCCAAACAGCAGAAAAAGGCCATTGAAGACGCCCTGAACCGCCTGGAACACAACGCCTACACGGCCACCTCCTCCAGCAACGACGAAGCGCAGATACGCGCCAAGGAAGCCGAAATGCTCTCAAGCTTCATCAACCGCGCGCGCAAGGTGGAGCCGGAAGGCATCGTGGTGGTGGGCAGCGGCGGCAAGATTGCCGACATCGCCCTGGAAGACGGCGACGTCATCGTCATTCCCGAAAAGACCGACGTCGTCATGATAAGCGGCGAAGTCATCATGCCGCAGGCCGTGGTGTGGAACGAAGACCGCGACATGGACGACTACATCAAGAGCGCGGGCGGATTCAGCAACCGCGCAGACTCGAAAAACCTTCTCGTGGTGCATCCCGACGGCGAAGTCACGCCGAGAGCCAAGAGCGTGCAGCCCGGCGATCAGATTCTCGTGCTGCCCCGCGTCGATTCCAAGAACATGCAGGCCGTCAAGGAAGTTTCCGAAATCCTCTATCAGGTGGCCGTGGCCTGCAAGGTCATTCTCGATCTGTAGTCTGCACACCCGCAGAACGAACGCCGAGCAGATCCGCGCGAGCGTTTAAAGTCTCAAGGCCCTGCACTTGCAACAAGAAGGTCAGGGCCTTGAGACTTTTTTATTCATGTTCGCGGACAGACGTCCCCCTTCGGAGCAGAGCTTCGGAAAACCTTCCCGGCAGGACGCTAATCTTCCTCGCCGCGCAGCTCTCGACACATGTCCACAAACCAGCGATCCAGCCGCTTGCGCTCCCGACGACAGCTGCGACGGATACGCGTCATCATGTCCATGCCGCGGGGCAGCCTTCCGGTCCGGCGCTGAAATTCCTCTCTGAGCATCGGAATGTGCCAGATTTCCAACGGCTCAAAAAACTCGATGCCCTTTTCGTCAAAAAGACGCAGCATTTCCTTCCACTGCCAACTCGGCGGACATGGCTTCATCTCCGTCAGCGGAATACCTTCCACCCAGCTGTCCGGCACGGAAGCGAGCCGAATATGCTTCTCATCCCAGTCGCGGAAATAAAAACGATTGATGCGTTCCGCCTCATCCGGACGACGAGCCAGCTCGACACAGTGATACCATGCGATCTTCAGCTGATAAGGCAACAGATCCGCCGCCGTAAAATGCAGTATGGCCCCCTTTTCCAGCGGGCATTTCGTCACGTTGTTCCTAGAGTCGGAGCCCGGAGTACGTGGCATATGAAGAAATCCTCCATAGGGAGGAAGATCGGGAGCGTCACGAACAATGATGCCCCGGTAAATGCGATGGAACTTGCTGTAATCTCCATCGCGGTAAAGACGCGTACTGCCCCAGAGCGTAAGCCAGCGCAACGACAACTTGTGTCCCGGCTTCAGCTCTTCCATGAGCTGACGGCCGTAGCGGCGGAACGGCGCAGTAAGCACCTCATCGGCGTCCAGACACAGAAAATGCGTGGCTCCGCGACGACGAGCCTCATCCACCAAAGTCTGTCGAATCACCTTTTCCTTGCCCTGCGAAAAGCCCGAAAGTTCCCCCTGCGTTTCCAGTACAATGCCGCCCTTGTCCCTCACAATGTCGCCGGAGTGATCGGAAGAGTGATCATCCATGCCAACAACCATGTCGGCCACCCCGCGAAGAGATTCCATGCAACAAGGCAACATTCTAGATTCATTGCGAAAAGGAATAAGTGCCGCAACTTTCATGGTGGCCATAAACAATCTCCCGCGAGTTTTCAAAGATTATACCATACCCCTCCCACAAAGCCAAGGCGACGCAGGCTCTCCTTTTGACTCACGAGGGAAACACGGATATAAAAGAGAACTGGTCAACGATTCCACACGACCCTTCGGAGCAGGTATGTCCTCAGATAGATTTTCTCTCTTCCCCGGTCAGTCCGTCAGCGAGGATGTGCTTCGCGCGGCTGCCGCCGTGCGCTTTCTCGTGCTCGACGTCGACGGCGTATGCACCGACGGCAAGCTGTACTTTCAGGAAAACGGCCACCCGCTGAAATGCTTCCACGCACAGGACGGCATAGGCATCAAGACGGCCCTTCTGGCGGGCATCGGCGTCGGCATCATCACCGGCAGAAACGATCCCTGCGTGCTCGCCAGAATGTCGCAGCTCGGCGTGAAGGACTACTACGCGGGCTTTGAATCCAAACTGCCGAAGCTCGAAGCCATCCGCCGCAAGTACGGTCTCAGAAAGGAAGAAATGGCCTATCTCGGCGACGACTGGATAGACCTTGATCCCATGCGCAGCGTGGGCATGCCCATGGCCGTGGCCAACGCCGTGGCGCAGGTGAAGAAGGAAGCCAGATACGTCACCGCCGCCCGAGGCGGCGAAGGCGCCGTGCGCGAAGCCGTTGAATTTCTGCTTGCCGCCCGCAGGGACGGAAAAAATCCCGCAGACCTCTGGACGAAGGCCACAGGACCGGCCAAAATATGAACGATTCTCTGCGCAGAACCCTTGTGCTCGTCGTGCTCGGCGCCGTCGTGTGGGGCGGCTGGTACGGCTGGCAGAGCTGGAAGACCCGTCAGACGCTGGAAGCCATGGAAAACGTGGTCCGCTCGGCCGATCTGAACAAGCTGCTGTCTGACCCTCCGGAAGAAGTGAAGAACGCCGTGGATCTTGCCGTGCGCGGCATTCTTCTCTCCCAGGGCCACGAAGGCCGCAAGAGCTTTGATCTCAATGCCGACTGGGCCACCCTGAATCAGGATTCCGGAGCCATCACCGTGCGCGATCCCGACATTCACTACATGCTGGAAGGCGCGGAAAATCAGCCGGAACGCATCATTCACGCCGTGTCCGAAGTAGGACGCGTGGAGGACGGCAATCAGAAAATCTCCATGTCCGGCAGCGTGAAGGCCACCTACGAGGAAAACGTGCTCACCGGCAATCTGGCCGTGTTTCTCAACTCCGACCGCACGCTCACCTTCCCCGAAGGGGCCGTGCTCGACGGGCCCACGCTTTCCGGTACGGCCACCCGTCTTGTCTGGGATCTCAACACCAATATTCTCACGGGCGACCAGGGCGTGCGCATGCGCTGGACGCCTTCCGACTCCGCGCCCGCCGACGGAGCCGCCGCGAACGCCGATACTTCATCCGATGCCGCGCCGAAGGCCGCGCAGGAGGAAAGCCATTCATGAAAAAACTTCTTCTCTCCCTTTTTGTCCTGGCGCTCTGCACGACCGGCGCTCTGGCCGCGCCCCTGCCCGGAGGCGACAGCAATCTGCCCGTGGACGTCACCGCCGACAACATGGTCTATAACGCGGACAAGAACACCGTCGTCTTTCAGGGACGCGTGGAAGCCGTGCGCGGCGAGTTCAAGATGTGGTCGGAAACCCTGACCCTCTACCTCAAATCCCGCGGCAACGCCGGTCAGGAAAACAAGAAATCCACCACCTCGGCCATGGAAGGCAGCGATCTCGACCGCATCGTTGCAGAACGCAACGTGCGCTTCCAGAACGGCACGCAGACGGGTTCCGCGCAGAAGGCCACCTACTATTCCGCCAAAAATCTGCTCGTACTCGAAGGCAATCCCATTCTGCACGACGGCGACAACTCCATCCGCGGCAACGTCATCCGCTACTTCGTCGATGAGAACCGCAGCGTGGTGGAAGGCAGCCCCAAGCAGCGCGTTCACGCCGTGTTCTCCTCCAACGACAAAAAGGGCAAGTAGCATGAGTTCCACGCTTTCCGCTCAGCACCTGTGCAAGCGCTACGGTCAGAAGGAAGTGGTTCACGAAGTCTCCGTCGCCATGCAGCAGGGAGAAATCGTCGGCCTTCTCGGCCCCAACGGCGCAGGCAAGACCACGTCGTTCTACATGATCACCGGCATCATCAAGCCCACCGCTGGGCAGGTGATGCTCGACGGGCAGGAAATCAGCACCTGGCCGCTGTACCGCCGCGCCCGGGTGGGTCTCTCCTATCTGCCGCAGGAAAGCTCCGTCTTCCGCAGACTCACGGTGCGGCAGAACCTGCAGATCATTCTCGAACACACCGGCCTTTCCCGCGCCGACCAGAAAAAACGCGCCGATCAGCTCATGGAGGAATTCGGCCTCACCAGACTGGAAAAGTCCTACGCCTCCTATCTTTCCGGCGGCGAACGCCGTCGTCTGGAAATCGCCCGCTGCCTGATCCGCGATCCGCTCTTCGTTCTGCTCGACGAACCCTTTGCCGGCATTGATCCGCTGGCCGTGGGCGACATTCAGGTGCTCATCCGCGGCCTCAAGGAACGCGGCATAGGCGTGCTCATTTCCGACCACAACGTGCGCGAAACCCTTTCCATCTGCGACAGGGCCTATCTCATGTTCCAGGGCAACATCATTCTTTCCGGCACGCCCGACGAAATCGTGAACAACGAGCGCGCCAGAGAAGTCTATCTCGGCTCGGACTTCCATCTCGGCTGAGCCGAAGCGCTGCGCGCCGCCGTCATCAAAAGAGCGGAGCGGACACTGTCCGCTCCGCTCTTTTTCTGTTCTCTTCCGCAAGTCTTAAAAAACGGCCTGCGTTTTCCGAAATTCCCGCGTCCGGAAGCGCGCCGTCCGCAAATAGATCTATGTTTTTTCCTTGTCCCCGTCGAAGCAGCGGACGTACGCTTCATAGCAGGCCGCGATGAGAGAATCCGGCGGCAGTTTCAGATGCCCGAGACGCGGCGGCCGGGGCGGCGGGGGGAGCTTCGGCGGCTGCGTAATGTCCACGCGGCGCAGGGATTCCTTGCCCATGAGCAGATGCAGCTCCACCTTGTGGAAATAGTCCTCGTTCATGAAGGCGTTCACGCGCTCCAGAATTTCCGGCGCGGCATAGGAGAGTTCCTGCATGGCGCAGGAATCGTCGCCGCCGACAAGCAGTATGCCGTTGCGATGCCCCAGCGGATGCGCCAGCGCGGCGATGTCCGGCCCCATGACGACTTCCCAGTTCTTCCACAGCTGCGTGAGCATGTAGTGCTGCGGCTTCATGCCGTGCGCGGAGAGCCAGCCTTCCAGCCCGTCGCTGAGCGCCGAGGTTTTGCCGCTGCGTCTGGCGAGATCGAATCCCGCAAAACGACCGTGATGCTTTCTCCTTTCCATGCGGCAACGCTACCAGACTTCCGAAAAAACGAGAAGTCCCCGCCGCAGTGAGCGCACGGGGGCTTCATCAAAGGGAAAACGGCGTCTGTCCGCCTTCATGCATCACACAAAAGCCGCTCTGCGGCTCAGCCTTTGCCGACCGCCCCCGAACGGGACGGCAGAAAACAAGGCGCGATGCTCAAGGCTGGCGACAGGCTGCCGAATCATTTGCCGAGAATGGCCGCCAGATCGGCTTCCGGCGTGGAAATGGGACGAATGCCGAATTCCTTCACCAGAAAGTCCAGTACGGCGGGCGACACGAAGGCCGGCAGCGAGGGGCCGAGATAAATGTTCTTCACGCCCAGGTACAGCAGCGTGAGCAGAATGGCCACGGCCTTCTGTTCGTACCAGGAAAGCACGAGCGTAAGCGGCAGATCGTTCACGCCGCAGTTGAAGGCTCCGGCCAGCGCGAGGGCCACCTGAATGGCTCCATAGGCATCGTTGCACTGTCCCATATCCAGAAGACGGGGAATGCCGCCGATGTTGCCGAGATCGAGATCGTTGAAGCGGAACTTGCCGCAGGCCAGGGTAAGCACCACGGTGTCGGCGGGGGTCTGCTTCACGAATTCCGTGTAGTAGTTGCGGCCGGGTCTGGCACCGTCGCAGCCGCCCACGAGGAAGAAATGACGGATGGCTCCGGCCTTCACGGCCTCCACGATGGTTCCGGCGTGGGAGAGCACGGCTTCGCTGCCGAAGCCCGTGGTCATGGTTTCGCCGCCGTTGATGCCGGGGAAACACTTGTCTTCCGCATAGCCGCCGAGCTCAAGCGCCCTGGCGATGACGGGCGAAAAGTCCTTGTTTTCATCGATGTTCACCATGCCGGGGAAACGGACCACGCCCGTGGTGAACACGCGGTCGGCATAGCCTTCCTTCACGGGCATGATGCAGTTGGTGGTGAAGAGTACGGGCGCGGGAACGCCGTCGAATTCCTTCTGCTGGTTCTGCCAGGCCGTGCCGAAATGGCCCTTGAAGTGCGCGTACTTCTTGAGTTCGGGATAGGCGTGGGCGGGAAGCATTTCGCCGTGGGTGTACACGTTCACGCCCTTGCCCTCGGTCTGACGCAGCAGCAGCGCCAGATCGTGCAGGTCGTGACCGGTGACGATGATGAAGGGGCCCCTTTCCACCGTGCGGGAAACGGCAACGGGTTCGGGCGTGCCGTAGGTTCTGTTGGCGTCGTTCAGAAGCTCCATGCAGGCAAGATTGACCTTGCCCGCTTCAAGCACGGCGTCGAGCAGGGTTTCCTTGCCGGCGTCGGCCGCAAGCAGCGCCAGGCCGCGGTAGAGGAAGCCGGTCACTTCCTCGCGGCTTCTGCCGAGCACGCGCGCATGGCTCGCGTAGGCCGCAATGCCCTTCATGCCGAAAAGCAGCAGCGACTTCAGGCTGCGCACGTCTTCCGACGCCGTCCACAGTCTGTTCATGTCCCAGGCGTCGGCCACGCCGCTTTCCTCGCGTATCTTGCGCACCTTCTCCACCAGCGCGGCCAGAGAAAGATCGTCGAAATTCACATTGGTGAGCGTGGTGAACAGGGCGTTTTCCACCAGCGTGTCCAGCTCGGGCGTGCGGGTGAATCCCTCCCCGCCGGCAAGAGCCACAAGCTCGCCGACCAGCATATCCTGAAGCATGGCGGTTCCGGGCTTCTTGCCGCACACGCCGCTTTTGGTGCAGCCCTTGCCGCCCGCCGTCTGCTCACACTGAAAACAGAACATTTCGCTCATAGCCTTCCCTCCACAATAGTATTCATGCAACAACGTGCAGACAGAGTTTCAAGTCTCCTGAAGTTAAGAGTCTTTCCGCTCAAAAACTGTGCTTGCAGTCACACTGTGTCATGTTTTCCCGTCAGGTTCAGCTATTTTTCCGTCCGGCCTTTTCTTCCCGCGTCCAGGCCGTGTACGGCAGTCGCGAAAGCTCCACATTGAGATAGCGGGAAACCTTGCTCACTTCCTCGCCCAGCCATTCCGGTCGGACAAAGGGCTGATCTTCCGACTCCAGCTCGATTTCCGCCACCACGAGCCCCGCATTGGCTCCCAGAAATTCGTCCACCTCCCACACGCTGTCTTCGCAGGTGAAGGTATGACGCAGCTTTTCAATGATTTCGCCGGGATCCAGACCATCCAGCAGCGCCTGAGCCTCGTCGAGCGGGATGTCGTACTCGAACTCGTTCCGCGCAATACCCTTGCCGCGGTACTTGATGGTCAATATGCCCCGCTCGCCCGCCACGCGCACCCGCACCGTGCGATCCTGCGTGCGGGCAATGTATCCCTGCCTGAACAGTTCCGTGGAGCCTTTGCCGCGCCAGCCGTCGCTCTTCACCAGAAATTTGCGTTCTATTTCCTGCTGTTTCATGGCTCTCCCGCCTTTCGCCGCCGACGCTCTCAGGCGCCGGACCAGCGATCCCTTCCTCAGGGAGGTGATAAAAAACGGGGCGGAAAGCTGTGCTTTCCGCCCCGCGTACATTCATACAGAATCAGCGACTAGTCGTTGAACTTCTGCTTGAGCAGGTCGCCGAGGGTCTGGCTGATGCTGTTGTCGCCGGAATGATAATCCTTGGGCTTGCGGCGTTCTTCGTCGTCCTTGATCTGCTTGATGGACAGGCCGAGGCGGCGTTCATCGGCAGACACATGGATGATCTTGGCCTGGACCACGTCGCCTTCCTTGTAGAGTTCGGAAGGAGACTTCACCTTCTTGCCGAGTTCGGTCACGTGGATGAGGCCTTCGATGCCTTCTTCCACTTCAACGAACAGGCCGAAGTCGGTCACGTTGGTCACAGTGCCGGTGATGATGTTGCCCACGGGATAGCGGGCGGGCACGGTGCTCCAGGGATCTTCGGTGAGCTGCTTCATGCCGAGGGTGAACTTTTCGTTCTCCTGATCCACGGTGAGAACCTTGGCCTGCACCACGTCGCCGACCTTGTACAGTTCGCCGGGATGACGGATCTTCTTGGTCCAGGAGATGTCGGACACGTGAATGAGGCCGTCGATGCCGTCTTCGATGCCGATGAACATGCCGAATTCGGTGATGTTCTTGATGACGCCTTCAATGACGGTGCCTTCGGGGAAGCGTTCGCCCACGAGTTCCCAGGGATTGGGCTTGACCTGCTTCATGCCGAGGGAGATGCGCTTCTTTTCGCTGTCCACGCCGAGGATGACCACTTCAACTTCGTCGCCCTGATGCACCATCTGGGAAGGATGACGCAGCTTGCGGGTCCAGGACATTTCGGAAATGTGCACGAGGCCTTCGACGCCGGGTTCGAGTTCCACGAACACGCCGTAGTCAACGAGGTTGGTCACCTTGCCGACGTGGTGAGAGCCTTCGGGGAAGCGGGCGGTGATGTCCTGCCAGGGATCGGGCACGAGCTGCTTCAGGCCGAGAGAAACCTTCTGGTTTTCCTTGTCGAAGGAAAGAACCTTGAGTTCCAGTTCCTGACCGAGGGAGACCATTTCGCGGGGATGGCGAATGCGCTTCCAGGACATGTCGGTGATGTGCAGCAGACCGTCGAGACCGCCGAGGTCCACGAACACGCCGTATTCGGTGATGTTCTTGGCCTTGCCCTTGACGATCTGGCCTTCGGCCAGGGTCTGGAGCAGAGCGGCGCGCTTGGTGTCGCGTTCTTCTTCGAGCAGCACGCGGCGGGACACGATGACGTTGCTGCGGCGGCGGTTGATCTTGAGAACGCGGAATTCAAACTGCTGGCCGACCAGAGCGTCCATGTCCGGAACAGGACGGAGGTCCACATGAGAACCGGGCAGGAAGGCCTCCACGCCGCCGAGATCGACGGTGTAGCCGCCCTTGATGCGGCGGGTGATGGTGCCGGTGATGGTGCCGTTCTTTTCCAGCACGTCTTCGAGCTGGTCGAACAGCTGCATACGCTTGGCCTTGTCGAACGAAAGGGTGATGGTGCCATCCATTTCGTTCTTGCGGACAACGTACACATCGACGCGGTCGCCCACCTTGACCGTTATATTGCCCTGAGCGTCCCGAAATTCCTCAGCGGGGATCTGGCCTTCGGACTTGAAGTTCACGTCCACCAGCACAGTATCGTCGTCCACGCGCACGACTTCGCCCTTGACGATGGAACCTTCTTCAAGGTCGCCCATGTCGGGGTTGAGATAGTCTTCGAGTGCGCTCGCAAAGCTCATTTCGGAATCGATTTGGTTTTCCATGTTTTCGGCAGTTGCCATACGGATCCTCCAACCTAACAAACAGATTTCTGCCCTCGTCGGGCAGGTTTCTCTACATAGCAGGAATACCCTGGATACACAAGTCGTTTCTTTCGTCCTTTCCGGAAAAACGGGCTTTTTCTTGCTCGTCAGCAATCTGGACGCAAAAAGAAAAAAATTTTATGCTGAATCAAAGTAAAACACGCGACGCGCGTTGCAAAAGGACCGTTCAAAAGCATGGGTAACGCAAAGGAAACAAAGGCTCTTTCCGTCAGCAGGGCGGAATCGGGGCAGAAACTCCTTAATTTTCTTCAACGCCGCGTCAGCGCGCCCGCGGGCGATCTGCACCGCTGGATACGCACCGGACAGGTGCGCGTCAACGGCGCGCGGTCGAAGGCCTTCGACCGTCTGAACGAAGGCGATCTCGTGCGCGTGCCGCCCTTTGCCGAACGCCTGCCTGCGGGAGAAGAACCCCGCACGGAGGCGAGAGCCGGGGACGCGCAATCAAAACTTGCCGTCGTGTTCGAAAATGAGGATATTCTTGTCATCGCCAAGCCTGCGGGACTTCCCGTGCAGGGCGGCACGGGGCACAGGGAGAGCGTGGCCTCCATTCTTGCGGAAGAACGGGCGCGCGCAAGTTTCGTGCCTGCTCCCGTCCACCGGCTCGACAAGGACACCTCCGGGCTTCTTGTGGCGGGCAAGACCTACGCCGCCGTGCGTCTGCTCACGGACGCGCTCGCGGGGCGCGGCGAAGAGCGGCCGCGCAAGGAATATCTGGCATGGGTGGAAGGAAGATGGGAAAAGCGCGGTCCTGAAGAGCTGCGGGACTTTCTCACCCGCGACAGGCGCGAGCAGCGCGTGAAGGCCTCCGCTCATGCGGAAAGCGACGAGGCGAGGGAAGCCCGCTGCGTGGTCACGCCCCTTGAGGAACGCACGATTCGCGGCCGCGCGCACACGCTTCTGCTCATCCGTCTCATCACCGGCCGCACGCATCAGATACGCGTGCAGCTTGCCTCGCGCGGTCATCCCATTGTGGGCGATCCGTGGTACGGCAACGCCGAATCCGCGCCGCGCGAAGGCCTGAAACTGCACGCCTTCCGTCTTTCGCTGCCGCTTCCCGGCGGCGGGACGAAGCATTTCGAGCTCGCGCCCCCGTGGAAGGGGCCGTGGCGCTGCCACCCGGAAGAGAAAAAGGCCTAGGCGCGGCAAAGGCCCGCCCGGCGTGTTCAGGCATCCGACGCCCGGCCAGAGCCGAGCGATTGTTCGCCTGATCCCCGCCCCGCCATTTCCAGAAAATCCAAAAATCGGCGCAGCTGAACCGGGCAGCGCAGGCCCGGCGCTTGCCCGCGGCAGAGAGCACGCCGAACGGCAGGACGTGCCCGACGAACGCCCTTTCCCGCCGCGCAGGCAAGCGCGTCCAGGCTTTCCGAAAAACGCGGACTCGCCGCCCGCTCCGGTCGCTCACGGCAGCGTGCGCACCGTCACCTTCTGCGACGAGGCGCGGCCCCTATCGTCCACCACCCGCAGTTCATGCACGCCGTCCTCCGGCTGCCAGAGCAGCGTTTCGCCCGGCGCGGCGCGGCCGATGAAGCGTTCCTTCACAAACCAGAACACGGCCCTGGCGTCGGCGTCCGCGCTCGCCGTCAGCGCAATGGCGGTTGTTTCCGGCGAGGACAGACGGCGCTGATAGATCACGCCTTCCTTGGGAGAAATCACCCGCGGCGGCGTTCCCGCAACAGGCGTCTGTCCGCAGCCCGGCCCGAAGGGCGGCGGCGAAGGCTTGACCACGCCGGCGCGCAGAAACTGCGCCCGCAGATCGGAAGGCCAGAATTCCCACACCACTTCCTCCGTGCGTCCCGGCACGGGTTCGCAGGCGCGAAGCCCGGTTTCCCTGTCGATGAGAATGGTGCGGAACACGCCCGAAGAGCGCGTGGGCGAACGACCGGGAATGTACCAGGTTTCCGTTACTTCCCGGCACAGGGAGGTGTCGATGTCGCCCGTGGCCGTACACACCTTTTCGCGCGTGATGTTGAGCCCTTCGTGCATGCGCGGCACAAGATCGGCGAAGTCAGGCTCGGCAAAGGCCAGCGCCTGGGCGATGTCGGCAAAAAGGGGAGCCGCAACCTCGCCGCCCACCAGCAGCGGATTGGCGCGGTTGTCGAAATTGCCCGCCCACACCACGAGCACGTAGGGGCCGACCACGCCCGCCGTCCACGCGTCGCGAAAGCCGTTGGACGTGCCCGTTTTGAAGCGCAGCGGCACCGGGCCGGAGGAAGTGCGCACGAAATGCGCCCCGTCTTCCAGCATGCGCAGCGTGACGACCGCCGCTTCCGGCGACAGGAGCGCCACGGCAGGATGCGCCTTCTCTCCCTCAAAAAGCCGGCTCTGACGCCACACGCCCCGATTCGCCAGCATGGCGTAGAGGCCGCCGAGCTCGCGCATGGTCACTTCCGCGCCGCCGAGTACCAGACTGAGGCCGTAGTGCTCCTCGCTGAAGGCGAACTCCACGCCCGCCCGCTGCAAAAAGGAAAACAACCCGGGCCGCAGCTTTGAGGCCAGCAGAATGGCCGGAATGTTGCGGCTTGAACGCAGCGCCTCCTCGGCGGGGAGCGGCCCGCGGAACACGCGGTCGAAGTTCTCCGGATCGTAGCCGCTGAAGCTGCGGGGCGAATCCTCAAGAAGCGTGCGGGGATGAATGAGGCCCTGATCGAGGGCCAGAGCGTAGATGAAGGGCTTGAGCGTGGAGCCCGGGGAGCGTCTGGCTCTCGTGCCGTCCACCTGCCCGGAAATGGGGCTGCTGAAAAAGTCCGCCGAACCGACCAGCGCGCGGATCTCCATGCTCGGCCAGTGGATGAGCAGCGCGGAGGCGTTGTTCAGCCCGTACCTTCTGCCGCGAGCGGCAAAGCCCTGCACGGCCCGTTCCAGAATCTTCTGAACACGCCTGTCCACAAAGGAGCGCACGGGCCGCCCTTCCCGGGAAAGGGGCAGAAGCTCGCTCGATGCGTGCGGCGCGTCAAAAGGCAGCGAAGACGGAGCGTACACGCGAAGCGGCGGGAGCTTCCCCTCGCCGGAACCGCGCAGGCCGAGCGCTCCGCCCTTCTCCGCGGCGTCCCGCCCCGGCAGCACAAGACGCACCATGCGGGCGCGGGCGGACTCGAAATCCGGGCCGTTCAGCGGGCTGCGCCGTACGGGATTCTGAGGCACGACAGCAAGCGCCGCGCTCTCGGAAAACGACAGGCGCGAAGGCGGAACATGAAAGTACACCCGCGCGGCCGCGCCGATGCCTTCCACGTTGCCTCCGTAGGGCGCAAGATTGAAGTAGGCTTCGAGAATCTCGCTTTTTTCGTAGTGGTATTCGTACTGAAGCGCGCGGGCCATCTGTTCAAGCTTGCCCGCCACCGTGGTGGTGTAAAGCCCGAGCCGCAGCCTTGCCACCTGCATGGTGATGGTGGAGCCTCCCATGCGCCGCGAGCCGCCCAGCATGGAGAGCCCCGCCCGCAGCATGGAAAAAGGATTCACGCCGGGATGCCGGTAGAAATGCCTGTCCTCGTACCGGAGCGCGGCGTTCACGGCTTCGGGCGCAATTTCGTCCAGACACACGCGCAGCCGGAACTTCTCGTCGCGCGTCAGGCCCATGCGGAGCGGCTCTCCCTCCCTGTCCAGCACCAGCGGCGAAAAATCCACGCCGTCCAGAAGCGGCGGCTTCGGAGCGGCCGCAAGCCAGAGCCAGAAAAGAATCAGCGGCAGCGCCATCAGGCCGAAAACGACTTTCCACACCACGGCGCGCATGCCACCTCCCGCCGCAGGGCTTCTCCCTCCCCAAGGGAAGGAAAAGTCCCGCCTGCTATTCCACATTCACCTCTCCGCCCGAGGAGAAAGCCCGAACGTCGCGGCGGTACATGTCTTCCGCCTGCACGGGCGGCAGGGTGAAGGTGCCCCGGCTGACCGCGCGGATGCGGTAGGTGAACACGGAAGGCTCGGACTCAAGCGGCGCAAAGAGAATCATCCGATCCTCCCTGCGATCGACGATCAGCCCTTCCGACGAAGCGTCCGACGCGCTCACGGGAGAGGAAAGATCCATTTCAAAGCCTCCGGGAAGAAGATCCACGATGACCGCGTCCTTGAGGGGACCGCCGTAGGAGCGCGCCGTCACGTTCACCGTGAGAAGGTCGCCCAGCCGAATCTTCATTGCGGGAAGCCCTTCGGCGTCAAGATAGGTTCTCGTCACCTCCATGCCTTCGGAAAGCGCGCCTTCCGGCGCTTTCCGATCGAAGCCCGCATCGGAAACCTCCCAGTACAGCGTCTGTCCGCCTGCGGGCACGTCGAGCGCATAGGAGGCGCAGCCGGGAGCCGACAGCGTGAGCATGTTTTCCAGAGTCTGCGGCTGCCGGTCGCCCGGAGCGAAGCCGGGCTGCACCTCCGCGCAGCGCAGCGACACGCCCGCAGGCACGGGCGCGGCCTTTTCCATGTCGAACAGCGCCCGCACGGCCAGCGCCGCGGAAAGCGTCACGTACCGACCGCCGTTCGTCGCGTCGAAAAGTTCCTCCACAATCTCTTCCCGCGCCTTGTCCAGACGGTCGGGGAAATGCCTCGCCAGCACGGACGCGCGCAGACTGAGCGCGGCCAGCGCGTCCAGCCGCGTTGCGCAAAATTCCGCTCCCGGCTTCCGATAGAGGTCAAGAAGCGGCAGCGCCGCATTTTTCATGCGCATGACGGCGCAGGACGCGGCAATCAGCGAGGACGTCACATCCTGCTGCCAGCCGGGAAAATCTTCCAGGCGGAGCAAAAGCTGTTCCAGCGCCTGCGTGGTGATGCGTCCCTCGCGGGTGAGCACCCACAGCGCGTAGGCCAGCTCGCGGCTCTCCTCCAGAGAGGCGGGAACCTTGTCCGCCGCACGCTCCAGCGCGTTGAACACGCCTGTGTGCATGCCGCCGGGCACGGAAAGGCCGCATTCCTGAAGCGTCAGCAGAAAGTCTGCGGCATAGGCCGTCACCAGAAGATCCGGTTCCTCTCCGGGCCACAGGGACACGCCGCGCCAGCTGAGCGCGGATTCCACGGCGCGCAGCGCGTCGTCCACCCTCTCCCGTGCGACCCGGCGCGCCTCATCCGCATTGCCGTTTTCCGCAAACAGCGCGGAACGCTTCAGAAAAAGCGCGTACGGCATGGCCCGGCTGATGCGCTGCTCCACGCAGGGGTAGGGATAGGCGTCGAGATAGCGCACAAGGCCCCGCAGCGCAGGCAGAGGCAGCGCGGAAACCGAGGCCGAACCTTCGGCCCCGTAGGGATAGAGCGTGCGCCCCGTGCTCAGCGTTGTGGACGACGCGGCGACGCCAACCTTCGCGCTTGCGCGCAGCGCCGACGCCGGACGCACGGACAGCGAGCCTGCGCGCATCACGTTCACGCCGTCGGCCGACACCGTGAACGAGATTTCCGCGCCTCCCGGACGATCCGCAACCTCCACACGGAACGGCAGCACCGTTTCCTCGCCCGCCGCCACCGTGACTTCGGAAGGCGGCGCGTCGAGCAGGCGCAGCGCGTCGTCGGTCTTCACCGAAAGCGTCGCGTGAAGCGGACCGTCGCCGTTGTTGGCCACGGCCACGGCCGCCTCGAATCTGTCGCCGGGCGAGACCTGCGCAGGAAGCTGCGGCGTCACGACCACCGGCCCGCGCACCAGCGCCTCGGCCGAGGCGCTGCCCGCCGCATCCGGCGAGGCAGCTACGGCCATCACCCGCACCGTGCCGCTGTAGTAGCCCGGCACAGGAATGTCGAAACGGTTCGTTCCGGCCGCAAGCTCCACGAGGCCGGACCACCAGCTCACGGGAGGCTCGTTCCGCCGCTTGAAGGGATTGTGGAAGCGGCTTCCGGCCATGCCCATGTCGCCGCCGAATGCCGGAACGCGGAAGGTTCCGTGATCGGGCATGAGCAGATCAAACATCTGACGCGTTTCCACTTCCAGCGCCCTGTCGTTCAGCAGATAGCGCAGCGGATCGGGCGTGGGGAAGGCGGTCAGCCTGAGCACGCCTTCGTCCACGGCAAAAAGCAGCGCCCGCCCGGCCCGGCCGGATTCCACCGTCACCGGAATGGCGCTTCCGGGCCGCACCGGCTCGCGGGGCGTTTCCACGCGAAGGCGCATGTCGCGCCGCTCCACATTCACGGAAACGGGAGACACGGCAAACACGTAGGGATTCATGAAGGCGTCCGGCGAAGAGAGCGAGCGCACCAGCGACACGCTCACGTAGCCGCGGCCCTCGAAGTCGCGCGGAATCTCTATTTCCTGCACGCTGTCTCCGGCAGGCGCACGGAACCAGCGCCACGCCGCCACGCTGTCGCGCTCCAGCGTGATGAGGCCCGCGCCTTCGTAGGGCGAGGAAATAAACGCCCGGATGCGTCCGCCGGAAGCGCTCGAAGTGTTCTCCAGATGCATGCGCAAAGAGCCGGAAGGAAGCGCGGAGAGCCCGGCAAGGCGCAGATCGGCGTTGCCGGCCACGGTGAAGGGCACGGAAGCCATGACAAGCCCCCGGCTGTTGCGCACTTCCAGCAGAAATTCGCCGCACGTTCCGGTAGGAACGCTCCAGCGGACCCGCCCGTTGCGGCCGAAGGCCGCGCGCGATTCGGCAATCACGCTGTCCACGGGCGTATCCTCGTAGCGGTAGCGGCCGTCCCTGTCCGTGACGAGCGACGTCACGTAGCGCCTCGCCGACACCCGGAACGACAGTTCTCCGGGATCGGCGGGAGCAAGATCGGGCCCGAGCGCCACGAATTCCAGCGCGGCCTCGCTGCCTTCGGGAATGAAATCCAGATTGCCGGCCGCACCCGTCGGACGGAAGCCGAGCACGCAGCCGAGCGGCGACACAAGAAATTCCTTCTCTTCCGTCACCGCGCGCCCGCCGCCGGGCTCGAAGCCTTCCACCAGAAGCCGACAGCGCAGCGTGCCGCCGCGCAGCTTGTCCAGAGGCAGCGGCAGC
Source organism: uncultured Mailhella sp. (assembly GCF_963931295.1). Classification (NCBI taxonomy): domain Bacteria; kingdom Pseudomonadati; phylum Thermodesulfobacteriota; class Desulfovibrionia; order Desulfovibrionales; family Desulfovibrionaceae; genus Mailhella; species uncultured Mailhella sp. Next base: position 1,783,096 of record NZ_OZ007001.1, on the reverse strand, counting down.
ACGGCGCAACCTTCGGCGTCGGTGCGCGTCTCGCCCAGTTCCAGCGTGAGCGGCGAGCCCTTGTAGGGCATGGCGTCGTGGAAGGAAAAATCCTCATATCCGGGGAAGGACAGCGCCGTGGGCCACACCGAGAGCTGCGCGCGCACCCGCCGGTCCGCCGCAGGCATGCCGAAAAGATTGCGGAGCGTCACCGCGGCGCTCGCGCTCGACGCCTCCAGCCAGCCCCGGCCGGGCGCAGGCTGAAGAGCAAGCGAAAGCGCCATGGAATCGGGCTGAAATTCCTCCAGCCGCACCGCCGCCGAACCGAGCACCACGTCCATGCCGCGGGCGTCCGGCGTGCGCACGTCGAGACGATAGCGGCCCGACGCCGCGCTTTCCGGCGCCTGCCAGCTCACCTCGGCCATGCCGTCGGCCCCCACCTTGAACAGCCGCCGGAACATGGTGCGTTCCGAAGGATCCACAAGCTCGGCAAAAAGCGGCATGTCGGCGGGAAGCGCCTTCCAGTCGCCCCGTCTCACCAGCACGCCGAAACGCAGCGTCTCGCCGGGACGGAACATGCCTCGCTGACTGAACACGTAGGCGTTCACGCCGTCGGCCTCGCTGGTCTGCCCCTGCGTGGAAAAGCGGGACAAATCCACCACGCGGCTCTCGTCGGCCAGGGGCAGCCAGGCCATGTCCTCGCCGCCCGCGCCCTTTTTCCAGGCCGTGATCGCAATGGGGCGGCGCTCCCGCTCCAGACCGGACACGGAAGGCAGCACGGCGCGGCCCTCGGCGTCGGTGACGGCCTCGGCCACGGGCAGACCGTTGACGCCCACGATGCGCACCACGGCCCCGGACACCGGAGTGCCGCCGGAAAGCGAACACACGAACACGTCGCGCCCGCCTGCGGCTCCTTTTTTGACGATGAGCCCCATGTCGGTCAAAAGCAGAAAACGCGAGGCCGAGGCCACTTCCCTATCGTCGTCCATGCCCGTGAGTTCGACGTAGGCAAGGCCGCGCCCGTTTCTGAACATGGGAGCTGCGTCGATCGAGGAAAACTGCGGCACGCCGGGGTCGGTGCGCTGCAGGGAAATTTCGCCTGAGGCCGAATCGGAAAGCACGTCAAAGGGAATGCCCGCGGCCGTGAACGGCGCAGGCTGCGCGGCCGCCAGGCCCAGATAGGAATCGAGCACGCGCGAAGCGCGCCAGCGGATGGCGGTAAGGCCGCTGGAATGAACGTCCAGCCTGCGGGTTCCGCCGAGCGCGAGCACGTTGCCGGGCTGAAGGAACTCAAGTTCCGGCCGGAACGGCGCGGCATGGAACACCTCATGCCACGGCGAAGAGAGCGCGTATTCGCGGGAAGGGCCGAAGCCCTGCGGCAGATAAAAAAGCAGATAGCTCTCCGGCTCCGCCTTCACGCGGAAACTTATTTTTCCGGAAGGCACGTCGGCCTGCTGCAAGGGCTCCAGAGCCACGGGCACGGCGCGGGCGAGCGTTTCCTCGTCGATGACGGGAGCCGCCGTCCACACCGTGGCGGACACGGCATTCTCGTTCATCGCGCGGGGCAGACGCAGCGCCTTCATGGAGCGCAGGAGCTCGTCGGGACGCACCAGCAGGCTTGTTTCCAGATTCAGCCGGTACTCTCCGACAAGCCGTTCGTCGCGCGAAGATTCCAGCGACGCCTTCTTCACGCAAAAAATCGTGGTCGAACCGGGCACGGTCACCTGCGTCCGGGCCGTTTCCCGGCCCTTGGGAATCACCCAGCGCGCGCCCTTCGCGCGCACCTCCCCCGCCACGCCGGGAAGAGAAAACGTCGTCACGGCGGGCAGGCTTCCCAGCGCAAGCACGCGGGCCCGGACAAGGCAGTTGCCGTCCTCACCCCAGACGAATTCCGGCCTGCCTATTTTCAGCGCAGGGTCGGAAACCTCAAGACGCATGTCCCGTTCCACCAGCGCGCGATCCGGCGGCGTGGTGAAGCGCATGTCGAAGCTCACGGCCCGCTCGCCGCCAGGATCGGGATCAATCCACACGTCGGCGTTCAGGTTGAGCAGCGCCAGAGGCGGCGTGGCAAAGCTCACGCGGGAGGAGGAGAGCTTCACGCGCGAAGGCAGCTGCACGCTCCCGAGGGAAACTTCAAAGTTCCGCCCCGCAGGCCACGGCTTTTTCGGTCGGAAGGAAAGCGTGCGGCCGTCGTCCCAGCGCCATTCGCCGGGAACATCGGGCGAAAGACGCGCGCCGCGCACTCTTTCGCCCTCTCTGCCGGGAACGACGAAGCAGCGGCCCGCCCACTCTTCTCCGTAGGCTTTTTTGCACAACGCCTCGTCGGAATCGAACAGCAGCGTGAGCGGCGCATTTCCCTCCGGCGGGGGCGAAACCACCACGCGGACAAAGGCTGGCGACGATTCCGACGCACCGAACGCGGCAGTGGCGACGAAACACAAAAGAAGCAGCGGCAGCAGGGTGACCCGATACGACATGGGCATCCTCCAGGGGCAGTTTTCATTATCATAGAAAACTTCTTTCCTGCCGACAAGAAAGGAAAAATGCCCGGGACGCCGATATGGCGGGCAAAGCACGAAAAACGTTCCGCGCCGCGGAAAAGCACGTTGAAAAATATCCGAGCATCCGGGAACGGGCGGCACGCGGTGCGCCCGGCAGAGGAGAAACGCTCATGCGGCAAACGCTCTGCCTGTGACTCTCCGGATATGGTGAAGGCGCACGCGGCGAAATGTTTGCTGCGGATGAGGCACGCAGGACGCGCCGAATTCCGCAAAAAACGCCGACCTGCGCTTGTCGCTTCGGGCGTGGCGTTTAAATGCAGGCGGACGCGGGCAATGCCCGCGTCCGCCGAAAATTGCGCGATGCCGCGCCGACGGCCGAGGCCGCGGCGCGAAAAGCGACTAGAACATGCCCGGCAGATGGATGCCGCCGGAAATGTTGGCCATTTCGCGGTCGAGATTGGCGCGGCCGATGCGCACGGCCTCGTTCACCGCGGTGATGATGAGATCCTGCAGCATGTCCGTGTCGCCGCTTTCCAGCACCGACTTGTCGATGGTGATGGACTTCATTTCCTGACGGCCGTTCATGACCACCTTCACCATGCCGCCGCCGGCGGAAGCTTCCACTTCCTTCTCGGCCATTTCCTGCTGAAGCTTCGCAATCTTGTTCTGCATCACCTGCGCCTGACGCAGCAGGTCGTTCATGTTCTTCATGCCATGTCTCCTTGAAAGGCGGGGGCGCGCAGCCCTTCTGCCGCCGTGTTATCGGTTGATGGGGGTACAGCGTACCAGTCGGGCGTCGTAGGCGTCCTGAAACTTCTTGATGACGGGATGCGACTGAACTTCTTCCTTGAGCTCCGCCTCGGTGCGCACGATCCTCTGCGGAGGACGAAAGGCGATCTGCAAAGGACGTCCCGCCCACGAAGCCGCCAGCGACTCCAGCACGCGGAGCTTTTCCGGCCGCTGAAGCTGCTGCCCGATGACCTGCGAGAGCGCCTGAAGCACGAGCCAGTCGCCCCGCACCTCGCCCGTGACCTGACGGAGCATGGGCAGAGGAATGTCGTGGTTGTCCCGACAGGCGTCGAGAAAGGTGTCCCAGGTCAGGGAAGGATCCACCGGAACGTCCTTCCATGCCGCGGAAGGACGGCGGGAGACCGGAGCCCGAGTTTCAGCAGGTTTCGGCGCTTCCGTCAAGTGCGGGGCGGGCTCCGGCGCGGGCTGGGGAGCGGGCTCTGCCGCAGGGGCCGGAGCGGATTCCCTGGCCGTGGCCGCCACGGGAGAAGATGCCGCCGCAGACGCGGAAACGGGCGAAGGAACGGACGCGGAAGCCGGAGAGCTCCGGACGAAGGACGGCGACGGGGCGCTTTGCACCGGCGCGGGAGACTCCGAAGGCACAGATGAAGGCGCGGGCGAGGCGACAGGCGCGGCGGCCGGACGCGGCGCAGCGCTCTGCGCGGAAGATGCAGACGAGGCGGAGGCAGCCGGAGAAGAACCAGTGGCTCCTCCGGAGAGCGGCGCGGAGCCCTGCGGCGTCACAATGCCGGACGCGGGCGCAACGATCGGCTCCAGCTCTTCGAGCGGCAGCAGGCGGGGAAGCATGGCGAGATTCAGCAGAAGAAGCTCAAGGCCTGCCGAAGGCTCAAGGCTGGTCAGAATGCGGCGCTGCGAATCGAGCGTCATCTGCCACGCGGCGTGGATGTAGGTCAGCGAAAAACGCGACGCCATGGAGAGCAGCCGTTCCTGCTCGCTCTCAGGCATGTCGAGTTCCTTTGCGGCGTCCCGGCCAGCCTGTTTGATGAGAAAAAGATTGCGCCACAGGCCGCACAGTTCCCGCAGGAAAAAGCCCATGTCCGCGCCTTGGGCCAGAAGTTCGCGCACGAGCACGGCGATGGCTGCGGCGTCCTGACCGGCCAGCGCGTCGAGCAGGCGGTCCATGACTTCCTGACCGGCCAGCCCCAGCACTTCGCGGGCCTGCTTTGCCGTGAGCGGTTCGTCCGGCGCGCAGCCGAGCGCCAGCACCTGCCCGAGCAGCGACATGGAATCGCGCACGCTGCCCGCCGCGCGGCGGGCGATGAGATGCGCGGCCTCCTTTTCAAAGGGACGCCCCTCGCGCTGAAGAATGTCGCAGATATGCGCTTCGAGCGTGGCTTCGGGAATCTGACGGAACACGAAATGCTGACAGCGGCTCACGATGGTCACCGGGAACTTGTGCTGCTCCGTGGTGGCCATGATGAAGGTCACGCGCGCGGGCGGCTCCTCCAGCGTCTTGAGCAGGGCGTTGAAGGCTTCCTTGGTGAGCATGTGCGCTTCGTCGATGATGAAGACCTTGTAGCGGCCTTCCAGCGGCGCGTAGCCCACGGCGTCGCGCAGGCGGCGGATGTCGTCTATGCCGCGGTTGGACGCGCCGTCTATTTCCACCACATCCACGAAGTTGCCCTGCGTGATGCGGCGGCAGGCCTCGCACTCATTGCAGGGTTCGCCCGTGGGCGCGTGTTCGCAGTTCAGCGCCTTGGCGAATATGCGGGCTATGGTGGTCTTGCCCACCCCTCGCGTGCCGCTGAGAAGGTAGGCCGGGGCCACGCGGTCTTCACGGGCGGCGCGGGAAAGAATGGACTTCACCATGTCCTGCCCCACCACCTCGGCAAAGGTCTGCGGCCGGTACAAAGCCGCGAGGGATGCGTTTGCTGCCATAATGTATCCGCTCCGGGCCGCGTTCGTGCAGAAAGAACGCGGCAGATCATGAGGCCCGAAACGGGGCCCGTCAGGTACAGAAAAATTCACGAAAACCTTACGGCCTGCCCGTCCTCCGGTCAAGCGCGGAGAAAAAACGCGCAGGCACGGCTGCTTCCGGAAAACGATGCTCCGGCTGGCCTTTCTTCATCGGGAGCGCCTCGCCGCGTCTTCACGCGTTCTTGTACGCGGCTTCCGCGGTCACCTGCTTTTCCGCGCCGCCGAGATCGTCCTTGAGCTCGGTGCGTATCTTTTCGATGAGCGCGGCGGCCTGCGGACTCAGATGCTTGTGATGACGCAGCAGAATGCCGTTGTGAACCTGCGGCAGAATGCCTTCCAGCGGGTACGAACGCAGCCCCTCGCCGAGATTGCCGTACTTGCTGGCCATGAGACACAGCTCGTCCATGACGGCCACGCCCATGCCCTGCTTCACGTAGCGCAGCATGAGATGATAGTTGTTCACGCTAAGCACGGTCTGCAACGGCTGGGAGAGCGACGCAAGCGACGTGTCGAAGTACGGATCGCCGCCCTCTTCCATGTTCTCGGCCAGGAAGGAAATGAACGGCAGGCGGATGAGATCCTCTTCCGTGGGACGCTCGGGCAGATGGAATTCATTGTCCTCCCGGGCGATGAGCAGAGGCTGCGACGTGAAAAGCTCCTCAAGAACGCAGTTTGGAGGCTCTCTGGTCACGCCCGTCAGGCCGAAATCCACGCGGGAACTGACCACGTCGTCCACGGTTTCGTACGGCAGCGCACGACGAATTTTAATACGAACTTCAGGGTGTTCCCGACGAAATGCGGCAATGATGCGCACCGCTCGTGCAGAAAAGGGCAAATTACTGGAAATGGTGATCGTTCCGCGCAGGATTCCCGACGGCGAGCTGATGTCCGACTTCATGCTGCGCAAAAGCTCGAAGGTGGAGATGGTCCACGAGAGCAATCTTTCACCTTCCGGAGTAATACGCAGCCTTTTCATGTATCTATCGAACAACACTGTATCTAATTGCTGTTCGAGCTGTCTGATCTGCCAGCTGATGGTGGAGGGATTCCGATTCATGAGCTGGGCCGCCTTGCGTATGCTTCCCGTTTTGGCGGTAAAGTAAAACCCGCGTAAATGTTGGAAAAAATCGCCTCCCAATTCTTCAATCATGGCACCTTCCCCCGGACTTTGAGCGAGTCGTCGTGTTAATGTGTGATTTTATCAAACAATAAAAATTTTTTTTCGATTTGACAATAGAAGTCTTTTTTGTGAAATCATTGACACGACGGGAATGATTCCGGCGCGGCCCCCATTCCGTTGTCCCCGCCCGAAGCCGCGCTCTCTTTCCCATCCGATGTATTTTCAGAATCAGGGAGGAGTCATGAAAAGTTCAACTCATCCGCTTGGCACGCTGATCGAAACGGACGTGCTTGTCATCGGCTCTGGCGCGTCCGGCTGCGGCGCGGCCCTCGGAGCCCGCGAGCAGGGTCTGGATGTCGTGCTGCTGGATAAAGGCAAGCTGGAAAGTTCTGGCTGTATTGGTGGCGGCAACGACCACTACATGGCCGTCCTGAACGAAAAAGGCGCGCCTTTCGACACCGCAGACGATCTCGTGAAGTTCTACTCCAAGCCTCTGACCGGCTATTCCCCCGCCATGATCGTCAACGGCTGGTACAATCACATGTACCACATGCTGAAGCGCCTCGAAGACCGCGGCGTGCAGTTCAGCAAGAACCCCGACGGAACCTACAAGCGCACCCAGGGCTTCGGTCAGCCCGGCACGTGGTGGGTTCACATTGCCAACGGCATGACCATCAAGCGCGTCATGGCACGCATCGTTCGCGACTCCGGCGTCCATGTCCTTGACCGCATCATGGCCATGAAGATCCTTACCGACGGAGGCAAGGCCTGCGGCGCCATCGGCTGGAACGTGTCCACCGGCGAGTACGTCATCATCCGCGCCAAGACCGTGGTGTCCGCTCAGGGCCGCTCTTCCACCCGCGGCTACAACAACTCCACGCACAACCCCTACAACGTGTGGATGTACCCCTACAACACGGGTGCGGGCGTGGTGCTCGGCTATGACGCCGGCGCCGCCGTCACCGAACTCGACACCTATCAGCGCGCCACCATGGAGCCCAAGGGCTACGGCTGCCCCGGCATGAACGGCATCAACAGCTCGGGCGCTCACGAAATCAGCGCCATCGGCGAACGTTTCATGGGCAAGTACGACCCCATGTGGGAAAACGGCGTGCGCAACAACCAGATTCAGGGCACCTACCAGGAACAGCTCGAGGGCAATGGCCCGCCTTTCTACATGGACATGCGTCATGTCGACCCCGAAGTCGTGCATGAACTGCAGTACATCCTCATGCCCGGCGACAAGGCCACCTTCGGCGACTGGGCCGACTGCACCGGCACCGACTTCCAGCACAAGCTGCTGGAAGTGGAAATCGGCGAACTCATCTTCGGCGGCACCATCGCGGTGAACGACAACTTTGAGACCACCGTTCCCGGCCTGTTCTGCGGCAGCATCTTCCTGTACTGCTCCGGCGCCATGTGCGGCGGCTTCGAGGCCGGCCGTCAGGCCGCCATGAAGGCTGCCGGCATGTCCGAAGCGGGCAAGATCGACGAAGATCTCGCCGCCAAGGTGAAGTCCAGCATCTTTGCCCCGCTCGGCAACGATCAGGAACTCACCTATCAGGAACTGGAAGAGGCCGCCCGCAACGTCATGATGTACTACATGGGCTTCCGTCGCTCCATGGCCGGCATGGAACGCGCTCTGGAAAAGATCACCTTCCTTGAAGAACAGATTCCTCAGCTCCACGCCGACACCCTGCGCGACCTCATGCGCTGCCATGAATCGTGCGAAGTTCTCAAGGTGTGCGAACTGGCCATCAAGGCCACCATGGAACGCAAGGAAACGGGCCGCTGCGTGTACAAGATTACCGATTACCCCAATCTCAATCCCGACATGGCGAAGCCCCTGCTTCTCCTCAAGGGCAAGAACGGCACCGAGTACCATTGGGGCAAGGCCCCTCTTCTGTAGAGCCCTTTCCGTCTGAAACTGTCCGCCGGGGCGGCAACGCCCCGCGACGGTTTCCCGGCGTCGGCGCAGCGTTCCGACGCCCCCCTCCCGGTTCTCCGGGAGCGGATCAGTCACTCAAGGAGTATTATCATGCCGCCTAGATATAGTCGTGAAATCACCCTGCCCATAGTCATGGGCGACAGCCTCAAGGAGCAGTTCCGCACCTCGCCGTGCGAGCATTTCTGCCCCGCAGGCAATTCCATCCAGAAGATGCAGGCGCTTGTGGAAAAGGGCGAATTCGGTGAAGCCCTGCGCTACCTGCGCGCCAAAAACCCCTTTCCCGGCGTCACCGGCCGCGTCTGCCCCCACTTCTGCCAGTCCAACTGCAACCGCGCCGGATACGACGCCTGCGTGAACACCCGCGCCCTTGAACGCGCCGTGTTCGACTACGCCCCCTACGGCTCCGCGCTGTTCAAGCGCCGTCCCGCCACGGGCAAGAGCGTCGGCATCATCGGCGGCGGCCCCGCCGGCCTCACCGCCGCGTACTTCCTCGCCCTTCTCGGCCATGACGTCACCGTGTACGAGGCCAACCCCGTGCTCGGCGGCATGACCCGCTACGGCGTGCCGGACTTCCGTCTGCCCCGCGACGTCGTTGACCGCGAAATCGGCTGGATCCTCGAAGTCGGCGTGCGCGCCCGCGTCAACACCATGGTCGGCCGCGACATCTCCTTCGCCGACGTGCGCGCCGCGCACGACGCCGTCATCGTCACCACCGGCACCCCCAAGGAAAACAGCCTGCCCATCCCCGGTTCCGAAACCGCGGTGAAGGCCGTGGAATTCCTCCGCGCCGCGTCTCTCGGCCTGCGCCCCGAAGTGGGCAAGCGCGTGGTCGTCATGGGCGGCGGCGGCGTCGGCTTCGACGCGGCCTTCGTGGCCCGTCGCCTCGGCGCTGAAGAAGTGCATGTCGTCTGCCTCGAAAAGGCCGGCGAAATGCGCGCTCCCGCGGAAGACCTCGAACAGGCCGCCGAAGAAGGCATCCAGATCCACAATTCCTGCACCATGTCCGCCATCCGCACCAAGGACGGCAAGACCGCCGGCGTGGACTACTTTGAAGTGAAGGAATGCCGCTTCGACGAAAAGGGCCATCTGACCCTGGTGCCCGTGGAAGGCGGCGAACACACCCTCGACTGCGACACCGTGATCTTCGCCGTGGGCATGAAGACCGACCTCGACTTCATGGCCGAAGCCGGCGTCAACCTCACCCCCCGCAACTGGATCGTGGTGGACGGCAAGCAGGCCAGCTCCGTGGAAGGCATCTTCGCCGCCGGCGACGTGGCCTCCGGCCCCGCCTCCATTGCTGCCGCCATCGGCAACGGCCGTCGCGCCGCCTTCGGCGTGCATGCCTATCTGACCGGTGAAAATTCCCGCGTGTACGCCATCGGCGACGACAACACCATCGTTGCCCGCGACGATCTCGCCGGAACCAAGGAACCCTACGTGGTGCCCATGGAAGAGATTTACGGCATTCTCCAGTACGAGAAGACCGAACCTCAGAAACAGGCCTGCACCAACCACATGGACTTCACCGAGAACAACGCCGGCTACACCGCCGAACAGGCCCAGCTCGAAGCCGCCCGCTGCATGCACTGCGGACACTGCAAGGGCTGCGGCACCTGCGTGGACGACTGCCCCGGCTACGTGCTCGAACTCAAGCACCTCGAGAACGGCCTCGACCGCCCCGAAGTGGCTCACGGCGACGAATGCTGGCACTGCGCCAACTGCCGCACGAGCTGCCCCACCGGCGCCATAGGCTTCCGCTTCCCGCTGCGCATGCAGGTGTAAGAGCCTCGGCGAACTGAACAAGCAAACGGCGCCCTGTCCGACTCCCCCGGACAGGGCGCTTTTTGTCAGATTCTTGTTACAAAGAGAACAATCCGGCCGTATCTTTTGAAAATCCTTCGTTTTTTCATAACTTTTTTCGCTCGCTTGCGCGTTTTTTCTCCGCTCTGAACGCCCTGGTCAGGCCAAGGAAACGCCGGCGCGGCCGCAGGGCACTCTTGCTGATGCTATATTATATCCTATCTATTTTATTGGATAAAACTCCTAGCTCGCAAACATGCTTTGAGATTATCGACATCATTTTTCTCCCGTCGTACAATGCCGTGCGAAGATGTGTGATTTTATCAAACGAAAATAAAAAATTATCGATTTGACTTCCGATGGTTAAAATGTGATTTTTCTATCAACTTAAGTGCATCTTCTGCGCATCCGGGGCGGCGCAATGCCTTTTCCATGGGGACGGAAGACCCCGGAGACGCAAGGCCAAAGGTTTTTCATCTGGAATATGACGGAATTTCCGGATGTTCTCTTTTTCACCGTGAACTTTCCAGGCGCGCCGCCGGGGGGCGGACGTCTGGCGAGGACGATGGCAATGATACAGCATATCGACGACGCTAAGTGTGTCGGCTGCGGCGTATGCGTGCAAAAGTGCCCTCTGGACACCATTCGTCTCAACGAACAGGGAAAGGCGTTCATCGCGTATCCCGACGACTGCATGACCTGTTTCGTGTGTGAAAGACTTTGCCCCGCCGGAGCCATTTTTGTTCATCCGTTCAAGGAGAAGCTGCCCCCGGTCTTTCCGGGTCCCCGGTACGAAGCCGTGGAAGGCAACGACCTCAGAGACAAGGAGGTCTATCATGCCTAGCAGAACTACTCATGTCGTGGAAAGCGACCTGCTCATCATCGGCGGAGGCTCCGCTGGCCTGTGGGCCGCCAAGCGCTTCACCGAACTCATGCCCGAAAAGAAGGTCGTCATCGTGGACAAGGGCCCCAAGGAATGGGGCGGACTCATGTCCATGGCCGGCGGCGACTTCGACGCCGTCATGCCCGGCGACGACCTCGATGCCTGGCTCGAAGACTTCATCTACTACTTCGACGGCCTCTGCGATCAGGAGCAGATAGAAGAAATTCTCCGCCGCTCCCATGAACGCCTCGAAGACTATCAGCGTTACGGCTGTGAATTCTTCCGCAAGGAAGACGGCACGCTCAAGAGCATTCCGCAGCGCGGCCTGCCTCACGTCAAGCTGTATCCCGCCAAGCTTGTGGGCCGCGGCGGCGAAGACATGGTGCGCAGCCTCGTGCGCCAGCTCCGCAAGACCAATCTGACCAGCCTCGGCCGCATCGTGGTGACCGATCTTCTGAAGAAGAACGGCCGCGTGGTCGGCGCCGTGGGCTTCGACTCCATAAGCGGCGACTTCTACCGCTTCCGCGCGCAGGCCGTCATTGCGGCCACGGGCGTGGGCGGCTGGAAAACCTCCTACGGCAAGAACACCCCCACCGGCGAAGGCGTGGAAATGGTGTGGAACGCCGGCGCAAGGCTCAAGGACTTCGAGTTCAGCCGCGTGTGGAACATGCCCCGCTACTTCGGCTGGGAAGGACAGACCAAGCTCATTCCCCTGGGCGCGCGCTTCGTGAACGCCAAGGGTGAGCCCTTCATGGAAAAGTATTCCCCCGTGCTCGGCGTGAATACCGACCCGCATTTCATCACCATAGCCATGGCCATGGAGATTCGCGCCGGACGCGGCCCCATCTATTTCGACATCAGCCGCATCAATCCCGACGATCTGATCCTGCTCAAGCCCCAGAACGGCTGGCAGCTCATGAACTATGAGAAGCTCTGCAGGCTCGGCATGGATCTGTTCCGCGACAACACCGAATGGCTGCCGCAGATGACCATTTCCTACGGCGGCATGGAAGCCGGCATCAAGGGCACCACCAACCTTGAAGGTCTGTTCGCCGCCGGCACGGCCAGAAGCACCGAACCCGGCGTGTACGCCGGCGGATTCGCGCTCATGAGCACGTCCGTCACCGGTCATCTCGCCGGCGAAGGCGCGGCAGAATTCCTCGCATCCGCCGCCCCCGTGGAAGACGACGCCGTGGATGAAGACATCGACGCCCTCGCCGAAGCCGTCTATGCGCCTCTCGGACGCGAAGGTCTCGCGCCCCATGACGTGCTGAGAAAGATTCAGACCGCCATGTTCCCCTACGACGTTTCCATCCTGAAGACCGAAGCCTCCCTGCAGCGCGCGCTCGACGAAATTACGCGCATCCGCGAAGAGGACGTGCCGAACATGGCCGCCGCCGATCCTCACTACCTGCTCAAGCTGCGCGAAGTGCGCGGCATGGCCCTTGTGAGCGAACTGTATCTGCGCGCCTCGCTGGAACGCCGCGAATCCCGCGCCGGACATTTCCGCGAAGACTATCCCCAGCGCGCCGAAGACGGCCTCGCCTGGATTCTCATTCAGCGCGATGACGACGGAAAGATGGCCTTCAGCAGAAAGCGCGTTCCCCTCGAACGCTATCGCCATCCCATCACGCGGTACTATCAGGACAATTTCCGCTTCGTTTCGGAAGAACACTAATACTCCGTTTCCACCAGGAGAACCTTATCATGGCTGCTACCACCGGAACTGCTCCCGCTGCTCCCAAGAAACTGAACGTCATGTACTTCGTACATACCATCATCTGCCTCGTCATCATGTTCGGCGTCGGGCAGCTGTCCCCCATTGAACCGCTCACTCCGCTGGGCATGAACCTCATCGGCATCTTCCTCGGCGTGCTCTACGGCTGGATCTTCATCGACATCATCTGGCCCAGCATCGCCGGTCTGCTCGCGCTCATGCTCATCGGCGGCATGAAGCCCGGCATGCTGCTCAACAAGAGCTTCGGCGACCCCATCGTCGTCATGATGTTCTTCATCTTCGTGTTCTGCGCCACCATCAACTACTACGGCCTCTCCAAGTTCATCTCGCTGTGGTTCATCACCCGCAAGGCCGTGGCCGGCAAACCCTGGCTGTTCACCTACACCTTCCTCGCCTCCATCATGCTGCTCGGCGGCCTCACCAGCGCCTCTCCCGCCGCGGTCATCGGCTGGAGCATCCTGTACGGCGTGTGCGAAGTGTGCGGATACAAGAAGGGCGACGGCTATCCTACCATGATGGTCTTCGGCATCGTGTACGCCGCTCAGGTCGGCATGGCCATCATTCCCTTCAAGCAGGCCCCCCTCACCGTCATGAGCGCCTATGAAACCATGTCCGGCACGCACATCGACTACGCCAAGTACATGATCATCGCCATCGTCGCCTGCGCGCTCTGCTCCCTGCTCTTCCTGCTCATCGGCAAGTACATCTTCCGTCCCGACGTGAGCAAGCTCGCCGATCTCGACGCCAGCAAGCTCGACAAGGATCAGAGCCTCACCCTCTCCGGCGTGCAGAAGTCCGTGCTCGGCTTCCTCTTCGCCCTCGTCGCCCTGCTGCTCATTCCCGCCTTCCTGCCTGCGAATCTTGCCGTCGTCAAGTTTCTCAAGAGCATCGGCAACACCGGCATATGCATGTTCCTCGTCGGCATCATGTGCTTCATCAAGGTCAACGGCAAGCCGCTGCTCCGCTTCAAGGCCATGGTGGACGACGGCGTGGCCTGGGGCATCATCTTCATCCTCGCCATGGTTCAGCCCCTCTCCGGCGCCATGGCCAACCCCGCCAGCGGCATCACTCCCTTCCTGATGTCCGTGCTCGAACCCTTCTTCGGATCCGGTTCCCCGCTGTTCTTCGCTCTCTGCATGGGCCTTCTGGCCACCATCCTCACCCAGTTCATCAACAACGGCGCCGTGGGCGTGGCCCTCATGCCCATCATCTTCAGCTACTGCACCAACCTCGGCGTCGGCCCCGAACTGCCGGTCATCATGGTGGTCATGGGCGTGCATCTGGCCTTCCTCACTCCTGCCGCGAGCTCCAGCGCCGCACTGCTGCACGGCAACGAATGGGCCAGCACCAAGAGCATCTGGAAGTCCTCTCCCATCGTCATCCTGCTCTCCTGGATACTGATGAGTGCCGTCATCACCATCATGGGCTCGATGCTCTTCTAACGGTCAGCCTCCGCAGGTCTGACCAGGGCCGGGCACGCGCCCGGCCCCGAAGCCCCTTTTCGCCCCCGCGAAAAGGGGCTTTTTCCGCCTCTTGCCTTCTTCCCCGCATCCCTGCTAGAGCTTGTTCTCAGAACGCCGACACTTCCCGCCGGCATCCGTCCCTTTTTCCGCCGGGAGCGCATTCATGCCCGTCACAACCCTCTCCGAACGGCGTCCGTCCAGGCCTCTGCCCGGCTTCATGCCCTTCGCCGTGCCCGTGGTGCAGGGAGAAACCGACGTCGAATCCCCCGTGTGGAAGGAAATCCGCCGCGAAGGCACGCGTCTCGTCTTTCGCGCCGGTACGTTCATCGATCTCTCCGGCGAGCATCTGCTCGACATGTACTGTCTGGAAAAGGGCAGCGTGCGCATCGTGTTCGACACCCTGGAAGGCAGACAGCGTGCCCTCATGACCTTCGAGCCCGGCGGCATCTTCAACCTGGCCTGCGCGCTCACGCAGAAGGACGCTTCCGGGCAGTACCAGTGCGTGCGCAACAGCGTGATCTGGCGCGTGCCCGGCACCGTGCTCAAGGACGAAAACGGCGTGACCGCCTGCCCGGCCCTCGCCGCCTACGCCCTGCGCCAGATGGGAACCGTGGCGCTCATCCACAGCACCCTTCTTTCCGACATGCTCATGGACGACTTCGTCATCCGCTTCTGCCGCTATCTGCTCTCGCTCGCCACGCGGCACGGCGACGCGGAATTTCCCCTCGGCATCACGCAGGAGCGCTGCGCCGCCATGCTGGGCGTGCATCGCGCCACATTGTGCCGGGCCATCCAGTATCTGAAGAGAAACGGCGTCATCGAATGCTTCCGCCGGGGGCGGGTCCACATTCTCGATCCGGACAGACTGCGCGCTCTTGCGGGCATGTAGTCGCGCATCCGTTTTCCTCGCGCGAGAAACCGCGTTCTGCGCCCCGCTGCGCCGAAAAAGCAGAGGCCGGGAGAAAATCGCAGCATCCGCACGAAGCACAGGCCAAAACGCCCTCATCCGCAATGCGAAACTCCGTGTACGGCGCGCCCGCCTTGTGCGCTCCAGGACGCTTTTGCACGCCTCCGCTCCGCGCGCCGTTCAACCTCAAATGTTCCATGCAGCTCCGGCGCAACGCCCCGCCCTCCGGCCCGCAGCCCGACGAAAACTTTTCCGCAATCCCCGGTCACAGTGCCCGCCGACGCCCGGCGGCACATGCCTCCCGCAGCTTTCCCCGCAAAGCCGCCCCTCCGGCGCAGCGCCGGAAACAATCGCCTCTTCGGCCCGGCGAACGGGGACAACCGGCTCCGGGCAACGACCGGGAAGCCCTCCGTGCCACTCCCGAAAAGCACCGGTTTCACGTCCGGCTCAGAGCCGCCAAGCCCCCGCACGACGCCGACGCAACGTCTGGATCAGCTTTTCCCCCCCTGACACGCCCCGACTCAAGCCCCGATGCCTCACCCACCTGACCCCCTCCCTCTCGCCCCTCCCGGTTCTCAGCCCGGGAACGCCGGAATGCCCGGCAGCGCCTGCGAAAAACAGAACCGACTCGTACCTTTTTTCTGTTTTTAATTTTATTTGTGAAATAATTCTTTAATCAAAACTCCGAACTGCCGTCCGTCGCCGGCCTCTGTCGGCCCGCATCTGCACTCGCCCCCTCCCCGCAACTCTTTTCGGACGCGTGCCCTCTTGAGCAGAGCCCTGCCTTTCCGCGCGACGCTCCGCAATTTGCTCTCTCCCTTCTTTTCCGCAGAAGAAACATTATTTTTTCTTCGCCATCTCTCTGTTATTCTTTTATCTTTTTTCTTTCTTTCCGAAAAATATTCAAAATGTCGCATGCGCGATATTTTCCCTTCCCGGCTTGTGAAAACCTGTACGCATCGATGGTCAACAACGCCCACCGCGCGAATCTTATTTTTGCGAAGGAGAAGGAATATGCCTCCGGTAATCGACAGAGAAAAATGCCTTGGCTGCGGCGTATGCGCCGACGTGTGCCCCCTGCAGGTGTTCAGTTTCAACAGAGGCAAGGACAAGACGCCCGAAGTCAAGCGCCCCTACGAGTGCTGGCACTGCAACGCCTGCGTGCTGGACTGCCGGGCCCACGCCATTGAACTGCGTCTGCCGCTCACGCACATGCTCCTGTACGTGGATGCCGACACCCTGAAGCCCAAAGATCTGCCCGTGCGCTGAAAACGCGCCTTTCGGCAGCCGTGTCCCCTTCGGGATCTTCTCTCTCCCACTCAAAACATTTTCTCTGGAGGTACTCCATGATTCCTCTTAAAGAACAGCATGAAGCCGATGTGGCCGTCATCGGCGGCGGCATAGCGGGTCTTATGGCCGCCATCGCGGCGGCGGACAAGGGCGCAAGCGTGGTTCTTCTGGACAAGGCCAACACGAAGCGCAGCGGCGCGGGCGCCACGGGCAACGATCACTTCCTTTGCTGGATTCCCGAAAAGCACGGCGACATCAGCGTGGTGTACAACGAATTCATGGACAGCCAGAACGCCACCAGCAACGACACCCCGCTCGTCATGCGCTTTCTGGAAACCAGCCCCAAAATCGTGAACATGTGGAACGACTGGGGCATCAACATGAAGCCCACGGGCGACTATCACTTTGAAGGACACGCCTATCCCGGCCGTCCGCGCATCTTCCTCAAGTACGACGGCCACAATCAGAAAAAGGTGCTCACCGAACAGGCCAAGAAGCGCGGCGTGAAGATTCTCAATCACGCGCCCGTGCTGGAAATGTTCCGCAACGCCGACGGCGTGACCGGCGTGCTGGCCCTCGACGTGTCCGGCGACGAACCTTCCTTCATCATGGTGAAATCCAAGGCCGTGGTGGCCGCCACCGGCTACGTGAGCCGCCTGTTCACCACCGATCCCACGCCGAGCCAGATGTTCAACACCAACATGTGCCCCTCCGGCACCGGCGACTCCATTGCGCAGGCCTGGCGCATCGGCACCTATCTCGTGAACATGGAAAAAACCTACCGTCACGCCGGGCCCCGCTTCCTCGCCCGCTGCGGCAAGGCCACCTGGATAGGCGTATACCGCTACCCCGACGGGCGTCCCGTCGGCCCGTTCATCACGAAGCCCAACGTGGAAACGGGCGACATGACGAGCGACGTGTGGTCCTCGGCCTTCACCGATCTCAAGCTGAGCGGCCGCGGCCCCGCCTACATGGACTGCTCCGGCGCGAGCAAGGAAGATCTCGAACACATGCGCTGGGCCATGAAGTGCGAAGGCCTCACCGCGCTTCTGGACTACATGGACAAGGAAGGCATCGATCCCGGCAAGCACGCCGTGGAATTCGGCCAGTATGAAGCCAACCTCGTCACCAACGGCATAGAAATCGACATCAACGGCGAGAGCAACGTGCGCGGACTCTTCGCCGCCGGCGACATGATGGGCAACATCAGCGGCGACATCGGCGCCGCGGCCGTGTACGGCTGGATTGCCGGCCATCACGCCGCGGACTACCAGACCCTCGCCCTTGCCGAAGGCACGCCGGACAACGCCGAGGAACGCATGGCGTTCTACAGCGCCATTTACGAACGCAAGGTGGGCGCTTCGTGGCAGGAAGCCAACTTCGCCCTGCAGCAGATCATGACCGAGTACGCCGACTGCGGTCCGCACCGCGTGCGCTCCGACACCATGCTCACCGCGGGCATCAAGTATCTCGGCGACCTGCGCAAAAAGATAGAAACGCAGATGTACGCCACCGACGCCCACGAACTCATGCGCGCCGCCGAAGTGGTGAACCTGCTCGATCTCGGTCAGGCCCTCATGATCTCCGCCAGGGAACGCAAGGAAAGCCGCGGCCGTCACATCCGCTCCGACTACACCTTCACCAACCCGCTCCTGCGCGACAAGTTCCTGCGCGTATGGAAGGAAGGCGATGAAGTGAAAACCGCCTGGCGCGACCGCCTCATCTGAGTTTTCTCTCCCCCCTCTCCCCGGTTTCCCTCTGCGGAAACCGGGGCATGGCGTTGTTTAACGCCCGCGCCGTCCGCCGTTTCCGCTCTCATTCCGCGGCATTCCTTTTCCGCTTCTCCGACGTGCATCGACACGTCGCCCTGTTTCCGCCCCCGGTCGACGCGCTCTCCCTTCGTGAACTTTTTTCCGGCTCAGCCCGGAACATCCGCCACACCCGGAGGAACCATGAAAGTTCTGCCCATGCTCCGCTGGCCTCTGACCCTCATTCTGCCCTTCATCGTCTATTTTGCCGCGCCCGCCGACATTTCGCCGAAAGCGCCGCTCTTCATGGCCATGACCAGCATGGCCGTGCTGGCCTGGGCCTTCAACGTGTTTCCGGCCATCGGCGTGGCCGCGCTGCTCACCTTCGGCTACGTGCTCGGCAACGTGGCTCCCATGGAAGTCATTTTCGGCCCGTGGGCCACGGTGCTGCCCTGGATTTCCTTTGCCGCGGTGGTCATCGGCGAGGCCATGGACAAAACAGGTCTCGCCAGACGCCTGGCGCTGAGCTGCCTCTCCCTTGCGGGCGGCAGCTTCATGGGCCTTGTGTGGGGCTTCTTCATCGGCGGCCTGGCGCTGGCCCTGGTGCTGCCTTCCATTCTGGCCCGCATGGTCGTGCTGTGCGCCATCGCCTCCGGCATCGTGGACACCCTGAAGCTCGATCACAAATCACGCATGTCCTCGGCCATCATTCTCATGGCCTTCATGGCCGCGGCCGCGCCGCAGTTTCTGTTCCTGCACACCTCCGAAAGCTTCATCTGGGCCTTCACCATGCTCTTCAAGGACGGCACCACCGTGGACTTCTGGCAGTACGCCTGGCACGGCTCCCTGTTCTCCGTCATCTACACCATGGCGTCCATGGGCGTCGTCTGGCTGGTGAAGGGCAAGGAGCAGCTCACCTCCATGGAAAACGCCCGCGCCTTCATTGAAAACTGCAGCAGAGAACTCGGCCCCATCAGCGCCAAGGAAAAAATTCTCCTCGTGCTGGTGCTCGGCATGGTGCTCGCCTTCATGATTCAGCCCTGGACCGGCGTGGATCCCGTGTTCGTGTTCGCCGTGCTGGCCATGCTCTGCTATATGCCCGGCATCAACATTCTGCCCAATGAGGGCATCGGCAAGCTGGAAATCATGTTCCTCATCTTCATCACCGGCTGCATGTCCATCGGTTTCGTGGGCGGAGCCGTGGGCTTCAACGCCTGGGCCGTGCAGCAGATTCTGCCCGTGCTTCAGGGCTGGGGCGAGAGCATGTCGGTCATCATCGCCTACCTCTCCGGCGTGGTCGTCAACTTCCTGCTGACGCCCCTTGCCGCCACCGCCGCCTTCACCCCCGCCATCGGCGAACTCGGTCAGGCCCTCAACATGAATCCGCTGCCGCTCTTCTATGCCTTCCAGTACGGCGTGGATCAGTACATCCTGCCCTATGAAGCCGTGTACTTCCTCTATATCTTCATCACCGGACGCGTCACGCTCTCCCACGTCATTCCCGCGCTCGCCGCGCGAACCCTGATCTGCGGCGTGCTGCTCGCTCTGGTGGCCATTCCGTGGTGGAATTTCGTAGGCATCATGTAAATTCTCGAATCCATGCAGAACACAGGGCCCGGCGGACTCGTCCGCCGGGCCCTGCCGCCTCTTCCGGTCACGATTGACGCTCCGCCGCTGTCGGGCTAGACTGTTCGTTCCTTTCAAATGCCCGGGCATCACGCCCTGCCGCATATCACGCAGATTCGAGGAAATCAGCCATGCTTGATCTCAAACTTCTTCAGAAACATCCCGAAGTGGTGGCCAAGGCCCTGGCCGACCGCCATTCCAACATTTCCGTCGACGACTTCCTCGCCATGGACGAACGTCGCCGCGCCGTGCTCACCGAAGTGGAAACGCTCAAGAGCAAGCGCAATGCCGACTCGGCCGAAGTGGCCCGCAAAAAGCGCGCCGGTGAAGACGCTTCCGAACTTCTGGCCGATCTCGGCAAGCTCTCCGACCGCATCAAGGAACTCGACGCCGAAGCTTCCGAGATCAAGGACAAGGTCTATCAGTGGATGCTCCGCGTGCCGAACATCCCCGACGCCTCCGTGCCGGTCGGCCTCGACGAAAACGACAATCCGGAACTGCACCGCTGGGGCACGCCCCGCGAGTTCACCTTCCCGCCCAAGCAGCACTTTGAAGTGGGCGCGGCCCGCCGCGGCCTCGACTTTGAACGCGGCGCCAAGCTCGCCGGTTCGCGCTTCTGCGTGTCGCACGGCGTGTTCGCCAGAATGGAACGCGCCCTCATGAACTTCTACCTCGACACCCAGACCACCGAATTCGGCGCCACCGAAATTCTGCCTCCCTTCATGGTTAACGCCGCCACCATGCAGGGCACCGGCCAGCTGCCCAAGTTCGAGGAAGACCTCTTCAAAATGCCCGCCTGGGACTACTACCTCATTCCCACCGCCGAAGTGCCCGTCACCAACCTGCACGCCGGCGAAATTCTCGAAGAGGATCAGCTGCCCCTGCGCTACACCGCCGGCACCCCCTGCTTCCGTTCCGAAGCCGGCTCCGCGGGCAAGGACGTGCGCGGTCTCATCCGTCAGCATCAGTTCATCAAGGTGGAAATGGTGCGCTTCGCCCATCCCGACAAGTCCTGGGAAGAGCTGGAACACATGCGCCGCTGCGCCGAAATCCTGCTCGAAAAGCTGGAACTTCCCTATCGCACCATCACCCTGTGCACCGGCGACATGGGCTTCGGTTCCGCCAAGACCTACGACGTGGAAGTCTGGCTGCCCGGTCAGAACACCTACCGCGAAATCTCGTCCTGCTCCAACTGCGTGGACTTCCAGGCCCGCCGCGCCAACATCCGCTTCCGTCCCAAAGGCGGCGGCAAGCCCGAATTCGTGCATACCCTGAACGGCTCCGGTCTGCCCACCGGCCGTTCGCTCGTGGCCATCATCGAGAACAACCAGCAGGAAGACGGCTCCATCGTCATTCCCACCGTGCTGCGTCCCTACATGGGCGGCCTTGAGGTCATTACTCCCGATATGTAGTCGGATTGTTCCCAATCGCTCCGGCGGGAGACGGCGTTGCCGTCTCCCGCTTTGTTTTCTTGCCTTCAGCCTCGAAAACAAACGCCCGCGCCGCCGAAACCCCGCGGGCCGGGGCCCTTCAAAAAACACGCGCCGCGCGCCGAAATTCCAGCCATTCCGAAGCATTGCCGCCTGACCGTGCGGCTCGCCCGCCTGCCGCTTTGTGAGCGCCTTTTGCCCCTGCGCGTCCTGCCGCTTCGCGCACATCATCAATATTTTTTTCCTCTTGTTGCCTTTCTTAGAACAACAATGTGAAATTTTGAGCTTTATTTTTTGTCGTCTTTTTATTTTCCTGAAAGCCGAATCATCCTCTCTCCTGGACGGATGTTCGCATTTTCCATCACCGAATATATCAGGAGCTTCACATGAACAGACGTCAGTTTTTGTATGGAAGCGCGGCCGCATTCCTTGCGGGCGCCGTGCCCTTCCATGCCTTTGCCACCGAAGGCCCCGTGGTCAAAACGGCCAAAGGCAGCGTGCGCGGTCTTGTCATGGACGGCGTGCATGTGTTCAGAGGCGTGCCCTGCGGCATGCCTCCCTATGAAGGAAAATACCGTCTGGCCCTGCCTGAATTCGTTCCGGCCTGGAACGGCGTCGTCGATGCCGTCAAGCCCGGCGATATTCCGCTCCAGCCCGGCGGCAAGGGCAAAATTCTGGGCGGCGGCGACTGCCTGCGCCTGAACATCTGGACCCCCGCTCCCGGCAAGACGAAATGTCCCGTCATGGTCTATATTCCCGGCGGCGGCAGCACCCGCTGCGACAACAACGACGTGCGCTTCGACGGCACGGCCTTTGCGCAGGACGGCGTGGTGCTCGTCACCATCAACTACCGCGTGAACGTGGACGGCTTTCTCAAAATCAAGGGCGTGCCTTCCAACCTTGCCCTGCGCGACATGATGTTCGCCCTGCGCTGGGTGCAGGACAACATTGCCGCCTTCGGCGGCGATCCCGACAAGGTCACGGTGTTCGGCCAGTCCGCGGGAGCCACGCACATCACCTCCCTCATTTCTTCCGGCAAGTCGAAGGGCCTTTTCCGCCGCGCCATTCTGCAGAGCCCCTCGGCCATTGCGCAGTACACCAGCGAACAGGCTTCCGTGGCCGCCGCCGATCTGCTGGCCTTCTACGGCATTGAAGACAGCCGCGAAGCCGTGGCCGCCCTCTCGCCGGAAAAGCTGCTCACCTTCTCCGCCTTCGCTTCCGCCAAGGCCAAGGATCCCGAATGGGGCCGCATGCTTCAGGGCAACGTTTCCGTGTTCAAGCCCTACGTTGACGGCGACATTCTCATGAAGCGCCCCGTTGACGCCATTGCCGACGGCGCCGCCAGGGATCTGGACATCATGGTCGGCTCCGCCGAACAGGAATGGCGCTACTACACCGTGCCGAGCGGAGCCATCGACAAGATAGGCGAAGACGCGCTCAAGAACTTCGTGTATACGACGGGATTTCCCGCCGACATCGTGGAACGCTACCGCAAGGCCGGCCGCGGCGAGACCACCGGCGATCTGTTCACGGCCCTCCAGTCCGACCTCATCTTCAGGATGCCCGCCAACAAGGTGCTGGAAAGCCAGAAGAAGGCCGGCGGCAAGGCCTGGGCCTATTCCTTCGCCTGGAGGAGCCCCTGCTACAACGGCAGACTCGGCGCGGCCCACAGCGTGGATCTGCCCTTCGTGTTCAAGACGCTGCACAAGGACTCACAGCGCGTGAAAAACACCCTCGGCGACAATCCTCCGGATGCGCTGGCAAACGCCATGCATCGCGCCTGGGTGAGCTTTGCCTCCACGGGAAACCCCGGCTGGACGCCTTTCGATCTCGACCGCCGCATGACCATGCGCTTCGACGTGGAAAGCAAAGAAGTTTCCGATCCGTGGAAGACGGAACGCGAGAACATGCCGCTGAAGTAATTCGATTCCTCGCGCCGGGTCACCCTGCGCGCCTAACAACGCCATAGAAAAGGGCGGAACGCACATGTTGCGCTCCGCCCTTCTTTCTTCGGACGAACCTTCCGCGGCGGGACAAGCGCCGCTCCCAAAACGCCGACGCCGCCCCCCCCCCGGACTTCGGAACTGTTAAACGAAAAAAGGCTCTCGACGTTTGCCGAAAGCCTTTTCAAATTCTGGTGGAGATGAAGAGAATTGAACTCTTGGCCTCTTGAATGCCATTCAAGCGCTCTCCCAACTGAGCTACATCCCCGTTGCGGAGTCATTTCTGCCAGAATGGGCCGCGATAGTCAAGAAAAAAATGCGTATTTTTCAGGAAAGGCCGCGGAGCGCGGTCGGAATCTTCCTCGCGTCGATTTCGCGTCACAAAACATCTCACGTGTCGCCCTGCCGCTTGGAAACCTCCCCGCGCGGGCTGCACCGCTTCCGACGCGCCGTTTTCCGGCAGGACGGCTCAGGCGCGATCGGCGCGCCAGCGCGCCACAAGCGAGGCAAAGGGCTCGTAAAGCGCGCGGAACGGAGCCTCGCTCACGCCGCCGGGCGACGGCTGACTGAACGCAAAAATAAGCACGGCGTGCAGCCCTTCGGCCGAATAGAACGGCTTGGCGAAATACGAACGCACGCCGCAGGGAATGAACATGGCCCAGTCGATGGACTTGATGCTGTCGAGCGTGTCTTCCACAATGAGCGATTCCAGACTGAAACGCTCGATGTCCTGGGCGATGGTTCCCTCGTAGGCGTGCGCGGCTCCCCATTCCAGCGAGGCAAACAGCCGGCCCACGCCGTACACTTCCACCTTGCCCCGCGCAGACTGAATATCCGAAAACATGAGCCCCTCCACGCCCGGACAGGCGGCAAGAAGATCCTCCAGCCCCTCCTGAAGGGAGAACGGCGAACTTCCCGGCTCCACGCTGGGCGACAACGCGCAGACGGCCGGAGCATCGGGAATGTTGAGCAGCGCGATGCGCACGATGTCCGCGCCCGTGGAGCACGGCGACACGCGCACCTTGGAGCCGAGTATGCTCCCCGTGCCGCTGCGGAGCATGAGCGTTCCGGCCCAGATGCCGTCTTCCAGCGCGCGCCGGGAAGCGCCGAGCAGCGTTTCGCCCATCTCGCCGGGCGCAATGTCTTCAAGCATGAATTCTCCGCCGCCCCTGGCCGCGCCGTCGAAGAGCGTCTGCGCGGCCTCGTTGCAGGTGACGATTTCCTTCTGATCGAGACTGAGCACCAGCACGGGATATTCCGAGCCCCCCAGCGCCAGCTGACAGGTGCCCGCCGCGCCGTTGGCCACAAAGGTGGCGGGCAGCACGGAATCCTTGAGCATGCCGAAATATTTTCCCGCGTCCTGCGGATCCGGCCAGCCCTGCAGAAGATAGGCGCGGTGCGGGCTGCCCTCAAGCCGGAACGTCACCATGGCGGGCTGACGACCCGTGACCATTTCCCAGAATTCGCCGATCAGCGTGTGATCCGATTTCATGACCGAGCGTCTGCGGAACTGCGCGTCCTTGAGAAGTCTCGACGTGTGCTCGCCGAGTGAAGGGAGCTTCCAGTCGTTCAGCAGCCGGATGCGCGAACGGCGATGTTCTATCTCCCACAACAAGCCGGGAAAACCTGACGCCCAAAGAGAGAAATCCATAGCGCGCCTCCGCGAAGTGCTGAAAGATGCCTTTTCACTCTACGGAAAAAAAGTCTCATTGTAAATTGGATAAACCAATTTTTCTCATTTGCCTGAAACAACGCGGCAATTCGCTAGAAACTCGTTGTCGACAATCTTTTTTTACAAGGAAAAACAGCAGTGGATGAACCATTATTTCATGTTTTTCCGCATTAACTCAAGGTATTATCATTTTTTTTCTTTTTTTCTGAAAAGCCTTGAGTCTTTTGGAGCAACAGCGCAAAACTAGTATCATGGATACAGGGCGAAATGACCGCGGGAGTTCGGGCATGAGCAAGCAGAAAATGATTGAGCAGCAGCTGGAACAGGCCCTCATGGAAGGTCGCTGGAAGCTGTTCGAGCGTCTGCCCGCCGAACGGCAGCTCGCCGACGAGCTGCACGTGAACCGCACCACCCTGCGGGCCGCCATCAGCGCCCTTGCCGGACGCGGCATTCTCGAAACCACGCACGGCAGCGGCACGCGCGTGCGCGCTCTGCCTTCCGAGCATCCCGCGCAGTGCCCCCTCATCGACAGAATAGACGCCAGTCTGCTCATCATACCGTCCATCATCCGCGCCTCGTCGCTCGTCATCCGGCCCTCGCAGGTGCTCAGGCTCGAACGCATTCTGCCCGTGACAGGCACGGCGCTGCGCAACGACGACATCAAGGCCTTTGCGCAGGCGAACATACAGTTCTTCATGGAAACGGCGCGCTTCATCAACAACGCCAGCGTGAGTTCGGCGCTGGCCGCCTGTCTGCCCGACGGCAAGTCGCTGATACGACTGTTCAACGCCTGCGACCTGCAACAGAAGGAACAGGCGTTCGCGCATCTGGCAAGAATACTGAGCGCCGTGCGCCACGCCGACGCCGCCGACGCCGAAGCTGCGGCGCAGGCCTATTTTTCCACCCTCCGGACGCTGACGGAAAACTCATGAGCACGCGCAACGTCATAAGCCGGAAGGAATTTCTGCACGGAATATTTCGTTCCGTCGCAGCACAGGGCGATCCATCCTCCCCGCGGCAGGGAAACGGGGACGAGACCTCGCCGGAACCAGACTACCTGTCCATGCTGCCTCCCGAATTTTCGGGCGTCATGCTGGATTTGGAGGCTGCCAGGATCGGAGGTGACACCGCAGGCATGTCGCGCAATGAAATGGCCGCGCTGGTTGTCAAAGCCATGTACGGCGAAGACGCCCTGAACGCTCAAGGGCGTAGGACCCCGGGCTCCGCTCAGGAGGAACAGCGGAAGCCCCCCGACTGAAACAAGGAGGAACCTATGTCTCAGGAACAGCTTCCTTATCTTGAAGAGCGCAAGCTCGTCAAAAGGTGGAGAGGCCCCATCCCCGCGCTCATGAACCTGGCGTTCACGCTGCTGATTTTCGCGGTGACATGGTGGATCTTTCAGGATCCGCGCGGCATCATGCGCTTCTACACCCCCTACGTGGGCTACAACTACTGCCGCTGGTGGCTGATCATCCTCATCTGGATGGCCTACACCTTCGACTTCTGGCCCTTCAAGAAAGACTGGATCCGCAACGCCCATCCTCTGCAGAAGGGTCTTGTGCTGGCGCTCATTTCCGTAGGCACCATGATCTTCTTCATCCACGGATTCTTTGAAGCCGTGCTCGGCAACTTCGCCTTCGCCTACTTCAATCCCGAACATCTCCAGAAGCTCGGACTCACCGAATTCTATTCCACCGAATACGCGGCGCAGGCCTGCATGATGTTCGCCGTCATCGCCTCCTGGATCAGCCCCGCCTGGGTGGTCGCCCTCGAAGGTCAGCCCTGGGCCAACGCCTCCCAGCCCGTGCGCGGCTTCAGCATCTGGCTCGGCACATTCTGTCTCAGTCTCGTCATCTACTTCATGACCATGCACAACCACATGGGCATCCTGTATTATCCCTGGCAGTACTTCACGGCCATCTGCCCGCCCTACTGGGAAGACTTCGCGCAGACCGTGTCCGCCAACTTCCACGTGGCCTGGATCATGTGCTGCACCGTGGTGGTGTGGTTCGTGGAAGGCATCTGGGAACGGTATCCCTTCACCATGATAAAGCGCGACTGGCCCCGCCGCATCGCGCTGTTCGTGGGCATCATCGTCATCGCCTGGGCGCTGTGCCTGTTCTTCTGGTACATGCAGGAACTCGTGTGGGGCGACGCCATCCGCGGTCATCGTCGCGACGCCGCTCCCGACTGGCGCTGGCTGCACGTGGGCGAAACCGCCATCTTCTTCCTCGTGCCCGCGCTCTTCGTGCAGTTCTACTGTGAAAACTGGCCCACCAGGTTCAGCACTCCCGTCAACATTCTCATCCGCACCGGCCTCGTCATCGTGGGCGGCATCGTGCTCTACTGCCTGTACTATCAGTACGCCCACTTCATTCTCGGCACGCAGAAGGGCTTCTCTCATCCGCAGCAGTTCCCCATGATTCCCACCATCTGGCTCATCGACATCTGGCTCATCAACTGGTGGTTCATGGACGGCTGGCCCGGATGGCGGCGCGAATTCAAGACCGCTGAAGAACTCGCCGCAGAAAAGCGCCACATCGAAGTGGATCACGCCTGGAACCCCGCCATGAAGCCCGGCCTGCTGTTCGGCATTCTCGTCGGCGTGGCCCTGTACTTCCTCATCGTCTGGCTGCTGCCCATCTGCAGTGCAACCTTCACTCTGGTGAAGTAGGAGTCCTTATGAACAGACGCGAATTTCTCAAAGGCGCATCTCTCGGCATCGGAGCCGGCGCGCTTGGAGCCATGGGGCTTTATTCCTACACGCCCATGCGCAGGGCCTTTCTGCCCAAGGTGGAACGTCAAATGTCCGACTTCGGCGTGTGCAAGTCGGTGAAGGTGACCAACATTTCGGAAACCAGCTGGTTCGACAACGGCATCTTCATGCAGAACGTCACCGGCGCGGGCGGTCTGCTCGTGGATCAGTACACCTACAACTGGGCCCCGTTCGGCAACGGCAAGGGCATAGGCAAGGGCACCTATGACGAAGGCATGGCCAAGATCAAGCCCTACCTTCAGAAGGGGCAGCTCCACGAAGCCTGGGCCGTCGCCAAGGAAAACTCCGTGGACGCCGACAACGCGGGCGGATTTTCCTGCCTCGTGGAAATCGAGGCCATGGACGGCACCAAGACCAAGTATCTGTTCGACTGCGGCTGGAACTACGACTGGATGGAGGAAAGCTTCAAGCGCGAAGGCATAGACAACATGCTCGCCAACGGCGAAATTGCCGGATTCATTCAGACGCACGAACACATGGATCACTACTGGGCCTTCCCCGTGGTGGCCAAGTATGCCCCCAACATCCACGTGTACACGCCGAACACCTTCTATCCGCAGGGCAAGCAGTACCTCAAGGATTCCGGTCACGTGGGCGAATGGACCGAGGTCAAGAAGGGGCTGTATCCGCTGCAGCCGGGCGTGGCGCTGTATCAGTTTGAATGCCCCATCATCTTCAAGGTGTACGGCGAAATGTCGCTGTACTGCAACGTGAAGGACGTGGGCCTTGTGAGCATCACGGGCTGCTGCCATCAGGGCATCATTCTGTTCGCCGACACGGCCTACAAGGAACTCAAGTACGAAAACGACAAGTTCTACGGCCTCTACGGCGGCCTGCACATCTCCCCGTTCGACGACTGGGATCCCAAGTACGACGACCTCGTCATCGGCCTGAAGAAGTGGAACCTTCAGCGCGTGGGCTGCAACCACTGCACGGGTCTCATCACGGCACAGAAGTTCGTCGACGCCGGATACCCGGTGGTGAAGGGCACGGCGCGCTTCCGCTCCAAGACGACAAACTACCTGGGCAACGGCGACATCATCACCTTCCCCGGTTAAAACCTTCGACCGGAGCGCGCAAACGCGCGCTCCGGCGCAGGATCGGCCATGAAACTGGAAAGCATTCTTCCCCGGGCCCTCGGCGACAGCGATTCCGACTGCGCCAGCATCTTCACGTCGCTGGTCATGGCCGCCCACTTTGAACGCACCAGGGCGCGGGCGCTCGGCTGGCGCGGCGTTCGCCCCTGCGCTTCCAGCCATCCGGCGTGGACGTGCCGCGTCGCCGGCTCGGAAAACGTGTTCGGGCTGCGCTTCGACGGCGAAACCAAGGACGAGACTCCCGGCCGAGTTCCGTGCCTTCGCGGCTACTTCAGCCTCTACGTCTTTCCCCCGGCGCAGTCTCCGCTGCTGGACGTCTTTCCGCTCGACGCCCTGCGCTTCGCCCTTTCCCCGGACTACGAACACGCCGTCCGGGAATTTTCCGGCAGCGAAAGGGAGCTTCTTCCCTTCCTGCTCGGTCAGCTCCGCCTCGACGTCTCCCTCGCGGGCGACGCGCTGGCTCTGACCCTCGAAGCTCCGGCCAGACACCGCGTCATCGCCGCCGACGGCATTGCCGCGGAAGACGGCTGGCTGGTGCGTCCGGGCGAACCGGAATGCGACGTTCCCGCCTTCAGCCTCTTTCTCCGGCTCTTCGCCGTTCTCGCCTGCACGGCGCAGCAGCAGCTCGGCGAAAAGGCCGCGGTCTCCCGCGGGGCCTGCGCCGTATCGCGCCGCCTCTTTCATGCCGACGGGAGCATGGAGGATGACGACGATAAGGAATATCTTCTCAACATCGCCGCCGCCTTCGGGCCGTCCCTGGCTCTGGACGGCGAGCGCCTTCATCTCCTGCACGACATTCCCGCAAAGCACCGGCCGGAGGAGCTCGAAAAGCTCGACCGCCCCGTGCTGCACGTGCTCACGGGCTTTCTCGGCGCAGGCAAGACCACGTTTCTGCGCCGCTGGCTGGACTTTCTGCACGGCCGGGAGCGCTACACCGGAGTCATTCAGAACGAATTCGGCAAGGTGGAGCTCGACGCCGCTCTCATGAAGGGCGACACGCTCGTGGAAGCACTGGACGAAGGATGCGTGTGCTGTTCTCTGGCCGACAGTCTGCGGCCCGGGCTTGAACGCATCATTGCGGCCATGCCCGCCGAACAGTTCGTGCTGGAAACCACGGGGCTCGCCAATCCCGACAACATCATGGAAGCGCTCGGCGGCCTGCGCGATCTTATCGAGCCCGGGCTCGTCATCACCGTGGCCGACGCCCTTGATCTGGCAGGAAGAGGCCGAGGAAACGAACATCCCGAAGAATCGGGCATCCGGCAGGCGCAGCTGCGCCGGGCCGACGTCATCATTCTCAACAAAAGCGAAATGATTTCCTCCGAGGCGCTTGAGGCGCTTGCCGGGCGGCTTCGGGCGCTCAACGACAAGGCGCTCATTCTGCCCGCGCACTACGGCAGCATTCCCTTTGCCGAGCTGGACGCGTGGATAGACGCCCACGGAAAAACGCGTCTGCCCTCCCACGCGCCGAGACTCGCGCGCATAGGCGAGCGCGCCGTCACGCACGCCGACGAAGGCTTCGAGGCCAGGGCCCTGACCTTCGAAGGGCCGGTTTCCGCCGAAGATCTGGAAGCCGTGCTGCGCGACGCCGGACCGGGACTTTGCCGGGCCAAGGGCATCATTTCCATTGCAGGACAGGGCGCGTGCGTCGTACAATACGCCGCAGGACAGCTTGAAATAACGCCGGCTCCCGGAGAAGAGATCAGCGATCTTGCGATCATAGGCTCCGGGCTCAGGATCTGACGGATCCGACATTTCCGGCGCGACGCTTCGCGCCGCCCTCCGCCGACGCAGGCGGACATACGCGAGGAGAGGCCCATGGACATACTGCTGATGGGCGGCTGGATGATGTGGCCGCTGACCCTGATTTCCATCACGGCAACGGCCATCATCGTGGAGCGCCTGCTGCTCTTCTCCTCATTCCGCTTTCCTCCGCGAAGCGCGTCCGCGCTGCTTGAAGAGGCGGTGCGCGGCAACCGCGCGCCCCTGCTCGCGGAACTGGAAAAGGTGGAGCGTCTGCGCCGCTTCGCCTCCCTGCTTTCGGCAGACGGCCCGGGAAAGGAGGCCGCGCTGCGCATCGAGGGCGAGTCCGTGGTGAAGGCGCTGGAAGCGCGTCTTCCGCTGCTTTCCATTCTGGCGCGGCTCGCGCCGCTCATGGGTCTGCTCGGCACGGTGCTCGGCATGATCGAAACCTTTTCCGAGATTGCGAACGCACAGGCGGGCGTCAACATGAATCAGCTCGCCGGAGGCATCTGGCAGGCGCTCATCACCACGGCGGCGGGCCTTGTCATCGCCATTCCGTCGCTGTTTTTTCTGCACTATTTTCAAACGCGCGTGCAGCAGGCGGCCGAGGCCCTGTCGGAAACGGCCAACGCCGTGCTCGCCTCGGAAGGGGACGGTCGATGATCAATCTGCGTCCGCGCAAAAGCCCCGACACCGACATAGACCTCACGCCCGTGATGGACGTGATCTTCATTCTGCTCATTTTTTTCATTGTGGCTTCGGCCTTTGCCGTGCGGGGGCTCGACATCGACCTGCCCCCCGCGCAATCGAGCCGGGCGCTCTCGGGCAAGGTGGTGGAAGTGCGCCTTGAGGAGGACGGCAGCTTCTTCTGCGACGGCGTGCCCGTGGAGCGGGAATTTCTGCGCTACAAGCTGCAGGACATCGTGCGCGGCTTCCGCAAGGAACCGGGACAGCTCGTGCTCAAGGCCAGCCCGAAGGCTCCGGTGGAAGCGCTCGTTTTCGTGGTGGACGAAGTGCGCATGCTCGGCGGAGAAAAACTCATGGTGGCCACCTCGCGACCGGAAGAAAGGTAACGGCATGACGGACGGCGAACGACTCTGGACGGGCATTGCGCTGTCGCTTTTTCTGCACTTTTCCCTCACGCTCATCCACGCCTCGCCGCAGGAGGAGGCCCCGGCCTTCCGCGCGGTGCTGGAAATGGAAAGCGAATCCACCCTCGCCCGCGGCGGCTCGCTGCCCGGCACCGGCCTTCAATCTTCCGCGGAAAGCGACAGGGAAGAAGCGGAAAAGCTCGACCGCAAGCGGCGCATCTACCTGCGATATCTCGACGACGTGGACAACGCCGTTCACGCCCGGAGGCTCGACGCCGGCAACACCTCGCTCATAGGCGTGGCGCTGTGCGCCTTCACCATCGCTGCCGACGGCACCTTTCACGAAGCGCGCATCGTTGTTTCCTCGGGCAGGCCGGAACTCGACGCCTCCGCCCTTCGCGCCGTCGCCGCCGCAAGCGGCGTCGTCCGCCGACCGGACATTCTGGGAACGGACCCCATCCACGTTTCCCTGTCCGTCAAATATCAGTACGGCCTGCAATGACCGCGTCTTCCTCCGGCGACCGTTCCGGACGGGACGGTTCCCTTCCGCACGCTCCCCGTCGTTCCCTGCCGACCGGGGAGCGTGTTCTGCAAGGCCTCCGCCATTCCCCGATTACGGCTCCGCCTTGTTCACAACGCGGCCGATCATCGCTCCCCTGAAAACGGCGCTTCCGATCTTCGAAAAGCGCCGTTTTCTCATCTTCGCAAACGCCGAAGCCGCCGCCAGCCCCGCGCGTGTTTGAAAGCGCGACGCCCGCCGCGCGGCGCTTCTCCCGCAGCGCCTGCCCCGAACTGTTTCCGGCGTTACCATATCTCCATACTGCCGACATCATGCCTTCATGATTCTGATGCTCAATACGCATCGAGGGCAAGTTCCTTCAGGACGGGACGTTTCATGTAGTCTACAAGTCCTGCGATGCCGACGCTCTGCGTACTCCGGAAAGAAGGTCCGATTGCAGAACGCGACGGCCGGGCCCGCCTGAAGGTCGCCTTCTCTTAAAATTAAAACAAAAAATTTCGTCATACAGGACAACAACGTCAATCACGGGAGATAAAGCATGGCAAACAACATTGCCCGCCGCGACATTCTGAAGATGGGTATGGCCGCCACGGCCTGCGCCGCCGCCGGCATTCTGACCGGAGCCTCCGCCGCCGAAGCCAAGGACGAAAAGCGTCTGCTCAAGGCCGGCATCATCACCGACATGCACAGAACCACCAAGGCCGACAGCACCACCCGCGTGTACTCCGCCTCCATGAACAAGATGAAAGTCTTCATCGACGCCATGAAGAAGGAAAAGCCCGCCTTCATCATCGAGCTCGGCGACTTCGTGGACACCCTCGCCCCGGGCACCGATCCCGCCGCCAACCTCCGCGAAATAGAATCCCTGTTCACCTCGTTCGGCGGCCCCGCCTATCACGTGCTCGGCAACCATGACTTCGACAATCTCAAAAGAGAAGCCTTCCTTTCCGGCGTGACCAACACCGGCATCGAGCAGGGCAAAACCTACTACTCCTACGACGCGGGCGGCGTTCACTGCATCGTGCTCGACGCCGACTACACGCCCGGCAAGTTCCGTCCCTACGACATGAACACCCCGGAAGACACCTTCTGGACCTGGGTGGACACCATCATTCCTCCGCAGGAGATGGAATGGCTCAAGGCCGATCTCGGCAAGACCGACAAGCCCGTGCTCGTGTTCAGCCATCAGACGCTCGACCGCGTGGACACGCAGGATCACAACATCAAGAACGCCTCGGCCGTGCGCGCCGTGCTGGAAGAAAGCGGCAAGGTGCTGGCCGTGATTTCCGGTCACGATCATCAGGGCGGCTATTCCAACATCAAGGGCATCCACTACGTGGTGCTCAACGGCAACGTGGGCGTGAACGACTACCGCACCTGGGACGTCACCAGCGCGGAAAAGGGCCTCGACATCCACAAGGACAATCAGTTCTGCATTCTGGAAGTCACCAGAAAGGGCAGTACCTACAAGCTCAATTTTGAAGGTCGCGGCCGTCAGCCCAGCTACCGTCTGGAAAGAACCCTCTGATTCTCTGCGGAAGCTTCGCGCTTCCGCCTCCCTCGCTCTCCCCGCCGCAGACTTCAGGGCTCCGTTTTCCCCGTGGAAACGGAGCCTTCGTCGTCATCGAGAAGCCCCATGTGACGCATGCGCGAACGCAGCGTGGTGTAGTGGATGTCCAGCAGGCTCGTGGCCGAATCCGTGCCCGTCAGCTTGCCGCCGCAATGTTCCAGCACCTCGCGGATGTAGCGTTCCTCCATTTCGCGGAGCGTGGGCCACTCGTCCCGGCGTCGCAGCGTCCGCCCTGCCCCGCCCTGCTGCTCCGACAAGGGATCGGGCAGGGAAATGATCTCAAAATGCACGCTCTTCGCCGCGGACTCCAGACTGAATTTAATCAGCGCCCGCTCCACGGTGTGTTCCAGCTCGCGCACGTTGCCCGGCCAGCCGTAGCGCAGCAGCGCGCGCATTTCCTCTTCCGGCACGTGCGGCAGGTAAGGCAGACCGAGCCTGTGCGCCTTCATCTGCATGAAATGCTCCACAAGAATGGGAATGTCGTCGCGCCGATCCCGCAGCGGCGGCACGGAAATGGGCAGCACCGACAGCCGATACCACAGATCCCGGCGGAACCGCCCCTCCACCACCTTGCGCGGCAGATCGTCGTGCGTGGCGGCAATGATGCGCACGTTCACCGGAATTTCCCTGACCGCGCCCACGCGCCGGACCAGCCCCGTGTCGAGCACGCGCAGAAGACGCACCTGCGACGACAGCGACATGTCGCCTATTTCATCCAGAAACAGGGTTCCGCCGTCCGCCATTTCAAAGTAGCCCGCCTTGGTTCCCGCCGCGCCGGTGAACGATCCCTTTTCGTGCCCGAACAGTTCGCTGTCCACCAGATCTTCCGGAATGGCGCCGCAGTTCACCTTGATGAACGGCTCGCCCCTCCGCGCCGAGGTCTGTTGAATGGCGTCGGCCACCGCTTCCTTGCCGGAACCGGTTTCGCCCAGAATCAGCACGGTGGCGTCGCTGCGGGCCACCTTTTCCACAATCTGCCGCACGCGCACCAGTCCGGGACTGAGACTGAGCTTGTCCATGCCCGTGACTTCGGATTTCATCGGCGGCCGCGCGCCGTGCATCTTCATGTCCGACAGATTGATGCTCAGCTCTTCGGCCAGCGGCTTCAGAAGACGCGAGAGCGCCCGCTGATCTCTCTGCGAAAAAGCTCCCTTTTCATCCGACCAGAAATTGATGAGAAACACGCTCGTGCTGTTGGCAAAGAGCGGCAGCCGCAGCAGGGAGACGTGATGCAGATAGGGCATGTCGGTCCACTGCGGATTGCTGAGCACTTCGGGATCGTGCTGATAGGGAGAAAGATCGCCTACAATGATGGGCGAGGCGATCATCTCGCTCATGACCAGCGGCCGGGCTCTTGCGGATCCGGCCGCTTTGTTGGAAACGCTCACGGTGCTTGTGTCGGCCATATTGACGATGTACCGGGCGTCCTTGTCGCAATAGATCGTGTTGATCCGCACCACGGGCAGCCTGCCCCGTAAAAGGTCGTGCAGATAAAGAAGCACATGCCTGAGGCCGCCCATGCGGTACATGACCAGACAGGATTTTGCCGCCGTTTCCGAATAAAAGCCCGAATCTCCCATATTGTTCCTCCCCACCAAAAATATGACAATTTCACTTAGTATTTATAGCATAAATATGCTGTTTTTACAATAAATCAAAAGCGATATTATTGAGTAACTATTTGTAATTACAAAATATTATAATATGGCACAGTTATTGCTAATTAAATAACAAGCAAGCTTTTCTTACTCATTCCAATGCGTCCGGAAAACACTTCAAGCCGTGATTTTCCGCGACCGCCCCGGAGGTCTCGATGAACAACGCTGGCAAGTTTCTCTGTTCCGCCCTGCTGGCTCTGGGCATGATGATTCCCGCATCCGCGCAGGCGGCTCCCGAATACGTGCTGAGCCTCAATCTTCCCATTCCGCCCATCCACACCCGCTGGCAGGGCCCCCTTCAGGCCTGGGTGCAGGAAGTGGAAAAGCGCAGCCAGGGCAGACTGAAGATCGAACCCTACTTCGCCGAAGCCCTCAGCCCCCGCGCCGAAGCCTTTGAATCCGTCAAGTCCGGCATTGCGGACATCACCGAATGCGCCTACGAGGCCAATTCCGGCCAGTTCCCCTTCCACGAAGGCATCCTTTCCATCTCCTCCCCCGAACTCTATCTCGAAGACGGCACCGCCCTGGTGAAGGGCCTGTACGCCAAGTATCCCCAGGCTCTCAAGGAACTCGACGGCGTGAAGCTGCTCTTCACCCACGCAAGCGGCTCGCTCGTCATCGGCACCACCACCAAGCCCATCCGCACGCTCGAAGACCTCAAGGGCCTCAAGATCAACGCCAACAGCGCCATGATCGCCGAACGCCTGAAGAAGCTCGGCGTCACCGTGGTGTCCCTGCCTCTTTCCGACATCTACTCCGCCATGGAGCAGGGCGTCATTGAAGGCACCACCATGTCTCCCGAACTTCTGGTCTCCCGCCGCTACGGCGACTGCCTGAAGTACGTCACCGAGCTCGCCGTGCAGAACACGCTGTTCTACTGCGTCATCAATCAGGACGTGTACGACTCCCTGCCCGAAGATCTGCGCAAGGTGCTCGACGAAGTTTCCGGCGACTTTGCCGACAAGGCCTTCGCCAACTACTGGGAAAGCGTGGACGTGGAAGCCACCAAGAAGTGGAGAGCCGACATGGGCGGCAAGGAATTCATTCTGTTCTCCGACGCCGACTACGCCAAGGCCCGCGAACTCATGCAGCCTCCGGTCGACGAATGGTTCGAGTCCCTCAACAAGGAAGGTCTCCCCGGCGCGGACATCAAGAAGACCTTCTACGAACTGGAAGGCAAGCTCGGCATCAAGTGGACGGATTCCCCCATCTACAAGGGATATCTGGAAACCGTAAAATAATGCATCCCCAAGGAGCGGGCCGGCGCTGCCGGATCATGCCCGGGAGAGGCTTGCCCCGGACAGCGCGGCCCGGATTCTCCTCCCTGCCGCCGAACTCCCGGCAGCTGCGACTTTCCGAGGCCCGCTCCGCCTTTTTCTTCTCCGACCCTCCGCGCCGACCGCGCGCTCAGTCTGCGTCTTCGCCTTTTTTCGGGAGAGCCCATGTCAACGTCAACGATGCCCCGCGAATACCCCCTGCTCGAAAAGATATGCGCCTCCAGCGCGTTCATTGAAAAGCCGCTGCGCTGGTGCGGCAACGTCGGTATTTTCTTTTTCTTCCTCATGGTGGTCATCACCTTTGTGGACGTCTTTCTCCGCTACTTCTTCGGCAGGCCGCTCGACGGCACCGTGGAAATCACCGGCCTCATGATGGCCATGATCGTGTTCTCGTACACCGGCTACGCCCAGTACACGAAAACGCACATCAACATGGACATCATCACCCACAAGCTCCAGCCCGACACCAAGGCCGCGCTGGAATTCGCCACCACGGTATGGTCCATGTTCACCATAGCCATGTGCATCTACGCCATGACCCGCTACGGCATGACCAACCAGAAGGCGACCCCCATTCTCGGCATTCCCTACGCGCCCTTCATCTTTCTCGGCGTGGCCGGCGTGTGCCTGCTCTTCCTCGCCCTCGTGCGCGACACCCTCGTCACATTGCTGGAAATGCTGCGTCAGGCCGGAAGTACGAAAATCATCATCGGCGTGGCGCTCGCCGTCATTCCCCTGCTCGTGGCCTGGTACTTCGGCACCCACCGCATCATGGGCCTGAGCGGCCTGCATGTGGGCATCGTGGGCATCGTCGTGCTGTTCACCCTCTTCTTCCTCGGCATGCCCATCGGCTTCGCCCTCATGGCCACGGGCCTGCTTTTCGTCTGCGTGCTGCGCGGACAGCTGGCCGGCATCAACATGTTCGGCAACTCCTGGTTCAACACCGTATCCAACTATACCTGGGCGCCCCTCATGTCCTTCATGCTCATGGGCTACGCCTGCTACTACAGCCGCTTCGGCGAAGATCTCTACCGACTCGGCACGGCCTGGATAGGCCACATGCGCGGCGGCCTCGCCATCGGCACCGTGGCCGCCTGCACCCTCTTCGGCGCCGTGGTGGGCGACACGCTCTCCGGCACCATCGCCATGTCTGCCATCGCCCTGCCCGAAATGCGCAAGGCCCGCTACGACGACAAGCTCGCCCTCGGAACCCTTTCCTGCTCGGGCACCATCGGTTCGCTCATTCCGCCTTCCACCACCTTCATTCTCTACGGCGTGCTGGCCGAACAGTCCATCGGCGACCTGTTCATGGCCGGCATCCTGCCCGGCCTGCTCTGCATGGTCTGCTTCATGGGCATCATATGGCTCATGGTGCTCAAAAATCCCGATCTGGCTCCCCGCCGCGAAAAAGCGCCTCTAGCCGAACGCGTCTCCTCCCTCAAGGGCGGTCTGCCCATCGTGCTGCTGTTCATTCTCGTCATCGGCGGCATCTACGGCGGCCTGTTCACCGCCACCGAAGGCGGCGCCATCGGCGCGGCGGGCACCCTCATTCTCGGCCTCGTCATGGGCAGACTGAAGTGGTCCAACTTCCGCAAGTCCATGGAGGAATCCAGCCGCTTCACCGCCATGTGCTTCACCCT
This sequence comes from uncultured Mailhella sp., assembly GCF_963931295.1. NCBI lineage: Bacteria > Pseudomonadati > Thermodesulfobacteriota > Desulfovibrionia > Desulfovibrionales > Desulfovibrionaceae > Mailhella > uncultured Mailhella sp. The sequence goes on along the minus strand of NZ_OZ007001.1, from coordinate 1,744,949 downwards.
GCTCGGCGGCGCCACCATTCTCGGCTACTTCATGACCATGTCCCGCATGCCCACCATGCTCGCCAACTCCATCGCCTCGCTCGACGTGGCTCCCATCGTGGTCATGTGCGTCATCGTCATCGTCATGTGCGTGCTCGGCTGCTTTCTGCCCGCCATTCCCCTCATCCTCATCACGGTGCCCATCTTCCTGCCCATCGCCAAGAGCTTCCACTGGGATCTGGTCTGGTTCGGCGTGATCTTCGCCATCCTGAACAACATGGCGTCCATAACGCCGCCGTTCGGCATCAACCTGTTCGTCATGAAAGGCGTGGCGGACGTGCCCCTCGGACTCATCTTCCGGGCGGCCATGCCCTTTGTGCTGGCCCTGTTCCTCTGCCTTGCGCTCATCATCGCCTTCCCTTCGATTTCCCTCCTCATTCCCAGCCTCATGTAGGCCAACCGCATCAAGGAGATTTCCATGCCTCCCATTATCCATGCCGACCGCTGCACTCATTGCGGCATGTGCGCGACCATCTGCCCCATGAACATCTTCAAGCATGAAAAAGGGCAGACTCCCCGGGTGGCCTACCCGGAAGAGTGCTGGCACTGCAACGCCTGCGTTCTCGACTGCCCGGTTCATGCCGTGGAACTGCGCCTTCCCCTCAACTATATGGTTCTGCATGTCGATGCGGACACCCTGCACGCCTAGGAGACAGCCATGCTTGCATTCAATCCTCCCCTTTCCACTGATGTCCTGGTTGTCGGCGGCGGCATAGGCGGTCTGTGCGCGGCCATTTCCGCCGCCCGCGCCGGAGCCAAGACCATGGTGGCCGAAAAGGCCGACACCCGCCGCTCCGGTTCCGGCGCCACGGGCAACGACCACTTTGCCTGCTATTACCCCAAGGCCCACGGCAGCGACATCCGCGTCATTCTCAAGGAACTGCGTCAGAGCCTCGTGGGCGCCTACCACGATGAAAAGCTCTCCCTGCGCTTCCTGGAAGAGAGCATCCACATGGTGGACCGCTGGCAGGAATGGGGCATCAACATGAAGCCCTTCGGCGACGACTACGAATTCATGGGTCACGCCTATCCCGGCCGTCCGCGCATCTGGCTCAAGTACGACGGTCACAATCAGAAGCAGGTGCTCACCAGACAGGCCAAAAAGGAAGGCGTGGAAATCGTCAACCACATGCCCGTCGTCGACCTCATCAAGATCGACGGCGAAATCGCGGGCGCGCTCGCGCTGGACGTGTCCAAAGACGTGCCGTCCTTCACCGTCATCCGCGCCAAGAAGGTGGTGCTCTCCACCGGCACGGCCAACCGTCTGTATCCGGCCGCGGGCTCGCCGGGCTGGCCGTTCAACACGGCCTTCTGCCCCGCCTGCACGGGCGCGGCGCAGGCGCAGGGCTGGCGCATCGGCGCAAAGATGGTGAACATGGAAATGCCCAACCGTCACGCCGGGCCCAAATTCTTCGCCCGCGCGGGCAAGTCCACGTGGATAGGCGTGTACCGCTATCCCAACGGCAAGCTGCTCGGCCCCTTCGTGGACAGAGCCACCCGCTATGTGGGCGACATCACCTGCGACGTGTGGAACTCCGCCTACACCGACGTACTTCTGAACGGCAGCGGCCCCGCCTACATCGACTGCACCCAGACCAAGCCCGAAGACCTCGCCTTCATGCGCGAGGGCATGATCAGCGAAGGACTTACCACGCTGGTGGACTACATGGACCGCACCGGCCTCGACGTTTCCAAGCACGCCGTGGAATTCATGCAGTACGAGCCGCACATCATCGGCCGCGGCCTGGAAATCGACATCGACGGCCAGACCTCCGTTCCCGGCCTCTACGCCGCGGGCGACATGGTGGGCAACTTCCGCGCCGACATCGCTGGCGCGGCCGTGTACGGCTGGATTGCGGGCGGTCACGCCGGCGCTTCCGCCGCCTCCTGCGAGCTCAAGAATGCCGAAACTTCGCCCTGGGTTGCGGAACGCGCGCAGCTCTACAGCAGCTTCATGGAACGCGAAAGCGGCGCGGCCTGGAAGGAAGCCAACCTCGCCGTGCAGCAGATCATGGATTCCTACGCCGCTGCGGGTCCGCATCGTCTGCGTTCGGCCACGCTGCTCACCGCCGGCCTGAAGTACATGGCCGATCTGCGCAAGAACGCGATCAACGAAATCTCCGTGCCGGACGCGCACAGCCTCATGAGAGCCATCGAAACCCTCGATCTCATGGACAACGGCGAAATCATCATGCACGCCGCCCTCGAACGCAAGGAAACCCGCGGCATGCACATGCGCTCCGACTACACCTTCACCAACCCCCTGCTCTCCGACAAGTTCCTCGACGTCTGGCAGGAAAACGGCACCGTCCGCACCGAATGGCGTCAGTGCTGGAATTAGCCCCCTGTTGCAGCGCCGCCCCGAGGGGCGGCGCTCCCCGCACATCAAAGGAGAAACGTCATGCCTCCCGTTATTGATCCCAGTAAATGCGTAGGTTGTGGAACCTGCGCCGACATCTGCAACTCCAATATCTTCGTGTTCGACCGCTCCAAGGACAAAATGCCTCAGGTCAAATTCTCGGACGAATGCTGGCACTGCGACTCCTGCGTGCTCGACTGTCCCAAGGGCGCCATCACGCTCCGTATTCCTCTGGCGTTCACGCTGCTGCACGTCGATGCCGACTCTCTCAAACCCCAGGAGGCGAAGTCATGATTCCTGTTTCCAAGACTATTGAAGCCGATGTCGTCATCGTTGGCGGAGGCATCGGCGGGGCCATGGCCGCCATTGCGGCATCCGAAGGCGGAGCCAAGCGCGTGATCGTGCTGGAAAAGTGCCATGTGAAGCGTTCCGGCTCCGGGGCCACGGGCAACGATCATTTCAGCTGCTACATTCCCGAAGTCCACGGCGACGACGTGGAACCCGTGCTCACCGCCCTCATGAACAGCCTCGTGGGACAGGCCAAGGACGTGGAACTCATGCGCCTGCACCTTCTGGAGAGCTTCGACATCGTGAAGAAGTGGGAAGAATGGGGCATCAACATGCGTCCCCTCGGACGCTGGAACTTCCAGGGACACGCCCTGCCCGGCAAGCCCCGCGCCTTCCTGAAATTCGACGGCCGCAAGCAGAAGGCCGTGCTCGCCGAACAGATGAAGAAACACGGCGTCACCGTGCTCAATCACCATCCCGTGGTGGAGCTCGCCAAGGAAAACGGACGCGTCTGCGGCGCGCTCGCCATCGACGCCGGCAAGCCCGAACCCTCGTTCGTGCTGGTGAGCGCTCCCTGCGTCATTCTGTCCACGGGTCTCACCCATCGGCTCTACGTCAACGGCTCCACGCCCAACTATCTGTTCAACACCGCCCACTGCCCCAACAACGCCGGCGGTCAGGCCCTCGGCTGGCGCATCGGCGCGAGCATGGTGAACATGGAAATCCCCTACACCCACGCCGGCACCAAGTACCTGCAGCGCGCAGGCAAGGCCACGTGGATAGGCGTGTACCGCTACCCCGACGGCAAGCCGCTCGGCCCCTTCGTGACCAAGCCCGATCCTGAATACGGCGACGTCACCTCCGACATCTGGAACTCCGCCTTCCTCGACGTCATGCACAACGGACGCGGCCCCGCCTACCTCGACTGCTCGGAGAACACGCCCGAAACTCTGGCCTACATGCGCAAGGCCATGTTCGACGAAGGCCTCTCCGCCCTCATCGCCTACATGGACGCCAAGGGCATTGACCCGGCCAAACATGCCGTGGAATTCACCCGCTTCGAGCCCATTCTGCACGGACGCGGCCTCGACGTGGACAAGAACGGACAGACCACCGTGCCCGGCCTCTACGCCGCGGGCGACATGGTGGGCAACGCGGGCTGCGGTCTCGGCCTCGCCGCCTGGATGGGCTGGAGAGCCGGTCACGCCGCCGCGGCCGACGCCGCTTCGGCCAAGGGCAGCGCGGATCTTGCCGCCAATCCCGCCATCAAGGCCAAGATGGAGCTGCTCTCCTCCTTCATGGACAGAGAAATAGGCGCGGAATGGCAGGAAGCCAACATCGCCCTCACCCAGATCATGAGCGACTACGCCAACGTGGGCCCCTACAACGTGCGTTCCGAAACGCTGCTCAAGGCCGGTCTCGGCTACCTGGCCCAGCTGCGCGAGGAAACGAATGCCAGCATGAAGGCCTCCTGCTCCCACACCCTCATGCGCGCGGCGGAAGTGCTCGACCTGTTCGACTGCGCCGAATGCATCATGCGTTCCGCGCTGGAGCGCAAGGAAACCCGCGGCAATCACAAGCGTGCGGACTACACCTTCACCAATCCGCTTCTTGCCGACAAGATGCTCGACGTCACGAAACAGGACGACGGCTCCGTCGTCACCTCGTGGCGCAACATGAAACATTGATGGCACGGGGGAGCCTGCTCCCCCGCGTTCATCCGCGAAAGGGCCGGGAGTTCCGTCATCCCGGCCCTTCTTTTTTCCCAAAAAGACGCTCTCGGCCATTTGACGAAAAACGGGCTTGCCGTTAGCTTCCTTTTCTGGAGAACCACCGTGAATGCCAAGAAAAAAGTGACGCTGGAAGACGTGAGCCGCAACGCGGGCGTGTCGCTGAGCTCCGTTTCCATGATCCTCAACGCCCGGGCCGACGTGTCCTTTTCCCCGGAAACGGTGCAGAAGGTGCGTCAGGCCGCCAAGGAACTCGGCTACCGCGCGCCCTCGCGGCGCGCCAAAGGCCGCCTGCCGGGAAGAAACGTGGTGTTCATCGTCACGCCGAACATCGCCAACGCCTATTATTCCGGGCTGGTGCAGGCCATTCAGCAGGCCGCCGAGGAACGCAGCTTTTCCACGCTCATCTTCACCACCTACCGCGAGGCCAGAAAGGAAGAGGAAGTCATGAACATGGCCCTGGCGCTGGGCGCCGCGGGCATGATCTTCACGCTCACTCCCCAAAGCCTGCGCAAGGTGGAAAAACTCAACGGCAAGATTCCCGTCGTGGTCATGGGCGACAAGAACTCCAGCCCCAAAATCGACACCGTGGAGCTCGACAACTACAGCGCCGGAGTGCTCATAGCGCGTCACATGCTGAACCTCGGCCACAGACACATCGCCTTCATTTCCGCCATGATGAACGCCACCAACGCCATACGCCTGCGCAGGCTGCAGGGCGTGAAGGACGTCTATGCCGAAAACCCCGGCTGTTCCGTTCAGGTGTTCACCAGAGACTACACTCCGCACGAGGAGCTCAACAGCATCGATCTGGAACAGCGCATAGGCTACGAGCTCGCCGCGGAATGCCTGAAAAAGAAAAGCCGCATTTCCGGCTTCGTGGCCGTGAACGACTTCATCGCCTACGGCGTGCTCGACGCCATTGCGGACAAGGGCTTCCGCGTGCCCGAAGACTACAGCGTGTGCGGATTCAACAATCTGTCCTCCTCCCGCATTTCGCGCGTGGGGCTCACCACCGTGGAACAGCAGACGCAGGCCAGAGCCCGCAGCGCCTTCGACATTCTCTACGAGCGCATCTGCGGCGGCGACGCCGTCAGCGTCCTCACCCGCATGGAATACACCCATCATCTGCTGGAACGCCGTTCCACGGCTCCGGCCCGGCAGTCTCTGCAGGAGAAATCATGAAGAATCTCGCTCTGTGCGTTCTTTGCCTCGCGCTGCTCTCCGGCTGCAGCATGTCGTCTCTGCCCTTCCTCGGCGACGACGACGGCACGCAGCCCCCCGCCACAGCCAAAAAATCTCCCGACCGCAAGCCGACCTTTGGCGTGTCGCCGGAAGCGCAGACCTATCTTTCGCAGGCCATGGAATACTGGACGCCCTCCGGCGAATGCACGAATCCGGAACGCGCCGCCGCTCTGCTCGACAAAGCCGTGGACGCCGATCCGCTGGATCCCGCGCCCTACCTCATGCGCAGCCTGGCCCTGAGCGATCTCGGCTACTTCAACGAAGCCTTCGACGACGCCACGCGGGCCATCCGTCTTTCTCCCACGGCGGAAGCCTACGCCACGCGCGGTCTGGTGTGCCTGAAGCAGCATCAGCCCGAAGGCGCGCAGCGCGACTTCGCCTACGCGGAAAAAATCAATCCCAACGAGCCGCTCATCTACGTGTACCGCTCTGCGGGAGCCTTTCTCGACGGGCGCAACGGCGACGCCTGCGCCGATTTGAAAAAAGCCTGCGATCTCGGTCACTGCCGCCCCTGGAACACCGCCACGGAAAACAAGCTCTGCCGCTGACGGAACAAAGGAACACATGGTTACGCAAAAAGGCCGTCGCTTCGTGAGAAGCGGCGGCCTTTTCGAGGAGGAATGACAGGGACAGGGGACCCCTGGCAGTTGCGCGCCCTTCGGGGAAACCTCCGGGCGCGGAAACGTTTATTCTTCCGTGGGATTCACGGAATCGAGGAAGCGGTACGGACCGGCGTAGGTGGGCGTGCCGTAGATCTGGCAGACATGGGTGTTCCATGCGCCGTCGCGCCAGTCGTGCAGCAGATAGCCGGGGGCTTCCATCACGAAGGTGTCGCCGCCTTCGGGAGAGAAGTCGAGATCGATCTGCATGGAGGCGGCGGGCGCCGTCAGGGCCATCACTCCGCCCCACTGCGTGAAGATGGGGCGGTGCATGTGACCGCAGCACAGCCGCACCCAGGGAGCCCTTTCCAGAATGCCGCGCAGACGATCCACGTTTTCATAGGGCTCGTCCATGGCGCCCATGCCCGTGACGAAGGGCGGATGATGCATGAACACCAGCGTGGGCACGCCGGGGCGACGCGCCAGTTCCTTTTCCAGCCACGCGGCGCACGGTTCCGGCATGTGTCCGGAATGAGAGCCGGGGCTCATGCTGTCCATCATGAGAAAGCGCACTTCGTCCTCTTCCACGGCGTAGCAGAGCCAGGGTTCGGTTTCGGCGTTTTCGGGGCACCAGCCCTTGAGGATGGAACGCATTCTGTCGCGCCGGTCGTGGTTGCCGGGAACCGCGTAGATGGGAATGTTCAGGGGAGAGAGCGCGTCGTAGAGCATGTGATAGGCGTGCTCGTCGCCGCTGTCGGCTAGGTCTCCGGTAATGACCATCATGTCCGGCTTCTGGGCCAGGCCGAAAAGATGCTTCGCCGCCGTCTCAAGACATTTCGGGGTGTCCACCACGCGAAAGGAAAGACGACCGTCTCCGCGGAGATGAAAATCTGAAATCTGAAGTACTCGCATGATAAGTTCCTTGCGGCAGGGGGAATCCCTTCCGCGTCCGGGTCAGATGTTTTCCATGTCGCCACCCGGGGGCGAACAGCGTCGCGCCTGCGAGCCGGAGCTCGCCGATGCGGCAGGCGCGGACGACGGACGTCGTTTTGCCTTCCGCCCGGTCCGGAATCCGGGCGGGGCTTCGGACGAAAAAAAAACGATGCTCCGGAAACGAACCGGGAGGGGAAATCCCCTCCCGACAATCGCTATACGTGCTCCACGTCGTCGCCGAGGCGGCGGACCGCAGCGTTGTGCTTGCGCTGCACGATGAAGGCCGAAATGCCGCTCGTGGCCGCAGCCAGCATGGTGTAGAGGCACACGTAGATGGGATCGCCGTCGGCAACCTTGATGAAGTAGGTGCACAGGCCGGGCACGATGCCGGCCACGAGGAAGCCGGGGAACTGATACACGATGGAAATGCCGGTGTAGCGCACGTCGGCGGGGAAGAGATCGGAAAACAGGGCGGCTTCAGGACCGAACACGCCGGCGTAGAACACGCTGATGGGAACGATGATGGCGATGCCGATCATGAACAGATTGCCTTCGCTCGCGCCCATGAGCCAGAAGGAGGGGAAGATGGACAGGCCGCAGAGAATGCTGGCCACGCCGTACACCAGGCCGCGGCCGTAGCGGTCGGCAAGACGTCCGGCAATGAGGATGAAGGGGCACATGACCAGAGCGGAGATCATGACCATGGAGAGGGCTTCGGTGCGCGGCACGTTCACGTACTGCACGAGGTAGGTGATGACGAACACGGCCAGCACGTTGAAGAACACGCCGTCGATCCAGCGGGCGCCGATGCCGAGAGCGATGTTGCCGGGATGTTCCTTGCACACCTTGACGATGGGCAGGGTCTTCTTTTCCTTGTCCTGATGGGCCTTTTCCTGAGCCTTCTGGAAGTCGGGGGTTTCAAGGATGTGCATGCGGACGTAGAGAGCCACGCAGACCAGCAGCACGCTCACGAGGAAGGCCAGTCTCCAGCCCCAGGCGAGGAACTGTTCGTCGGTGAGGCCCCAGGAGAGCAGGGCCACCACGCCGGAAGACAGGCACAGGCCCGTGGCCAGACCCATCTGCGGGATGCTGGCGTAGAAGGCGCGTTCCTTCTTGCTGGCGTATTCATAGGTCATGAGCACGGCGCCGCCCCATTCGCCGCCGAGGCCGAGGCCCTGGCAGAGACGGAACGTCTGCAGAATGATGGGCGCGGCAATGCCTATCTGCGCGTAGGTGGGTACAAGACCGATGCCGATGGTGGCAAGACCCATGATGAGCATGGTGAGCACGAGCATGCTCTTGCGGCCCAGCCTGTCGCCGAAGTGGCCGAACACGAATCCGCCGAAGGGACGGGCCAGATAGCCGATGGCAAAGGTGCTGTAGGCGAGAAGCGTGCCGATGAAGGGATCTTCCGTGGGGAAGTACAGCTTGTTGAAGACGATGCCCGCGACAACGCCGTACAGGAAGAAGTCGTACCATTCAATGGTGGCTCCGAGAAGGCTGGCCAGTACCACCTTGCGGATTTCTTTTTTGCTGGGCGCGCTCATAATAAAGCTCCTGATGAAGATTGAGGAAAGTTTTTCCCCGGGCCTTGCAGAGAATTTTATTAAAATTTTAATTAAAAGTTTTCTGATATTTTAATTAAAATTTTAATAAAATTTCCACACAGCTGCGGTTCATGTTTTTTCCTTGTACGGCTATTCCAGCAATTAATCAAGGGAAATTATCATTTTTTCTAAAAGCTAAAAATTTAATATTTTAAATCGAGTCTTTTCATTTTTCAAAAATTATTTTTAAAATTTTAGTAAAACTCTCTTCCTTCGTTTGACGAAATTCCGCCTTGCCGTTAGCCTGCTGCCTGGAGAGAGCTCCCATGACGACGAAAAAAAGAATCACCCTGGAAGACGTGAGCCGGACGGCCGGCGTTTCGCTGACCACTGCTTCCATGATACTCAGCGGAAGGCCGGACGTGTCCTTCTCCCCCGAAACAGTGCAGAACGTGCGCCGCACGGCCGACGTTCTGGGCTATCGCGCGCCCGTGCGGCGCAGAAGCCGTCCGCGGTCTTCCAGAAAGCTCGTGCTCATCGTCAGCCCCAACGTCGGCAACGCCTACTATGCCAACATGGTGCAGGCCATTCAGCAGTCTGCGGAGCAGCACGGCGTTTCCACGCTCATCTTCACCACCTACCGCGACGCCGAAAAGGAAAAGGAAATCCTCGACATGGCGCTGGAAATGGGCGCTTCGGGCATGGTGTTCACCATGATGCCGCAAAGCGTGGAGCAGCTGGAAAAGGTCAACCGCAGCCTGCCCATCGTGGTCATCGGCGACAGGAACACCAGCCTCAACGTGGATACCGTGGAGCTCGACAACTACAGCGCAGGCATGCTGGTGGGGCGTCACATGCTCGGGCTCGGGCACAGGCACATCGCCTTCATTTCCACCACGCTCAACAATGCCAACGCCATACGCATACGCCGGCTCGACGGCGTGCGGGCCGTCTATGCCCAGGAGCCGGACACATCCGTGCAGGTGTTCGCCCGCGAAATCACGCCTCTTGAGGAACTGAACGACATCGGCATAGAACACCGTACGGGCTACGAACTCACCATGGACTGCCTGAAGCGCTGCCCGAACATTTCCGGCATCGTGGCGGTCAACGACTTCGTGGCCTACGGCGTGCTCGACGCGCTGGAGGACAAGGGGCTCAAAGTGCCGGACGACTACAGCGTGTGCGGCTTCGACAATCTCTCCGCCTCCCGCTTCTGGAACGTCGGCCTCACGTCCGTGGAACATCACATCGAGGAAAAAGGCAGAAACGCCTTCACCATTCTCTACGAGCGCATGACCGGCAACAGCACGCCCAACAACATCACGCGCGTGGAATTTTCCCATCATCTGCTGGAAAACCGCTCCACCGCGCCCTTCCATCCCTCCCGGGAAAAAACTGATTCCGTCCTTTAAAAGGAAGGCTCCATGACCACGACCGTGCAGCGCGTTCACGACCTCTACTGGAACAGCAACATCAACTGCGCACGCGCCATGCTCGCCTGTCTCGGCGAGGCCTTCGGCGTGACCGTGGCTCCGCAGACCTTCCACGCCGCCGTCGGCATGCACGGCGCAGGCAGATTCCGCGCCCAGTGCGGCCTCGTGGAAGGCGCGCTCATGTTCATCGGCATTCTCGGCACAGAGCGCGGCAAGACGGAAAAGGACATAGAAACGCTCTGCCGCAGCTTTGCCGAAGCCTTCACGGCGCGTTTCGGCTCCCTGCTCTGCCGCGATCTGCGGCCCGGAGGTTTTCAGCCTTCCGATCCGCCCCACGCCTGCGAAGGCGTCACCGTGGAAGCCGTGGACTTTGCCAAACGCTTTCTTGCCGACGCCGGATTCCGCCCTCAGCAGGACTGACTTCCGCACACGTGGCAAAACTTCGCCCGGCCTGCCGACGGCCGCGCACGTCCCCTTTTTGCCGACTCCGCCCTGTTCCGCTCAACCTTCAACACTCAAGGGAACGCCCATGTCCATACTGAAAAAAGCCGCCCTCGCCCTGACGCTCGCCCTGTTCTGCGTCCATTCCGCCCCGGCCGCCGACGCCCTGAAAATAGGCTCCCTGCCCGCCGCGGACTCGCTCATTCTGCACGCCGCGCAAAAAGACGGCGTGTTCGCCGCCCACGGTCTCGACGTGGAAGTCGTGTCCTTCCAGAGCGCTCTGGAACTCGGCGCCGCCATGCGCGCAGGCTCGCTCGACGGCCATTTCGGCGACATCATCAACGTGCTCATGCAGAACGAAAACGGCGCGCCGCAGATCATCGTGGCCACCACCTCCCACTCTTCGCCGAAGGCGCGCTTCTTCGGCCTGGCCGTCAGCCCGAAATCTTCCGCCGAGTCGCTGGCCGATCTCAAGGGCAAAACCTGTTCCATCGGCCGGGCCACCATCGTGGATTTCGTGCTCGACTCGCTGCTCGCGCAGGAAGGCGCGGCCGGTTCGCTGGAAAAGCGCGACATCCGGCAGATTCCGGTGCGGCTTCAGATGCTGCTCTCCGGGCAGATAGAATCCGCGCTCCTGCCCGAACCTCTGCTCTCCCTGGTGGAAGGTCAGGGCGCGCGCGTGCTCCTCGACGACAGAAAGCTCGATCTGCCGCTTGCCGTCATTGCGCTGCGAAAGCCGGGCAATGCCGACGATCCGGCCTTTGCCGACCGCATTCAGCGCTTCCGCGCATCGCTCAAGGAAGAGGCCGAGCGCATCAACGCCGCGCCCGACGCCTACAAGGCCATGATGCAGCAGCTCGGTCTGCTCGCGCCCAAAGCCGCGGAACACTACGCCATGCTCCGTTTTGAAGAACCCTTCACGCCGCTGGGCCTGCCCTCGGAAGAGGATCTGCAGCGCTACGCCGAGTGGATGCAGCAGAACAGACTGCTCAAAAAGGGCCTTCCCGCCCTGAGCGACATCGTGTTTCAGGAAAAGAAATGAGCGAAGAGATGCTGCGCGTCGCCTCGCTGGGCAAGAGCTTCGGAAACAACGTCGTGCTCGACGACGTTTCCTTTGCCCTGCCCGCCGGGGCGTCTCTGGCCATCATCGGGCCTTCCGGCTGCGGCAAGAGCACGCTGCTTTCCGTCATTGCCGGGCTCACTCCGGCAAGCTGCGGCAGCGCCTCGCTGCCCCCGCAGTGGAAAACGGCCTTCATTCTTCAGGACTACGGTCTCTTTCCCTGGAAAACCGTGCGCGACAACCTGGCGCTGCCCCTGCAGCTTCGCGGCGCAGGAAGAAAGGAACGGGCCGCCGCCGTGGCCGACATGCTGAAGGAACTCGGTCTGGAAGGGCTGGAGCAGCGCTTTCCGGTGCAGCTTTCCGGCGGACAGCGTCAGCGCGTGGCCATCGGCCGCGCCCTCGTCTCCCGCCCCGACCTTCTGCTCATGGACGAACCCTTCGCCGCGCTCGACGCCATCACCCGCGAGCACCTGCAAAATCTGCTTCTTCACGTCTGGCAGCGCCGACGCATGAGCTTCATGCTGGTCACCCACAATGTGGCGGAAGCCGTCTTTCTCGGCCGCTACATCATGGTGCTCGGCGGCCGCCCGGCCACAAAAAAGCTGTGGCTGGAAAATCCCTGTTTCGGCGACGCCTCCTGCCGGAACAGCGACGCCTACTTCTCTCTCATCCGAAGCGTTCACGAGGTGCTGGAAGATCCGGACTCCCGCAGCGCGGAGGCGGCGCAGTCATGAAGATTCTCGACATTCTTTTCCGCTACGTCGTGGCCTTTTTCGCCCTTCTGCTGCTCTGGCAGGCGGGTGCGTGGGCGCTCGGCCCGTATCTTCTGCCCGCGCCGCTCGACGTGCTTGACGCCTGGGTGCAGTCCCTCGGCGATGCCGTCATGCAGGAGCACATCCGAAGCAGCGCCTTCCGCGTGGCCGCGGCCATGGCGCTGGCCTTTCTCGTCGCCTTTCCGCTGGGCATTCTGCTCGGCTACCGCAGACGCATCGACCGCTACGTTTCTCCCATGGTCTTCCTCACCTATCCCCTGCCCAAAATCGTGCTGCTGCCCGTGTTCCTCACGCTGTTCGGCCTGGGAGACCTTTCCAAAATTCTGATCATCGCCCTGACCACCGGCTATCAGATTCTCGTGGTCACGCGCGACGGCATCCGCCAGCTCGACGCCCGCTATCTCGACGCCTTCCGAACCCTCGGCGGCACCGCGGCCCAGCTGGTGCGCCACGTGCTCGTGCCCGCCGCCCTGCCCAGCGCCATGACGGCCCTCAAGGTCAGCAGCGGCACGGCCGTGGCCGTGCTCTTCATGGCCGAATCCTTCGCCACTCAGCGCGGTCTCGGCTTTCTCATCATGGACGCCTGGGGTCGCGGCGATCAGCTGGAAATGTTCTGCGGCATTCTGTCCATGAGCCTGCTCGGCCTAGCCGTCTATGAAATCTGCCATGTCGCCGAAAGGGTGCTCTGCCGCTGGAAGCGACTGGAAAACAGGAGATGACACCCATGCTTCGTTTTGAATCGGACTACGAAGAAGGCGCGCATCCGCGCATTCTGGAACTTCTCGCCCAAAGCAATCTCGAACAGACGCCCGGCTACGGCGAAGATCATTACTGCGACGAGGCCCGTAACCTCATTCGCGCCGCCTGCGCCGCGCCCGGGGCCGACGTGCAGTTTCTGGTCGGCGGCACGCAGACGAACTTCATCGTCATCGAATCCGCGCTCCGGCCCTGGCAGGGCGTGCTCTGCGCCGACAACGGCCACATCAACGTGCATGAAACCGGCGCCGTGGAGGCCACCGGCCACAAGGTGCTGGCGCTGTCCGCCAGAGACGGCAAAATAAACGCCCGGCAGATTCGCGAAGCCTGCGCCCGGCACTTTGCCGACGACTCCCACGAGCACATGGTGCAGCCGGGCATGGTGTACCTCTCCTCGCCCACGGAATTCGGCACGCTGTACTCCAAAGCCGAACTGGAAGAAATCAGCCGCGCCTGCCGCGAACTCGGCCTGCCCCTGTTCGTGGACGGCGCGCGCATGGGCTACGGCCTCATGTCCCAGGCGAACGACCTGACCCTTGCCGACTACGCCCGCCTGTGCGACGTTTTCAGCATAGGCGGCACCAAGGTGGGCGCGCTCTTCGGCGAAGCCGTGATCATCGTCTCCCCCGCCCTGAAAAAGGATTTCCGCTACCTCATGAAGCAGCGCGGTGCCATGCTTGCCAAGGGAAGACTTCTCGGCATCCAGTTCGCCGCCCTGTTCCGGGACGATTTGTACTTCCGCATTGCCGGGCGCGCCGACAAGCTGGCCATGCGTCTGCGGCAGGCCTTCACGGAAAAGGGCTGGCCGCTGCTCTACGATTCCTTCACCAATCAGCAGTTTCCCATAGTGCCCGACGCCGGGCTCAAACGCCTCGCCGACAAATATTCCTTCGGCTTCTGGCAGACCATGGACGAAACGCACAGCGCCGTGCGCTTCTGCACGAGCTGGGCCACGTCCGAAGAGGCCGTCGAGGCGCTCATCAGCGACATCCGCGCGCTCTGAGCCTCCCGCATCGCACACAAAAGGGCCGGATGTTCCTCATAGAACATCCGGCCCTTTTGTGCTCCGAAACAAAAACGCTAATCGTCCAGACCAAGAAGACGCGCGGCGTTGCCGTACATGACGCCTTCCATCACTTCCGGGCGCAGCCCCCAGTGCTTATAGTATTCCACGGCCTGCCGCACATCCACGCACGGATACGCCGAACCGTACAGAAACTTTTCCGGAATAAGGTAGTTGGCCGCATCCAGATATTCCCGGTTGCCCGGCACGTTCATGGTGTAGAGGTCCGGGGCCAGGTACACGCCTTCGCGCTCAAAGGCCACATGGCAGATGCCGCCGACGTTGGGCCAGCCGCCGTGGGCAATGACCAGCTTCAGTTTGGGAAAGTCCAGAGCCACCCGTTCGATGATCATGGGATCGGTGTAGCTGAGATCCGGGGCCACGAATCCGCCGAACGAAATGAACACGGGAATGTTCTCCGCCTGGCACTTTTCGTAGATGGGATACACGGCTCTGTCGTCCGCCCGGAGCGCCGGACGGCAGAAGCCCGGCTCCACCAGCACGGCCCGGGCCGAGCCGCGCAGCACAAAGCGGTCGATTTCGTCAAGGGCTCCGGAGTCGTGCGGATCAATGCCCGCCACGCCGACAAAGCGTCCCGGCCAGAGACGGTTCAGTTCTTCAAGATCCGCATTGTCCATGCCCGTGGACTTGCGTATCAGCACCGCGCCCGAGGAGATGCCGGCCTCGTCCATTTCCCTGATGAAAAGATCCATGGACTTCTGCCTCGCCGATTCGCCTATGGTCATGCCGAAACGCCGGGCAAAGGATTCCGGCTCGAAAAGCTCCCGGCCGGGATTGTTGAACATCCCTTCGCAGATGCTGCGGAAGGGCGGACGAATGCGCATGTCGAATATTTTCATGGTCGCACCTCTGCGTCGTTTGTCGTTGCCGGAAGCCGTCGAAACAGGCCGCTTCCGGCGTACACGCTACATGCTGAAACCGTACACCATGCCGATGACGGGGAAGCCGAACACGAACAGGAACAGAAGTCCGGCCAGCACGGCAAACGATCCGGCCTTGAAGGCCGTCCGCACGCCTATCCATTCCACGTTCGAGAACATGATGGCCGCGCAGGTGGACGCCGCGGGCGTGGCGTAGGCGCAGGCCGCGGCAATGATGACCAGCACCGTGAGCGCCACGGGATTGAGGCCGAGCATCTGGCTCACCTGATAGCCGATGGGCACGGCGATGAGCACAAGGCTCACGTTGTGCGTGAACTGCGTGGCCACGTTGATGATGAGAGAGAACAGAATCAGGAAGGCCACCACGCTCGTGCCTTCAAGGCTCGAGCTCATGACGGAGGCAAGCCACGCGGTAATGCCCGCCGCGTCGCTGCTCACCGCCGCAGACACGGGAATGGCCGCCGCCGTAATCCAGAACACGTTCCAGTGTATGCCGTCGCGGGCGCAGACGTCGAAATCCAGAATGGGCCGGCCTTCCAGGCGCATGACGCAAAGCGCAATGAGCACCACCGCCACGGCCGAAAGGAAGTTGAACTTGCCGAGCATGCCCAGAGCGCCGGCATTGCCCAGCATAAGGTTGGGAATGAGCATGAGCGCCATGAACACCACCAGCGCGACCGCGGCAACCTTCTCTTTGGTGTTCAGCTTGAGCTCGCGGCGCATGCTTTCCAGATATTCTTCGGAAAGGTTCATGAGCTTGCTCACGTCCGGGCGGAAGATATACTTCATCACCAGGAAATACGCCACGACAAAGAGCAGGCACAGCGGAATGGTCACGGCCATGAAGGTGAGATAGTCAAGTGTCAGCGCGCCCTTGGACGAGGATTCCAGCGCGCCGATGGCCAGAATGCACACGTTGCACCAGGGCTTGCAGCCGAAGGAAAGCACGGCGGTGATGGCCACGCCCGCGCAAAGGAACGCGGGATAGCGTTCGCCCTTCCTGTAGCCCGTTTCCTCAAAAATACTGTACAGCAGGTTCCACACGAGGAAGACCACGGCGTTGCCGTCCACAAGGAAGCTCACCACAAAAGAGCCGATAAGCACCATGAACGTGAACGTCCACGGCCGTCCCACCAGACATTTGCGGCTCAGAAACCAGCTCGACATCTTTCTGTTGATGCCGCTTTTTTCGCAGAACGACGTGAACACCAGCACGAGCAGCATGAAGATGACCAGATGATTGCTGAAGGCGCTGGCAAAGGCGTCCTGAGGGGTTTTGAAGAATCCGCACAGGCCCAGAGAAAAAATGCTCAGCATGCTGGGCCAGATGAAGCCTATAAACGTCCAGCCGTACAGCAGGCCGATGAACACCCCGAGAATGGACATGCCGAACGGCGAAATGCCGTCGAAGGGAATATAATGAAAGCCGAAGGTCAGCAGAAAATATATGACGGTATGAATCCAGTAATTGTCTCTGGATTTCACTGCAGATGCATGCACAATCATGTCTCCTCTTCGTTTCCTCTCGGGAGGAACGAAATAAACGATTTGAGAATCTCTCCAGGCTCTCCGTTCAGAAGATAGCCCGTCACGGCGGTCATGCTTTCTCTGATGTCGATGGTCGTTATTCCCTGAAGGTAGGTCCGGAAGGGTTCGGCGCCGTCAAGGAAGATGTCGTGCAGAAAGCCTATGCCCACGTTGTTGGCTATGGAGTGACTCCAAAGATTCAGCGATGTCGTGGCAAGCACGATGTTGGGCCTGCCGTAGCGGGAAAGCAGAGAATAGAGAGGGGTGTTGCACATTTCGTCGGCCGCCCCGCCTATGATCGGTTCCCGAATGAGCCTGCGCAGAGAAACGGAGCGACGCCGCGCCAGCGGATGCGTCTGCCCCACGCAGGCGTGATACCCGCCCTCGGCCAGAGGGTGGAACGTCAGACGCTCGTCGGCAAGAAACGACGGATCCGGACGCCCCTCCGCGGTGACGGGAACATTAAGAATGCCTATGCTGTATGTGTCCGGTTCCGCGGGACTCAGCATCCGTTCGCGGATGCCGTCGGCGTTGAGCGTTGAGGTCACCACCCGCACGCGCGGATAACGCGCGCAATAACGCTCCACAATGCTGAAAAGCCTTGCCAGATAAAACGCCGTGTTCACGTACACGCGCAGCGTGCCGCGAAGGCAGTCGCCGCTTGCGGACGTGAATCCGGCGGTCAGTTCCCGGTATCGGGGAATGACGTCCGCCGCAAAGGCCAGAAGCTGCCGCCCCTCCGACGTGAGGGCCACGCCCCGCGACGAGCGGCGAAGCAGCGTCACGCCGAGTTCCGCCTCCATGTTTTTGATGGAGGCGCTCAGCGCCTGCTGCGTCATGTGCAGATTTCTGCTGGCGCTGGCCAGAGAACTGTGCTTGGCAACCTCAAGAAACGAAGAAAGCTGTTCCAGTCTCATGGATTCTCCTTTTCCTGCCGGACACCAGCGCTTCGGGAAAAGGAACTACAGCCCGAGAAAACGACGGGCGTTTTCCTCCATGAGGTACGGAAGCCGCTCCGCCCTCACGCCGCAGGAACGACAGTGCCGCTCCGCGTCCGCCATGGAAATGATGGGCGCGGCGGAAGCAAAGATCATTCTGTCGTAAAGCAGTCCGTTGGCCGCCGTAATGTAATCGCTGCTGCCGGGGGCATTGAGCATGTACATATCCGGAGCAATATAGACGTTGCCGCGATTGAATGCAATTTCGCACACTTCCGTCACAAACGGCCAGCCGCCGTGGCTGAGCGCCATGCGCATGCGGGGAAAGGTTCCGGCCACCTTGTCCAGAGCCAGAGGCGTATAGTACTCAAGACCGGGAGTAAAAATGCCGCCGTAGGTGAACACCACGGGCACTCCCGCTTCCTGACAGCGCTCATACAGAGGAAACACCCTGGGATCGTCCACCTTCCAGTGCTCGGGATCAAAGGCGGGCTCCAGCGCAATGCCCGCACAGGGACCGTGGATCACATACCGGTCGAGCTCTTCCATGGCCTCGTCCATGCCCATGAGCGGAGCAATGCCTGCAAGACCGATGAAGCGTCCGGGCCAGCGTTCAAACAGGTCCAGCAAGTCTTCGTTGTTCCCCCCGCATCCCTTGCGGATGGGAACCACGGCCTGCGTCACGTTGCAGCCGTCCATTTCCGCTATGAGATCTTCCATGGAAAAGGTGCGCGCGCAGGGAGAAATATGCATGCCGAAACGCGCCGCACGCTGCGTGACATCCTCAATATTGTTGTAGAACTCTGCCGTCCTATAGCTTGGAATAGGCGGCCTCACCCTGAAATCTATACTCATGATTCCTCCGCATTAACCAATATAATATTTCAGCAATGCCCATACGGAGAAATAAAGTCCAACAAATATTTTTATTAATGATGGAGCAAGCTACAAAAATTATTTGTTGCCGCATAAACCGGAGACGGCATTACAAGAGCCATCCGCAACGCTTTAACGCGCAAGGGGGCGTTTTGCAGCACTCTCTGCAAAACGCCCCCATCCTGACATCCGAAAAAATTTTCGAGAATCAGTCTTCCCAGAACAGCCGCGTCACCTCGTCGGGCACGGCACGACCCCGAAGGTTCCCCAGCCAGAACGCCAGCAGAGAAACAACGCAGGTCGGCACAATAGCGTGTACCCCGCCCAGCGGAACCTTGAACACGGAAAGCAGCACGAACGTCGTCACCCCGATCACCATGGACCAGAGCGCGCCCGACGCGTTGGCCTTCTTCCAGTACATACCGAGCACGATGGGCCAGAGAAACACGGCTTCCAGGCCGCCGAAGGCAAACAGATTGATCCATACCAGAAGATCCGGCGGATCAAACGAGGCGAGAAACACCAGCACGCCCACGGCCAGAGTGCAGCAGAAGCTCATGCGTCCTATTTTCGAGGCCGATATCTTCGACGCGTCGTTCCTGAGCCGATAGCGGATGTAGAGATCCTTGATGATGGACGCCGAAACCAGAAGCAGCATGGTGTCCACCGTGGACATGATGGCCGCAAGCGGACCGGCCACAAACACGCCGGCCCAGAACGGCGGCAGAAGTTCGAGAATGAGCGACGGAATGATGAGATCGCCGGACGTAAGCCCGGGCATGACGGCGCGCCCCAGCACGCCCGACAGATGCATGAACAGCAGCAGAAAGCCGATGATGAGCGTGCCCATGATCATGGCGTCGTGCATGGAGCGCGAATCCTTGTATCCGAAGCAGCGCTGCGTGGTCTGCGGCAGACCGAGAATGCCGAGTCCCACCAGAATCCAGAAGGAAAAGAGCATGGGAGCCGGAATGCTGTCCCCCGCGCCGGAAGGGGAGATCAGGCCGGGATCAATGCCTTTCAGCGTCTGAATGCACTGTTCCATGCCGCCGCCGGCCCGAACCACGGCAAAAAGAATGACCACGGAGGCAATCAGCATGACCACGCCCTGCAAGGCGTCCGTCACGGCCACGGCCCGGAATCCGCCCACGGTGGTGTACAGCACGACCGTGATGCCGAACAGCGCCAGCCCCACTTCATACGGATATCCCGTCACCGCCTGAAACACGCGGGCCCCGCCGATGAACTGCGCAATCATGGACGCCGCAAAAAAGATCAGCACCGCCACGGAACACAGAATGACCACCGCGTCGCTCCGATACCTGGCGTAAAGAAAATCCGTAATGGTCACGGCATGAATGCGACGACCGACCATGGCAAAGCGCTTGCCGAGAACGCCGAGCGTAAGAAACGTGGTGGGCACCTGAATCATGGCCAGAAGCACCCATCCGAGGCCCAGCTTGTAGGCCACGCCGGGGCCGCCCACAAAGCTGCTCGCGCTGGTGTAGCTGGCAATGATGGTCATGGCCAGGACAAAGCCGCCCATGGTTCGGCCGCCTATGAAGTATTCTTCAATAAAACCGCTGCCGTTGCCCTTTCCGGACTGCCGCTGCGCCCACACGGCCAGAAGAATCGTCAGAATCAGATAGCCGACAAGAGGAACAAGAGCCATATTCATGAGCGCTTCTCCTCGTCGATGTTTTCGTCGTTCCTGTTCTCGTCAAGAGGAATGTCGGCAAAAAAGCGCCGGACCACGATCCACAAAATCAGCGTCATGACGGGATACCCAAGCACGCAGCTGTAAAAAAACCATGCCGGCAGACCGAACACATAGCTGTATTCCTCCGGGTCGCCCGAGCCGAGGCCAAAGGCAAACGCCGTCCACCACACGAAAAAAAAGATGTAAAGACCAAACGTAATCAAGGCTTCCCGGTCGGCCTGTCTGAACGCTCCGCGCATATGTCAATCCTCTGTCGCAGTGTTCCCTGAATCATGACGCGTCTGCCGCGTCGGAAAGAAGTTCGTCGTCATTCCGCGCTCTTCGCCTCCAGGCCGCAAAAAGAGCGCCGGAAATATTCTGCCACGCGCTGAACAGCGCCCCCGGCAGCGTGGCCAGAGGAAAGCCGGCAAAATTCGCCGCCGCCAGCGCCACGGCCAGTCCGCTGTTCTGCATGCCTACTTCCACGGCCACGGCCGTTCTTCCGGCGTAGTTCATGCCGAAAAGCGCGGCTATGCCGAGTCCGAGCAGCAGCCCTGCTCCATTATGCAGGAAGACCAGCAAAAGCACCAGCAGGCCGCTCTCGGCAATTTTGTCCGCATTGACGGCGACAATGCCGCCCACAATGAGCACAATGCCGATCACGGAAACCAGAGGGCAGAAGTCCACGCATCGGCGCACCAGCCCCCACGCCGCCTTCCGCAAAAGCAGGCCCGCCAGCACGGGAACCAGAACCATGTTCAGAACCGAGGCCATCATGGCCGGAAAGGACACGTCCACCCGGCTCCCGGCAAGCAGATAGACCAGAAGCGGCGTCAGCACGGGCGCAAGAAGCGTGGATACCACCGTCATGCTCACCGAAAGCGCCACGTCGCCGCGCGCAAGGTACGTGATGACGTTGCTGGCCGTTCCTCCCGGCGCGCACCCCACAAGAATGACCCCGAGGGCCAGTTCCGGCTCCAACGAAAAAAGTTCCGTCAGCCCCCAGGCCAGCAGGGGCATCACGCAAAACTGCGCCGCACAGCCCGCCGCCAAAGCTCCGGGGCGCTGCCACACGGCCCGAAAATTCTCCGGACTTATGGAAAGCCCCATGCCGAACATGATGACGGCAAGAAAAAGCGACGTGTGCGGCACAGTCCAGGCAAACAGCGGGGGATACATCCAGGCCAGAGCGGAACAGAACAGTATGAGAACGCCTATATGTCGGGCCAGCAGCATGCTGAGCCGCCTGAAAAACAACATGTGTCATCTCCATAAAAGGATAAGGACAAGGCCGGACATGTTCGGCAGAATGTCCGGCCTTGTCCTTAGGGCAGATCAGTTACACGTCCGCAAGACTGCCGTGCTTTTCATAGTCGGCGACACGGACCACCCTGTTGAGCGGATCCACGAAAACGACCTTCGGCCTGAAGGCACGAACCTCTTCCGGCTGCATGAGCGCATAGGCCATGATGATGACCATATCTCCCGGCTGCACCAGCCGCGCAGCCGCACCGTTCAGACATACCACCCCGCTGTTCCGCTCACCGGCAATGGCATAGGTTTCAAGGCGCTGTCCGTTGTTCACGTCGACGACCTGCACCCTTTCGTATTCCTGAATGCCTGCCGCCTCCATAAGCTGCTCGTCGATGGTGATGCTGCCCACGTAATCAAGCTCAGCCTGCGTCACCACCGCCCGATGAATTTTGCCTTTCAGCATCGTCAGCAGCATGTTCTAGCCTTCAAAAACAACGTTGTCGATGAGGCGGGTTTTGCCGATGTACACGGCAATGGCGCAAAGCACCGGCCCCCGGATTTCAGCCACGGGCTGCATGGAAGAGGCGTCCACCATTTCCACATAGTCGATACGGGCCAGGGGCTCGCCCTCCAACATCTTCCGCATGGCGAAAAGCACCATCTCGGCACGGCGTTCTCCCTGCTCCATCATGGTTCTGCCGAGGGTCACGGCGCGGCTCAGCACGACGGCCGCCTGCCGCTCTTCCGCATTGAGGTAGGTGTTGCGGGAGCTTCTGGCCAGCCCATCCGCCTCGCGCACAATGGGGCAGCCGATGATCTCCACATCAAAGTTGAGATCGCGGACCATGCGACGAATGACGGCAAGCTGCTGGGCGTCCTTCTGCCCGAAATACGCCCTGTCGGGAGCAACAATATTAAAAAGCTTGCTCACCACCGTACACACGCCGCGAAAATGGCCGGGACGACTCTTGCCGCACAGACCCTCCGTCAGGCCGGTCATGTCGACCCAGGTGCAGAAATCGGACGCGTACATATCCTCGGGGCGGGGATGAAAAATCAGATGCGCTCCGGCAGCCTCGCAAAGGCGGCTGTCCGCATCAATATCGCGGGGATAGCTGTCGAGATCCTCATGAGGACCGAACTGCGTGGGATTGACGAAATCGCTGACCACGACGCGATCATTTTCCGCGACCGCCCGCACAATAAGACTCTTATGCCCCTCATGAAGATACCCCATGGTGGGAACAAGGCCGACGCTCAGGCCCAGACGACGCCATTCTTTGACCTGCGCTCTGACTTCGACGACAGAAGAAACGATGTTCATAACCGCTCCCGATATGCTTTTGTATTGAAGCCGACTCCACGCCGACTGCAGTGAACAGGCGAAGACGACGCTATGCATGAACCTCTGTAAAACACATGGAACGCCGGACTTCAGGCCCGAAATGCCGCAAACTCTTTCCGTCTGCACGAGGCAAGGCCTCGTCATGAAAACGGTATGGAAGGTGACGTTAGTCAAAAAAACAAATAATGGCAACCAGATCGACTTTTGTCGCCGCCAGGATACCCTCTGCGTCCACAACATTCCCCAAAGAAAAAAATTGGCATGACAAAAGACCGCACCTCGTGTTTTATTGCTCTCTTTTTCGGAGAGCTCAAAGCCTGATGCTCTTTTATGGAGTTTCCGGCAGAGAACACCGCAGATTTTTTATGGCGCATTACCGTATGTCACGGAAGGATTGAATCTGCGCTGCCGAAGGCTCCTGTCGCTTTCACGAGTACAATATTTCCAGAAAACATGTCCCGGCCATGCCTCGCCTGCACAAGATGTGCAACGTCTCCGATTAAGGTTGCTTCATCCAGCCAGAGCCGCCGCTGAAGGCAATTTTTTTTTCGTTCACTTCCACCCCCTCTCAAGGATTCAGCACAGGTTTGGGAGAAAAACTCTCCCCAGCCTCAAAAAAAATCAAAGAGAGCATCCCCCGAAGCAGCGAGCCCTTCCTCGCCTGCTGATCCTCAACGTCAGGCGGCGGCACTCCATCGCCGACACTCCGCTGCAACGGGGAAAAGAGAAAAAATATTTTTCGCCGAAGAAACAACAAACTGCAAAGCGTCAGGACTGCGCCTGCACGGCAATGCTGTTTTGATGGTCAAACTCCTTCTGTCCTCCGCCTTCCTCTGAAAATTTCGTCCGGCCGACTCTGCCGCTGCGATGTTTTTCTTTTGAAGGATCTTCCGCCTGAAAAAATGCAGCCCGGCCAGGCCAGCAGGGCGCGAGCGGCAACAGGCATCTTTCCAGACAGGAAAGCCCGATGTTGCGGGATGATCCTCGATTTTCCTCTACAAACCTCCTCCCGCAGCTTTGCCGCCGCGGTATTTTCCTTTTCAGTCGCTTCCCGTATTGCGGAGGCTCCTCGATCTGCCTCTGAAAAGTTCCTGCCCGTCAGGGCAGACGCTGCGGAAATTTTCTTTGCTGCTCTCCTCCGCCGCCTCAGCCATCCGAAGGAATTAAAACAAAAAGGGAAGGAACCCCGGAGCGGGTCTTCCTTCCCTCAAGATACATTCTGCAAGCGCAGGTCGTTAAACGACGAAAGGCTCCTGAACAGGAGCCTTTCTAAAGATAACCTTGGCATCGGCCTACTTTCCCACGTAAAGGTGCGCAGTATCATGGGCGATGAAGCGCTTAACTTCCGAGTTCGGAATGGGATCGGGTGTACCCGCTTCTCTATGGACACCAAGGAAATTTTTCAAAATATATAATTGACAGGGAATGAAGAGAGGTTTGAGAGAAAAACAAGCCTCACGGGCTATTAGTATCGGTCAGCTGAGCGTCTCACAACGCTTACACCTCCGACCTATCAACCGGATCGTCTATCCGGGCCCTTCAGGTCTTGCGACAGGGAATACTTATCTTAAGGCAGGCTTCCCGCTTAGATGCTTTCAGCGGTTATCCCTTCCATACATAGCTACCCTGCTATGCTCTTGGCAGAACAACAGGTTCACCAGTGGTATGTCCATCCCGGTCCTCTCGTACTAGGGACAGGCCCTTTCAATATTCCTCCGCCCACAGAAGATAGGGACCAAACTGTCTCACGACGTTTTAAACCCAGCTCGCGTACCACTTTAAACGGCGAACAGCCGTACCCTTGGGACCTGCTCCAGCCCCAGGATGTGATGAGCCGACATCGAGGTGCCAAACCGCATCGTCGATATGAACTCTTGGATGCGATCAGCCTGTTATCCCCGGCGTACCTTTTATCCAATGAGCGATGGCCCTTCCATACGGGACCACCGGATCACTAACGCCAACTTTCGTTTCTGCTCGAGATGTCTCTCTTGCAGTCAAGCTCCCTTATGCGTTTGCACTCGACGGCTGGTTTCCGAACAGCCTGAGGGAACCTTTGCGTGCCTCCGTTACAATTTAGGAGGCGACCGCCCCAGTCAAACTACCCACCAGACACTGTCTTCCAGCAGGATAACTGCATGGAGTTAGGATCTTAGACATACAAGGGTGGTATTTCAACAGTGCCTCCCCCCATACTGGCGTACAGGGTTCACAGGCTCCCACCTATCCTACACATGTAGGGCCAAAATCCAATGTCAAGCTATAGTAAAGGTGCACAGGGTCTTTCCGTCTTTCTGCGGGTACACGGCATTTTCACCGCGACTTCAATTTCACCGAGCTTCTGGCCGAGACAGTGTGGAGATCGTTACGCCATTCGTGCAGGTCGGAACTTACCCGACAAGGAATTTCGCTACCTTAGGACCGTTATAGTTACGGCCGCCGTTTACCGGGGCTTCAATTCAAGGCTTCGCTTGCGCTGACCTCTCCTTTTAACCTTCCGGCACCGGGCAGGCGTCAGTCCGTATACGTCGTCTTGCGACTTCGCACAGACCTATGTTTTTAGTAAACAGTCGCCACCACCAATTCACTGCGGCTCCCTCGTGCTTGCATAGTAAATAAACTCACACAGAGGAGCACCCCTTCTTCCGAAGTTACGGGGTCATTTTGCCGAGTTCCTTAGCCAGAATTCTCTCGAGCGCCTTGGATTATTCATCCCACCCACCTGAGTTGGTTTCGAGTACGGTTCACATGGACTAAACTTAGAAGCTTTTCTTGGCAGTGTAGACTCAATGACTTCCGCCTTGCGGCTCGGACTCGCGTCTCGGATAAGCGAAACGGATTTGCCTGCTTCGCACTCCTACACGCTTGCACCGGGATATCCAACACCCGGATCACCTATCTTGCTGCGTCCCTCCATCGCACATCCATGCAAGTACGGGAATATTAACCCGTTTTCCATCAGATACGGCTTTCGCCCTCTCCTTAGGGACCGACTAACCCTGGGAAGATTAACTTTACCCAGGAAACCTTGGGTTTTCGGCGAACAGGTTTTTCACCTGTTTTATCGTTACTCATGTCAGCATAATCACTTCTCAACAGTCCACCATGGTTTTCACCACAGCTTCAGCCCGTTGAGAACGCTCCCCTACCAGATGCCATAAAGGCAAATCCGAAGCTTCGGCTCCATACTTAGCCCCGTTACATTTTCGGCGCAGAATCATTAGACCAGTGAGCTATTACGCTTTCTTTAAACGATGGCTGCTTCTAAGCCAACGTCCTGGCTGTCTAAACAACTCCACCACCTTCACCACTGAGTATGGAATTGGAGGCCTTAGCTGTCGATCTGGGCTCTTACCCTTTTGACGACGGACCTTAGCACCCGCCGTCTGACTCCCAGGGTACATTTATTCGGCATTCAGAGTTTGATAAGGTTTGGTAATCTGGTAGGACCCCTAGCCTTGTCAGTGCTTTACCTCCGATAAACAATCCCTGAGGCTATACCTCAATATATTTCGGGGAGAACCAGCTATCACCGGGTTTGATTGGCCTTTCACCCCTATCCACAAGTCATCCAAATCGTTTTCAGCCGATACTGGTTCGGTCCTCCACAAGGCTTTACCCTTGCTTCAACCTGCTCATGGATAGATCACCCGGTTTCGGGTCTAATCCGCTGTACTGTGCGCCCTGTTCAGACTCGCTTTCGCTTCGGCTCCGCTCTCGCTTAACCTTGCACAACAGATTAACTCGCTGACTCATTATGCAAAAGGCACATGGTCACAGTCGTTAAAACTGCTCCCACAGCTTGTAAGCAACAGGTTTCAGATTCTATTTCACTCCCCTAACAGGGGTTCTTTTCACCTTTCCCTCACGGTACTGATTCACTATCGGTCGCTGGATCGTACTTAGGCTTGGAAGATGGTCCTCCCGGATTCCCACGAGGTTTCACGTGCCTCGCAGTACTCAGGTACCGCCTGCGCTCTTTTCGGTTTCGGATACGGGACTGTCACCCGCTGTGGTGTGGCTTTCCAGCCAGCTTCTCCTGCCTACTCCGAGATCACGTACGGCGGCCCTACAACCCCGCACAGTCGAAACTGCACGGTTTGGCCTCTTCCCATTTCGCTCGCCGCTACTTTGGGAGTCTCGTTTGATTTCTTTTCCTCTGGGTACTGAGATGTTTCACTTCCCCAGGTTAGCTCCTCAATAGAGGTACTGGAACTGCTTCCAGTGGGTTGCCCCATTCAGAGATCCACGGATCAAAGGATATTTAGCTCCTCCCCGAGGCTTATCGCAGCTTATCACGTCTTTCATCGCCTTCAGCGCCAAGGCATCCGCCCGTTGCTCTTACTAACTTGTTTTTCTCGAAAAAAACCTCTCATCATTTCCCTGTTCAATTGTCAAAGAACTTACTGCCTTTCGCGGCAGCAGCCGGGCTGAATCCCGGTTCGAAATCTTCAGTTTCCTGAAGCCTTCTCTCAAGATTCAACCTACGTATGTCTGGTGGAGGCGGACAGAATCGAACTGACGACCCTCTGCTTGCAAAGCAGATGCTCTCCCAACTGAGCTACGCCCCCGATAATGGTGGGCCTGGAAAGACTTGAACTTTCGACCTCACGCTTATCAGGCGTGCGCTCTAACCACCTGAGCTACAGGCCCTGACATACTCACTTTCAAAGAACTCTCCGGTTCCTTGCAAGTAAAGAGCGAGTTGGGATTTCTCTAAAAGGAGGTGATCCAGCCGCAGGTTCCCCTACGGCTGCCTTGTTACGACTTCACCCCAATTATCGGGCCTACCGTAGACGGCTGCTCCTATTGCTAGTTAGCTCACCGGCTTCGGGTAAAACCGACTTTCGTGGTGTGACGGGCGGTGTGTACAAGGCCCGGGAACGCATTCACCCTGGCATGCTGATCCAGAATTACTAGCGATTCCGACTTCGAGGAGTCGAGTTGCAGACTCCTGTCCGGACTGGGACGCATTTTTTGAGATTGGCTCCACCTCACGGTCTCGCTTCCCTTTGTATGCGCCATTGTAGTACGTGTGTAGCCCCAGGCGTAAGGGCCATGATGACTTGACGTCGTCCCCACCTTCCTCTCCGTTAACCGAAGCGGTCTCCTTAGAGTGCCCAGCTTTACCTGATGGCAACTAAGGACAGGGGTTGCGCTCGTTGCGGGACTTAACCCAACACCTCACGGCACGAGCTGACGACAGCCATGCAGCACCTGTCTTAGGGTTCTCCGAAGAGCACCCTCTACTTTCATAGAGGCTCCCTAGATGTCAAGCCTGGGTAAGGTTCTTCGCGTTGCATCGAATTAAACCACATACTCCACCGCTTGTGCGGGCCCCCGTCAATTTCTTTGAGTTTCAGCCTTGCGACCGTACTCCCCAGGCGGGATACTTATTGCGTTAGCTGCGTCACCGAGTCATACAACCCGACAACTAGTATCCATCGTTTACAGCGTGGACTACCAGGGTATCTAATCCTGTTTGCTACCCACGCTTTCGCATCTCAGCGTCAGTTACGAGCCAGATAGCCGCCTTCGCCACTGATGTTCTTCCAGATATCTACGGATTTCACTCCTACACCTGGAATTCCGCTATCCTCTCTCGCACTCCAGTTTGGTAGTTTTGAAGGCAGTTCCACGGTTGAGCCGTGGGATTTCACCTCCAACTTGCCATACAGCCTACACGCGCTTTACGCCCAGTAATTCCGATTAACGCTTGCACCCTCCGTATTACCGCGGCTGCTGGCACGGAGTTAGCCGGTGCTTCCTTTGAAGGTACCGTCAGGGCATTGCTGATTAGCACAATGCTTATTCTTCCCTTCTGACAGAGGTTTACGATCCGAAGACCTTCATCCCTCACGCGGCGTCGCTGCGTCAGGCTTTCGCCCATTGCGCAATATTCCCCACTGCTGCCTCCCGTAGGAGTTTGGACCGTGTTCCAGTTCCAATGTGGCTGATCATCCTCTTAGACCAGCTACCCATCGTCGCCTTGGTGGGCCGTTACCTCACCAACTAGCTAATGGGACGCGGACTCATCGAAAAGCGGAAGCATATGCAGAGGCCCCCTTTCCTTCATAGATAAATATGAAGCGTATGCGGTATTAGCAGCCGTTTCCAGCTGTTATTCCTCACTTCCCGGTAGATTATCCACGTGTTACTCACCCGTGCGCCACTTTACTCGGGTCCGAAGACCCTTTCACGTACGACTTGCATGTGTTAGGCACGCCGCCAGCGTTCAATCTGAGCCAGAATCAAACTCTCCAGTTGAAAAGTATTTGATTCAGAGAACATAAAGTTCTCAAATCGAACTCAAAGCTCTATTTCCCAACTCGCTCTTCACTTGTCAAAGAACCGTGCCGCTCACTCGCGGCGGTGTTGCTTTATGCAACTTTTCGTTTCACCTGTCAACAACTTTTTTCAAGTTTTTTTTCAGGCGGCGCTTTCGGCGGGGCGCTCGTTTGAGCCGCTGTGCCTCAGCGTGTTTTCGAGTTATGCCCATTTACTCACGACTTGTCAAACACTTTTTTGCGATTTTTTCATTCTTTTTTCATTTTTATATTTAATATGCTGATTACATTCTTTTTTTTATCAATCCAAACGGCTTCGTCAGGCTTTCCGCGGCAATTCCTGCCGCAACCGTCCGAAAAACACTTTTTTATAAAAAAGAGGAGGGGGATTCGGCCCCCTCCTTTTCCTCATCAATATGGAATGAGCCTTTCCCGATTTACGGATGGTTGTGGAACTTGTCCGCCGTGGCTTCGGAACCGCTGTGGCAGGGAGTGCAGTCCATGTTGCCCTTCTGGATGTCGGACATCTTGCCCTTGCCGTGGCAGGTGGTGCAGCCGGTCACGGATTCCTGCTTGCCGAGCGCGCCCTTCCATTCCTTGCCGGCTTCGATCTTGGCGTTGAGAATCTCAATGGCCTTGCGGCTCACGTCGGCCGTGATGCGGCCGCAGCGTTCGCTGCGTTCCGTGCTGTTGGCCGCCAGCTTGGTGGCGTGCGACCAGCGGGAAACCGACACATGGCAGAGCACGGAATGCGACACGCTGGTGGGCAGATCGCCCTTCACGCCCTGGGCGGCGTCGCCGGGATTGTAGATGGGGAAGGCCGTCTGTTCATACCAGCGGAACAGCTCGTTCACCATGGGAGTGGCTTCCTTGCGCGGATAGAACACCGAGAAGGCCATGGCCGCGCCGGCAAGCGCGCCGCAGATGGTGCCCCAGTCGGACATGCCGCCCTTGAATCCTTCCATCATGGTGAAGGGGAAGGTGTTGTAGGGAGCGCCGTACTTTTCCGCCATGGTGCCGATGATGCTGTAGAACACGCCGTAGCCGCAGCCGTAACCCTTATACCAGTAGCCCTGATAGGCCACGGAAGCCGCAGCGGCGATGTCGTCGATCTTTTTCGGGGTCCAGCCGAACTCTCCGCCCATCTGCGCAAAGTGTCCGTTTTTGCCGGCGGACATGGCAGGAGCGGCAGGAGCCGCGATAACGGTACCGGACATGGCGGCAAGGGAACCACCAACGGCAAGACCACCCATAACGCCCAGCATGGCTCTTCTGCTGTATTCCATAATATTCTCCGAGGTAGAATAAATAATACACGTAAACCTGATTCCGTCTGAAAAAGGCATACGTCGGTACTATGTGATTAATAGAACATTATGTCAATCAGTCGGCGGGAAATTAAAAAATCCTGCATATTTCTTCTCTTATTTTCCCGGCATCGCATGCGCCGCAGCGCTTTTTCAAGCGTCTCCCGCGTCGATCCGAAGAGCCGGTTGCACCCGGCGGACTTCTTGAGTAAACCGGAACGGCGCGCCCTTGCGGGCTCGCATCCTCCCAGGCATTTCAACGACATGGAAAATACAGGAGCAAGTTATGAACAACGCCTCCAGCACCGACAAGCCCTATCTCGGCTGGTTTGCCAAGATCTGCAGCATTCCTCATGAATCAAAGCACGAGCGTCAGCTCAGCGACTATCTCGTGACCTTCGCCAACGAGCGCGGCCTCGCCGTCAGGCAGGACGAAGCAGGCAACATTCTCATCCGCAAGCCCGGCACGCCCGGTCTGGAACAGGCTCCCGCCGTGGTTCTTCAGGGACACATGGACATGGTGTGCGTGAAGGACAACGGCCTCGACTTCGATTTTGCCAAGGATCCGCTGAAGCTCGTGTTCGACGGCGACAGCCTGCACGCCGACGGCACCTCGCTGGGCGCGGACAACGGCATAGCGCTCGCCTACATGCTCGCGCTGCTGGATTCCAGGGACATTCCGCATCCTCCGCTCGAAGCCGTGGTCACCGTGGATGAAGAAGTGGGCATGGGCGGAGCCACGGTGTTCGACGCCTCGCAGGTGACGGCCTCCATGTTCATCAACATGGACTCCGAAGAAGAAGGCGTGTTCTGCGTGAGCTGCGCCGGCGGAAGAAGAAGCAGAATGCACATTCCCGCCGCGTTTGAAGACGCGGCCGCCGTTCCCGAACGCAGCGCCTTCCGCTTTTTCCGCATCACCGTGGGCGGCCTGGCGGGCGGACACTCGGGCCTCGAAATCCACAAGGAGCGCGGCAACAGCAACAAGCTGCTGGCCAGAGTGCTCGACGACCTCATGCAGGCCTTCCCCTGCCGTCTGGCGTCCATCCACGGCGGCACGGCGGCCAACGCCATTCCCAAGGAGAGCTCGGCCGTGGTGTTCATCCGCGCCGACGAAGATGCGCTGCGCAGCCGTCTTGACGACTGGGCCGACGTTTTCCGCCACGAACTGCGGGGAGCCGACGGCGCAGGTCTGCACATCACCCTGGAGAACGCGGAAGGCGGCAGGATCATGACCGAAGAAAGCGCCGGACGCATTCTTGACGCCGCGCTGCTGATTCCCACCGGCATCGCCTCCATGGACATGACCATCACCTCGCAGCGTCTGGTGGAAAGCTCCAACAACTTTGCCGTGATGCTCATGGAAGAGAACGGCGTGGTCTTCCAGTGCCAGACCAGAAGTTCCTCCGCCAGCCGCAAGGAGGCCCTCTGCCGTCAGATCGACGTGCTCGGCGCCATGGTGGGCGCAACCGTGGAACATTCCGGCGACTATCCGGCCTGGGAATACAATCCCGATTCCCGCCTGCAGCCGCTGTTTGAACAGACCTACCGCGATCTCTTCCACAAGGACGCCAGAGTGGAAGGCATTCACGCCGGTCTGGAATGCGGCCTGTTCTCCGAAAAGTTCAAGAAGCTCGGACACCCCATGGACTTTCTCTCCTTCGGGCCGGAAGTCACGGGCGCGCATTCCACCAAGGAAACGCTCAACCTTCCTTCTGCTGAACGGGCCTGGCGTCTGCTGCTTGAGGTTCTGCGCCGCATAGGCGAGCAGGCCTGACGACTGCGCGCGTCGATTTCAGACGGGGCGAAGCGCCGGAGATGACGAAAATCCGGCGTTGCCGCGCAAACCGAAGCGACGCCGCAGAAAACATTCCCAGCTCCGGGGCACGCCCGTCATAGAGAAGGCCGCGTCCGTAAGACGCGGCCTTCTCGTTATTGCAGAGGTTCAGAGAGACGACATCAGGAAAAGAATTTCTGAATATATCCCTGCACAAACACCAGCGCCACCACAAGAGGCAGAATCCACGTCAGGTAGAAGCGCAGGAACTTGGGAAACTTCACGCCGCGGCCGGCGTCGGTTTCAGCCATGAACTTGTCCCAGCCCCAGCCGAACTTGTGACAGCAGAACAGCATGAAGGTGATGGCGCCTATGGACAGCAGATTGTTGCTGAGAATGAAGTCTTCCAGATCCATGAGCGTGCTGCCCTTGCCCAGCGGCTGAATGCCGGAGAGCACGTTGAAGCCGAGCACGCAGGGCAGAGTCAGCAGTGTGAGCGCCACGCCGTTCACCACCGTGGACTTGCGGCGCGACCATTTCCACACGTCCATGCTGTAGGAAATGATGTTCTCGATGACAGTGATGACCGTAGTCAGCGCGGCCACGCTCATGAACACGAAGAACAACGTGCCCCAGAAGCGTCCGCCGGACATGGAATTGAACACGTTGGGCAGCGTGATGAAAATCAGGCCGGGGCCGGAATCGGGTTCCACGCCGAAGGCGAAGCAGGCCGGGAAAATGATGAATCCCGACATCATGGCCACAAAGGTGTCCAGACAGACGATCCAGATGGATTCCTGCGTGATGGTGTACTCGCGCCCCAGATAGCTGCCGAAAATGCACATGGAGCCGATGCCGAGTCCCAGCGTGAAGAAGGCCTGATTCATGGCGTCGTTGAGCAGGCTCCAGATGCCGGCGTTCACGGCGCGCTCCCAGTCGAGAGCAAGGTAGAAGGTCAGTCCGTCCATCGCTCCGGGCAGTGTCACGGCGCGAAGAGCGAGTCCCAGCATGATGACGAGAAGTCCGGTCATCATGAGCTTGACCACGCGCTCCACGCCCCGGCGCAGACCGAAGCCACAGACGATGAAGCAGAGTATGGACGTCAGAAACGCCCAGAAGATCATTCCCGCAGGATCGGCGAGCATGGTTCCGAAGGCGGCGGGCATATCGCCGGGCGCGAGGGCGAGCTGTCCCGTTGCCGTTCTCCACACGTAAAAGAGCATCCATCCGGCCACGGGAATATAGAACATCATGAGCAGGTAGCTGCCCACAATGCTGAGCCAGCCCATGCGATGCCAGTGCGTTCCTCTGGGTTCCAGCACGCGCAGCGCGTTGCCGAGGTTCTGCTGCGAGGCGCGTCCCACGGAAAATTCCATGATGAGCAGAGGCAGCGCCAGCATGAGCAGAAAGAACAGGTACGCGACCACGAACACGGCGCCGCCGTACTTGCCCGTAATGTAGGGGAATCTCCACACGTTGCCCAGGCCGATGGCGCATCCGGCGGAAACAAAAAGAAAGCCGATGCGGCTGGCCATTTTTTCTCGTTGCATGACGTACTCCAGAGACGGAAAACAAAGGCGGCGCGCGCCTCGCCGCAGCAAGGCGCGCGCCGGAAAAGGTTTGCAGAAAAAAGGATCAGAAGAACTTCTGAATGTAGCCTTCCACAAAAATGACCAGAAGCACAACGGGCAGTATCCAGGTCAGGTAGAAGCGCAGGAACTTGGGAAACTTCATGCCTGCGCCGGTGTCGGCTTCGGCAATGAACTTGTCCCAGCCCCAGCCGTAGCGCTGGCAGCAGAACAGGCAGAAAATGAGCGAGCCGAGCGGCAGCAGGTTGTTGCTGATGACGAAGTCCTCAAGATCCATGATGGTGGAACCCTGACCGAGGGGCTGAATGTCCGACCAGATGTTGAAGCCGAAAATGCAGGGCAGGGTGCAGAGCGTAAGCACCACGCAGTTGATCTTCACGGCCTTCTTTCTCGTCCACTCGTAGGTGTCCATGAAGTGGGAGATGATGTTTTCCATTACGGCGATGACCGTGGTGAGCGCAGCCGCGCTCATGAACACGAAGAACAGCGCGCCCCAGAAGCGGCCGCCGGCCATGTTGTTGAAGATGTTGGGCAGCGTGATGAAGATGAGGCCGGGGCCGGCGTCGGGCTGCACGCCGAAGGCGAAGCACGCCGGGAAAATGATGAGGCCCGACATGAACGCCACGAAGGTGTCCAGAGAAACGATGAACACCGATTCCTTGGTCAGGGCGTTGTCCCGGTTGAGATAGCTGCCGAAAATGCACATGGCGCCGATGCCGATGCTCAGGGTGAAGAAGGCCTGATTCATGGCGTCGTTGAGAAGCGACATGATGCCGGCGTCCATGGCGCGCTGAAGGTCGGGCACGAGATAGAAGGCAACGCCCTTCATGCTGCCGGGCAGAGTGAGGGAATGCACGGCAAGGCCGACGACGATGACGAGCAGTCCGCCCATCATGATTTTGACCACGCGCTCCACGCCCTTCTGAAGCCCGAGCGCGCACACGCCGAAGCATCCGAGGGAGGCGACAAGCGTCCAGAAAAGCATGATGCCCGGACTGGCAAGCAGATTGGAAAAGACTCCCGGCACCTGATCCACGGGAACGGAAAGCGTGCCCGTCACGGTGGCCCAGCAGTAATACATCATCCATCCGGCCACGGGAATGTAGAACATCATGAGCGCGTAGGAGCCTATGATGCTGAAACAGCCGAAATAGCTCCATTTGGAACCGGGCTTGAGTTCACGAAAGGCGCGGGACATGTTTCGCCTGGAAGCGCGCCCGACGGTGAATTCCATGATGAGAATGGGCAGCCCCATGCCGAGAAGAAACACAAGATAGGCGACAAGAAAAACAGCGCCGCCGTATTTGCCCGTAATAAAAGGAAAACGCCATACATTGCCGAGTCCGATGGCACAACCGGCGGAAAGGAAAAGAAAACCCAGCCGACTGGCGAGCTGTTCTCGTTGAGCCATAGTATATTTCTCCTTGGCGGAAATCTTTTTTCTTCATATATGTGAAACAGGACGGCCCGGCAACCGGAAAAAACCGGCTTCCGCGGCCGCCTCCTCTTCACAAAGGCTCCGACTCCCGCCGAAAAAACGACGGAAAATCGTCGGGATGCGTCGTCTTTCCGTTTTTTGAAACAGTCTTACAAATTCGTTAAAATTCTTCCGAAATTAAAAGAACTTCTGAATGTATCCCTGCGCGAAGATGAAAAGAAACACCACCGGCAGAACCCAGGTCAGATAGAAGCGCAGAAACTTGGGGAACTTCATGCCCCGACCCGTGTCGGCCTCGGCAATAAAGTTGTCCCAGCCCCAGCCGTAGCGGTGACAGCAGAACAGCATGAACAGGAACGAACCCAGCGGAAGAATGTTGTTGCTGATGATGAAGTCTTCAAGATCAAGCACCGCGCTGCCGGGGCCGAAGGGCTGGAAGTCGGACCAGACATTGAAGCCGAGAATGCAGGGCAGAGTGAGCAGGGTGAGCACCACGAAATTGATGATGGTGGACTTTTTGCGCGACCAGCCGTAGCCGTCCATGAAAAACGCAATGATGTTTTCGAGCACCGCAATGACCGTGGTGAGCGCGGCCGCACTCATGAACACGAAGAACAAAAAGCCCCAGAAGCGGCCGCCGGTCATGTTGTTGAAGATGTTGGGCAGGGTGATGAAAATGAGACCGGGCCCGGCGTCCGGCGTCACGCCGAAGGCGAAGCAGGCGGGGAAGATGATGAGCCCGGCGGTCAGGGCCACAAAGGTGTCCAGCGCCACGATGAGCACGGATTCCTGCGTAAGCGAGCGATCCTTCTTCAGGTAGCTGCCGAAAATGCACATGCTGCCCATGCCCACGCTCAGGGTGAAGAAGGCCTGATTCATGGCGTCGTTCACCAGAGCGAGAAAGCCCGCGTCCACGGCGCGTCCGAGATCGGGCTTGAGATAGAATTCCAGCCCCTTGGAGCCGCCTTCCAGAAAACAGGAGTGCAGGGCGAGCCCCAGCATGATGACAAGCAGCCCCAGCATCATGACCTTGACCACGCGCTCCACGCCCCGCTGCAGGCCCTGTCCGCAGATCGCGAAGCACGACGCGGACACCACTACGGTCCAGAACAGCAGCAGCCAGGGATCGGCAAGCATGCCGCCGAACACCGCCGGAACCTGCTCCGTGGGAACATCCAGACGGCCGGACAGCATGAACCAGCAGTAGCAGAGCATCCAGCCGGCAATGGGAATGTAGAACATCATCAGAAGATAGTTGCCTATGGGGCTCATGATGCCGAACCTGTGCCACCAGCTGCCCCGGGGCTCAAGCCTGGCCAGCGCGTGGGCCATGTTGCGCTGCGTGGCGCGCCCCACGGAAAATTCCATGACCAGCACGGGAAGCCCCACGAAGATCAGGAAAAGCAGATAAACCACAAGAAAGACAGCGCCGCCGTACTTGCCCGTAATATACGGAAAGCGCCATACGTTGCCGAGCCCGATGGCGCACCCGGCCGAAAGAAGCAGAAACCCCAGTCTGCTGGCAAGTTGTTCACGCTGAGCCATGTTCAGTTCTCCTGAAGAAGATGATTTCTTCTAGGTATAGGATAAAACTCACGGGCCCGGCAACCGAAAATGTTCTCTTTTTCCCTTCAGAGGCATGCTTGCGCTGCCGGCGCTCCTGTACTACAGCTTTGCACAGGCAGGCGGCGGAAAAACGTCGGCCCTTCGTGTTGCGTTTACCATCGCCGCAGTGTTGCCGCAGTCAAGACAAAAGGACAGGTAACGAGCTCGAAAAAAACGCATGCGCCTCTCCGTTCACGGTCGTCGGCGCAGCCTTGCCTTTGCCGTCGCTCCGCATCACCTTTCCCCGGGAAGCCTACGTGCCTCACAGGAATCATTCATGAATCAACATCGCCGCAAATACTGGATTCTGCGCGCCAACCACGTTCTGCTCGCTCTGGAAGGCGTCGTCATCGGCCTCGGCTGCGCCTGCGTCATCTGCAGTTTCCGCCTGGCCCGCGACCATGCCGCGCCCGTTCTCTCCTCCTGGCTTGCAGGGTGGAAGGAACACTGGTGGATCGCGCCGCTCTGGCTGCTCGTCCTTGTTGCCGCCGCCCGTTTTCTCGGCTGGCTGGTCAAAACCACGCCGCTCATTTCCGGCAGCGGCATTCCGCAGACGGAACTCATCGTCCGGGGCAGACTCCACGTCTCGCGCCGTGACTGGCTGCGCGTGCTTCCGGCAAAATTCGTCGGATGCCTCGTTTCCACGGTGGGCGGACTCTCCCTCGGTCGCGAAGGGCCCTGCATCCAGATGGGAGCGGCTACCGCAGCCCTTCTTGCCGGACTCTGGGAACGCATCTCCTTTGCCGGGCACATTCACATCGCCGCCGGAGCCGCCGCAGGCATGACCGCCGCCTTCGGCTCTCCCATTGCCGGCGTCCTCTTCGTGTTCGAGGAAATGAAAAGCCGCTTCACCTGGGGCGGACTCCTCGCCGTGGGCTTTGCCGCCGCCACGGCCGCACTCGCCACGCGCTGTCTTTTCGGATTCGGACTCATCTTTCCCTTCCGGGACATCCGCGCTCTGCCGCTTTCCCTCCTCTGGACGGCTCCCCTCATGGGCGTCCTCATGGGCGCGGCGGGCGTGCTCTACAACAAAGCTCTGCTCGGAACCAAAAACGCCGAAGCCCTGCACACGCCCCTTTCCCAGAACTGGCGCATCCTGCCGCCCATGCTGGCCGCCTTCGTGCTGGCCTTCGCCTGCCCCGCCGTGCTCGGCGGCGGCGAAGACCTCGCCGGAAGCCTGATACGCTTTGCCGCCGACCCCGCCTCCGTCCTGCCCGCGCTGCTCATCCTCGCCGCTCTCAAAATCGCCTTCTCCCTGTTCAGTTACACCGGCAACGTGCCCGGCGGCATACTCATGCCCATGCTCTGCATAGGCGCGCTGCTCGGAGCCCTCTGCGGACAGCTTCTCGCCGCCTCCGGCCTCATCCCCCCGGAAAGCTGGAACTCCTTCCTCATCTACGGCATGGTCGGCTTCTTCGTCTCCATGGTGCGCGTCCCCCTCACCGGCACCGCCCTCGTCATGGAAATGTCCGGCGCCCTCTCCTGCCTCCCCGGCGCCATCATCGTGGCATTCATCGCCTCATGGACAGCCAACGCCCTCCGCTGCCCCCCGGTCTACGACTCTCTGAGAGCTGCCATCGTTGTTTCAAGGAAGAAATAGGAGAGTTATGGGTTATGCGGGGGAAGGGGGAAACCCTTTTGAAAAAGGGCTTTCCCCCTTCCCCCGCACCCCCATCCCCCTTCCTAAAACTTTTAATTTCGGGGTATTGTTGAGGGCGGGAAGAAAAGGCGGAAGAGTCTGCACGAACGTTGCCGCGCAAAGGTACGGGCATGTCGAGCAAAGCTTTTCCATCCTGCCCGCAGATATGTTGCCGAGGCAGCCTCAAAAATGTTCCTTTTCTTTGCCTCCTTCCAAACAGCACATCGACAAAAAGCCCCGACTCTCAAAAAGAGTCGGGGCTTTTTCTTTTTTTCGGCGACCGAGCCGCCGCATAATTAAAAAGTCTTGGAAGGATGGGAGGGGCGCGGGGAGGGAAGGGAAGCTTTCTTCAGAAAGTTCCCTTCCCTCCCCGCACAATCTCTCCTATTCTTCCGCATTCTCTCCGTTGTCGGACACGGTGTCGAAGCCGGCGACGCTGGCGCCTTCGTCGAGTTTGACGAGGCGGACGCCCATAGTGGCGCGGCCGACGGAGCGGACTTCGTCCACGCCGAGGCGGATGATCTTGTTGGTGGAGGTGAGCAGGATGAGGGAGTCCGAATCGGACACGGGCATGGCGCCGATGACTTCGCCGGTCTTGGGGGAGACCTTGAAGTTGATGAGGCCTATGCCGCCGCGGCTCTGCATGCGGTAGAGGTCTATCTTGGTGCGTTTGCCGTAGCCGAGGGCAGAGACCGTCATGATCATGGTGGAGTTGTCGCCGTCCTTCACAGTGACGCAGGCCACCACGGAGTCGCCACGGCGCAGACCTATGCCTTTCACGCCGGAAGCGCTGCGGCCCATGGGGCGAACATCGGGCATGGCGAAGCGGATGGCCATGCCGTGGGCGGTGGCGAGCACCACGTGATCGGAATCCGTGACTTCGCGCACGGCGATGAGTTCATCGCCTTCCTTGAGGCCGAGGGCTATCATTCCGCTCTTGCGGCAGCGGGCGTACAGGGAAGCGCTGGAGCGCTTGACCATGCCCTGCTTGGTGGTGAACAAAAAGTAGCTCTGCTCGGAGAATTCACGCACGGTAAGGGCGTTGGCCACCCACTCGTCCTTTTCCAGCGGCAGAAGGTTGGCGATGTGCATGCCCTTGGCGGTGCGGCTGCCTTCCGGAACCTGATGCACCTTGAGCTGATGCATGCGGCCCTTGTTGGTGAAGAGCAGCAGATACTGATGATTGGTGGTGGTGAGGAATTCCTGCACGAAGTCGTCTTCGGAGGTGTGCAGGCCGGCAATGCCCTTGCCGCCTCTCTTCTGCTGCTGATAATTGGCGAGCGTGGTGCGCTTGATGTAGCCGCGCCGCGACAGGGTGATGACCACGTCCTCGTCGGGAATGAGGTCTTCGATGTCGATGCCGGAAAGCTCGTCCATGACCACTTCGGTGCGGCGGGGCGTGGAGTAGGTGTTCTTGATGTACAGCGTTTCGTCGCGCAGCACCCCGCGGAGCACTTCGGGATCCTCAAGGATGGAGGTCAGGTAGGCGATGAGCTTCTGCAGTTCGCGGAATTCTTCGAGCAGCTTGTCGCGTTCGAGGCCGGTGAGGCGCTGCAGGCGCATGTCGAGAATGCTCTGCGCCTGAATTTCCGTGAATCCGAAGCGGTTCACCAGGCCGGACTTGGCTTCCTGCGGGGTTTCCGAACCGCGGATGAGCGACACGATTTCATCGATGATGTCGAGCGCCTTGAGCAGACCTTC
This sequence comes from uncultured Mailhella sp., assembly GCF_963931295.1. Lineage (NCBI taxonomy): Bacteria > Pseudomonadati > Thermodesulfobacteriota > Desulfovibrionia > Desulfovibrionales > Desulfovibrionaceae > Mailhella > uncultured Mailhella sp. The sequence continues at coordinate 1,704,799 of NZ_OZ007001.1, read as the reverse complement.
CACGATGTGGGCGCGGGCCTGCGCCTTTTCCAGATCGAAGCGGGTGCGGCGAATGACCACCTCGCGGCGATGATCGAGGAAGCAGGTGAGGGCCGTGCGCAGATTGAGCTGCTGGGGCTTGTTGTCCACCACGGCGAGCATGTTGATGCCGAAGGAGGTTTCCAGCGGCGTGTACTTGTAGAGCGCGTTGATGACGAGCTCCGGAATGGTGCCCCGGCGCAGATCGAGAATGATGCGTATGCCCTTCTTGTCGGACAGGTCGCGCAGGTCGGTCACGCCGTCGAGCTTGCGGTCGTTCACGAGGGCCGCAATCTTGGTGACGAGCACGGACTTGTTGAGCGCGTAGGGAATTTCGCGGATAACCACGGACTGCTGTCCTTTCTTGCGTTCCTCAACTTCCACGCGGCCGCGCACCTTCACCACGCCGCGGCCGGTGCGGTAGGCGTCGAGAAGCCCCTGACCGGCATACACGAAGCCGGCCGTGGGGAAATCCGGGCCGTGAACGAAATCGATGAGGTCGTCCACGGTGCAGTCGGGTTCGTCGATGAGGCGCAGGAGCGCGTCGCACAGTTCCCCGAGGTTGTGGGGAGGAATGTTGGTGGCCATGCCCACGGCAATGCCCGAAGAACCGTTGAGCAGCAGGTTCGGCACCTTGGTGGGGAGCACTTCGGGCTCCTGTTCCGAACCGTCGTAGTTCGGACGGAAATCCACGGTCTTCTTCTCGATGTCGTCCAGAAATTCGGAAGCAAGGCGGGACATGCGCACTTCGGTGTATCGCATGGCGGCGGCGGAGTCGCCGTCGATGGAGCCGAAGTTGCCCTGACCGTCTTCCAGGGGATCGCGCATGTTGAAGTCCTGCGCCATGCGCACGAGGGCGTCGTACACGGCGGAGTCGCCGTGAGGATGATACTTGCCTATGACGTCGCCGACGACGCGGGCGCTTTTCTTGGTGGGCCGGTTGTAGGTGTTGGCCATCTGCGACTGCGCAAAGAGAATGCGGCGATGCACGGGCTTGAGGCCGTCGCGCGCGTCGGGAATGGCGCGGCCTATGATGACGCTGAGAGAGTAGGCCAGATAGGACTGGCGCAGCTCTTTTTCTATATCGACTTTAAATTCTGCCACGGTAGGAATCCTTTGGGCGATGGTTGGAAAACGCCCCGGGAAGAGGACCCCTTCGCGGGAAGGGGCCCGGATTGTCAGATATCGAGATCTTCCATGGAAAGCGCGTTGCGGATGATGAAGTCGCGGCGCAGATCGGCGCGGTCGCCCATGAGTTCCTCAATGGTGTCGGACGCGGCCTGGGCGTCTTCAATGCTGACCTGCAGAAGCGCTCTCTTTTCGGGGTTCATGGTGGTCATTTCCAGCTGTTCGGGATTCATTTCGCCGAGACCTTTGTAGCGCTGGATGTTGAAGCCCTTGCGCGCCTCGGCGTAGGCGGATTCGCGCAGTTCAAAGTAGTCCTTGACCTCGCGGCTGGATTCGGAGCTCGAAAGCGTCACGGGGAAGGCTCCGCAGGCCTTTTCAAGCTTCGTCCAGACCTGGCGGGCGTGCCGGTACATGCGCGAGTGGAAGAATTCCACGGCAAGGCGCGTGCGATGGCCGCTTCGGTTCTCAAACACCAGGAAGGAACGTTCGTCGTCTTCGAGCTGTTCCACTTCCAGCTTCGCCGCATAGCCCTGTTCTTCCATCCAGGCGCGGAAGTTTTCGGGCAGACCGTTTTCGGCCATGGCGGGCTTGAGTTCCTCGCTGAAGCGGAGGAATGAGAGAAAAAGCTCGCGCGAAATGGCGGAATTTTCCGCTTCGGTCATGGACTTTTCAAGGTCGTCGATGTCCTTGAGCAGACCGATGAGCTCGCTCCCCCGGTAGGTTCTGCCGTCGGCGGTGGTCACGGACACGCCGTCGGCCAGGCGCTGGAGCAGAAATTCGTCGAGCTCGTTGTCGTCCTTCAGGAACTTGATGGTGTTGCTGCCCTTCTTGATGCCGTAGAGCGGAGGCTGGGCGATGTAGATGTGCCCTTCCTCGATGAGCTTGGGATAGTAGCGGAAGAAGAAGGTGAGCATGAGCGTGCAGATGTGCGCGCCGTCCACGTCGGCGTCGGTCATGATGATGATCTTGTGATAGCGCAGCTTGGAATAGTCCATGTTGTCGCCGATGCCCACGCCCATGGCCGTGATCATGTTCTTGATTTCTTCGCTGGCGAGCATGCGGTCGAAGCGGGCGCGCTCCACGTTCAGGATCTTGCCGCGCAGCGGCAGAATGGCCTGCGTCATGGGGTTGCGGCCCTGCTTGGCGGAACCGCCTGCGGAATCGCCTTCCACGATGAACACTTCGCATTCCGAAGGATCCTTGCTCTGGCAGTCGGCGAGCTTGCCGGGCAGGGAATTGTCGGAAAGCGCGCCCTTGCGGCGCACGAGTTCACGGGCGCGACGCGCGGCTTCGCGGGCGCGGGAGGCTTCGGTGGCCTTTTCGATGATGACGCGGATGTCCTTGGGATGCTCCTGGAAATACACGTCGAGCGCGTTGTACACCACGCCGTTCACGATGCCCACCACTTCGCTGTTGCCGAGCTTGGTCTTGGTCTGACCTTCAAACTGCGGCTGGGGGAGCTTCACGCTGATGATGGCCGTCAGGCCTTCGCGCACGTCGTCGCCGGAAAGGCTGTCGCCCTTGAGCTTCTTCTGAAGGTCGGGCTGACTCTTCACGTAGTTGTTGATGGCGCGGGTGAGCGCGGTCTTGAAGCCGGCCAGATGCGTGCCGCCCTCGTGCGTGCGGATGTTGTTCGCAAACGTGAGCGTCTTTTCGTTGAAGCCGGAATTGTATTGCAGGGCGAAGTCCACCGTCACGTTGTCCTGCACGCCTTCGCCGCTGATGATGGGATGCAGGCCGGTCTCGTTGCTGTTCAGATCCTTCACGAACTGCTCAAGGCCGCCTTCGGCGTGATAGGTGTGGGTTTCGTTGGTGCGCTCGTCGTTGCAGATGATGGTCAGGCCCTTGTTGAGATAGGCCAGTTCCTCGAAGCGCTTCTTCAGGATGTCGAAGGAATAGACGGTGGTCTCGAAAATTTCTTCGTCGGGCAGAAAATGCACGGTGGTGCCGTGCCCCTCGGCGTCGCCCAGGGGCTCCACCTTGGTGACGGGCACGCCGCGCTCGTAGCGCTGACGCCAGCGCTTGCCGTCGCGGCGGACGATGACTTCCAGCCAGCTCGACAGCGCGTTCACGCAGGAGACGCCCACGCCGTGCAGACCGCCGGACACCTTGTAGGCGTTGTTGTCGAACTTGCCGCCCGCGTGCAGCTTGGTCATGACCACCTGAACGGCGGGAATGCGCAGCTTGGGATGAATGTCCACGGGAATGCCGCGGCCGTTGTCGCGCACGGTGACGCTGTTGTCCACGTGCAGGATGACCTCTATCTTGTTGCAGTAGCCGGCCATGGCTTCGTCGATGGAGTTGTCCACCACTTCGTACACGAGGTGATGAAGACCACGGCTGTCCGTGCTGCCTATATACATGGCCGGGCGCTTGCGGACCGCGGCCAGACCTTCCAGAACCGTGATGGCGGACGCGTCGTAAGAGTTCTTGCCGGACCGGAGATTTTCCTGGGTCATGTGATTTCCTGAATGATATTGGTTGGCCCCTTCGAGGCGGGGCGTCGTAGAGTTTTTCAGTATATACGAAAACGATGAAAACTTCAAACCCCTGTGCAGGGGATGGGCGCGAGCCCCAAATCGGCGCAGACAGGCTGCTGAGGGCTCTAAAGCGGACGGTCGGCCCGAAAGTTCCCGTTGCGGGGAACGGAGCGGACCGACCGGAGCGCATGTTTACCTTTGGGAAACCCGACTATTCCTCTTCCGTATAATAGGAGGATTCGGCAATCTTCATGGGCATGAGAATGACGGTGTATTCCGCGTCTTCGGAACCGGTGATGCCGCAGGGGCCTTCGGCTCCGGTGAACACGTAGTGCAGGCTTGCGGACTGGAAGTGTCCGAGAATGTCCATGAGGCTGCGCGTGGGGAAGGCGATGAGTTCCAGATCGCCCTTGAAGGTTCCTTCCAGATGTTCGGTGGCGGAACCGGTTTCCTGCCCCTGAGCGGAAAGTTCCACTTCCTGCGGGGAGAAGCGGAAATAGGTGCAGCGGTCGCTGTCGTTGTTGAAGATGAGCAGACGGTCAAGGGCGTTCAGCGTTTCGCGACGATCCACGTCGAGCTGCGAGGTGTTGTCGCCGTCGAGTCTGGCAAGGAAGCTCAGATGATCGGGATAGCTGAAGTTGGCGCTGCGGGGAATGCTCAGCGTTTCGCTGCCGGAACCGGTGCGGATGTGGAAACGGCGTTCGCTGATGTTCAGCATGACTTCGTCGCTGCCGAGCCACTTGCGCAGTTCGTTGACGTATTTCTTCTGGATGAGCAGGCCGTTTTCAGGAAGCAGATTCGCAAGCGCGTCGTTGATGAAGCGCACCATGGCGAACTGATGACCGTTCAGGCCGCACACGTCCACCTTTCCGGCGTCTCCGGCCTTGAGGTACAGACAGGCCAGGCCTTCGGCGCTGTCGTCGTCGCTGATGCAGAAGGCCACCCTGTCGATGATGTCCTGGAAGAAGTCGCCGGACCAGAGCACAGCGCCTTCTTCGGGGAAGGGAGGCAGAGGCTGGAACCATACCGGATCCACGGTGGGCAGCTTGTAGGAACGGCGTCCCTGCTCCACGGAAAGAATGTGCGATTCCTCGTCAAGACGAAGGCTGATGTCGCCTCCGGGCAGACGACGCAGAAGTTCCACGAAGGCGCGGCCGTTCACGCCCGCCGTTCCTTCTTCCTTGATCTCCGCAGGATACGTGCCGGTGAACTCGATGTTCACATCCGTGGACATGATGGTGAGCCGGTCTCCTTCGGGAGTCTTCACGGCCTGAAGCCAGATCGAACGCAGATACGCGGCTCCCGCCTTGCTGGGAATGATGGACGCCGCCTTCTGCAGGCCTTCAATGATTTGTTCCTTTTTTACGGTTAAATACATGTCTTTTCCTTGTAGTAGAAGGTTTAATGTCGTCAGTTTGTTCCTATCTCAATCAACATTTTTGATTTTATTGAATTTTATAGGAACAAAAACAGGAACCGCGAGGAAGAGAACGCACATTCAGAGCCTCTGCGGGGCCTCTGAAACGCTGTTTGCGCACTGTTTCGTCAGCTTTGTGATCAGCATGTGCACATCTTTGTTCGTAACTTTGAGTTTTTCAATCTTTTTCACAGCATACATGATAGTGCTGTGATCCTTGCCGCCGAAGATGAGTCCCAGCGAGGGATAGGATTCGCCGAGCAGGCTGCGGCAGAGGTACATGGCTATCTGCCGAGGCTGGGAAAGTTCCTTGTTTCTTGTGTTTTCGCGCAGTTGCGCCGAGGTGCAGCCGTAGTTCGAGGCCACGGCCGCGAGTATGGAATCCACGTCTGCGGGCGCGGCCGGAGCGAAATGTTCGAGAATGCGTTCCAGCTCTCCGGAAGAGGGCATTCTGCCGTCCTGTTCGTAACGCATGCGTACATGTTCCAAAATGCCCTGAATGTGGCGCAGCCGCAGGCAGCGCCGCGCGAGCAGGAAGGCCGTGGGCCGGTGTTCGGGGAGCTTGGAGCGTTCCATGAACATTTGTGCAAAACGCATGCGCACGTCGAGATCCGGTTCGGAAAGATGCAGGGCGAGATGGGAACAGAGGCGGTCGTGCAGCTCCGGCATGAGGGAACATTCCTGCGACATGGTGCCCAGAAAGAAGACGCGTTCGTTCAGGCTGTCCAGCAGGGCGGAGAGTTCTCTCTGCGCGGAGGACGAGCTTTCGAGAAACTGCAGATCGTCGATGACCACGGCGTCGAGACCGTGCGCGAGCCTCAGAAGAAAATCCGGGCATCGGCGGGCGCGGGCGAGCAGCTCGCTGCCGGAAAGAAAGACGGCCCGCCCGTGGAATCGTTCGTTCAGAAATTGGAAGGCGGCGCAGGCCAGGTGACTTTTGCCCGTGCCGGAAGCGCCGCGCAGGAGCATGGTGCGGGGAGCCTGCCGCAGGGCGGCGCGAAAGAGGCGCAGGGCGTCGCGGTTGCGGCCGCTGACGAGAAAGTCGTCGAAGCCGGCGGAGGGCAGGGGAGAGGTCGAGGCGGGGCCGGCGAGGGGAGAATGGGCGGCGGGAGATCCCTGCGGCCATTCGTATCGCAGGGCCGTGCGGCTGCCGAGCAGACTGCGCGCGGCCTTTTCCAGATCCGCGCGTCCGCGCTTGTCGTACCAGCGGAAAAAAAGCTCGTGGGGCATGGACACGGTGAGCACTTTGTTCTCGCCGTCTTCCAGACTGAAACCGAGAGGGGAGAACCAGTCCGGCGTGCCGCCGCCCAGACGACGGCGAAGCAGGCTTCGCACCAGTGCGCCGTCGGCAGGAGAAACCCCGGAAAGAGCGGGGGAGCCTTCTCCTGCGGAATCTTCAATCCCGTCGGCGGCCCGGGGAAAGCTGGAAAGAACTTTCATGCGTGTTTCGGACGGATGTTTTGCTTTGAGAAAAGATGATGATTGATATGTGCAACTGTCTGACATTTCAGATGCCTGCATATCATGTCGCCCGCGGTCGGCCAAAGGCGCGCAGACTGCCGGGCATAAAAATTTTTACCAGAAAACGCTTGCATAAACAAGCAGTTTCTTGCTTATATATCCGTGGAGCGTTAAGCTCCTTTTCTTTTCTCTGCACTGAAAAATACGAAGCGTCCGACGTTATGATAAAAAAATATCAAATATTCCGCACGCTGTCTGCGCGCGTGCTTTGTTGTGTCCTTATCGGATCGGCCGTGGCCGCCGGCGCATGGCTGTTTTCCCGGGAGCGCGAAATTCCGGGCTATCTGATGTCCGTCAACGGCGCGGAGCTGCTGCCGCAGGCCGTGAAGCCGCATGATTTTTCCCTCGGCGCGGACGTGCCGGCGCTGGACGAGACGCGTCTTGCCACTCTGGGCAGCGGTCTTTCCTGGATGCGGGATTTCTGGAGCGAGGGCGGACTGTCTTCCGGCGAGGACGCCGAAGCCGCGCCGCGTTACGACGATTCTCTCAGCGCCTTCCTTTCTTCAAGGGGGGACATGTGCATTCCGAACTATTCCGAAGCCGTGCCGTGGGAGGAGGATTCCCGCTACATGGTGGAGGATTCCGGCTGCGGCACGCAGATGTTCCGCAGCGCCGTGCGCAGCGGCGACAACGCGGGGTCTCTCTTTCTCCGCTGGCTGGACAACAATGAGACCGACCAGGCCGTGAAGGCGGCATCGTCGGTGTATTCGCTCACAAAGATCATGCCCGGCCATCTGTTCAGCGTGGAGCGCGACAAGGAAAGCGGACAGGTCAGCCGCTTTTTCTACGACATCGACGAAGAGAGTCGTCTGGTGATCGAGAGGGCCGAGAACGGATTTTCGGCCCGCGTGGACGTGTTTGAATTCGACACGAAGCTCGTCAAGGTGAGCGGGGTCATCCGGTCCTCGCTGTTCGAGGCCATGGCCGACGCCGGGGAATCCGCCAATCTTGCCGTGCGTCTGGCCGACGTGTTCAGCCATCAGATCAACTTCGTGAACGAGGTGCAGGAAGGCGACACCTTCGAGCTTGTGGTGGAAAAGAAGTATCTCGGCGACGACTTCCGCCGTTACGGCGACATTGTGGCGGCCCGCTTCGTCAACGACGGGGAGACCTTTGAGGCGTTCCGCTTTGTGGACGAAAAAGGCCGCGCCCGCTACTACGCCGCGGACGGCAGCTCCCTGGAAACCGAATTTCTCAAGGCGCCTCTTAATTTCACCCGCGTGAGCTCCGGCTACACTATGCACCGCCGTCATCCCATCTTCGGCAAGGTCCGCCCGCATCAGGGCGTGGACTACGCCGCGCCCCGCGGCACGCCCGTGAAGGCGCTCGGCGCGGGCAAGGTGACGTTCAAGGGCTGGAAGGGCGGCTACGGCAACACGCTCGTCATCCGTCACAGCGGCGGCATCGAAACGCAGTACGCCCATCTTTCGCGCTTCGCCTCGTCGCTCAAGGTGGGGCAGAAGGTCGATCAGGGCGAAGTGGTGGCCTTTGTGGGCGCCACGGGCACGGCCACCGGCCCCCATCTGGATTTTCGCGTCATGAAGAACGGAAAGTTCGTGCATCCCGACAGTCTTTCCGGAGCGCGTTCCGAACCGGTGTCCAGGGCAAGCCGCAAAAGCTTCCTCCAGACCGTGGCGAGCGCCCGCTCACTGCTTGACAGCAACGCCGCCGTGGCGGAAAAGTAATCCGATTTTTTGCTTGTATCGAAGGCTGGCGCCGTCTCCCCAAAGCGGGGCGCGCCAGCCTTTCCGTCCCCATATTTTTGAAGGCCCGCAAGGGCATGGAACAACAATGAACGAATCCGACTTTCAGCTGTCGAGCTACAACTATGATCTTCCCGAGGAGCGCATAGCCCAGTATCCTCCCGAAAAGCGCGGTGCGTCGCGCCTCATGGTGCTGGATCGGGCGAGCGGAAAAAACATTCATTCCACGTTTTCTCATCTGGGCGATTTTCTTCCCGAGGGCGCGCTGCTTGTGGCCAACAATTCCTGCGTGGTGCCCGCGCGTCTGTTCGGGCATCGTCCCACGGGCGGCAAGGTGGAACTTCTGCTGCTCACGCCGCCTCCGCTGCTCAAGGCCTGCGCCTCGCTTGGAGCCGACGGCTGGAATCACGCGCAGGCCGAGGTGCTCTTGCGCCCCTCCCGCAGCATTCACGTGGGCGACCGCCTCGTGTTCGGCGACGACATCGCCGTCGAAGTGCTCAGGAAAAAGGAATTCGGTCAGCACGACGTGACGCTGTTCTGGAAGGGCGATCTTGTGGAATGCATGCGGCGCATAGGCAAGCTGCCGCTGCCGCCGTACATCAAGCGCGAGCAGAGCAGCGAGGACATGGCCCGCTATCAGACCGTGTACGCCGATAGAGAAAAGTCCGGCAGTGTGGCCGCGCCCACGGCGGGACTTCACTTCACCGACGCTCTTCGCGAAGAGCTGCGTCAGCGCGGATTCGGCTGGGCGGAAGTGACGCTGCACGTGGGCTACGGCACGTTCAGCCCCGTGCGCGAGCAGGACATCCGCGAGCATCCCATGCACAGCGAGTATGTGGAAGTGTCGCCGGAAACGGCGGCAGTCATCCGCGAGGCGAAAGCTTCCGGGCGTCCCGTGGTGGCCGTGGGCACCACGTCGTGCCGCACCATGGAAGGCTGCGCCGCGCAGAACGGCGGCGTCATTCCCGAAGGCGGCTGGCACGGCTGGACCAATATCTTCATTTATCCGGGCTTCCGCTTTCAGGTGGTGGATCATCTCATCACCAATTTCCACCTGCCCGAATCGTCGCTCATCATGCTGGTGGCCGCGCTCTGCGGCAGAGAGCGCATTCTTTCCGCCTATGCCGAGGCCGTGAAGGAAAAGTACCGCTTCTTCTCCTACGGCGACGCCATGTTCGTTCGCTGACGCCGCTCCGAACATCGCGCCTGGAGGCTTCTAAGCGAGAGCGATGTTCGGCCTGATCTGAAAAAAAGACTCTCCGCATGCGTGCGGAGAGTCTTTTGCGTTCTTGAAACAGGGCGGGGTTTCGTTACTTCGCGATTTCCCAGATGGTGACGGGCACGGGCACTTCCTGTTCGGTGAGCGGCGAAACGGGAAGGGAGCAGATGCGCTTGAAACGCAGATGATGCGCAGGCAGCGCGTCGAGAAGATGATGGAACACGTCCCGGCCGGGTTCGGATATCCATGCGCGGCCGCCGCTCTTCAGCATGGCGGAAAGAAAAGCGCAAATGGGATCGGCGAAGTCCTTTTCATACATGACGTCTCCGGCCCAGATGCGGTCGAAGCTCTCGGGCGGGAAGGTCGGTTCCCTCCAGTCCATGACCTCGAAGCGCACGCCTTCGATCTGATTGAGCACGGCGTTGATCCTGGCGTATTCCAGCGCCTGCGGCTCATAGTCCATGCCGGTGACGTTCGCGCCGAGCCAGCGTCCGAGCAGCGCCGTAAATCCCAGGCCGCAGCCCATGTCGAGGCAGTTTTTGCCGCGTATGTCGTCCTGCATTTCCGCGAGCCATCCGGCAAGCGCCAGGGAAGAAGGCCATATTTCATTCCAGTAGGGCAGGTGGGCTTCTTCGCCTTCCTGCTGGTCCATGGCGGCCCAGAGCTTGTCCATGTCGGCGCGGCGGATGTGCCATATCCTGCCGCAGGACTGGAATAACCGGTCAAAGGGCGTGAACTGTTCCATAGCGTTCCTTGTATTTGTGTGTTGTTTGTGAGCGTTGAACGTCTGCGCCGGCGCGGCGTCCTCTTCGGCAAGGGATCCGGCGTGAGGAGGGCGCATGTTCTGCCGCGTGGCCCGTGGGCGCATTTTTTTGCAGCGGCGCGGGGCGTTTCGCCGGTTGCCGCGGCTTTTGCGCGGAGGGAAGGAGCATAATCCTTTGTCCTTCCGTCGTGAAGGGGCCCGGGAGGGCCCCGGCAAAAGACTTGCCCGCCGGATGCAATAAGGGTATCATGCCTGTTCACCATGACTTTTCGCGTAGGAAAAGTCGGTTTACGGGGTGAACATCCGGGGCGTCGGCTTCGCTTTCTGCCCCTTTTGAAACGACGTGCGCGCCTGCCGACGCGCCACGCACAGAGCAAAGCAGGTTTGACATGGATAATAGGGGCGAGGATAGAAAGGATTTCGCCAGGCGTTCCTTCAGAAAAAATGACGGCGAACGCGGCGAAGGCCGGCGTCAGGAACATTCGGAAAATTTCCGCCCGCGTCGATTTGAACGCGGCGACGACGAGCGCCGCGAAGGGCGCAGAGACTTCAAGAAGGACGGCTACCGCATGCGCTCGGACCGCGGCGTGTCCCGCGGCCGTGAACTCGGCGCGCTCATGGATCTGGACAACGACATTCTGCATCTTGTGATGCGCCGCGCCCAGATGCTCGCCCGCCTGCGCCGCGGCGGACGCCTCGCTCCCGAGACGGAAAAGACCCTGCGCACCGCGTGGGAAAGCAAGGCCGCGCGTCTTGCCCGCGACAATCGTCTCTCCCGCGATCTTTTCGTGCTGCTCCAGACCATCGAGCCCCTGACCCGCATGGAAGAGGAACAGGGCTTCTACAATCTCGCTCCCAACGGCGAGGCCGTGGACATTCAGATTCCCGCGCCTTCCGACACCGTGGCCGCCCGCTGCTGGCTGGCCGTGGCCGCCGCCGCCGGACAGGTGACCCGCGTTTCCCGCGTGCCGCTGACCGACGCCGTGGTGAGCGGCGTGAAGGCGCTCAATCAGATAGGCGGTCAGCTCTGGTGGGAAGAGAACGGCGACGTGCAGAGCCGCGGCGGCAACGGCCTTGCCCGCAACATGGACAAGGTGGTTCACATCGGCGACGACGCCTTCAACCTCTGGCTTGTCGTGGCGCTTTGCCTGGGCATGCCCGCGCGTCTCAAGCTCACCGGCGACAGCTCCCTGCGCTTCCTCGATCTTGCGCCGCTGCGCCACTTCCTGCCGCAGCTCGGCGTGCGTCTGACCAACGTCATTCCCTCGCAGGACGGTCTGCCCGTGCGCATGGAGTGCTCCGGTCTCATTCCCCGTCAGATCCGTCTGGCCGACGATCTGCCCGAAGACTTCGTGGCCGCGCTCGTGCTGGCGTCCGCGTTCTGGGACACGAGCTGCCGCCTGACGCTTCCCGAACATGAACCCCGTCTGCTGCCGCTGGTGCTGGACGTGCTTTCCGGCTGCGGCATGAAGGTGGAAAAGAACGGCCGCGACATTCTTGTGGAGCGCGGCGATCTTTCCGTTCCCGCCGAGCCCGTGGTGCCCATGGACGCTTCCGTGGCTTCCGTGGTGCTCATGTTCCCCGGCTTCAACGGCGGTCGCGCCGTGCTCGAAGGCGTGTGGGGCAAGAGCGAGGCCGCTTCGCTCGTGGAAAAGATTCTGCGCGGCGCGGGCCTCAACGTGAAGTACGGCGCGAACAGGGTGGAATGCTCCGGCAAGGAGCGCGAAACCTCCGCTCCCGCGCCCGAGGTGATGCGCGACGTTTTGGAACGCTGCCCCGAACTGCTGCCGCTTTGCGTCGTCATCATGGCGGCCGCGGCGCACGAAGGCGCGAAGGTCTCCCTGCCCGAGCTTTCCGAAGAGAATCGTCATCTTGTCACGGCCTTCCTTTCCCGCTGCGGCGTGGAGGAGAAGGACGGCGTTCTCGTTCCGGTGGAAGAAACCGTGCCCGGCTCGTGGGTGGCTCCTTCCGCGCAGTGGGCCATGGCCTATGCTCTGGGCGCGTTCCTGAAGCCCAATCTGCACCTGTCCAATCCCGGCGTGATGACCGGTCTTTTCCCGGCCTTCTGGAACATGTACAACACCCTTCCTCATCCTGAACTGAAACGCAAAGTCGAGCAGGAGCCTGAAGATGCCAAACCCGCGCGCAGAAGAGTCATCGCCCATGGAGTCTATGGAGAGCTTCCTCCGGAAACCGCTTCCGGAGACGATTTCTGAGCTTGAGGAGCAGATGGCCGTCATCGGCGCGGTGCAGAAGGAGTGCGACAGAAAAATCCGGGAGCTCATGGCTGCCGAGGACATAGCCAACGGCATTGTGTTCCCGCAGGAAATACACGAACTTCACCAGCAGAAAAACATGCTGGAAACGCACATGCAGTATCGCCGGGTGCGCATCAACCGGCTCAGGCTGTACAAGGGACTAGCGAGATAGTCCGGGCAGGGAGCGCGCGTTTCGAAAGGCGTCTTGCTTTCGGAAGGGGAAGACATTCCCGCGGCGCTCCTTGCCGCATTCACCACGGAAACGCTCCAGTGAGGATATCATGAGCGAACAACATCAGTGCCGTCAGTGCGGAACCTGCTGCCGCAAGGGCGGACCGGCGCTTCACAAGGAGGACGCCCCGCTTCTGACGGACGGCGTGCTTCAGCTTCAGGATCTCTGCACGTTTCGCGCAGGCGAACTCGTGCGGGACAATTCCAACGATCATGTGGTTCCTCTGCCCGAGGAAATAGTCAAGATTGCCGCTCCCTACGGCTCCCGTCCCGACGTCTGGACCTGCCGCTTCCTCATGGAAGACAACCGCTGCTTCATTCACGACAGGAATCCCGCGGAATGCCGGGCCCTGTTCTGCGACGATCCGACGGCGCTTTTGTCCATGCAGGGCGAGGACAGGCTGGACCGCAAGTCCATTCTGGAACTGCTTCACGCGCCGCAGTGGCTCATGGATTCCGTGGAAGCGCATGAGGCCCGCTGCAACTATGCGGCGCTCATCGAGCTGGCCTCTCATCTGGAAAAGCAGGAGGCGGCCCGTCGCGCGCTCGTGGAAGTGGTGGAATACGACAGGGCGTTCCGCGATCTCATGATGGAAAAGGGCAAGGTGCGGAAGGAAATGCTGGACTTTCTGTTCGGGCGTCCGCTTCTGCACACCGTCATCATGTTCGGCATAGACGCCAGACGCAATGCCGACGGCAGCATTACCCTCGTGCAGACCACGAAGGCAACCTTGAAGGGGCACGAATGATCATCGTCACCGGCGGCGCCGGCCTCATCGGCGCAAACATGATATGGGAACTGAACCGCCACGGCGTGGACGACATTCTCGTGGTGGACAACCTTGCTTCCACGGAAAAGTGGAAGAACCTCTCCCACCTGCGCTACAGCAACTACATGCATCGCGACAGATTTCTGGAACAGCTGCGTTCCGGGAAGAAGCTCGAAGGCGTGGACTGCGTGATCCACATGGGCGCGTGCTCCTCCACCACCGAGCGCAACGCTGATTTTCTCATGGAGAACAACTTCCACTACACGGTGGAACTGTGCCTCGCCGCCCTTGAGGCGGGAGCGCGCTTCATCACTGCGAGCAGCGCCGCCACCTACGGCGACGGCGAACTCGGCTTTTCCGATTCGCTCGACATCATGCCGAAGCTGCGTCCGCTGAACATGTACGGCTATTCGAAGAAGCTCTTCGATTTGTGGTGCATGGAGCACAAGCTGCTCGGCGAAGTGGTGAACCTCAAGTTCTTCAACGTGTACGGCCCCGACGAATACCACAAGGGCAGCATGATGAGCATGGTGTGCCGCGCGGTGCCGCAGGTGAAGGAAACCGGTAAGATCCGTCTGTTCCGTTCGGACAATCCGCAGTACGGCGACGGCGAGTCCGTGCGCGACTTCGTGTATTCCAAGGACTGCGCGGCCCTCATGCGCTGGTTCATGGAAACGCCTTCCTGCAACGGCATATTCAACGTGGGCACGGGCCGCGCCCGCAGCTGGAACGATCTGGCGAAGGCCGTGTTTGCCGCCATGGATCGCCCGGTGGACATCGAATACTTCGACATGCCCGAACACCTCAAGGGCAAGTACCAGTATTTCACCGAAGCGGACATGGGCTGGCTTGAACGCGAGCACTGCCCGGTGAAGTTCCATTCGCTGGAAGAAGGCGTGGACGACTACGTGCGCAACTATCTTCTGAAGGATGACCCGTATCTCTGCTCGCTGTAGAGAGACGCGTCTCCTCTCTTGCTGAATCAGGGCCCGTTCCGACTTTCAGAACGGGCTTTTTGTTGCTGCGGCTGTAAAAAAGCCGCTTCTTTGATAATGAAAATTTTAATTCCGGGAAACATTGGAGCAATATTTCAGGCATATTTATCATCCTGATAATTCAGGAGGTTGTATGCTTCAGGCCTTGAATATTGCCAAAAGGTACGGTCGGACGACGGCGCTTGCGCCCACGACGATACATCTGGATCCCGGCACCTTCACCGTTCTTCTCGGGCCTTCCGGTGCGGGCAAGTCCACGCTGCTGCGCAGTCTGGCGCTGCTCAGTCCGGTATCGGAAGGCAGCATCAGCGTTCGCGGAATAGGCGTTGTCGATTCTGCCGGAAAACTGCGTGAGCTGCACCGGAAAACCGGATTCATCTTTCAGCAGCATCAGCTCATTTTGAGGCAGACGGCCCTGAGAAACACGCTCAACGGCCGCATCGGTTTTCATTCTCTGTTTCATGGTCTGCTTCCGGCGTCTTCCGAGGATCTGGAGAATGCGTATGCCTGTCTTGCCCGTGTGGGAATGGAAGGCTTTGCACTGACGGCTGCGGGCAATCTTTCCGGCGGGCAGCAGCAGCGCGTCGGCATCGCCAGGGCGCTCATGCAGCAGCCGGAAATCATGCTTGCCGATGAACCGGTCGCCAGCCTGGATCCTCAGCGGGCCTACGAAGTCATAGAGCTTCTCCACGGAATCTGTCGGGAAAGGGGCATCTGTTCGGTCGTGAGTCTGCATCAGGTGGAGCTGGCACGACGTTTCGCCGACAGAATCATTGCCCTGAACGGCGGATGCGTGGTGTTCGACGGCAGTGCCGCCGAACTGGACGACGGGGTGCTGAACAGACTCTACGCAACGTCTTCCGCGGAAACATCCGTTCTGCCTCCTGTCGCCGAGCCTTCGCTGAAGCCGGCCCTGGCCGCATAGTTACCGGATACGGGTCGTACCGTTCTTCGTATCGGATCGGAGAGCGGAGTCCTGAGTATGTATTTTCATTTTCAGAGAGGAATTTTTATGAAGATCCGCAACATCGTTCTGGCGCTTCTGGGCGTGTTCACTATGCAGACCGCTGCCTTTGCGGCCGGAGACGGAAACCCTCAGACGCTTCGCGTGGCGCTTCTGCCCGATGAAAGCCCCAGCGTGGTGATAAAGAATAATGAGAATCTGAAGAACTATCTTCAGGAAAAGCTGGGCAGAAAGGTGGAGCTCGTGGTGACCACCGACTACTCCTCCATGATTGAGGCCATGCGGCACGATCGTCTGGACCTCGCCTACTTCGGACCGCTTTCCTATGTCATGGCCAAGTCGAAGTGCGATATAGAACCCTTTGCCGCCATGCAGAAGAAGGGCAAGGCCACATATCGTTCGGTCGTCATCGCCAATGCGGCCAGCGGTATTGAAAAGGTGGCGGACATCAAGGGGCACGACATGGCGTTTGGCGATGTCGCCTCCACGTCTTCTCACCTCATTCCCAAATCCATGCTTCTGAATGAGGGGCTCAAAAGCGGCGAGGATTACAAGGAACATTTCGTGGGCAGCCACGACGCCGTGGCCATGAACGTGCAGAACGGCAACGCACAGGCCGGCGGCATGTCGGAGCCCATTTTCCAGACCATGATGGAAAAGGGACTGCTGAAGGCGGACAAGGTGAGAATCATCGCCACGTCGCAGGAATTTCCCGAATATCCCTGGACCATGCGCGCAGGTCTGAATCCCGAGCTCAAGAAGGCCGTCAGACAGGCTTTTCTCGATATGAAGGATCCTGCGGTTCTCAAGCCTTTCAAGGCGGACGGATTCACGGCCATCGACGATGCCGCCTATAATCCCGTGCGCGAGCTGGCCACGATTCTCAATCTCAATCTGGCGCAGATGTAACATGGCGGCAACTCTGGAAGACGTCCGGCGCACCGTAAGCGGCGGCTATCGCAGATCCTGCCTGAAGCTCGTCGCGCTGGGGCTGATGGTTCTTGTCTGTTCGTGGCATACCGGCCTGCTTGATCTGCAGCGCATGGTGGAGGGTGGGCCTGCGCTCTGCCAGCTGCTGGGAGAAATGTTTCCTCCTGATTTTTCCAATATGCGCAAGTGGGGAAAGCCGGTGGTCGATACGCTGTGCATGAGTGTTGCCGGTACGTTCATAGCGCTGGTTCTTTCTTTGCCTGTGGGGCTTCTGGCCGCCGGAAATGTGGCTCCGAACAGGGCCGTATATCGTCTGGCAAGGGGGATTCTCAATATTCTCCGTTCGGTACCCGAGCTTATCATGGGCATCGTTTTCGTCGCGGCGGTGGGTTTCGGCGCGCTTCCCGGCGCGCTGGCGCTGGGGCTGCATTCCGTCGGCATGGTGGGCAAGTTTTTTGCGGAGGCCATTGAACACTGTGATCCCAAGCCTGTGGAAGCCATTCGGGCCGTCGGCGCAACAAGGGCGCAGACCGTTCTTTACGGCATTCTGCCGCAGGTCATGCCGCAGCTTGTGGATACGCTTGTGTACAGGTGGGAATACAATTTCCGGGCATCCACCGTCATGGGCATGGTGGGTGCCGGAGGCATAGGCTTCGAGCTTATGGCTTCGCTGCGCATCATGCAGTACCGGGAAGTTTCGGCCATTCTTCTGGTCATTCTCGTCATGGTGACGCTGGTGGATGGCCTCGGTTCAAGAATACGGAGAAAGGTTTCATGAACGGAAAACCCCGTTGTCTGGTCACGTGTCGCATTCATGCCGAGGTTGAGGAGTATCTTGGAAGGTACTGCGAGCTTGACCTGAACCGGAGCGACGAGAGCCTTTCGCATGAAGAGTTCTGCCGGCGCGCGGCCGATGTCGATGCGGCCATGACCTTCATGCCCGACAAGGTGGATGAACAACTTCTTGCCGGGGCTGCCCGTCTGAAGGTCATAGGGGCGGCTTTGAAGGGCTATGACAATTATGACGTTGAAGCCGCCACCCGTCATGGAGTTTGGCTGACGTACGTCCCCGACCTTCTTACCGAACCTACCGCGGAACTGACCATTGCACTTATGCTCGGACTGAGCCGGAACGTGAAGGCCGGTGACAGGCGTGTCCGCAGTGAGTTTCAGGGCTGGCGTCCCGTGCTGTTCGGTACGGGCGTATCGGGTTCCGTGGTGGGCATCATAGGTCTGGG
The DNA here is from genome assembly GCF_963931295.1 of uncultured Mailhella sp. Classification (NCBI taxonomy): domain Bacteria; kingdom Pseudomonadati; phylum Thermodesulfobacteriota; class Desulfovibrionia; order Desulfovibrionales; family Desulfovibrionaceae; genus Mailhella; species uncultured Mailhella sp. The sequence goes on along the minus strand of NZ_OZ007001.1, from coordinate 1,687,164 downwards.
GCGTCTGGGACAGGCCGTGGCCCGGAGACTTCAGGTATGGAATGCCAGGCTGCTCGGCTTTGACGTTTCGGAAAAGGCGCTGGCTGCTGCCCGCGCGTTCGGGGTGGAGGACTGTGCACTGCACGAGCTTCTGGAGCGGTCGGACGTTGTTCTTGTGCTGACGCCGCTGAGTGTTCAGACCCGGAGTCTGCTGAATGCCGGACGCATAGCGCTCATGAAAAAGGGCGCGTTTCTGGTGAATACCGGGCGAGGATCATGCGTAGATGAGCCCGCCGTGGCAGAAGCTCTGGAGCGGGGACATCTTGCGGGGTATGCCGCCGATGTTTTCTCATTCGAGGACTGGGCTCTCGAAGGGCGTCCCGAAAGCATTTATCCTCCGTTGCTTTCTCCGGCGCTGAATACTCTTTTTACGCCTCATCTCGGCTCTGCCGTGGACAAGGTGAGAGCAGCCATTGAAATGACGGCGGCAAGGAACATTGTGGATGTGCTTGAAGGTCGCGTGCCAGCCAATCCTGTAAACCGTGTCGGCGAAAGATAACGTTTCCGCTCTGTGATGCGTCCCCGCCTCGAACGGATTTGAGCGGAGCGGAAACGAGCTCGGACCGCTTTCGGATGGAGTGAATAATTCTGTAAGCGTCCTTGCTGAAATATACGAAAAAGCCGGAGAAGCGATGATGCTGTTCTCCGGCTTTTTTATGTAGTTTTAGAGCGTTACATGTCCACGGCTTCAAACACAGCAACGATGCTCTTTTTGGAGCGCAGCTCCAGCATGGAGCCGTTGATGTTCCACTCGTCGGCCTTGGAGAACATGGTGTGCATGGCGCGGGCCTGTTCTTCGCCCTGCGGGCACATGCGCAGGGTGGAGCCGCCGTCGGAAAAGCTGATGGCTTCATCCTTGCGCTTCCAGTTCATGAAGAAGTTGTTGCAGCCGTCGGAGCCGGAAGCCTGACCGTTGTCGCGCAGAATAAGATGGGGTTCCGGCTGCTCGGGAAAGAGTTCCACGGGCGCGCCGTTGAGCTCGCGCAGACGCCAGTAGGTCTGCTCGAGCGGCGCGGAGGCGTAGTTTTCCGTGGAGCAGACGCCGCCCTTCTGCACGAGAAAGACGTTGGAGGCTTCCAGGTGACCGTCCTGAATGCGGCCTTCCAGCACCACGGAGGAATTGCCGTTGGACTGCAGAATGTGGCTGAGCTGATCGTATCCCCGCCCGGACGGCTGAATGGGAATGTCCCGCTGGGAATTGCATTCGGAAAATACGGGCTTGCCGTTCTGTTTCCTGAGCTCTCCTTCGATGAGAAAGCCCTTGGAGGGCCAGGGAATGTCGGCTTTTTTGAGTTCCACGGGCTGCGCGGAAAGGCCGTGGAGCAGCAGATTGCCGCCGGCTTCGCGCGTGGCGGTCACGGGCTTGAGAGCGCCGCGCGTGATTTCGATGGTGCGGTTTCTGTCTTTTTCCATCCATGTGCCCATGTACTGATTGCGGTCGCCGTCCTGAGTGAGCAGGGCCAGACCGTCGTCTTCAAGGTAGAGATGGACGGAAATGTTTTTCCCGCCGCTTTTCAGCGAACCCTGATAGCTTGCGGGCGTCTTGAGCTCGGGAAGCTGATGTTCGCCGGGCATGGTGCGATAGACAAGCACGTTCGGCCTGCCGGGAATGGAAACGACTTCGTCGGTCTGCGTGGCGAAGAGCGTTTCGCCGCTGTGCATGACGGCGGCGGCAAGACGCGCCTCGTTCGGCATGGTCTGTTCGAGATAGTACACGCGGAAGGGAATGCTTCCGCTGCCGGACGAGGGCATGGTGGACGCGGCCACGGGAATGGGGGAGTGCAGCGGATAGAGCTGCACTCTGACCACGACTTCCGGCGGCAGGGCCATGCGTTCGCGGTAGAACAGCGTGCCTTCCAGCCTGCCTACCTTGGCCCGGCTTTTTTTCCACACCACGGCGGCGCCGTCGGCGTCGGTGAATTCCAGTCTGCTCGAGCCGGACTTGGCAAGCACGAGCTTCTGCGTGCGCACTTTGTCGCCGGGGGTGTCCATGGTGGCGAGCGAGAGCACGCCGTTTTCCAGATTCCAGCTCACGCCGGAAATGGCGGTCTGATCGGGCAGGCCGAGCGCGCCGTCTTCGTCCAGAAAATAGATCCGCCCTTCGTCATCCACCCATGCGCCGCTGATGTCTCCCGGAGTGCCCGAAGTGGCGACGCAGGAAATGAGAAGAAGCGAGCAGAAAAAAAAGAGCAGTGTTTTATGCATGCGGTTCCTCAGTTCAGGCCAGGGCCACGAGGTCGTACTCCCTGGTCTCTACGATGTCGGCTTCCACCAGGGCGCCGTTTTCCACGCCCGGGCCGCTCACGTAGGTCAGACCGTCCACGTCGGGGGCCTGGAACCAGGTGCGGCCGGTGTGAAGACCGGGCCATTCTTCGGAACTTTCATCGACCAGCACTTCCATGCGCTGTCCGGCGTAACCGGCGAGAATCTCCTCGCTGATGCCGCGCTGAAGTTCCATGAGTTCGTCCTTTCTGGCTTCCTTGACGGAGTCGTCGATCTGATCGGGCATGGCTGCCGCGGCCGTGCCTTCTTCAGGCTGAAAGGCGAACACGCCCATATGGTGAAAGCGGTTCTTTTCCACAAAATCCATGAGAGTGCGGAAATGTTCGTCGGTTTCTCCCGGAAAGCCCACCATCATGGTCGTGCGCAGGGCGGCTTCGGGGAAAAATTCGCGTATGCGGTCCACCGCCTCCTGCGGATTGCCGGAGAAGGGGCGGCCCATGCGGCTGAGAATGTCCGGGTGAGCATGCTGCAGAGGCATGTCGAAATACGGCACGAACGGCTTGCCCGCCTCCTTGAGAAAGCGCAGCAGGTCGCGGGTGAGTCCGCCCGGATACAGATAGAGCAGGCGCAGGCGTTCCAGTCCGTCGAGCGCAAGGAGCTTTTCCAGAAGAATGCGCGGATCTCTGCCGAAGTCCGTGCCGTAGGCGGTCACGTCCTGCGCCACGACAATGAGTTCCTTCACGCCGTCGGCGACGAGGGCGGAGGCTTCCGTCACCAGCTTGTCGACCGGTTCGGAAGCGTACTTGCCGCGGATGGACGGAATGGCGCAGAACGAACAGTTGTGACGGCAGCCCTCGCCGATTTTCAGCCAGGCGTAGGAAGGGCCGGTGCTGAGCAGGCGTCCGGCCGAGGCGTGCTCCAGATGAAGCGCGCGCATGATCTGATCGGCCCAGGAGTCGATGTCGTCGGTGTGGAGCCAGAGATCGACTTCCGGCAGCTCGGACTTGAGATCGGCGATGCCGTAGCGCCCGGGCAGGCAGCCAGCCACGGCCAGGAACGGCTTTTTGTTTTTCGGCAGCTCGCTGAGATCTTCGATCATCTGAAGGACGGTCTGCACGGATTCCTGCACGGCCGGCGCGATGAAGGCGCAGGTGTTGATGAACACGAGGTCGGCCTGTTCAGGCTCGTCCACGGTGAGAACGGGGCCCAGCGAGCCCAGCAGACGTTCGGTGTCCACGCGGGTTTTGGGGCAGCCAAGACTTTGGGAATAGATACGGAGCATTACTCTACCTTCGAGCAGGCCTGGACTTGTCAACAGGACTGGCCTGAGATATCCCTTTCTGCCATGAAAACAGCCTTTCGGCAAGGAGACTCCCATGACGCTGCTTGAGACGCTCATTCTCGCCACCCGCAATCAGGGCAAGGTGAGGGAACTGCGCGAACCCCTGGCCCGTTTCGGATTCGACGTGAAAAGTCTGCCCGACGATTTTCCCGAAATTCCGGAAACGGGAACCACGTTTGAAGAAAACGCCCTCATCAAGGCCCGGGCCGTGGCCGAAGCGCTCGGCGTGCCCGCGGTGGCCGACGATTCCGGCATTGAGGTGGACGCGCTCGGCGGCGCGCCCGGGGTGTATTCCGCAAGGTACAGCCTCGACTGGCCGGAGCGGGAAGGCGAAAGCACGGACGATCGCAACAACCGCAAGCTCCTTGCCGAGCTGGAAGGCGTGAGCGCGGAAAAGCGCACCGCGCGTTTCCGCTGCTGCATGGCCCTGGTGTACCCTTCCTCGTGGGAGAACAGACCGGAAGACATCGTGGTGAGCGGCGCGTGGGAAGGAAGCATTGCGGACGCGCCGTCTGGAAGCAACGGCTTCGGCTACGATCCGCTTTTTCTCGATCCGGCAAGCGGCCGCACGGGCGCGGAACTTTCCCGCGAGGAAAAGATGGCGCGCAGCCACCGGGGCAAGGCGCTGGCCCGTCTTCTGGAAGAGCTGGAAAAGCGCGGGAACCTTCGCTGACGCTTTGTCGCTTCCATGATTTTTTGAGTGCTGAAAGGCCCTGTTTCTTCTTGCGGAAACAGGGCCTTTTCTGCGGCAGGAGCGCGCAGAAGTGCAGATTCTGCGTTCAGGCCGCGTCCGTCACAGAGGGTTGCGGATTACTTGTTTTTCAGCGGAAAATGAATGTGGGGCGTGTAGGTGTAGCTCTGGCTGAAGAGCGGCGAGGTGATGATGAAGTTCGCGGTGGCGCGGTTGTTGGCGATGGGAATGTCGTAAACCTGGGCGATGCGCAGCAGGGCCTTGACGTCGGGGTCGTGAGGCTGGGCGGTGAGCGGATCGGAGAAGAAGATGATGATGTCGATGTGGCCTTCGGCCACCTTGGCGCCTATCTGCTGATCGCCGCCGAGCGGGCCGCTGAGGTAGGGCGTGACGGGCAGACCCGTTTTTTCATTGATGAGGTGCGCCGTGGTGCCGGTGCCGCAGAGAAAGTGACGGGCCAGAATCTGACTGTGTTCCGCGCACCATTCGATGAGGCTTTCCTTCATGTTGTCGTGGGCGATGAGAGCGATGTGCTTGGTGGCGCTCATGGTTCTTTCCATGGTGTTCCTCACTTTTGCAGGCCGGTGCGTCCGGCGGCATGGGTTATGTTTCTGACGGCGTCATGGTAGGCGGTCAGTGTGAAGCCTGTATGAAGAAACAACGCTTCTTCATGCGGCAAAATGGTCGAATCCCGCAGAGGCCGGAGTCCGGCCGTTGAGCGTGATGCCGCCTCGGCGCACCCGTCCGAGCGCGAGCGCGGGCGCGTTCAGTTCGCGCGCAAGTTCCGGCCACAGCGCTTCGGGGCAGGTGCCTGCAAGGGCGTAGTCCTCGCCGCCTTCAAAGGCGAATTCCGGGGCGCTGACGCCCGTATCTGAGGCAAAGCGCAGAAGCTCTTCCGGCAGAATGTCTTCCGCCAGCGCGATGTCCGCGCCGAGCCCGGAGCGGCGGCTTGCCAGAAGGCGGGGCAGATCGCGCGCGAGCCCGTCGGAAACGTCCATGAGTCCGATGCGGTTTCCGGCGTCATGGCGCAGGGCGAATCTGGCGACGGCTTCGCCTTCCCGGGCCAGCGGCTTCGGACGCAGATGCCTTGCGCAGACTTCGGGCCAGTCGCACTTCACTTCTTCCGCCTCTTCGGGCGAGGAGGCTCGCTCAAGCAGCGAGAGGCCGAGCCTTGCCAGCCCCACGGAGCCCACAAGAAACACCACGTCGCCTTCTTCGGCCGCGCCGCGGCGAAGCCCCTGCGGCAGCGCTTCGGGAAGTTCTCCCCAGGCTGTGACGCACACGTTGACAAGCGAGGAGCGGGCCAGATCGCCGCCGGAAAGCGCCAGGGAAAAATCGTCGCACACGGTCTTCACGCCCCGGCAGAAGTCGGTCAGCCAGGCTTCGTCTTCGCGTCCCGTGAGGGTGAGCCCCATGGAAATGCCCACCGGCCTTGCGCCGCTTGCGCCCACGTCGCTCACGTTGACGGCCACGGACTTGAAGCCGATGTCGAAGGGAGTGAAGTAGCGGCGGCGGAAGTGCGCGTCTTCGGCGAACACGTCGGTGGTCAGGGCAAGCGGGACGCCCGGGCGGAGAACGGCGCAGTCGTCGCCGCGGCCGAGCAGAAGCGCCGGATGATCTTCGGGGAAAAAGCGGTCGATGAGACCGAGAATGTCGTCTTCGCTGGCCATGCGCATGGCTTACTCCAGGGTGAGGTAATCGGCGAGAATGATTTTCAGGCCGAGGCCGGGAAAGTTCACCCGGTACTTGTCCGGCGGAATTTCCTCCACGATTTTGCCGCGACCGAACAGGCGGTGACGGCAGAAGCCGAGTTTTTTCCTGACGGGTTTGGCGTCCGGGCTTTCCTCCAGCGTGCGGCCGCTCTTCACGGCTTCGCGCACGGCGGCCAGGTAGGCGTCGTCCGCGTCTTCGCGGGAGCGGGGCGAGGGGGCGAAGTCCCTGTCGCGGGGCGGCCAGTCGTCGTCATCATCCTTCCGGCGTTTCCCGCGGAAGGAATCGTCCGTTTCCTCGCCGTCTTCATCCCAGTGCCAGGAGCGGCGCTTCGGCGCGCCGAAGCCGGAAAAGGCCGGCGCGGGCTGTTCCCGGATGCGGCGTTTCGTCAGCGCGCCGCCGTAGTTTTCATAGATTTCGTTCAGCGTATCCGTGGGCAGTTCGCGGATGAAGGGACTCGGCGAGGCGGGTTCCTGACTGCCGGAGCTGCGGTTGTAGAGGCTGAGCGGCACGAAAAGATCGAGCGTGTCCTTGGCGCGCGTGCAGGCCACGTACATGAGCCGCCGCTCTTCCTCGAAATCTTCGGGGCGCACCAGCGCGTGGCGGGAGGGAAAGCGGTCTTCCACAAGGTCGATGACGAGCACGGCCGACCATTCCAGCCCCTTGGCGGAATGCACGGTGGAAAGGGTGATTTTCTTCTCTCCGTCGTCTTCTTCCGGGGCTTCTTCGGGGCTGTCCAGGGAAAGATCGGCGATGAAGAGCTGGAGGTCTTCGTAGGACGAGGCGATGCCGGACATTTCCTCGAGGCCCTGCAGGCGGCGGGGCCAGTCGTCGGGAAAAAGTTCCTCCATTTTCGGGCGGTAGTGTTCGAGAATGGTGTCGATGACTTCTTCGGGGCGGGGATTTCTCACGCGCAGGTTGGCAATGAGCGCCATGTTTTCCAGAAAGTCCGGCCAGCGCGTGCAGGCTTTCTTGAGCGCGGTCTCGTCGCTGCCGGAAGCCAGGGCGAAGAGCTTGCGCGAGGTCTTCGGGCCGATGCCGCGGGAGAGCGCGGCGATGCGGTCGAAGGAGGGCAGATCGAGAGGATTGCTCACCAGACGGGCGAAGGCCATGACGTCCTTCACGTGGGCGGCTTCGGCGTAGCGCAGGCCGCCGTATTTGCGGAAGCCTATGCCGCGCTTGTTGAGCTCGATTTCCATGTTGTAGGACTGGTAGCCCGAGCGGAACAGCACGGCGATTTCCCGGGCGGGCACGGTGTCGAGCAGCTCTTCGATGCGCCTTGCCGCGAGCACGGCCTGCGTTTTGTCGCTGAGGGGCCGGTACAGCGTGACCGCGGGCTCGGCGGGCACGGGGCGGCGGGAGAAAAGATGCTTGCGGTAGCCTTCGGTGGTGTTGGCGAGCAGGCTGTTGGCGATGTCGAGCACGGGCTGCACGGAGCGGTAGTTCTCTTCCAGCCGGATGATGCGCGTGTTGTGAAAGAGCTTGGGAAAATCGAGAATGTTGTGAACGGTGGCGCCGCGGAAGGCGTAGATGGACTGCGCGTCGTCGCCCACGGCCATGATGTTGCCGTTCTCTCCGGCCATCATGCGCACGAGCCTGGCCTGCACCTTGTTGGTGTCCTGATATTCGTCCACCATGATCTGACGGAAGCGCTGCTTCTGCGTTTCCAGCACGTCGGGTTTGTCGAGGAAGAGCTGCTCCAGCTCGAAGAGCAGATCGTCGTAGTCGAGGAGGGCGTGTTCGCGCTTGTATTTGCGGTAGGCTTCGCCGAGTTCCGCCAGATCCGAGGCGTGCGGCAGCAGATGCTGCGCCTCGCGGCGAAGCACCTCGTCGAGTTCCATTTCCTTGTTGCGCGCCTTGCTGAGCAGGCCGAGCACGGCCTGCGTGCGCGGAAAGCTGCGGTCGCCCTTGCCTATTTTCAGCGCTTCCTTGCAGGCCTGAATGGCGGCGACGCTGTCGGAAGTGTCCATAACCGTGAGGGAGCCGCCCGTCCAGTCCGGGCTCCAGCGCCGCAGCACGGAAAAGGCGAAGCTGTGGAACGTGCCGCCCTGCACGCCGAGAAGCTGATGGTCGAGCAGATTGGCGGCGCGGTGCAGCATTTCCTGCGAAGCCTTGCGCGTGAAGGTGAGCAGCAGCATGGAATGCGGATCGATGCCGTGTTCGGCCAGCCACGCCAGGCGGTACACGATGGTGCGGGTTTTGCCGGAGCCTGCGCCGGCAATGACCAGCATGGGCCCTTCGGGCGCGGTCACGGCCTGTTTCTGGGCCTCGTTGAGAATGGAGATGTCGAGCATGGCGTGAATCAGTCTGCGGAAGGACCGTCGATATCATCGGCGGAGGGAAGAGGATCGGGGGCTCCGGCTTCGCGCAGCCTTGCCCACAGCTCGTCGATGCCGAGCCTCGTGACTGCGGAAACCACCACGGGTTTCTGTCCGCCGAGAATGGCCTCCCAGGTCTTCTGCTGGGCGGAGCGTTCCTTGAGGGAGCATTTGTCGGCCTTGGTGAGCACGGCGATGACGGGAAGCTTCCGGGCTTTGGCGAAGTCGGCCATCAGCCGGTCGGACTGCTGCGTGGGAATGCGGCAGTCGATGAGCAGGGCGAGCGCGCGCAGCGTTTTGGTTTCTTCCAGATACTTCTGAATGAGGGCCGCCCAGTTGCGGCGCTCCTCGTGGCCGCGGCGGGCGTAGCCGTAGCCGGGCAGGTCGGTGAGGCAGAAGCCGTCGGGTTTGACCAGAAAAAGGTTGACCGAACGGGTCTTGCCCGGTTCGGAGCTGACCTTGGCCAGTTTTTTTCTGCGGGCGAGGGCGTTGATGAGCGAGGACTTGCCCACGTTGGAGCGGCCGGCCAGCGCAATCTGCGGCATGTGATGCGAGGCGTCTTCCAGCTGTTCAAGGGTGTACAGGGTGGCCAGAAGTTCCAGCGCGGGTTCGGAACAGGTCTTTTTTTCGGCGGACGGGTCGGTCATGGCGCTCCTCCCGAGTTGACAAAGTGAGCCTCTATCGGACAATATATCTTGCTTTTCGGAAAAAGCCGAGATTAGCCTGCTCCGGCGGAAAAGGCAAATATTCCGCAGGGCGTCCCCCGCAGCGCGGGGAATATTTCCTCCGTTTTCGGAGGCCGGAAGGGTCCGCGTCGGCCCGTTTCGGATTTTTTACGAAAAAAAAATCATATTTTTGCCTGGAGGCATCATGTATTCCACTACTGACTTTCGTCGCGGCCTGAAGATCGAGATCGATGGCACTCCTTACGAAATCGTTGAATTCCAGCACTTCAAGCCCGGCAAGGGCGGCGCCATGGTGCGCACCAAGCTGCGCAACATTCTCAACGGCCGCGTGGTGGACAATACCTTCCGTTCCGGCGAAAAGGTGGGCAAGCCCGACATGGAACAGCGCGACATGCAGTACCTGTACCGCGAAGGCGACGACCTCATCTTCATGGACATGACCACCTACGAACAGATTTCCCTGCCCGTGTCCGACACCGACGGCAAGGCCGACTGGCTGCTGGAATCCCAGCAGTGCCGCGTGCTGCTCTACAACGGACAGCCCATCGACATTGAAGTGCCCGTGAGCCTCGTGATGACCGTGGTCAAGACCGAACCCGGCGTGAAGGGCGACACCGTTTCCAACGTGACCAAGCCCGCCACCCTGGAAACCGGCGTGACCATTCAGGTGCCGATTTTCGTGAACGAAGGCGACCGCGTCAAGGTCGATACCCGCACCCGCGAATATCTCGGCCGCGACTAATTCGCGTTCTTTTCTTTTGCGCTGTCGGCAGGACGTGTTGCGCGCCCTTCCGGCAGCGCTTTCGTTTTTCGGGAGAAAAACGGATTCCGGGTCCGTCCCGGAAGGGTTCACTTGAAGTTTGAAGGGGATGCCAATGTACGGACACAGACTGGTACGCGAACTGCTCGGACTGCTTTTTCTTTTCTGCGGTCTGCTTATGCTGCTCAGTCTCTGGAGCTATCATGTCGGCGATCCCACCTTCAATCAGGCCGTGAGCATGAACGCTTCTTCCGTGCAGAACGCGGCCGGACTGTTCGGCGCGTATCTGTCGGGCTTTCTGGTGGACTGCTTCGGTCTGGGCTCCTTTTTGTGGGTCGTGTTCTTTCTGGCCGTGGGCGCGGGACTGGTGTCCCGCTGGCTGGTGCTCAAGTGGTACCGCTGGGTGGGGTATCTCTTGCTTTTTTCCTGCATGCTGGTGGCCTCGTCTGTATTCGACATCAGCGTTCACGGCATTCACGGCGGCGGCCTTGCCGGACAGTGGCTTTCCGCCTTTTCCCTTATTTTTTTCAGTCCCGTCGGCTCGTTTCTGCTGTGGTTCTTCGTGTTCCTCATTGCCATGGAGCTGTCGTTCAGCATTTCTTGGCTGACGCTCATTGCTTCGTTCGCCTCATGGGCGATGCGGAAAATTCCCTCCTTCGGCACGACCTACGATCTGCCCGTGCCGCATCTGCCCGAAGCGCTGAAGCGCCTGCCCGGGCTTGTCGCCGGATGGCGCAGAATTCCGGACGCGGCAAAGCGTCCCCGCCCTGTGCTCGACATCGTGTTCGGCAGGAAGAAGGACGTTGCGGAAACTCCCGCGCCCGTGCTTGAAATAAAAACGGATCTGCCGAAGGCCCCCGATCTTCCGGGCGCGGAGCCGGAGCCAGTGGATTCCGGCATTCGGGAAGAGGACTTGAGCGAACTTCTGCGCCTTGTGGAACGGCCGGAAAACGCCAGAAGCGCGGCGAGCGCTTCCGAACCTGCCGTGGCCGCCGTGTTCGTGCCGGAACCGGTTCCGGCGCCTGCGGCGGAAAAGGCTCCGGCGCAGGAAGAGAGCGAATTCATTCTTGAGCTGGAGGATGCCGTCGAAACGCCGGAATCTTCCGCGGCGGCGCCTTCCGCGGCAACCGTTTCTGCGCCGTTTTCCCCCACGCCCTCCGCGACAGTGAGCGCTGCGCCGGTTTCTCCGATACCCTCCGCAGCAGTCGGTTCTGCGCCTGCTTCCTCGGCGGCTGCGCCGGTGATTGCGGCTCCGGCGGCTTTCTCAGCATCGAGCGCTGAGACGACTCCGGTTGCTGTTGAAGCACCGGCGGTTGTGCCTGCCGCTCCCGCGACGGCTGCTTCCGTGTTTTCCGCTCCTGCCCCTGCGGCGATGGCGTCCGCGCCCGCCGCGCCTTCCTTTGAGCCCGCGCAGGCTCCGGCCCCCGCCGTCGTGCCTGCTCAGCCCGTTTCTCCCGCGCCCTTCATCGAACCCGACGTGCCGGAGGAAGATCTGCCGCCTTCGGCCCTGGCCGCGCTTTCCGCCTCGGCATCAGCCGTGAATACCGACGATCTGCCCGCCGTGGTGACGGCTGCGCCGACGTCCGAAAAGCAGCCCGCGCCGCAGACGGAAGTGCCCGGGCAGACGTTCCCCCAGTTTTTCCGCGCGGCGGAAGCGCCTGCCGCGCAGCACAAGGACGCCGCCTACGCTTCCGTGGACAGCGCCGTGGCCGGAGCTCTCGCTGTGCAGAGGCAGCTTGAAGCCGAAGCCGCGCCCGCTGCGCCTGCGCCCGTGCTGCCGAAGCGCAGGGAGCTTCAGCTGCCGCCTCTGGAACTGCTTTCGCCGCTGCCGGAAGAGGATCTTGCCAGCAGACCCGATGAGCTTACCCTGGCCAGACAGGGCAACGCGCTCATCACCTGCCTCAAGAACTTCAACGTGAACGCCACGCTGGCGCGCATCACGCCCGGCCCCGTGGTCACGCTCTTCGAGGTGCGTCCGGCTCCGGGCGTCAAGGCCACGCGCATCACCAATCTGGCCAACGATCTGGCTATGTCGCTCAAGGCCGTGTCCGTGCGCATGCAGGCTCCCGTGCCCGGCACCGACACCGTGGGCGTGGAAGTGCCCAACGAAAAGCGCTGCACCGTGCATTTCCGGGAAATTGTGGAAAACGAAAATTTCCGTCAGGCCAAATCGCTGCTCACCGTGGCGCTCGGCAAGGATACCGGCGGGCGTCCCGTGTCCGCGGATCTGGCCAAAATGCCGCATCTTCTGGTGGCCGGCGCCACCGGCGCGGGCAAGAGCGTGTGCCTGAACGCCATCATTCTCAGCCTGCTCTACCGCGCCAGGCCCGACGAAGTGCAGATGATTCTGGTGGACCCCAAGCGCGTGGAACTTTCCATGTACGCGGATCTGCCCCATCTCGTGCATCCCGTGGTGACGGACATGGATCTCACCAAGAACGCGCTGCTCTGGGCCATTGAGGAGATGAACCGCCGCCTTTCGCTGTTCTCCAAGGTCAAGGTGCGCAACATCACGGGCTACAACGACCGGCAGGCCCGTCTGCGCGCAGAGGTGGAGGCCGGAGGCCCCATGCCCGTGGACGCGGAAACCGGCGAGCCGGAAGATCTTTCCAACATGCCGTTCCTCGTCATCATTGTCGATGAGCTCGCCGACCTCATGATGGTGAAGCGCAAGGAAGTGGAAGGCAGCATCGTGCGTCTCGCGCAGCTCGCCCGAGCCGCGGGCATTCACCTCATCATCGCTACGCAGCGCCCCAGCGTGGACGTGGTGACGGGCATCATCAAGGCGAATTTCCCCTGCCGCATCGCCTTCAAGGTGACGAGCGGTCAGGATTCGCGCACCATCATCGACGGCGCGGGCGCGGAAAAGCTGCTCGGCATGGGCGACATGCTGTTCAAGCCCAACGGCGGCATGATTCAGCGCCTGCACGGAGCCTTCGTGAGCGACGATGAAGTGTCGGCCGTGGTGGAATTCTGGAAAAAGCAGCAGCCGCCGAACTACAAGGTCGATTTTGCGGAATTCGGCAACGACGACGCCGAAGACGCCGAAGATTTCGGTCAGCCCGCCTCCCGGAGCAACGAAATCGTGGACGATCCCATTTACGCCGAAGCCGTGCAGTTCGTGCTGGACAACGGCAAGGTGTCCATTTCCCTGCTGCAGCGGCGTTTCCGCATCGGCTTCAACCGCGCGGCCCGCTTCGTGGAGCAGATGGAAAAGGACGGTCTGCTCAGTCAGGCCGACGGCACGCGGCCGCGCAGCGTGGTGCATCGCTAGCCCCTGGCCGAAGAGCGGGGCTCGCCTCGCGTGTGCAGGCGGGGAGAACGCACCGGAAGGCGGCTGGCGCAACACATTTGCGGAAAAGGCAGTGGGCGCTTTTCCGCGCCGCAGTCCGGCGGGATTGCGGAATGAGCCGTTCCTGCGCCGTGCGGAGCGGCGAACCTGTCACCCCATGCCTCCGGCCCGGCCGGAAAAGGAGGAACTGCCTTGATACTCGACGGTAAGGCGACTGCGGCGTCCATACGCGCCGCGCTTCGTGAGGACATAGCGAAAGACAGGGAGAAAGCCGGACGCGCTCCCTGCCTGGCGGTGATTCTGGTGGGCGAGGATCCGGCTTCGCAGGTGTACGTGCGCAACAAGGAAAAGGCCTGCGCCGACGTCGGCATCGACACGCGTTCCTACCGCAGACCCGCCTCCATTCTTCAGCAGGAGCTGGAAGAGCTCATTGCGTCCCTCAACGCCGATCCGGCCGTGGACGGCATTCTGCTTCAGCTCCCCCTGCCCGAAGGGCTGGACGAGCGTCCCTGCATTGAGGCCATCAGTCCGGACAAGGACGTGGACGGCCTCACTGCCGTCAATCAGGGGCGCGTGGCCATGAACGTGCCCGGGCTTCGTCCCTGCACGCCCGCGGGCATTCTGGCGCTGCTCGACCACTACAACATTTCCGTGAGCGGCAAGCGGGCCGTGGTCATCGGCCGCAGCAATCTTGTGGGCCGTCCTGTGTCCCTCATGCTCGGCAGCCGCGACTACAACGCCACCGTGACCATGTGCCATTCCCGCACGCCGGATCTCGCCGCCGTATGCCGCGAGGCCGATCTCATCGTGGCCGCGCTCGGCAGGCCCCGCTTCGTCACGGCCGACATGGTCAAGCCCGGGGCCGTCATCATCGACGTGGGCATCAACCGCGGCGAGGACGGCAAGCTCTGCGGCGACGTGGACTTTGAGCACGTGGCCCCGCTCGCTTCCGCCATCACGCCGGTTCCCGGCGGCATCGGCCCCATGACCATTTCTCAGCTTCTTGTGAACACCGCCCGGGCCTGGAGGAAAACGCTTCTCGGCGCATAACGCCGAAAGCTCGGAACGCCCGGCCTGCGCAAAACGCCGCAGGCCCGGTCGCACTCCGGTCTTCCACCCCGGGGAGCCGCACTTGCGGCTTCACGTTTCGCCCTTTCCGTCCTGTCCGGTCGGAAAGGGCTTTTTTTGTGCGCGCGTCAGGCAGGCTTGGGACTCGGCGCTCTGGGCGCGGGCGGCGTCGGCTCGAAAGCAGGACGAAGGCGCGAACTTTGAAATCCTCCCCGGCTTTTTTGCTTGCCGCCGCGCGTCGAGCAAAAATTTTTTGAAGTCATGGGGCGCAAGGGCGCGGAAGAGAAAAAGCAATACAGTGCGCTTTTCCCCGGGCGCTGAGTGTGCTAGGGTGGCCCAAAATTGAGTCGGGGCGGAAAAAGTTTTTCGCCTGATTGGATAGTTATTTGATATTGCAGTGTATTTTTCTCTTTCTGAAAACGATTGTCAAACATTTGCCGTTTCAGAGACGGAAAAGGAGCGCCTATGACCGCAACGCGTAAGGAGCATGATTTTCTTGGCGATCTGGAAATTCCCGCCGATGTCTATTACGGCATCCAGACCAGCCGGGCTCTGGAGAACTTCCGCATTTCGGGCACGACCATTGCCTCCATGCCGCGCTTCATTCAGGCGTTCGGCTACGTGAAGAAGGCGGCGGCGCTGGCCAACATGGAGCTCGGCGTGCTGCCGGAATCCATCGGCCGCTACATCTGCCTCGCCTGCGACAAGGTCATTGCCGGAGAGTACAACGATCAGTTCCCCGTGGACGTGTATCAGGGCGGCGCGGGCACGTCGTGCAACATGAACGCCAACGAGGTGATCGCCAACGTCGCCCTTGAGCTCATGGGGCACAGGAAGGGCGAATATCAGTACTGCCATCCCAACAATCACGTGAACTGCTCGCAGTCCACCAACGACGTGTATCCCACGGCCATCCGTCTGGCGCTCTACGCCACGCTGACGGACTTCATGGGCGACATGGAATACCTGCGTCAGGGCTTTGCGGCCAAGGCCGTGGAGTTTTGCGACGTCATGAAGATGGGCCGGACCCAGATGCAGGACGCCGTGCCCATGACGCTGGGCATGGAATTTTCCGCGTGGGCGACCACCATCGGCGAGGACATCCGCCGCATCGGCGAAGGCCGCGAGCAGATCTGCGACATCAGCATGGGCGCGACGGCCATAGGCACGGGCATCAACACGCCGGAAGGCTACGCCGCGCTGGTGACGAAGCGCCTCGCGGAGATTTCCTCGCTGCCGCTGTTCATGGCGGAAAATCTGGTGGAAGCCACGTCCGACTGCTGCGCCTACGTGCAGATTTCCGGCCTGCTCAAGCGCTTTGTGGTCAAGCTCTCCAAAATATGCAACGACCTTAGGCTGCTCTCGTCCGGCCCCTGCTGCGGACTGAACGAAATCAATCTGCCGCCCCGTCAGCCGGGTTCCTCCATCATGCCCGGCAAGGTGAATCCGGTCATTCCCGAGGTGGTGAATCAGGTCTGTTTCGACGTCATCGGCAAGGACGTGACCATTTCCATGGCCGCAGAAGCCGGACAGCTGGAACTCAACGCCATGGAGCCCGTCATTGCCTACACGCTGTTCGCCTCGCTGAAGCATCTCGGCAACGCCTGCCACATTCTGCGCGATTTGTGCGTGGACGGCATTACGGCCAACCGCGAGCACTGCGCCTCGCTCGTGCGCAACGCCATAGGCGTGGTGACGGCGCTCGCCCCCTACATCGGCTACGAACGCTCGTCGGAAATAGCGCGGGAGGCGCTGGCTTCCGGGCAGTCGGTGTACGATCTCGTGGTGCGGCACAACTACATGACCAGCGAGGAAATCGACTACGTGCTGAGCCCCGAGCGCATGATGCAGCCCGGCGAGGACAAGGAACTCCAGCGCAGGATTGCAAAGCGTCTGGGCTAGGGCCGCCGGCACGCCGGGGCGTTCTCCTGGCCGTGGCTGCGCGTCGGGAGCGTCCGGGTTTTCCCGGAATTTGCCCGCGGGCGCTGATTCCTCCCGGCGTTGCCCGCCCCGGTACGGCGGGCTGAGCGCGAATTTGCATGACAAACGAAGAGGCCGCCGTCCATGCGGACGGCGGCCTCTCTTTTCATCTCTGCGCGAGGGGAATTCCCCGCTCCCGCTTAGTCTTCCTTGTGTTCGCGGCGGGGACGATCGCTGCGTTCACGACGTTCGCCGCGGCGTTCGCGACGTTCGCCGTCGCCGCGTTCTCCGCGTTCGCGGCGGGCGGGACGGGCGGTGTCTTCGGGCTTCCATTCGATGCCCTGCTGTTCGAGCAGCACGGCCTTGCGGCTCGCGCGGATGCGGTCGCCGTTGATTTCGATGACCTTGACCAGCATGTCTTCGCCGAGGTGGGCCACGTCTTCGGTCTTTTCCACGCGGTTGGTGTCGAGCTGGGAGATGTGGACCAGGGCTTCGAGGTTGGGCAGAATTTCCACGATGGCGCCGATTTCCAGAATGCGCTTGACCTTGGCGTTGTAGTTCTTGCCGAGTTCCGCGTGCTGGTCGTAGTAGAGCACCATTTCCTTGGCGGCCTGCATGGACTTCTGCGTGGGGGCGAAGATGGTGATGCGGCCGGAATCCTCAATGTCGATGGCCGCGCCGGTGGCGCTGGTGATGGCCTTGATGTTCTTGCCGCCGGGGCCGATGATCATGCGGATGATTTCAGGATTCACGAACACTTCCTCGTGCTGGGGAGCGTAGGGAGAGAGTTCGCGCACGGCGGGCATGGCCTTGGCCATGACGTCGAGAATGTGCAGACGGGCCACGCGGGCCTGTTCCATGGCGCGGGCCATGACTTCGGTGGGCAGGCCGTTGATTTTGATGTCCATCTGGATGGCGCTGATGCCGTCGGCCGTGCCGGCGATCTTGAAGTCCATGTCGCCGAGGGCGTCTTCGTCGCCGAGGATGTCGGTGAGCACGGTGTAGGTGTCGCCGTCCTTGATGAGGCCCATGGCCACGCCGGCCACGGGAGCGCTGATCGGCACGCCGGCGTCCATGAGGGAGAGGCAGCCGCCGCACACGGCGGCCATGGAGGACGAACCGTTGGATTCCACGGTGTCGGACACCACGCGGATGGTGTAGGGGAAGCTTTCGGGCGAGGGCAGAACGGCCTTGAGGGCGCGTTCGGCGAGGTGGCCGTGACCGATTTCGCGGCGGGACACGCGCACGGACTTCACTTCGCCCACGGTGAAGGGCGGGAAGTTGTAGTGCAGCATGAAGCGCTTGGTTTCGTCGCCGTTCAGGGTATCGACCTTCTGCTCGTCGGACGTGCTGCCGAGGGTGGTGACGGCAATGGTCTTGGTTTCGCCGCGGGCGAAGATGGCGGAGCCGTGGGCGCGGGGCAGCACCGACGTTTCGATTTCGATGGGACGCACGGTCTTGGTGTCGCGGTTGTCGATGCGGGTGCCTTCGTTGAGCACTCTCTGGCGCACGAGCTTCTTTTCGAGGTGTTCGAGCACTTCGCCGATGGCGGCCTGCGCCGCGGGATCGTCGGCATAGCGTTCGTCGGTGGCCATGAGGGCCTTCACCTTGTCCTTGACGGCCTTGCGGGCGTCCTTTCTGAGCAGCTTGTCGGGCGTGCGCAGGGCGTCTTCCATGCCGGACTTGATGGCAAGGTCTTCCACATAGGCGAACAGTTCGGGATCGTCCTGCTTGGGAATGAATTCGGTCTTGGGCTTGCCGGCCAGCTTCACGAGCTCTTCCTGAGCGTCGATGAGGGGCTGAATGGCCTTGTGGGCCCAGTTCAGGCCGTCGATGAGGTCCTGTTCCTTGACGAGCTTGGCTTCGCCTTCCACCATGACCACGGCGTCGCGGGAGGCGGCGAGCACGATGTCCATGTCGGAGCGCTTGAGTTCTTCGGTGGTGGGGTTCAGCACGAACTGACCGTCCACGCGGCCGAGGCGCGCGCCGGCCACGGGGCCCGCGAAGGGAATGTTGGAAATGCAGGTGGCCGCGGAAGCCGCGGTGATGCAGAGTACGTCGGGATCGTTTTCGCCGTCGGCGGAAATGACGGTGGCGAGCACCTGCACCTCATTGCCGTAGCCCTTGGGGAAGAGCGGACGGATGGGGCGGTCGATGAGGCGGGCCACGAGGGTTTCATGGTCGCTCGGACGGCCGATTTCGCGGCGGAAGAAGTTGCCGGGAATGCGGCCGGCGGCGTACATGCGTTCGGCGTATTCCACGGTGAGGGGGAAGAAGTCCTTGGGGGTTTCGAGCTGGGCTTCACACACGGTGACGAGTGCCACGGTGCCGCCGCACTGAATCCAGATGGCGCCGTTGGCCTGACGGGCCACACGGCCCGTTTCCAGAATGATTTCCTTGCCGCCCACGGTGGCGGACACACGAGTGCTGTTGAGCAGACCCATATGGTTACTCCTGGAAGGAGACTCCGTGAAGAAAGACGAAAATTTCGCCTCTGTTCGCGGATGCTCCTTCCTCGCGTTGAGGTTGAGGGGAAAAGGCCCCTTTCCATGCAGGATGGGGGAGCGGAATTTCTTCCGCTCCCCCTTGTTTCCGGATCGTTTTCCGACTACTTGCGCAGACCGAGCTTTTCGATCAGGGCGCGATAGCTCTGAATGTCGGTCTTCTTGAGGTAGTTCAGCATCTTGCGACGCTGGCCGACCAGCTTGAGCAGGCCGGTGCGGGAGTGGAAGTCCTTCTTGTTGGCCTTGAAGTGGTCGGCGAGACCATTGATGCGGGCGGTGAGAAGGGCGATCTGAACTTCAGCGGAGCCGGTGTCGCCTTCGTGCTTGGCGTACTGAGCGATGACGGCCTGCTTCTGAGCGGAATCCATAGCCACAGCGGTATCCTCCTCTCTGACGTGTCGTCAGAGGTTAGTGGGTAAAAAGCCCCCGAAGCACTGCCCAGACAGGGCGATCCCTGTCCATGCGGGCTTCTGCCAGAGCCAGAGGCGAGCCATCCTGCGCCAGTATGAGGGCGCGTGTGCCGGGTTCGAAATCACCGAATTCCGGCAGATGGGGAACGGGCATGCCGTTTTTCAGATGCGCTTCCTGCATTTTGCCGACGGAAATGTTCTTCCAGCCGGGCAGGGCGGCGCTGATGGGCATGATCCATTCGGGAAGCCTTTCGGGCTCGGCAAGGATTTCGTCCAGCGTGTGGGCGACCTCCAGGCCAAACGGGTGGCTGTATTCCCGGGTCAGTTCCGTGAGCATGGCTCCGCACCCAAGTCGAATCCCCAAGCTGTGGGCCAGGGACCGTATGTAGGAACCGGAACTGCACGTTACCCGGAATCGCACGTCCGGCATGTTCACCCATTGAACAGAGGCGTGCGAAACATGTATGCTTTTCACCTTGACCGGCACTTCCTTGCCGGCGCGGGCCAGCTTGTACAGCGGCTGACCCTGGTGCTTTGCGGCGGAATAGGGCGGAACGGGCTGTTCCGTCACATCCAGCCAGGCCTCCACTTCGCGGCGGGCGGCCTGTTCAAGCACGGAGCCCGGAGCGAGATCGTCTTCGCTCAGGGGCGTTTCGGCAACCACGGAGCCTTCGGCGTCCCAGGTGTCGGTAACGACGCCGAGGCGCAGCGTGCCGCCGTAGGTTTTCACCCCGCCTTCCAGCAGATAGCCGGAAAGTTTTGTGGCGTTGCCGAGCAGAACGAGCAGCACGCCGGTGGCCATGGGGTCGAGAGTGCCCGCATGACCGATTTTCTTCTGACCGAGGCGCTTGACGCGGGCGATGGCCTGCGCGGAGCTGAGCCCCTTGGGCTTGTTCAGTACCAGTATGCCGTGCTGCTGTTCCATGCGAGAAGTCTATGTACCTTTAATTATCAGGATAGTCCAGCCCCGACGCAGGGCCCGGGCAGGGAGAGCCCGGAAAATTCGCTTTTGCCGGCGCCGCCGCGCGGGCGGAAACGGAATATCCCGGAATTATTGAAATATGCTTTGAAGCACTGCCTGGAAATCTAGTTGAGCAGCGGCCTTGCCACGGGATGCTTGGCCTCCACGTGGTCTTCCACTTCCGTGCCCTTGGGCGGGGTGAACTGGAAGTCCTTGGCGGAGGCGGGCGCGTTGGGCTTCAGGTTCTGCAGCTCGATGGTGTTGGTGTTGCCGTAGAAGTCCATGACCATGGCGCGGCGGATGAGCGAGGTGTCGGGGTCGAGCCAGAGCTGGGCTTCGGTGAGTTCCGTGGTGGGATCCTTGGGGTAGAGCAGCAGATGAATGAGCTTGCCGTCTTCCGGCGACTGGGCGGCTTCCACGTCGAAATCGCGGGAAAGGGCGCTCTGGCCGGTGATCACCTGGATGAGGGAACGGGAATCTTCGGCCAGCGCGCGGGAATAGCGGTAGGCGAGTTCCTCGTCGGGCAGGTAGTTCCAGATTTCCTTGTCCGTCACCATGAGAAGTTCGGCGTGGGGCGCGGCGGTTTCCCAGCGCACGAGAAGGGGCTTCTGGAAGAGAATGACGCCGTTTCTTTTTTCCACGACGCCGCTTTCTCTCTGCAGAAGCTGCTGCGTGAAGTCGGCGCGGAAGCTCTGCATGCCGGCGTAGGCGGTCTGCATCTTGTTCACCGCGGCGGCGATGTCGGCGGCGGAAGCGCTCTGGGCGAAGAGGCCGAGGGCAAGAAAGGCACAGAAGAGTATTCGCAGCAGTCTGCTCATGATTTTTTCCTTATTCCTCCCGATGCCCGGGGCGGGCGGCGATGCACGCCGCAGGGGAGGTTGAAAAAGGCCCGGAAGCCCGGGCCGGAAACCAGTGTGCGGGGAGGCAGCCCTCCCCGCGGAATGCTTATTCAGCGTCTTCGTCGGACTGGGTGAGGCCGTAGTTGTCGGCGAGGATGGGGCCGAAGAAGAAGCTGACGTCGCCGAGTTCCTCTTCGATGCGGAGGAGCTGGTTGTACTTGGCGATGCGGTCGGAACGGCTGGCGGAGCCGGTCTTGATCTGGCCGGAGTTGGTGCCCACGGCGAGGTCGGCGATGAAGGTGTCTTCGGTTTCGCCGGAACGATGGGACACGATGGTGGCGTAGCCGGCGTTCTTGGCGATTTCGATGGTGTCGAGGGTTTCGGTGAGGGTGCCGATCTGGTTCACCTTGATGAGCACGGCGTTGGCGAGGCCGTCTTCGATGCCTTCGGCGAGGATGTCGGGGTTGGTGACGAAGAGGTCGTCGCCCACGAGCTGGATGTGGTCGCCGAGGCGGTCGGTGAGCAGCTTCCAGCCTTCGCGGTCGTCTTCGGCCATGCCGTCTTCAATGGAGATGAGCGGATAGCGCCTGGTGAAGTCTTCGAGCCAGTCCACCATCTGTTCGCTGGTGAGTTCGAGGCCTTCGCCGGCGATGACGTACTTGCCGTCCTTGTAGAATTCGGAGGAGGCGGCGTCGATGCCGAGGGCGACTTCCGCGCCGGGGATGTAGCCGGCGGCTTCAATGGCCTTGATGAGGTAGCTGAAGGCTTCGTCGTGGCTCTTGAGGTTGGGAGCAAAGCCGCCTTCGTCGCCCACGGAGGTCACATGGCCGTCCTTGGCGAGAATGCCCTTGAGGGTGTGGAACACTTCGGCGCCGATGCGCAGGGCGTCGGCAAAGGTCTTGGCGCCCACGGGCATGATCATGAATTCCTGGATGTCCAGATTGTTGGGAGCATGCGCGCCGCCGTTGATGACGTTCATCATGGGAGAGGGCATGATCTTGGCGTTCACGCCGCCGAGGTACTGATACAGGGGCAGGCCGAGGTATTCGGCGGCGGCGCGGGCCGTGGCGAGCGACACGCCGAGCATGGCGTTGGCGCCGAGGCGGGACTTGTTTTCGGTGCCGTCGAGGTCGATGAGGGTGTTGTCCACCTGCACCTGACGCAGGGCGTCGAGGCCGATCACGGCTTCGGCGATTTCGCCGTTCACGTGTTCCACGGCGCGGGTCACGCCCTTGCCCTTGTAGCGGCCCTTGTCGCCGTCGCGCAGTTCGAGGGCTTCGCGGCTGCCGGTGGAGGCGCCGGAAGGAACGGCGGCGCGGCCGACGTGGCCGGATTCGAGACCGACTTCCACTTCAACAGTGGGATTGCCGCGGGAGTCGAGAATCTCGCGGGCCCATACGGAAGTGATGGTGCTGTTGTTCATGGCGGGAACTCCTTGGAATATGCCGGACTCAGTCCGGGTAAGAGAACAGAATGCTATGCCGTGGCGGTCTTCCGGAGCCAGAGGAGCCGGAGCCCTTCAAGAATAAGATCGGGTCTGACGATGTCAAAGGCCCGGCAGATTCTGGAAAGGTCGTGGGCCGCGCCGCCCGTGCCCACAACGAGCGTGGGGCCGGGAAGCTGGGTTTTGAGACGTTCGCACAGGCCTTCGGTCATGGCGGCGAAGCCGAACAGAAAGCCGTGGTTCATGCTGGTGATGGTGTTGCGCCCGATGCGGACGCGATCTTCCGTCATTTCCAGTGAGATGCGCGGCAGCTTGGCCGTGTTGGCGGCAAGCGCGTTGCGCGAGGAAAAAAGTCCGGGGCAGATGAGGCCGCCCAGATAGGCGTTGCCGGACACGCAGTCGAAGGTGGTGGCGGTGCCGAAGTCCACGGAAATGATGGACGGCGCGTCGGGAAAGAGCTTTCTGGCGGCAAAGGCGGCCAGAAGACGATCCGCGCCCACTTCCTGCGGCTGTTCGTAGCCGTTGACAAGGTCTATTTCAAAGTCGCCGGGGAAGGACAGCGGCGTTTTGCCGAGGTATTTCTGCAGTGCCTCGTGAAGCAGGGTGCTCACGTCGGGCACCACGGAGCAGACGAGGCAGGCGGCTATGTCTTCGGGCTTCAGGCGGCGCAGGGAAAGAAGCTGAAGCAGCGAGAGTCCCAGGCTGTCCGCCGTGTGCGAAGCTCTGGTGGGCAGCGAGTAGGCGGCCTCCAGGGCGTCGGGGCGGGCGAAGACTATCTTGATGCAGGTATTGCCTATGTCGGCAAGAAGGAGATGTTCAGACATGCGTGAACCACCCGGAAAAAGAAAAGACAAGAGAGTTTATCCTTTCTTTGCGGCGTTCGCAATGGGTAAAAGGTCCGGTTTCCGGGGCGGGGAACGGGGTCAGGATTTCTTGTCGCTCTTTCGGGAGAGCGGATGCGCGGCGTCGTAGATGCGCGTGAGGGCCTCCATGTTGAGGTGCGTGTAACGCTGCGTGGTGGAAATGCGGCTGTGCCCGAGCAGTTCCTGCACGGCGCGCAGGTCCGCCCCGCCTTCCAGCAGGTGCGTGGCAAAGGAGTGCCGCAGATCGTGGGGGGAGAGGTGCTGCGGGATGCCCGCTTCTGCGGCCCGTTCCTCCAGAATGCGCGCGGCCTGACGGCGATCCAGCCTTTTGCCGCGCCGACCGAGAAAGGCGGCCCGTTCGCCGTGCGCGGGCGGCACGCGGTCGCGTACGGAAAGCCAGCGGGAAAGCGCGTCTTTGCTGGCGTCGCTGAGCGGTACGATGCGCTCCTTGCTGCCCTTGCCCATGACCTGCACGTGCCCGCTTTCGGGGCGTATGTCGTTCACGTTGAGGCCGAGCGCCTCGGAAATGCGCAGGCCCGAGCCGTAGAGCAGCTCAAGAAGCGCCTTGTCGCGCAGGAGAAAGACATCGTCCGCGGACATGTCGCCCGGATGGGCGGCCACGGCTTCGGCGGGCTTTTCATCCAGCAGGCTGAACACCTGATCCACGTTGAGCATGGCGGGATGCCGCTGATCCTGCTTGGGATTGCGCACCCCGGCGCAGGGATCGGCCTCAATCTTGTGCAGGCGCAGAAGATGCCGGAACAGCGAACGCAGGGCGGAGAGCTTGCGCGCCATGGACGAACGCGCCATGCCCTGCCGGAACAGCGAGGCGGAAAAGCCCTGCACCATCTGCCGCGTGATTTCGGAAGGCTGCTCCAGCGAAGCGCCCATGCCGCGCAGGTAGGTTTCAAATTCCAGGATGTCCACGGCGTAGGCCGCCACCGTGGCTTCGGACGCGCCTTTCTGAAACTCCATCCAGGCGAGAAAGGTGGCGGCGGGCACGGGAAGGGCGGCGGTGATTTCGGCAAGGCGGCTCATGCTCTGGCCTCGTAGCGGGAATCGGAAAGACGCCTCGCGAGTTTCTTCACCTCCAGAATCATGAGCACGGCGCTCACGGAAGCGCTGTTCCAGGAGTCGCTTTGCGCCTGCGCGGCGTAGAGAAGCTCATCCTGGGAAAGGGGGCCGTTCTGCAGAAGGGCGAGAATGGTTTCCTCTTCTTCGGTGAGGGGCGCGGCGGCGCGGGCGGGCTTTTTCTCGGGCGCTTTGCGGGCCGGGCGCTGTTCTTTTCGCTCGGGAGCGGCCGTTTCGGCGCGGGAAGAGGCGCGATCGGCTCTCGAGGGCGTCGAAGGCTCGCTCTTTTCGGAGGCTGCGGGCAAAGCGGCGGCCTGCGGGCGCGGCTCTTCTTTCGGACGGGCGGAAGTGTCGGTTGCGGGGGCGCGGGGGCTCTCCGGCTGCGCGGGCGAAGCGTCTTCAATTTCTTCAATCTCTTCCGGCGCGTCGTGCTTTGCCGGGGCAGGCTGCGTTTCTTCTGCGGGCCTGCCGCGCATCGGCGCTGCCGGGGAATGCTTCAGCGAATCCTGAAGATGCGGCAGCAGATCGGCCAGAATGTCCGCCGCGCCGGATACGGGCCGCGCGCCATCCAGAAGCAGTTTTTTCGTGCCTTCGCGGCAGGGGGCGCGCAGGGCGTTCGGCGAAGGCGCATAGACGTTTCTGCCCTGCTCCGCGGCCAGGCGCGCCGTGATGAGACTGCCGCTGCGCGCGCGGCTGGCCTCCGCCACCAGCACGCCGAGGCAGAGGCCGCTGATGAGGCGGTTGCGCACGGGAAAAGCGCCGGGGCCGGGCACCCAGCCCGGCGGCATTTCGCTTGCCGCAAGGCCGTGTTCGACCACGTCGAGATAGAGGTCGCGGTGACCGGAGGGGAAGGGCAGATCCACGCCTCCGGGCAGCACGGCGATGGTGCGGCCCGGGCCGCCGAGTGCCGCGTGATGGGCGTAGCCGTCCACGCCGTAGGCCAGGCCGGAAACCACGGTCACGCCCGCGGCGGAAAGCTCTTCGGCAACGGCCGCCGTAAAGTCGATGGCTGCGGAAGAAGCGTCGCGGGAGCCCACGATGGCCACGCACGGCGCGCGCAGAAGCGAGGCGTCGCCTGCGGCGTAGAGCAGGGCGGGCGCGTCGGGCAGTTCACGCAGCAGCGGCGGATAGCGCTTGTCCGTCCACAGGATGATGGAGGCGCGAAGCGTGTGGGCGGCGTCCCATTCCGGACGGGCCGCGGCTCGCCAGGCATTGTTCAGGTAGCCTTCGGCCTTCTGGGCGGGCACGCCCGCTTCCGGCCATGCGGGAACGTTGGTGACGGCCTCGTAGGCGGAGCCGAAATGCTTGAGCAGAAGACACGCTCCGCGCACGCCGAGCCCGGCGGTGTGGCGCAGGGCCAGCGCCGCCCAGTATTCGCGGCGTCCGTCGTCGTCCAGAGCGGCGAGGCCCGTCTGCTGCGGAAGAGATGCGTTCATGTCAGGCCGCTCTCCCTTCGGTGTGGAAGAGTACCGCCGCCTTGGCGAGCGCTTCCTGCGTGGCGAGAAGGTACACGATGTCGCCGGCGAGAAGCTGCGTCTGGGCGTTGGGATTGTTGTTGATCGTATCGCCGCGCCGCACGCCTGCGGCCGTCACGCCGTGTTCCTTGCGCAGCGCGGCCTGAGCTATGGTCTTGCCTGCGAGGGGGGAGCCCTCTTCCACGGCGTAGGCCACGAGCTGCAGATCGGGCAGGCTGTCCATGATGGAGCCGCCCATGCCGAGCCTGCGCTGCATGCCGTAGTTTTCGCGGCGGATGGCGGACACGTACTGATCGATGGTCTGGCGCGGCACGAGGTAGTGATTGAGCACGCGGGCGAACACTTCCAGCGAGGTTTCAAACTCTTCGGGAATCACTTCGTTGGCGCCCACTTCCTTGTAGGAGTCCAGATTGCCGAGGAAGCGCGTGCGCACGATGATGTGCAGCGAGGGATTCATGGCGCGGGCGTTGGCGATGATGGCGCGGCTGCCCGCCGGATCGGACGTGAGAATGGCGAGCGCCCTGGCCGTGGACGCGCCGAGATGTTCCAGCACCAGCGGGAAGGAGGCGTCGCCGTGCCGGATGGGTTCGGTGGCGCGGTATTTTTCCACGGTGTCGGGATTCATTTCCGAAATGATGTAGGGAATGCCGCAGCTTTTTGCGCCGTGGGCCATGATCTGCCCGCCGATGCCGAAGCCGATGATGATGAGATGATCCTTGAGCTGCCGGCCGTCGCGGATGATGCCGTGGGCGCTGTCTTCGGCGTCGTGTTCGTCGGAGTCGTCGGTGGCGGCTTCGGCGGTCTGCATGTTGGGCCGTTTCAGAATCCTGCCGGTGACCCTGGGGGCCGCGCCGATGAGCAGGGGGGTGAGCACCATGGTCAGAATGCTGGAGGCGAGGAAGATCTGATAGGCGTCGTTGCTGATGAGTTCGAGGCCGAGGGCGGACTTGGCGAGCACGAAGGAGAATTCGCCCACCTGGGCGAGGCTGAAGGCTGCAAGCAGGGCCGTGCGCATGGAGTATCTGAGCACGCGCACCGCGGGCACGACCATGAGGATTTTCGCCAGAATGATGGCTGCGGCGCACAGGGAGATGACGGGCAGATGCGTGAGGAAGAATTTGACGTCGAGCAGCATGCCCACGGAAATGAAGAAGATGCTGGAGAACACTTCCTTGAAGGGCATGATGCTCTCAAGCGTGTTGAGGCTGTATTCCGACTCGGCCATCATGAGACCGGCGAGGAACGCGCCGAGGGCGAGCGAGAGGCCGAGCCACGAGGTGATGAGCGCCACGGCGAGGCACAGGCCGAGGGTGGTCATGAGCATGAGCTCGCGGCTGCGGGTGCTCACCACGCTGAACATGAGCCGGTGGAGCAGGTATTTGCCGAACAGGAGAATGCCGCCGATGACGAGCACGCCCTTGCCCACGGCGAAGATCATGGAATTGGTGTCGAGTTCGAGGCCGCCCGCAAGCAGCGGGAAGATGAGCACCATGGGCACGATGGCGAGATCCTGAAAAATGAGCACGGCGAGGCAGACCTGTCCCTGCGGGGATTCGGTGAGGGCCTTCTGCTGGAGAATGCTCAGCACGATGGCCGTGGACGAGAGCGTGACCATGCAGCCGTACACGATGCCGAGCCGCGGCCCGCTCCACCAGAACGTGAGCAGGAACACGAAGGCCATGGTGAGCAGCACCTGGGAGGAGCCGCCCAGAAAGAGCGGCTTCTTGAGCCGCACGAGCTCCTTGCCGGAGAGCTCCATGCCGATGGAGAACATGAGGAAGGCCACGCCCACGTCGGCCATGGTGTCCACGGCTTCAGGGCTGGGAATGAGTCCGAGGGCGGAAGGACCGCACAGCACGCCGGTGAGCAGAAAGCCCACGATGGACGGCAGGCGGAAGCGCAGACAGACAAGAACGACGATGATGGAAAGGATAAAAAGAACGACGATTTCGCGAAGAATCATGTCTTCCATGGGGCAGTCTCGCAGAAAGGGATGTGGAGAGGTGAACCATGTGTTCACAAGCCTGTTATTCTGTCATGTTTTCCGGCCGCATGCAACGGAACGGAGGGCGGATGCCGGGGGGCGGAACGTTCGTTCGGAGGACTCGTTCGGAGTGCGGCTTCGAGGCGCATCCGAGGGGGCGGGGGGGGCGTTCGGAAGCGCGCGGAAAACGGCCCGGAAAGATCCCCGGAATGCGTCCTGTGCTTCTGGGGAAAAGGCGGCCCGGACGCCTGCCCGGAGTGTGCGGCCCGGAGTCGCCACGAATTGGTCCCCGGAATGCGGCCTGAAAGCAGCGGGGCGAGGCTGCGCAAAGCTCCGGGCGCGCGCTCGAAAGCGCGGCGGCTGTTCCGTGATTTTTCTTTTGGGCCTTGCAGGGCGCGGGCGCGGAGCGAGGGGAATTCTTTGACAATGGGGAGAAATGGTCCTATCCTCATGCGTTATTTCTACTTTGCTGGAGTCCGTTCATGGCACAGATTCAGGCTATCAAGGGCTTTGCCGACCAGTTTCCGGCGCAGAGCCGTCTTTTTGAGATGATGGAAGCCACTGCCCGCGAGGTGTTCCCCCGCTACGGTTTTGGCGAACTTCGCACTCCGCTCATGGAATACACCGACCTTTTCTGCCGCGGCATCGGCACGGAAACCGACGTGGTGCAGAAGGAGATGTACTGCATTCCCGACAGCAAGGGCCGTTCCATGTCCCTGCGTCCCGAAGCCACGGCCGGCGTCATGCGCGCCTACATTGAAAGCGGCATCTACGCACGCGAGGCCGTGAGCAGATTTTTCACCATCGGCCCCATGTTCCGGCATGAACGCCCCCAGAAGGGCCGCATGCGTCAGTTCCATCAGATCAACTGCGAGTGCCTCGGCCCGAAGGAACCCGAGGCCGATGCGGAAATCATCTGCATGATGATGGAGTTTCTCGGCAGACTCGGTCTGAAGAACCTTACTTTGCAGATCAACTCTCTGGGCTGCTCGAGCTGCCGTCCGAAGTATCGCCAGAAGCTCCACGACTGGCTGGCCTCTCTCGATCAGTCGAAGCTCTGCGAAGACTGCCGCCGTCGCATGGAAACCAATCCCCTGCGCGTGCTGGACTGCAAGGTGCCCGAGTGCAAGGAACTCACGGCCGACGCGCCCGTGATTCTGGAAAACGAATGCCCCGACTGCCGCGCCCATTTTGAGGCCGTGCTGCGCCATCTCGACGCGGAAAAGGTGCCCTATCAGATCAATCACCGTCTGGTGCGCGGCCTTGACTACTACACCCGCACCACCTGGGAAGTGGTTTCCAACGAAATCGGCTCTCAGGGCTCCGTGGCCGGCGGCGGCCGCTACGACGGCCTTGTGGAACAGCTCGGCGGACCGGCCGTGCCCGGCATAGGCTTTGCCTGCGGCATGGAGCGCCTCGCGCTTCTGCTCGAAGGCCGCGAAATGCCCGAAGTGCGTCCCGACTTCTACATGGCCGTGCTCGACGATTCCTGCCGCGACGCCGCGTTCGCCCTGGCCCAGAACCTGCGCCGCGAAGGCTTTTCCGGCACCATGGGCTACGAGAGCCGCAGCATGAAGGCCACCATGCGTCAGGCCGGCAAGTCCGGCGCGCGCTTCACGCTCATCATGGGAACCAACGAGCTGGCTTCCGGCAGCGTCATCATTAAAAACATGGAATCTGGCGAGCAGCACGAGGTCTTCTGCGCCGACGCGGCCGCCAGCCTGAACGCCGAACAATAAAGAGGAATGGTCATGAGCCAGTTTGAAGACAACGAAAAAAACGTCGTGGATGTTCAGAAGGAACACGCCCGATACATCAAACCGCTGGGTGACTGGCAGCGCACCCATCACTGCAACGACCTGACCATTGCCGACAACGGTAAGACCGTGTGCCTCATGGGCTGGGTGCAGTATCGCCGCGACCACGGCGGCCTCATCTTCGTGGACCTGCGCGATCGCGACGGCCTCACGCAGGTGGTGTTCAGCCCTGAAGTCGCGCCTGAAGCGCATCGCGACGCCCACATTCTGCGCAGCGAATACGTCATCGCCATCAAGGGCCGCGTGCGTCCCCGCCCCGAAGGCATGACCAACCCCAACCTGCACACCGGCGAAATCGAAGTGGTGGTGCTGGAATGGAAGCTGCTCAACACGGCCAAGACCCCGCCCTTCCAGGTGGAGGACCGCACCGACTGCTCCGAGTCCGTGCGCCTGCAGTACCGTTACCTCGACCTGCGCCGTCCCGTCATGGCGCACAACCTGCGCGTGCGTCACAACATCGTGAAGGCCTGCCGCAACTACCTGAACGATCTCGATTTCCTTGAAGTCGAAACGCCGTACCTCACCAAGTCCACCCCCGAAGGCGCTCGCGACTTCCTCGTGCCCAGCCGTCTTTCTCCGGGCGAATTCTACGCGCTGCCCCAGTCGCCCCAGCAGTTCAAGCAGATGCTCATGATGAGCGGCGTGGACCGCTATTATCAGGTGGCCCGCTGCTTCCGCGACGAAGACCTGCGCGCCGACCGTCAGCCCGAGTTCACCCAGGTGGACATCGAAATGAGCTTCGTGAACGAAGATCAGGTCATGGCCATGGCCGAAGGCCTCATCGCCCGCGTGTTCAAGGAAGCCATCGGCGTGGACATCGAGCTGCCCCTCAAGCGCATGCCCTACGACGAGGCCATGCGCGACTACGGCTCCGACAAGCCCGACACCCGCTTTGATCTCAAGCTCAAGGACGTGACCGACATCGTTCACGGTTCCGCCTTCAAGCTCTTTGCCGGAGCCAAGCTCGTGAAGGCTCTGCGCGTGCCCGGCGGCGCCACCATGACCCGCAAGGAAATCGACGAACTCACCGATTTCGTGAAGGGCTTCGGCGCTCAGGGCCTGGCCTGGATCAAGATCCACGAAAACGAATGGCAGTCGCCCATCGCCAAGTTCCTTTCCGACAAGGAAAGGGCGGGCATTGCGGAAGTGTGCGGCCTCGAAGTGGGCGACATAGTGTTCTTCCAGGCCGGCGAACCCGGTCTCGTGAACAATGCTCTCGGCAGCCTGCGCGTGAAACTCGGCAACAAGCTCGGCCTCATCCCTGAAAATACCTGGAATCTGCTCTGGGTGACGGACTTCCCGCTCTTTGAATACAGCGAGGAGGAACATCGCTGGGTGGCCTGCCATCATCCCTTCACCGCTGCGCAGGACGAAAGCTACGACATCATGCTTACCGATCCCGCCCGCGCCAAGGCCCGCGCCTACGACATGGTGCTGAACGGCAACGAAATCGGCGGCGGTTCCATCCGTATTCACAATCCCGCCGACCAGACCCGCATGTTCGAAGGTCTCGGCTTTACCGAAGAGTCCGCCAAGGCTCAGTTCGGCTACTTCATTCAGGCTCTGGACTACGGCACTCCGCCCCACGGCGGCATCGCCTTCGGTCTCGACCGCGTGGCCATGCTGCTCACGGGCGCGTCGAGCATCCGTGACGTCATCGCGTTCCCCAAGAACCAGAAGGCCGCCTGCCTGCTTACCGAAGCTCCGTCCCCCGTGGACAACAAGCAGTTGCGTGAACTGGGCATTCGACTGCGTGAAAAGGCGGCTCCCGCTCCCAGCAATTCCGCGGAGTAAATCATGCTTCGTCCCGTTCTTCAGTATCCCGATCCCACGCTCGCCAAGATCAGTGAACCTGTGGCCGAGATCAACGACGACATCCGCGCTCTCGCGCAGGATCTGCTCGACACGCTCACCACGGTGGGCGGCGTGGGTATTGCCGCGCCGCAGATCGGCGTGCTCAAGCGCGTGGTGGTCATCGACGTGTCGCAGGAAAAGAACGATCCCGACCTGCCTCAGGATTTCCGGGTGTTCGTCAATCCCGTGGTCACGGTGCTCGATCCCAAAGGCCACGAGGAAAACGAAGGCTGCCTTTCCGTGCCCGATCTGCGCGCCAAGGTGAAGCGTCCCCGCCGCGTGGCCCTCGACGCCCTTGATCTGGACGGCAAGCCCGTTCACATCGAAGGCGAAGGCTATTACGGCGCCTGCATGCAGCATGAAACCGATCATCTCGACGGCAAGCTGTTCATCGATTACCTGAGCTATCTCAAGCGCTCTCTGTACGACAAGAAAATACGGAAGGGCAGAAGATAGTCGCGCCGGGCCAGCGCCCGCCGTCTGTTCAGCATCCGGGCCCGGACGAAAGTCCGGGCCTTTTTCTTTTTCGGGCCCGTTCCGGCTGGACGGAAAAACTGATAGACCGTACAGTGTGACCACGCTGACGACGGGCGCTTTCCGAACTGCCCGCGCCGCGACAACATTTTTAAATGCACGAAGGCGCGCGAGCCCCTTTGTTGTCCGTCATGGAGCTGACATGTCGAAACTGCGCATCGTATTCATGGGCACGCCGGATTTTGCGGCGGTGATTCTCAAGGCCGTGGCCGCATGGGAAGGCGGGGAAGTGGTGGCCGTCTATACCCAGCCGGATCGCCCCGCCGGGCGGGGCAAGAAGCTGAAGGTCTCCGCCGCCAAGGAACTGGCGCTGGAACTCGGCCTGCCCGTGTATCAGCCGCGCAATTTCCGCGACGACTCCGACGTGCAGGCCCTTGCCGATCTCAGGCCCGACGTGCTTGTGGTGGCGGCCTACGGCCTGCTTTTGCCGCAGCGCGTGCTCGATATTCCCACGCTCGGGCCGTACAACGTTCACGGCTCCCTGCTTCCTCAGTACCGCGGGGCCGCTCCCATTCAGCGCGCCGTCATGAACGGCGACGCCATTTCCGGCGTGACCATCATGAAGATGGAAGCCGGGCTCGACTCCGGCCCCATGCTTCTGCAGCAGGCGGTGAGCATCGAGCCGGACGACACGGCGGGCACGCTGTTCGACACGCTGGCCGAACACGGGGCGAAGCTCATGATCGGCGCGCTCGGCATGATCGCCGAGGGCAGAGCGGCCTTTGTTCCGCAGAATGAGGAACTCGTGACCCATGCGGCCAAGATTTCCGCGGCCGAGGAATATATCGACTGGTCGAAGGACGCGAAGAGCATTCACAACATCATCCGTGGCCTCACGCCCGCGCCTGGAGCCAAAACCGTGCTCCGCATGGAAGGCCGCGAGCCGGTGATGCTCCGCATCGAGCCGGGCGAACCCGTGGAAAGTTCGCAGAACGCCGCGCCCGGCACGCTTGTGGGCATGGACGGCGACGCGCTTCTCGTCGCCTGCGGCTCCGGTTCCTACCGCATCACGCGCCTGCGTCCGGCGGGCAAGTCCACCATGAGCGCCGCGGATTTCCGCAACGGGCGTCTGCGCGGCCTTGCCGAACCGTACGGCATGCTTGGCGGCAAGGAATAGGCTCCGTTTTGTCCCTCCGCTCAGGCAAAACGCCGACGCGGCCGGAGGGCGGGGCGGTCTTGTCCGCTCTTTGGGGGGGGCGACGTCGATGTCGCTTATCACGTTTTGACAAAACGGAGAGCCAGGTCGCCGCTTTGGCATTCAACTACGGCAAAATATCGAAAAACGCGTCAGGAGCCTTTTTCCGGCACGAAAACGCCGCACGACAAGTCCATGATCGAAAAAACAAAAAAAAAGTCTCAAAATCCGTCGGTTTCCGCAGCCCGGAAGGGCGCGCTGGAACTTCTGCATCAGCTCTTCCGTCACCCCGAGGACGGAACGCCGCTGCCCGTCATGCTTTCCCGATACGGAGCCTCCGTCTCGCTCGACGGACGTGACGTCGCGTTGCTTTCCGAGCTGGTCTATGGCGTGCTGCGTCGTCATGCCGCGCTGGATGCGGCGCTGGCCGGATTTTTGAAAAAGCCGGATGCGCTTTCGTTTCAGGTGCGCATGCTGCTTCGGCTCGGCGCGTACGAGATTCTGTTCATGGACGGCATTCCGGCCCGGGCCACGGTGAACGAGCTGGTCAATCTGGCCCGGCGTCGTTTCGGGCAGGGGCTGGGCGGCCTGGTCAACGGCGTGCTGCGTGCTGTGGATCGCGCGTCGGAGGATCTTCGAGGTGCGATCCGCGGGAGGGAGGAGGCGCTTTCCCGCGCACAGCTGGATGCGGAAGGCGCGGCAACGGCGGCGTCGCTGCCGCAGTGGCTTGTCGACATGTGGGCGTCGCAATACGGAGAGAAGGAAGCGTGCCGCCTTGCGGAGAACACGCTTGCGCACTCTGCGCCGTGCTGGCGGGCGAACCTGTCTCGGGCGTGGGGCGAAATGCTGGTGCAGCACTGGCTGGAAAAAGGCTATGCTCCTGTGGGGCAGGGCGGCTTTTCCGCCGAGGGCCTGGACAGAAACCGGCCGGACGCGGCAAAGCAGCAGGCGCTTCTGGAGACCTTTGAAAAGCAGGGCAATCTGACGCGGCAGGGCGCGTCCTCCCAGCTTGTGGCCGAATACCTGGCCGACTGGATTCTTGCCGATGAGACGCTCGCCAAAGCGCCGCTCTGGGACGCCTGCTGCGGGCGCGGTGGAAAAACTACGGCCCTGCTGGAAAAGGGCGTGCATGTGGCGCTCGCCAGCGAACCGGCGTCGTTCCGCCTTGAGGAGCTCAAGGCCGCGCTGCTTCGCCTCGGGCTGCCGTGGCCGCAGCTGCAATGCGTGGCCGCACAGCAGATAGATGAATCTTTCCCATTGATATTATTGGATGTTCCTTGCAGCGGCACGGGAACGATAGCCAGAAACGCCGAGCTGCGCCTGCGCCTTTCCCCGAAGCGCCTTGCCGAAGCCGTGCGCATGCAGGCCGACATTCTCCGCCATGCGTGGGAACATCTTCTTTCCGGCGGCGCGCTGTTTTACGTGACCTGCGCCTTGAACCGCGAGGAAAACGAAGCGCAGATCGCCCGTTTCGTGGAACTTCGCAGCGGGGACTGCCGTCTTGTGGAGCAGCGGAGCTTTCTTCCTCAGTTTCCGGGGCAGGACGCCTTGTTCCTGGCCATACTCCGAAAAGTCAGCTGAGCGGACGCGCCTGCGCGTCGTTCTTTCCCCTTGCCATTTTTCAGGCCGCGGTGTGCTCCGCGGCCTTTTTTAATATCGCGGGCGCGCCGAGAAGGCGCGCCCGCAAACAAGGGATCATGGGGAAATGATGTCCCCATGCGGAGCAAAGTGTCGCTCTTTCCTGGCCCCCTCTTTTATTTCTCTTCCGCGTTCAGGCCGAGCAGGCTGAGGATGCGGGTCAGTTCTTCGGGGCTGGCATAGGGAATCTGGATGCGTCCCTGCTGTTCGTTGCCGCTGATGGTGGCTTTGGTGCCGCTGCTTTGCCGCAGGAGGCTCTGCAGATTTTTGATGATCTGCGGTTTCGGGGCGCGGGCGGTGCGGGGAGGCTGCGCCTGGTTTCCGGGCGCGAGCTTTTCCGGCAGCGCGCCGGTGCGTTTGCAGACGTCGGCGGCGGATTCCGTTTCTCGGACGGACAGGTGATGCTGGAGTACGGCGGCGTGCAGGGCGTCGCGCAGTTTGGCGTCGCTTACGGAGAGCAGGGCGCGGGCGTGTCCGGCGCTGATGTCGCCTTTTGCGAGGGTGTCCTGCATGGCGGGGGAGAGCTGGAGCAGGCGCAGGGCGTTGGCCACGGCCGAGCGGCTTTTGCCGAGCTGTTCCGCCAGCTCTTCCTGACTCAGGCCGTGCGCTTCGCGCAGCGCCTGCAGGGCTTCGGCTTCTTCCATGGGGTTGAGGTCTTCCCGCTGCAGGTTTTCCACGAGGGCCACGGTCATGGCTTCCTTGTCGGTGTACTCCGTGACGATGACGGGCACTTCCGTGAGACCGGCCATGCGGGCCGCTCGCCAGCGGCGTTCACCGGCCACGATTTCGTAGCGCTGCGGCATGCCGGGCAGCAGGCGCACCAGAAGCGGCTGAATGACGCCCTGATTTCTGATGGACGCCGCCAGCTCGCCGAGGGCGTTGTTGTCGAAGTGTTTGCGGGGCTGATTCTTGCCGGGCACAAGCTGCGTGAGCGCCAGCTTTCTGGGTTCTTCGCTGCTGTTTTCCATGGCGGAGCTGAGCAGGGAGCTGAGTCCGCGACCGAGTCCGCGTTCGGGTATGTTCATGGCGTCTCCGTTCATCGCAGCCTGTTCAGAGGCTGAGAGGGCTGCGGCGGGAAAAATGTTTTGCGTTCAGAGTGACGGCGAAAGGCGAAAACTTCCGGGCAAAAGCGTGGAAACGGGGAGAGTCGCCGTGCCGCGTGTTGCTTGCATGCCGCGGCGACGGAGCGCCTGCGTCAGGGCAGCGCCGTTTTATGCACGACCTCGCGCGCCAGTTCGAGATAGGCTTCCGCGCCCTTGGATTTGATGTCGTAGTGCAGAATGGATTTGCCGTGACTGGGGGCTTCGGACAGACGCACGTTGCGGGGAATGACGGTTTTGAACATGTGCTTGGGGAAGCAGCGTTCAGCTTCCGCCTTGACCTGCCGGGCGAGCTTGTTGCGGGAATCGTACATGGTGAGCAGCACGCCGAGGATCTTGAGTTCCTTGTTGAGGCGCTTGCGCACCTGTTCGTAGGTGTGCAGCAGCTTGACGATGCCTTCCAGCGCGAAGAATTCGCATTGCAGCGGAATGAGAATTTCGTGTGCGGCGCACAGGGTGTTGATGGTGATGAGCCCGAGGGAGGGCGGGCAGTCGATGATGATGTAGTCGTAGTTGTCGGCCACCTGACCGAGCAGATCGGCGAGATAGAATTCCCGGGCCATTTTATCGACGAGTTCTATTTCGATGCCGACGAGGTCGGTGGATGAAGGCAGCAGGGAGAGATAGGGCGTGGCCGTGGGGAGCAGGGTTTCTTCCAGCGTGGAGGTGCCGCAGAGGGCCGTGTAGAGATTGCGCGGAAGATTCTGCTGGTCGAAGCCAAGCGAGCTGGTGGAGTTTGCCTGCGGATCGCAATCCACCAGCAGAACACGATTTTCCATGATAGCCAGAGAGGCGGAAAGGTTGACAGACGTGGTAGTTTTGCCCACGCCGCCTTTCTGGTTGGCAACAGCAATGATTCTGGCCAAAATTCAAGCTCCTTTCCCGATTTCTTTTTTACATAAACGCAGGCATGGGGAAAAGCAAGGAGTGTTTCACGTGAAACACAGGTGCGGCGATGTTTCACGTGAAACATCACAAAGGCGGGCATTCCTGCGGGGCGGAGAGCTGAAAGGGAGGCTCTTTAG
This sequence comes from uncultured Mailhella sp., assembly GCF_963931295.1. Taxonomy (NCBI): domain Bacteria; kingdom Pseudomonadati; phylum Thermodesulfobacteriota; class Desulfovibrionia; order Desulfovibrionales; family Desulfovibrionaceae; genus Mailhella; species uncultured Mailhella sp. Next base: position 1,650,461 of record NZ_OZ007001.1, on the reverse strand, counting down.
GGCTGAAATAATTTATTTTCTTGCTTGCCACTATTTTTTGTTTGCCGCGAAAAATTCCGTACTCTGGAGGCGATGCGGCCGGAAAATGGGGCGTTCTGCCGCCACAGCCCGAGGCCGAAGTCTTCCGGCTCAGTCGGGCACTGGGGGATGTTTGCCGCAGCAGAGGGCGAAGCCATGCAGATGTCTGCTGCCCGGATGCCGTCTCGGAGGAGGCAGACCAGACTGACGCCATGCGGACGCGGTGGCAGGCTCTCGCGGTCAAAATTTCGGGGGCTTCCCGACGTTCGCGGCCTGAATCAGAACATGCGTTCCGGCTCGGCAGAATCGCTCGGCGTCAGCTCAACGGCGGCCCCGGCTTCGGTTGCGCCCGAACAGGCACGGCCCGACGCGTTCCGAAAAAAGGCGGACATCCTGCGATGTCCGCCTTGAACGTTCGCTCTGAAAGTCGTCGGGCGAAGGGTGCCCGGCCTCGTCCTGCCTGTGCCGGACGGCGGTCTCGCCCCGGAATCAGTGTCCCGTGATGTTGTACTTTTTCAGCTTGTACTGCATGAGGCTGCGGGAAATGCCGAGCAGTTCGGCGGCGTGGGCCTGCACGAAGTCGGCGCGCACGAGCGCGCGCTTGATGAGCGCCGCCTCAATCTTGTCCAGCGTGTCGGCCAGGTTGAGCTCCACGGGCAGCAGATCCACGGCGCTCTTGAACTGCGATTCCTCGCCGCGGATTTCCGGCGGCAGGTCGTCCACGCCGATGACGGGGCCGGGCACCATGACCATGCAGCCTTCCAGCACGTTCTGAAGCTGCCGGATGTTGCCGGGCCAGTCGTATCCGGTGAGATAGTTCTGCGCTTCGGGGCTGAAGCTCTTGGTGGGAATGCCGTTGTCTTCGGCAATCTTTTCCGTGAAGTGGGCGATGAGCAGCGGAATGTCCTCCCGGCGCTCGCGCAGCGGCGGAATGTGAATCTGCACCACGTTGAGCCGGTAGAACAGATCCTCGCGGAACGTGCCTTCCTCCACCATTTTGGCGAGATCGCGGTTGGTGGCGGCCACCACGCGGATGTCCACGCTGATGGGCTCCGTGCCGCCTACGCGCTCGAACACGCGCTCCTGCAGCACGCGCAGCAGCTTGACCTGCAGATCCATGCTGAGCTCGCCCACTTCGTCGAGAAAGAGCGTGCCGTGATCGGCCTGCTCGAAGCGGCCGCGGCGCGTGGCCACGGCGCCGGTGAAGGAGCCTTTTTCGTGGCCGAAGAGTTCGCTTTCCAGCACGCCGGAGTTGAAGGCCATGCAGTTGACCGAAACAAAGGGGCCTTCCTTGCGCGGCGAGCTGAAATGAATGGCCCGGGCCACGAGTTCCTTGCCCGTGCCCGATTCGCCGGTGATGAGCACCGTGGAACGGCTCACGGCCACGCGGTCCACAATGGAGAGCGTGTTTCGGATGGCCTTGGATTTGCCGATGATGTGATGCGTGCGGTAGCGCTCTTCCAGCGATTCCTGGAGCAGCTTGTACTGACGGTGCGCCTTGGAAAGCTCCACGGCGTTGTGGACGGAAAGCAGCAGCTCGTCGTTGGCAAAGGGCTTGGTGATGTAGTCGAACGCGCCGTAGCGCATGGCTTCCACCGCGCTTTCAATGCTGCCGAAGGCCGTCATGATGAGCACCGGCAGATCCGGCCACGACTTCTTGATGCGCTGAAGCACTTCCTTGCCGGAGAGCTTCGGCATCTTCATGTCGGTGATGACGACGTCGACTTCCGATTCGTCGAGAAAATGGAGGGCCATTTCAGGATCGTTCAAGGCGGTCACTTCGTAGCCTGCATCCTTGAGCAGCGCCTCCATGACGATGAGATAGTTCTTTTCATCGTCGATGACGAGAATGTGGGATATATCACTCATGACTGTTTCCTTCTTCTTCAGACGACTTGCGGGCGGGGAAGCTGATGGTGATGAGCGCGCCTCCCTGCTGAGCGTTGGAGAGTTTCATGGTTCCGCCGTGGGAGTCAATGATGGCCTGCACGATGGGCAGGCCGAGGCCGGTGCCGTTGTCCTTGGTGGTGAAGAACGGATCCATGGCCTTGTTCAGGGCGTCTTCGCTGAATCCCGGCCCCGTGTCGCGGAACGTGAGCGTGACTTTGCCGTCGGAAGGCAGGGAGCTTTCGATGAATATTTCTCCCGGCCCCTGCATGGCCTGCTGCGCGTTGGCCAGAATGTTGTAGAAGGCGCGGTAGAGCAGGTCGGCGTCGCCGAGCACGGTGACGTCGGGCGAAAGATCGGCATGCACCTCTATGCCCTGACGCTGAAATTCGCCGCCGAGAAAGGCCATGGCCTTGTTGATGACGTCCTGAATGTTCACCACGTCCTGACGGGGCTGACGCGGTCTGGCGTAGTCGAGAAAATCGTTCACCGTGGTGCCGAGACGGCACGATTCGTCGTAAATGGCGGAGAGCATGGCCTGGGTTGTGGCGTCTTCCGTCTTGTGGCGGCGGATGAGAAATTCGGAGCTGGAACGGATGATGCCCAGCGGATTGCGTATTTCATGGGCGATGGAGGCCACCATGCGGCCCATGCTGGCGAGTTTTTCCGCCTGATGCAGCTGGGCTTCGAGCTGCCGGTTTCTGGCCATGCGGCGGCTCAGGGTGAATTCGGCCTTGCGCGCCACGAAGTGCAGCAGGAAGAACAGGATCAGCGTGGAAATGAGAAAGCCCGTGATGATGAGCCACTGCGAGCGGATGGTGCCCCGGTACTGGGGGGTCATGTCCTGCACGATTTCCAGCACGCCGAGCACGGGCACGGGCTGACCGTGCAGCCGCAGGCCCTGGAAGTCGGTGTCCACGGTGAGGGGGAACACGGTGCGCAGCAGAAAGGTGCCCTTGGGCAGATTCGGCGTGACGAGCGCCTGCGCGTAGGGCATGGAGGAGAGCACGTCGAAGTGATGGGGCTTTCCTTCAAACACCAGCGGAATGCCGGCGGTGTACATGTCGGTGCGGCGCACTTCTCTGGGATCGGTGGAATAGAGAATGGTGTAGTGATCGTCGAACAGGCGCACGCTTTCGAGCTGCAGGCCGTGCAGCTGCGACTGAATGACTTCGTCGAGCAGCTTGTACTGCGCCGGATTGGACAGCGCCACGCGGCCCGAGGCGTAGGTGACGGGCAGGGTGAACTTGCGGAAAATCTGGCGGTTGATGTTGTCTGCGAGCAGCAGCGCGTATTCCTCCTGACTTTCCAGCATGGAGCGGTTCATGGTGCTGCCGATGAAAAGCGTGAGGATGACGCTGGAGATGAGAATCAGCACCAGCGAGATGTAGGAGAAGAACTTGGCCAGATTGAACGGCAGCTTGTTTTCTGCGCTGTTCTGACTTGCGTCATCCATAAGGGTTCCTTCGGGCAAGAGGCGTGGAAAAGGGGGAAGGCCGCGCGGCAACGGGCCGCTCGCCGGAGACGATGTTTGCCGCGCCGAAAGGGGGCGGGCGTGAAAAACATGCGCCGCGCCTGCAAAGAAGCGCATTTCGCCTCTTTTGCAGACGCGGCTGCCGATGTTAGAAGTTCATGGTTTCCGAGGGAATGGCGGTGAACATGGCCAGTCTGGCCGCGTCTTCTTCGGAGCCGGGCATGCCGAGGCGGGCGCGCGCGAGCTTCTTGCCGTTTTCCACGGCGGGCTGATCCACGGGATTGATGCCCATGAGCCAGCCGGTGAAGATGGTGGCGGCTTCGAGGAGCATCATCATCTTGCCGGCGGAGAAGGCGCTTTCATCGGGCATGTCGAGATGCACCACGGGCACGTCCTTCTGCGCCAGGGTGGCGCGGGTGGCCAGGGTTTCGGCGTCGAGAATGTCGCCGAAGCTGTGCCCCTTCAGGTACTGCCACTGTTCGGGCAGCTTGGTGGGCATGGGCAGCAGCGTCTTGTTGGCGGGCGTGCTCACGAAGAGGCAGATCTTGTCCTTGGGGCCGTCGAGGAACATCTGAAGCAGAGAATGCTGATCGGTCACGCCGGTGGCGGGAATGGGCATGGTGCCCTTGCCGTCCTTGCCGAGGCTTTCCGCCCAGAGCTGGCAGAACCAGGGGCCGAACGTGGACCAGGCGGGAATGTAGCAGAAGTAGATCACCTGACTCTTGCCGGCTTCGGACATCTGCCAGGCCCAGCGGGCGAGCTTCCAGGAAGGATGGTCGAGCAGCGAGTCGGGGTTTTCCGCCAGCGGACGGCCCACGGAAATGGCGCCCTGAATGAGTCCCTTCCAGTCCATGCCGAGGAACACCGCAGGCACCATGCCCACGGCGGAGAGCACGGAATAGCGGCCGCCGAGATTGTCCGGCACGGGCAGGGAGCGCAGGGCGTACTTGTCCACCTCGTCGCGCAGGAAGCCCTTGTTGGCGTCGGTCACCACGAACAGATGTTCCTGCCAGGTGCCGGGGAGCTTGCTCTGCAGCCAGGGCAGCACGAGGAGGTACTGGGCGATGGTCTCGATGGTGCCGCCGGACTTGCTGACCACGACCACCAGCGTGTCTTCGGGCACCAGCTTGTCCAGATGTTCCTGGAGCCATTCGGGATGCACGTTGTCGGCAATCCACAGGCAGGGGCCGTCATGGTTGGGGCGGTCCTGACCGGGGGCGAAGGCGCGCTGAAGCGCACGGGGACCGAGCGCCGAACCGCCGATGCCGAGCAGCAGCATGTGCTTGAAACTCTTCAAAAATTCTTCGTGGATTTCAAGCTGATGAATGAGATCTTCCGCAAAGGGAAGCGCCAGGAAGGGAAGAACCGGCAGCTCCTGCTTCAGCTTTTCGATGAAGCGGGAGTCGTCGGAAGGACGGTCGGCAACGCCGCCGATCCATGCATGGGCCCAATCAAGTTTCGCCTGAGTCATAAACGCACCATCCGGTAAAGAGGTTTAGTTGTACAGGGCTTCCTTTATGCGATGCAGAGCATCCATGAGAACGTCGTCGGCAACGGCGTAGGAGAGGCGGATGCAGTGAGGATCGCCGAAGGCTTCGCCGGGAACGCAGGCCACGCGGGCCTTTTCCAGCAGCATGGAGCACACGGCTTCTCCGTTAGGCATCTGGGGCGTGAACAGGGCGCTCACGTCGGGGAACAGGTAGAAGGCGCCTCCGGGGCGGTGGCACACCACGCCGGGCCAGGTGGAAATTTCGGCCATGGCGAGATCGCGGCGGCGCAGGAAGGAGAGGCGCATTTCCTCCACGCAGTCGTAGGGACCGTCCAGAGCGGCCACGGCGGCCTTCTGGGCGATGGAGCACATGTGCGAGGTCATCTGTCCCTGCAGCTTGGAGCACTGCTTGATGAGGTCCTCATGGGCGAGCGTGTAGCCCACGCGCCAGCCGGGCATGGAAAAAGCCTTGGACAGGCCGTTCAGAATGGCGATCTTTTCGGGGAACTTTTCCCACCAGTGCGAGGCGCTCACAGGTTTGCCGTCGTACACGAGCTGTTCATACATTTCATCGGCCAGCACGAAAACATCGTGATCGAAGCACCACTTGACGAGGGCGTCGAGTTCTTCCTGCGTGTAGGCCACGCCCGTGGGGTTGGAGGGCGAGTTCAGGATCATCATGCGGGTTCTGGGGGTGAGGGCCTTTTCGAGATCGGAAGGGTCGATGCGGAAGCCGCGGGAGGAGTCGGCCTTCACGAGCACGGGATTGCCGCCCGCAAGACGGATGAGGTCGGGGTAGCTGGTCCAGTAGGGGCAGGGCAGGAGCACGTCGTCGCCGTCGTTGAGCATGGCGAGGAGCGTGTTGGCCAGAGACTGCTTGCCGCCGGTGGTGAGAATGACGTTTTCGGGTCTGGCCGAGACGTTGTACTGACGCTGAAAATAATGGCAGACCGCGTTGCGGACTTCCATGATGCCGTTGACGGGGGTATATTTGGTGAAGTTTTCGTCGATGGCCTTCTTGGCTGCCTCGCAGATGTGATGCGGGGTGGGAGCATCGGGTTCGCCCACGGCCAGGCTGGTGACGGCGATGCCGCGGGCCTTCAGTTCGAGGGCCTTGGCATTGATGGCAAGGGTGGCGGAGGGCTTGATCTTTTTCATTCTGTCGGCAAAGTTCATGGTTGCGCTTCCTGTTTGATATGAGCGATAAAAGGCCTGACGGTCACGGTAAAGTCTATCAACTTCACGGGGGCATGTAAATTGATGTTTGCCCGGGAAAGGCATTGCCGCAGTCCGTTGCGGAGATTTTGACGCTTTGCCGTTGCGGGGCTCTTCAAAACTGCGGACGCTGCGTTGCGGCAGGGGCCGCGCGCAAGAAAAAAAGGAAACATGCGTCATGGAAACGCGTCTTCTGACATATCCCGAGGGTTGCCGCATCGGTCGTTTCATCCGCAGGGAAAAGCGGTTTTTTGTTCTTGCAAGGCTCGACGGTCAGGAAGTTGTGGCGCACACCAACAATACCGGCACCATGCTCGGTCTGCTGCGTCCGGGCATGCCGGTGCTGCTGTCTCCGGCGACGAATCCGGCGCGCAGGCTGAAATGGACCGTGGAGGCGCTGGGTCAGCCCTGCGGCGACGGTTTTTTCTGGGTCGGGGTGAACACGTCCGTGCCCAACAGGCTGCTGGAGGCAATGTTTCATGCCGGGCTGCTTTCGTGGGCGGAAGGATACACTAACCTGCGGCGCGAGGCCGTGAACGGAGAGAGCCGGCTCGACGGACTGCTCACGGGGCCCGATCTTCCGCCGCTGTGGGTGGAGTGCAAGAACGTGACGCTGGTGGAAGACGAGGTGGCCGCGTTTCCCGACGCGGTGACGGCCCGGGGAACCAAGCATCTGCACACGCTCATGCGTCTGGCGGCGGAGGGCGGAAGGGCCGCCATGCTGTACGTGATTCAGCGGCCGGACGGGCGCTGTTTCGACGCGGCCGACTACGTGGATCCCGACTATGCCGCGGCGCTCTCCGAAGCCGTCCGCGCCGGCGTGGAAGTGTATCCCACTGTGTTTCACGTGCGGGAGGACGGCGTGTATTACGGCGGCATGCTGAAGTATCGCGGGGCGTAGTCAAAGGGGCGGCGCTCAGCGCAAAGAGGCGTTCAACGGTCTGCCGGGGAGGTATGCCATGATAAGGAATCTGATCATCGTCGTGCTGGCGGCGGCGTGCGTGTTTCTGTTCGCCGGTCAGTACATGGACCACAAGGCCTGGAAGGAAGCGGAAATCAGTCCTGCGGAATACGGCGGTCTTGTGGAGCTTCGGGAGCTTTTTTCGGCTTCGGACTATCGGGAAAAGGTGCTGCCGCTGCTGCGCGAGGCCTTTGTGGACGGGCGCGTGACCAGAGGTCGTCTGGAAGAGCTTGGCAGGAAGCTGAGCGGCACAGGCCCCCGCACGCTTGAGATGCTGGAAGCGGACCGCACGCGGGATCGCGTGTCCCGCGCCTGGGACGACGCCCGCGACGGAGCGGCGGCGCTCGGCGAGAGCCTCGGGCGTCAGATGGGCAAGGCCATGCGCGAGCTCGGCGACGCCGTGGAAGGACTGAAGCCGAAGCGCGCGCCCGAACGCCCGGAAGGCACCGTGGATCTGTAGCCGGACGCTGATTCGTGTTGAAAAAAGCCGTGAGCGTGTTCAGGGTGCATGTTCACGGCTTTTTGTCGTCTGTCTGTCGGAAGAAGAGCTGTTCGGAATATCGGAAGGGCGTGCGGCCGGGGCGTTTGGAGCGCTTCGGCCGCCCTGTTTCGGCTGAGAGCCGGATCAGAAGCCGGCGGCGAGGCCGTCGCCGCGCGGATCGGTGGCTCCCTGGAGCACGCCGTTGTCCCTGACGAGAATCGCGCCCGCGTGTCCCATGGTGTCGGTGAAGTCTTCGACCACCTTGACGGGATGGCCGCGCTTTTTGAGTTCCTCGACCACGGAAGCGGGAATGCGTCCTTCGAGCTTCACGTCGTTGGACGCCGCGCCCCAGGTGCGGCCGTAGAGCCAGCGGGGGGCGGTGATGGCTTCCTGCGGCGACATGCCGAAGTCCACCACGCGGGTCACGATGGCGGCCTGCGTCTGCGGCTGACCTTCGCCGCCCATGGTGCCGTACACGAGGTAAGGCTTGCCGTCCTTGAGCAGCATGGCGGGGTTCAGCGTGTGCATGGTGCGCTTTCCGGGTTCCAGATGGTTCACATGCTTCGGATCAAGGGAGAAGAAGCTGCCGCGGTTCTGAAGCAGCACGCCCGTGCCTTCCGCCACGATGCCGGAGCCGAAGTCGTGATAGATGCTCTGGATGAGGGAAACGGCGTTGCCGTCCTTGTCCACCACGCCGAGCCAGATGGTGTCGCCCTTGGGATCGAGGGGAGCCTTGGGACCGGCGGCCTTCTTCATGTCGATGCGCTCGGCCTGCTTTTTGCCGTGATCTTCGGAGAGAAGGCGATCCAGCGGAATGGACACGAAGGCCGGATCGGAAAGGTAGGCGTCGCGGTCGGCGAAGGCTTCCTTGGTGGCTTCGATGACGGCGTGGTAGTAGTCGGCGCTGCCTTCGCCCATGGCCTTCACGTCGAAGTTGTTCAGGATGTTCAGAATTTCCAGGGACGCCATGCCCTGGGTGTTCGGCGGCAGGTTGCAGGCGGAAAGGCCGCGGTAGTTCACGCGGATGGGCTCCACCCAGTCCGCCTTGTGATCGGCAAAGTCCTTGAGCGAGAGCATGCCGCCGTTCTTTTCCAGATCGGCCACGATGCGTCTGGCGATGTCGCCCCTGTAGAATTCGGCGGCGCCCTTTTCCGCAATGGCGGTCAGCGTGGCGGCGAGATCGGGCTGACGGAACATGTCGCCCGTGACGAGAGGCTTGCCGTCCTTCATGAACACGCGGGCAAATTCGGGGAAGCGCTGGAGATCGCGGAACACCTTGTCGTCGGGATCGGCGTTGACGGCGCTCCAGTAGGAAAGGGAGGTGCTCACCGGAAAGCCGTCTCTGGCGTAGGCGATGGCCGAGGCGAAGAGCTCCTTCCAGGGCATGGTCGTCTTGAGGGCGGACTGACTGTAGCGATAGGCCTCGTCCCAGCCGGAAACCGCGCCGGGCACGGTGTTGGCCGCGAGGTAGCCGCGGGAGGGAATGGTTTTGAGTCCCTTTGAGGCGTAGAAGTCGATGGTGGCCCTGGCCCCTGCGCGGCCGCTGGCGTTCAGGCCGCGCAGCTCGCCGGTTTTGGCGTTGTAGATGAGCCAGAAGTTGTCGCCTCCGGGGGTACACATCTGCGGATAGACCACCGCCAGCGTGACGGCCGTGGCCACGGCGGCGTCCACGGCGTTGCCGCCGCGGCGCAACACGTCGAGGCCGGCCTGCGTGGCCAGATAGTTGGGGGAAGTCACCATGCCGCGCGTGGTCAGAGGATTGGTGCTCTGGGAAATGGTGGCACAGTAGGAAGGGCTTTCCATGGCTGCGGCTCCGTTGCGGGGGGCGCAGAGCACGGCGCAGAGCGCCGCGGCTCCGAACACTGCCGCCCGTTTGAAGAAAAGGTTCATGCGTGCTCCTAGAGTAGAAAATTACGGAACATTGTCCAAGTGGATCGCATGAACGTATGCAAGTTTTGTGCCGAAATATTTTTCGATATTATTTCGGACTATTGAAATGGGCGCGATGCTGAAAATGCTCTGAATGAGTTCTTTTTTGTGCCGTTTGTTCCGGCGAAAAATGCCTGTCGGGAACAAAAAAATATCGGCCGAAAGGCGGAAGAATGATGTGCCGCAACGTTTTTTGCTCGTGCGGAGCCTCCGGAACAAAAAAAGGACGGCGCGTCGGAGATGCTCCGTCGTCGTTTTTCGCTTCGTGCTTCTGGAAAAGGCCGGGGCCTGTTTCACACCTCTGAAAAACAGAAAAGGGGAAGCGCCCCTTGAAGGGCGCTTCCCCGGTTGCGTTGCGGGAAGGCGGAATCAGTTCTGATTCTCGTCGAGCTCTCTGGTGTACCGGCACTTGGGATTCGGGCAGGCCAGATGACGTCCGCGGGCGCGGGTGGTCTTGATGACCAGAATGGGAGAATGGCACTCGGGGCAGGGTTCGGCCACGGGCCAGTCCCACACGGCGTAGTCGCAGTTGGGGTACTGGTCGCAGGAATAGAACAGCTTGCCCTTGCGGGAGCTCTTTTCCACCAGCATGCCCTTGCCGCACTTGGGGCATGCCACGCCGGTGGAGAAGGGCGCGGCGTAGTCGCATTCGGGGTAGCGCGAGCAGCTCAGGAAGCGGCTGCCCGTGCGCGACTGCTTGAGAATCACGTCGCCGCCGCACTTGGGGCAGACGCCCATCTTCTTGTGTTCTTCCTTCGGGCGCTCCTGCGGAATGATGCGTCCCTTTTCGTCGCGGGTGAAGTTGGTGGTGTAGCGGCATTCGGGGTAGCCCGTGCAGGCCAGAAATTCGCCGCTCTTGCCGAACTTCACCACCAGTGGCTTGCCGCATTCCGGGCAGGGCACGTCGGTGGTGAGTCCGCCCTTGACGGGGGCCATGTTCTTGGCGGCCGCTTCCAGCGTGGGATTGAAGTCCTTGGAAAAGCCCTTCATGAGATCCACCCAGCCGAGTTCGCCGTCGGCCACCTTGTCGAGATTGTTTTCCATCTCGGCGGTGAAGCCCACGTCCATGAGCTTGGCGAAGTGGTCGCGCAGCTGCGAGCACACCACCTTGCCGAGATCCGTGGGGGCGAAGTGCTTGTCTTCCAGACGGACGTACTCGCGGTCCTCAATGGTGGAAATGATGGTCGCGTAGGTGGAGGGGCGGCCTATGCCGCGTTCTTCCAGTTCGCGCACCAGAGAGGCTTCGGTGTAGCGCGGGGCGGGCTGCGTGAACTTCTGTTCCTTTTCGAGCTTCTGGAGCGTGACGGTTTCGCCTTCGCGCAGGGCCGGAAGCGCGGCTTCCTCTTCCTCGGCGGAGCGCGGCATCACCGCAAGGAAGCCGGGGAAGAGCAGGCGTTCGCCCTTGGCCTTCCACAGGCCCGGGCCGCAGGTCAGGCTGACGGCGGTGTCGTGATAGGTGGCCGCGGCCATCTGCGAGGCCACGAAGCGGCACCAGATGAGATTGTACAGGCGGTACTGATCGGAGGAGAGAAATTCCTTCACGTCCTGGGGCGTCAGCGTGATGTCCACGGGGCGGATGGCTTCGTGGGCGTCCTGCGCGGAGGTCTTGCCCTTGAAGGAGCGGCCCTTGCCGCCGGGAGCCATGTAGTCCTTGCCGAAGCGCTGTTCGATGTAGTCGGCGGCGCTTTTCTTCGCCTCTTCGGCAATGCGCACGGAGTCGGTTCGCATGTAGGTGATAAGGGCCGTGGTGCCGCGTTCGCCGAGCTCGATGCCTTCGTAGAGCCGCTGCGCCGTGGCCATGGTGCGCTTGGAGGTGAAGCCGATGCGCTGGTTGGCCGTCTGCTGGAGCGTGGACGTGGTGAAGGGCGGCAGCGGATTGCGCGAGCGCTCCTTTTCCTCCACCTGCGTCACCACGAAGGGCTGACCGGCCATGGCCTGTTCGAGGGCGTCGGCCGCGGCCTTGCTGGCGATGAGAATTTTGCGCGCGCTTTTTTCCTTGCTTTCGTCGGAGCCGGAAAGTTCCTTCAGCTTTTTGGCGAAGTTCGTTTCAATCTTGGCAAGCTCCGCCTTGAACGGCGGGGGCGTGGCTCCGGCAAGCAGCGCGCGGAAGGTCCAGAATTCTTCGGGCACGAAGGCGAGCCGTTCCTCTTCGCGTTCCACGATGAGGCGCAGCGCCACCGACTGCACTCGTCCGGCGGAAATGCCGCGCTTCACGGTTTTCCACAGCAGCGGCGAAATCTTGTAGCCCACGAGACGGTCGAGCACGCGGCGGGCCTGCTGGGCGTCGAAGAGATCGGGATTGATGTCGTGCGGATGTTCCAGGGCGTTCTTCACGGCGCGGGCCGTGATTTCGTTGAACTGAATGCGCTTGATGTTCTTCGCCTTGTTCTTGATGACCTCGGCGATGTGCCAGGCAATGGCTTCCCCTTCGCGGTCCGGGTCGGGAGCAAGGTACACGGTGTCGGCCTTGGAGGCCGCTTCCTGCAGATCGCGCACCACCTTTTCCTTGCCCTTGATGATTTCGTAGTGCGGGGCAAAGTCGTGGGCTTCATCCACGCCGATTTCTCTGGTGGGCAGATCGCGTATATGACCTACGCTGGCCTGCACCATGTATTTGTTTCCCAGAAATTTCTTGATGGTCTTCACCTTGGCCGGTGATTCCACGATAATCAGATCCTTGCCCATATTTCGCTCACAAGTAGGAATTTCAAAGAGAGGACGCGCCTCCTCCGTCGTCAAGCAACATACGTTAAAAGGGGGGAGCGTCAAGTCCCGCGCGGCGCAAAAGACGCATTTGGCCCGTTCCTGCGGGGTTTTTCGGGGGATCGGCGTTTTTTTTTGCGCGGCAAAAGTGTCAGACGAGCTCGGCGGCCGAGGCTTCGCGCGCAAAGGCAATGCGTTCCGGGCCCAGCCCGAGAGCCTGCCAGCGCGACTTGAGCGCGCCGCGGTCTCCGTACATGAATCCCTGACACGATTGCGGCAGCGTGAGCCTTTCCGGCGCGCGGCCGAGGGCGTTCACGGCGTTTTCGGCCGCGCGAAGCAGCGCTTCGGCCTGAATGAGCGCGCCGAGGGCCGGATGCCGCGGGCCGGCGAGCAGTGCGGCGTCGAAGGCGCTCTCCGGCGCCACCGACAGACGGATGACCGGAACCTGCGCCTGCCAGGCCATGTTCAGCGCCTCGCCCAGGGTGCGCACGGTCTGTTCCACGGTCCACGGCGCAAAGCGTCCTTCGCGGAACCAGCGCGCCAGCGTTGTGCCTTCGGGCACGAGGCAGGGATAGAAGCGGAGGCAGGCGGGCGAAAGAGAAAGCGCCGTGCGCACGTCGTCCAGAAACACGTCGGGCGTGCTGCCCGGCATGCCCGGAAGCAGCTGAATGCCGAGGCTGAGCCCTGCGCCCGTCACGGCCCGGCATCCGGCGAGGGCCGCGCTGCGGTCGTAGCCGCGGCGGGAGAGCGCGAGGGCCTCGCTCGCGAAGCTCTGTATGCCGAGCTCCACGAGATCCACGCCGTGGTGCAGAAGTTCGTCCAGCACGGCGGGCGAAAGTGCGTCCGGTCTGGTGGAGCAGCGGGCGAGGCGGATGCGGTCTTCGCGGCGCAGAGCTTCGAGAAGTTCAAAGCAGGACGCGCGGTCCGCGGCGGGCAGCGCTGTGAAGGTTCCGCCGTAAAAGGCCAGCTCGCGGCGCTCCTGCGGCCCGCAGGGCGGGAGAGCGGCCGCATTTTTTGCGGCTTCGGCGAGAATGGCGCGCAGGCCTTCCGAGCCCGTGTGACCGGTCTGCTTGTCCTGCGCGCAGTACACGCAGTGCCCGGGACAGCCGAGAAAAGGGAGAAAAACCGGCAGGATGCGGCTGGAGCGGCTCTGACGGGCTCCGGTGAAGAAAAGGATGCGCCCGGACCCGGTGCGGCCCAACGGTTGAGGGAGACGTGACATTTTTTTTCCTCGGCAGAAAAGCTCTTGATGTTCTAATCGCTTGCGCTTAGGATGACAAGGTGTCTCCCGTGTTAAAAATACGGGAGAGGCTTTGGAGGTCTGTACTGTTATGTCTGAAGAAAAATGTATTTTCTGCCTTATTGCCAAGGGAGAGATTCCCTGCGCAAAGGTGTACGAGGATGATTGCGTTCTGGCGTTTCTTGATCTGTCGCCTGTGCATCCCGGTCATACGCTGGTGATACCCAAGACGCATTACAAGGATATGCTTGAAGTCTCCTGCGATATCGCGCCTGCGGTGTTTGCGGCGCTGAAGAAGGTCGGCGCGGCCGTGATGAAGGCCACCGGAGCTTCGGGATTCAATGTCATGCAGAACAACGGATTGTCCGCAGGGCAGACTATGTTCCATATTCACTGGCACATCATCCCCCGTTTCGACGGGGACGGGCTCGGCGTGTGGGAGCAGGGGAAATATCCTGACGCCGCAGCCATGCAGGCCATGGCTGACAAGGTGGCCGCGTGCCTGGAAAAGTAATCCGTATCCGGAAGGAAATGGCAGGAGGAAAACATGAACAAGGCTCTGACGAAGGCTGACATTGTGGAAGCGGTGTACAATGACAAGAATCTCGGCCGCAACCGTGCGGAAGTGAAGAATATCGTTGAAAATCTGCTTGCCCTTATGAAGCAGGCCATCAAGAAGGATGACGCGCTTCTCATCAGCGGCTTCGGCAAGTTCGAGGCCTACGACAAAAATGCCCGCAAGGGACGCAACCCCCAGACCGATGAATCCATCACGCTGCCTCCGCGCAAGGTGGTGGTGTTCCGTCTTTCCCGCAAGTTCCGCATGGAGCTCAACGGCGGCGAAGAGGCGTAGTCTGAAGGGCGGTGTTCCCTGCAAGAAGGGCCTGCTTCGGCAGGCCTTTTTTCGTATCCAAAGAGCGGGCGGCAAGAGTGCTTTGTCTGTACTACCCCTGTCTTTTGCGCTATAGCGGTGGCGTGCCCGCGGCTGTTCCGGTTCCCGGGGCACGCAAATCCTGGCCGTTTCGGCCAGCGCTCTGGAGAGAAGATCATGTCTGTTCCTGTCCTCGATGCCGCCGGGTGGACGGCAAGACTCATGGAGCTGCCGCGCGAGGGCGCGGCCAACGTCACGGCCTTTTACGAACATCGCATGGGAGCGATCTGCAAGGACGCCCGTCTGCTGCTGGTGCCTCTGGACGATCACATGGTGCATCGCGGCGACGCCATTTTTGAAAGCCTTACGTTTCTGGAAGGGCGCATCGTGCAGCTCGACGCCCATCTTGAACGCATGAAGCATTCCGCCGCGCGTCTGGAGCTTGAGCCTCCGTGTCCGTGGGAGGAGGTGCGCTCCATCATGCTGGACGTGGCACGGGAAGGCGGCGAGCCGTACGGCGGGCTCAAGGTGCTGCTCGGCCGCGGCTGCGGAGGTCTGGGCGTGGATCCGGCCGAATGCCCGCAGTCCAGCCTGTACATCGTGGCCACCAAGGGGCGTCCGCTGCCGGAATCGTTCTGGCAGAAGGGGCTGACGGCGGCAAGAAGCGCCGTTCCGGCCAAGCAGGAATGGCTTGCGCAGATCAAGTCCACCAACTATCTCGCCAACGCGCTCATGGCGAAGGAAGCCCGCGAGAAGGGCGTGGATCTCACCTTTTCCTTCGATGAAGACGGTTTTCTCGCCGAGGCGGCCATTGCCAACGTAGCGCTGGTGGACAGGCAGGGCCGCATGCTCATGCCCGAGTTCCGGCATGCGCTTCCGGGTACGACGTCCATCCGGGCCATGGAGCTCGCCAAGGCGTTCATGCCCGTAGTTATCACTGATATCACAGAAGAAATAGTGGAACAGGCTTCCGAGATTCTGGTACTTGGTACTACATGCGAGTGCGTGGCGGTCACGCACTACAACGGCAAGCCCGTAGGCGACGGCCGTCCCGGTCCCATGGCGGACAGGCTGCGCCATCTGCTGCATGACGCTCTTGTGACCGGAGGCGTGCCGTTCCTCAAATGATTAACAAGTGAGGAACTTATGCGCATCAAGACTCTGTTCACCGGTTTTTGCTGTGGTATCATTCTGGCTCCCGCAATGGCCCTTGCCGCCGATACCGCTCCCGCGCCCAAGGCCAAGCAGACCGTGGCCGACACTCCTTTCGTGATCGTGGCCCCCAGCGAGGAAATCGTGGTCACCTTCCCGCTGTTCGTTGTGGAACGCGGCGTGGTGGAGAGCGTGGACGCCAAGAACGGCACCTTCACCATCAAGGACAAGCAGGGTGAAACTTCCACCATCAAGGTGACGGACAACACGCTGGTTGAAAACGTGTACGCCGACATCTTCACCTGGGAGAGCAAGAAGGGCATCGGCGACCTGAAGAAGGGCGACAAGGTCCGCGCCCGCGTGTTCCCCGGCGACGACGGTCAGCCCGCCTCCGCCATTTCTCTGGATGTGTACAAGTTCTAAATTTGTTTGCGGAATGTTCCGCAGAGCGACATGAAGGCCGGAGTCGTTCCGCATTGCGGGCGGCCCGGCTTTTTTCATGCCTTTTTCATGCGGCGCGGCGGCAGAAGGCCGGGGCCGGCGGTTCGGAACGGACGGCCAGGCGGAGGAACAGCGCGCCGCGTCCGGGGAGCCGCGTCAGAGCATGTTGACGGGGTCGAGATCCAGCGTGATGCGCAGTTCGTGGGGCAGCGCGCCGACGTCGCGCAGGGCCATGGCGTAGGCCTGACGCACGTGCTGCCAGGTGTCGGCCTTCATGAGGCACTGAAAGCGCATGCGGCCCTGAATGCGGGCCAGCGGCGCGGGAGCCGGGCCGAGCACGGTGAGGCCGAGGGAGCGGCCGTGGGCGCGCAGAGCTGCGGCAAAGGCGTTCACGCGGCTTTGTCCGTCCTTCCAGTCCCAGGGGTAGGAAAGACGGATGAGCGCCAGCTTGATGAAGGGCGGATAGCGGCGCTGCTTGCGCAGGGCTATTTCGTGTTCGTAGAAGCCCTCGTAGTCGCCGGTTTTCACGAACTGCCAGCAGTAGTGATTGACGTCTCTGGTCTGAATGAGCACGCGTCCGGGCTTTTCGCCGCGTCCGGCGCGTCCTGAGGACTGCACCAGAAGCTGAAACGTGCGTTCGGCCGAGCGGTAGTCGGGCATGTTCAGGCCCATGTCGCCGTCGGCCACCACGGCCAGCGTGACGTTGGGAAAATGATGCCCCTTGGAGAGCATCTGCGTGCCCACCAGCACCTGCGCTTCCTGCCGGGCGAAGGCGGCGAGAATTTCTTCCATGCGTCCGGGGCGGCTCGTGCTGTCGCGGTCGAGCCTGAGCACGCGGCCGCCGGGCGGCAGGGCTCCGGCGAGTTCTTCTCCGGCCAGGCTTTCCTCCAGTTTTTCCGTGCCTTCGCCCATGGGCAGAAAGTTGAGGCCGCCGCATTTTTCGCAGGGCGAGGGAAAGGGGCGCGTGTGACCGCAGTAGTGGCACACGAGCTGCTCGCGCTTCTTGTGATAGGTGAGGGCGATGTCGCAGTTGGGGCACTTGGCCACGGTGCCGCAGTTCAGGCAGTACATGAGCGGCGCGTAGCCCCGGCGGTTGAGCAGCACCACGGCCTGCTCGCCGCGCTGCACGGTTTCCCGCAGCGCCTCCACGGCGCGGTCGGAAAGCAGTTTGGAGGCCGGCTGATTCTTGATGTCCACAAGCTCTATGGCGGGCAGCGTGCCGCCGCCCGTGCGGTGCGTCAGCCGGGAGACGGGAAAAAGTCCTTCCTTTGCCGCATGAAAGGTCTTGATGTCCGGCGTGGCCGAGCCGAGAATCAGCAGCGCCCGATGCCTGCCCGCCCTCTCCCATGCCACTTCCTTGGCCTGATAGGGCAGACGGTCTTCCTGCTTGAAGGAGCCGTCGTGTTCCTCGTCGAGCACGATGGCGCCCAGCGGCGGCAGAGGCAGAAACAGCGCCGAACGCGTGCCGATGACGAGGCAGGGTTCTTTGCGCGCGGCGAGGCGGCGGAAGGTGCGTTCCCGCTGCTGCTGGCTCTGGTAGCCGTGATAGAAGAAAATGGGCGCGCCGGGAAAACGCTGTTCGGCGTCTCTGCGCAGTTTGAGGGCGATGGCCACTTCCGGGGCGAGAATAAGCGCGGAACGGCCCCTTTTGAGGCAGGCGTGGGCGAGTTCCAGATACACGGCCGTCTTGCCGCTTCCCGTGATGCCGAAAAGAAGATGCGCGAAGGGCCGCTTTTCTCCGCGGGCAAGGGCGTCCATCTGCGCGCAGTATTCCCTGAGCGCGGCCAGCTGTTCCTCCGTGAGCTGGAAGGGCGGCTCTGGCGGCGGCAGCAGCGCTTCCTCTGGTTCCGGCTCGTCCTCTTCGGGCGCGGCGGGGCGAAGTTCCACCAGCTTGTTCTTCACCAGTGCCGTGAGCGTCTGAGAGCTGTCGGGCAGGGCTTCGCGCAGCTTTCTGCGCGTCACCGTGCCGTTTCTGAGCAGCCAGTCGAGCAGTTCGCGCTGCTTCACGGCGTTGGGCCGCACCGGCCACGGCGGATCGCAGGCCAGTGCGCAAAGTTCTCCGTCGGCGGCGTCTTCGGCCAGCATGAGAATTTCGGCCCGGCCGTGCGTGAAGTCCTGCGCCAGGGCGGCGCGTTCGGCGGCGGGCATGGCGGGAATGTCGCGCAGGGCGAAGAGCCTGGGCTTTTGTCCTTTGCCGTTCACGTCCGGCAGGTACTGCCGCACGCGGATGCGCGCGGTGACTCTCAGCCCCTGCGGCAGAAGATTGCCGAGCACGCGGCCGGGCGAAGAATACTGACGCGCGGCGAGCTGTTCCACGGTTTCCATGTAGTCGCGCGGAAGCAGCGGCGTCAGTTCCAGAGGCCACGTCAGGGGGCGCAGCGTGATGTCGCCGCTTTTCTTCATGTTGTGTTGCCCGGCGGAGCTTTCCCGGAGGGCGTTCGGATCGTCGTCGGCAAACACGGCCGTGACGACGCCCGCGCGGATGGCTCCGTTGCCGAGCGGCACGGCCACGCGCAGTCCGGCCTGCCAGGGAAAGTCCGGAAACTCCTCAGGCGTCAGATAGCTCAGCGTGGCGTAGGGCGGCGTGCAGAGGGCGACGTGGCAGATCATGAATGCGGTCCTGGGCAGGCCCGGAGACGGGGCGCGCCTCTATCCCTTGAACACGAAGAAGGCCCCCGCCACGATGAGCGCAAAGCCGACGGCGTGATTCCAGGTGAGACTTTCGCCGAGATAGAGCGTGGAGAATATGCCGAAGATGGTCAGGGAAATGACTTCCTGAATGGTCTTGAGCTCGGCGGCGGAAAAA
This sequence comes from uncultured Mailhella sp., assembly GCF_963931295.1. Lineage (NCBI taxonomy): Bacteria > Pseudomonadati > Thermodesulfobacteriota > Desulfovibrionia > Desulfovibrionales > Desulfovibrionaceae > Mailhella > uncultured Mailhella sp. Next base: position 1,631,794 of record NZ_OZ007001.1, on the reverse strand, counting down.
TAGCCGTAGCCCACGCGGTTGGCGGGCACCTGAAGGCAGTATTCAAAGAAGGCGATGCCCCAGCTCACGAGAATGGCTCCCACGAAGGTGAGGGAGTGGTGGCGCAGATGTCCGTACCAGGCATAGGTCATGAAGATGTTGGAGCCTATGAGAAGCAGCACGGTGATGACGGGAATGGGCAGATGCAGAGTCATGACGACCTCGTCGTATGCTTCGCTGCGGAAGGAACAAGAAAGGGGAGCGCGCTCCCCTTTCCCAGTGACGATATGAAACGGATCGGAGTCCGACGGACTACAGATCGAATTCCTTGTGCAGAACGTTGACCGCGAGTTCGAGGTCGGCCTCGTCCACCAGACAGGAAATCTTCACTTCCGAGGTGCTGATCATGATGAGGTTGATGCCGGCCTTGTACAGGGCGTCGAAGGCCCGGCTGGCTGCGCCGCTGTGATTGCGCATGCCCACGCCCACCACGGACACCTTGGCGATGTTGGAGGAATGTTCGATGCTGCTGCAGGCGGGCTCGGCCTGCTGGAGCACGTCGAGGGTGCGCTTGAGATCCTTGCGGGACACGGTGAAGGCCATGTCGGTCACGCCGTCGCGGCTGGCGGTCTGAATGATCATGTCCACCACGATGCCGGCCTTGCCGAGCGGGCTGAAGATGCTGGCCGCCGAACCGGGTCTGTCGTGTACGTCGCGGAGCGTGACTCTGGCTTGATCCTTATCAAAAGCGATGCCCGAAACGAGCACGGACTCCATCATGATGTCCTCCTTGGTGACCAGCGTGCCCGGATCGTTCGAGAAGGTGGAACGCACCCGGACGGGAACATTATATTTTTCGGCGATTTCTACGGAACGGATTTGCAGAACCTTGGCGCCCATGGAAGCCATTTCCAGCATTTCGTCATAGCTGATGCGGTCCATTTTGTGGGCGTCCTTGCACATGCGCGGATCGGTGGTGTACACCCCGTCCACGTCGGTATAGATGTCGCAGCGTGTCTCGTCGCCGAGAGCGGCGGCCACGGCCACGGCGGAGGTGTCCGAGCCTCCGCGGCCCAGCGTGGTGAGGCGCATTTCGGGCGTGCGGCCCTGGAAGCCGGCCATGACCACGACGTCGTAAGTCTGGAAGGCTTCGCGGATGGCGTCGGCATTGATGGTGTCAATGCGGGCGTTGCCGTAGGCCTCGTCGGTGATGACGGGCACCTGAAAACCGAGGAAGGAGCGGGCTTTCACGCCTGCGTCGCGCAGGAGCATGGAAAACAGCGCCACAGATTCCTGTTCGCCGGTGGTGAGCAGAACGTCGAGTTCTGCGGGATCGGGTTCGTCCGACCACTGATAGGCTCTTTCCAGCAGGCTGTTGGTCTGGCCGTAGCGGGCGGAGAGAACCACCACAACCTTGTAGCCTTCCTCAAGCGCGGCAAGCACTTTGGTGCGCACTTTTTTCATGCACTCCAGGTCGGCGACGGAGGATCCTCCGAATTTCTGCACAAGAATACGCATAGGACATCCTGAAAAAAGGGGATATGGAACGCTCATGCCTTGTCGGCAGGCGCAAAGCGCCGTTCGAGCCGGGTCTTCAGATTCCGCAGAAGAGCGTCGGCTGCATCGCCGTGGGCTTTCATCGTTGCCAGCCGGAAAGTCTGGCATGATTCCGCAGTCTTGTCCAGAGCTTTTGCGTCGTTGCCCTGCACCGGGTCAAGATAAATGTCGAGGCGTTCGGCGGCGCGGCGCTCGGGAGCCAGATACTGCGGCCATTCGAGAATGAGGAAGGGATCGCCCTCGTCGAGCATTTCTTCCATTTCTTCGGGGAGCGAGGCGTTTTCGGAAAGGCGGTAGAGGTCGGCGTGGAGCACTTCCGGCCTTGTGGGATACACGTTGCACAGGGTGAAGCTGGGACTGGCCACTTCTGCCTGATCGCCGCCGGGCAGCGCCGCCGCAAAGCCGCGGGTGAAGGTGGTCTTGCCGCCGCCGAGATCGGCGAACAGGTAGATCGTGCGCAGGGGCGAGTCGAGCATGGCCTGCGCGAGCATGGCGCCGAATTCCATGGTGTCTTCGGGGGATTTCAGAAGGATGGGCATGATTCTTCTCTGCTGGGTTCGCCTGCCGCGCCGAGCACTCGGGGCAGGATGTTGGCAATGTCGTGCGGGCCGTTGCCGCGCAGGGGAAATTCTTCGGCGAGGCGAAGACCGGCGAGGGCGTGCAGCCACACGCCGAGCGTGGCGGCAAGCGGGGCTGCGTGGCCGCGGGCAAGCAGCGCGCCGATGACGCCGGCAAGCACGTCGCCGGAACCGGCCACGGCCAGCTGCGGCACCTGCCACGGAGAGATGACGGAAGGCTCGTTCGGTGCACTGATGAGCGTGCCTTCGCCCTTGAGCACCCACACGGCAGGAGCGAGGGCTGCAAGGGCGGCGAGAGCGCCGAAGCGGTCGGCCTGAACGTCGCGTGCGCCGACGCCGAGAAGCGTGGCGGCTTCGCCGGGATGCGGGGTGAGCACGTCGCAGGGGCGCAGCAGGGCAAAGAGCTTCGGCCGCTGAGCCAGGGCAAAGAGCGCGTCGGCATCTATCACCATGGGCGGGCGATGGGGAAGCTGAAGCAGCGCTTCGGTCATGTCCGCGGCTCCGTTGCTGCGTCCGAGTCCCGGGCCGAACACCAGCGCTCCGAAGGTGGGCAGAGTTTCGGCCAGCGTCTGCGCGTCTTCGGCGCACCAGGCGTTGTCCGGAGCCTTGCCGGAGAGCGCGTGCAGCGTCAGGGCGGGCATGGAAATGCGCGCGGCGTTGAGCACGGGTTCGGGAGCGGCCAGCATGACGAGGCCCGCGCCGGAGCGCAGGGCGGCCCAGGCGGAAAGGCACGGCGCGCCGGTGTAGGACGGGCAGCCTCCGGCCACAAGCACTCTTCCGGCCGCGCCCTTGTGGGCCGGGCCGCGGCCTTCCGGCACAGAGGGCGCGTCGAAGATCTCCTCAAGCCGGGGCGAAAGACCGTGTTCCACGGTGTAGGGCGAGCCCCTGTCGAGGCGGCGCGTGCACAGCCAGGTGCGGAAGGACGGGGGATCGGCTTCCTGCACGGCGCGCGGCATGCCTATGGGCCGCACGATGAGAGAGCCGGTGTAATCCTGCGCTTCGGGCAGCAGCAGTCCGGGCTTGGCCGCCTGAAACGTGACCGTGACGTGGGCGCGCACGGCCGTGGGAGAAGGACGGCCGTTGCGGGCGGAAAGCCCGGAAGGCACGTCCACGGCAAGCACAAAGGGCGCGGAAAGGGCGTTCAGCTTTTCCACAAAGGATGTTTCCCGCTCGCGCAGCTTACCGTGAAACCCGGTGCCGAGCAGCGCGTCCACCACGATGTCGGGCGCTGAGGGCGCGCGGGCGTCGCCCTTCGCCCAGGCGTCGGCAGGCACGACGGGCACGCCAAGGCTCATGGCCACGCGCAGCCAGTGCAGCGCTGCGCCGCGATAGGCGTCGGGCTCCTTGGCGCACACAAGCACGGGCGCGGCTCCGGCGTCCAGAAGATGACGGGCCATGCAGAAGGCGTCGCCGCCGTTGTTGCCGCCGCCCGCAAGCAGAAGCACGGAGGCTCCGGCCAGAGAAAGACGCCGTTTTCCGGCCTCTTCGCGCAGGCAGTCCATGGCGGCGCGCGCAGCGCTTTCCATGAGGGTTTCTTCGGAAATGCCGGAAGAAGCGGCCGCGGCGTCCCAGCGGCTCATTTCCTCCGGAGTGGGAACGGGAACGAACATTGCTTTTCCTCCAGTCTGCGGCCGGACGGGCCGACGCGTTCCGGAAAATTCTCCGCAGGCGAAGGCGCGGCCTCGGCGGAGAAGTGCCGATCGGGCAGAAATTTTTCGGTCAGGATTCGAGAATGACCACGGCCCCGGCCATGTCGCGTTCGTGGGAGATGGACACGTGGGTTTTCTGCACGGTCATGGCGCGGGCTTTTGCGGCCGCCTCGCCGTGCAGAAAAAGTTCCGGCCTGCCCGAGGCGAGGGAGAGAATTTCCACGTCGTGCATGCCCACGCCCTGCGCAAAGCCGGTGCCGAGCGCCTTGACCGCGGCTTCCTTGGCGGCGAAGCGTCCGGCCACGTAGGCCGTGCGCGCGGAGAGCGGGGCGGGCATGCCTTCACGTTCCTTTTCCGTGAGAACGCGGCGGACAAAGCGTTCGCCGTAGCGCTCCAGCAGCGTTCTGATGCGCGGCAGCGCCGCAAGATCGAATCCAGTGCCTTGTATCATGAGAAATCGTTCCGGGGGCCGCGCGGCTGCGGAAGGGGTGAGAATCGCAGGTTGCGCCCTGCGGCGTAAAAGGGGAAGGCGCGAAAGACGCGCGGCGGGCCTTTGCCGCGACGCGCTCTCCCGGCACGGAAAACCGCGCTTCGTCGGCGTCTGCCGCGAAGAGGCGACGCCCCGCTTATGGGAAGGCGCGTCTTCGGCGTGGCCGGTCCGGTGAACCGGACCGGCCGGAAGATCAGGCCAGAATGTCGGAGCTGATGGAGGCGATGTCGGCGCAGCCGGTGAGGGCCATGGCCGAGGTGAGCTGCCCCTTGATGTCCGCCACGTAGGCGGCCACGCCGTCGGTCTGACCGCCCACGGCCGCCACGGAGAACGGACGGCCGATGAGCACGGCCTTTGCGCCGAGGGCCAGCATTTTGAGCACGTCGGTGCCGGAGCGCACGCCGCCGTCGGCCAGAACGGGAATTCTGTCGCCCACGGCCGCGGCGATGCCGGGAAGCACGGAGGCGCTGCCGGGAGTGCCGTCGAGCACGCGGCCGCCGTGGTTGGAAACCACCAGGGCGTCCACGCCGGCGTCGATGGCCACGCGCGCATCGGCCACGGTCATCACGCCCTTAATCATGAACTTCGCGCCGCGTTCGTGGACGAAGCGGGCGATTTCCGCGAGCTCTTCCGCGCTCTTGGGCGACACGGGACGGCCCTGCAGGCGCAGGGTCACAAGACCTGCGGCGTCCACGTCCATGCCCACCACCGGGCAGCCCGTGGCCGTGGCCGATTCCAGTCGGTTCCAGAGGAAGTCGCCTTCCCAGGGCTTGATGAAGGGAATGCCCCAGCCTTCCGCCTTGCGGATGGCCGCAAAGGCGCAGTCGGGAATGAGGGAGCCCACGCCGTCGCCGCCGCAGCCGATGATGCCCGCCTGCCTGGAGCCGCAGATGATGGCTTCGGCATAGGCGGCTTCGTCCACGGGGTTCTGAGAGGCGTCGCCCATGTTGAAGGCCACGCCGCCGATGGGAGCGGCAAGAAGAGGCAGAGCGAGCTTGAGGCCGAGAATTTCGGTGGAGGTGTCGGGCTGGGCCGCGGTGTGGAGGCAGCGCATGGCGAGTTTCACGTTCGCGAGCGCTTCCACGTTGGCGCGGAAGGACGAACCGGTGCCGAGACCGCCCATGCCGGGCACTTCGCCGGCGCAGGCCCGGCCGTCGCACTGGGGGCAGACGCGGCAATGGCCCTTCATGCGTTCGCGGGCCAGCTGTTTGATGGATGCGTCCATGGTCATTCTCCTGTTCGGTAAAAGGACATTTCCGGCGAGCCGGGGAAGGTGCGTCGGAAGACTGAAGGGCGGTCGTGTCCGCCCGAAATTCGCGCGTGGAACCTGAATCGCGGACGTTGCCGGGCTAAAAAACGGTTTGCGGCAAAAGCCGGGAGAGCGCCGCGCAGGCGGGCGCGCGAAAATGCGGTCAGGCCTGATGCCTGGCTTCCAGCTCGGCGGCGGCCTTGCTCACGGAAGCCTTGTAGCCTTCGCGTTCGGCGCGGATGAGACCGGCCACGCGCTCGTCGTGCAGCGCAATGATTTCAGCGGCGAGCCAGGCGGCGTTCTTGGCGCCGTTCAGGGCCACGGTGGCCACGGGGAAGCCGGAGGGCATCTGCACCGTGGCATAGAGGGCGTCGAGGCCGCCGATGGGCGAACCGGCCACCGGAATGCCGATGACGGGCTTGATGGTGCGGGCGGCCACGGCTCCGGCCAGATGGGCGGCCATGCCCGCGGCGCAGATATAGACCTGGCAGCCGTCGGCTTCGAGTTCGTTCATGAGCTCGACGGTGCGTTCGGGCGTGCGGTGGGCCGAGGTGACGGTGTAGCGGTAGGAAATGCCGAGTTTCTTCAGCACGTCGGCGCAGGCCCCGACGACGGGATCGTCGGAAGCGGAGCCGATGAATATGGCGACTTGAGTCATGGGAAATCCTTGAGCGTTTGTCGGGAAAGCGGACGCCCCGGGGTCATCCGGGACGCCCGCGGAAAAAACAAAGATCAGGCGAGGCCGAGGCGCTTTAAGCCCTTCAGGCCGATGTCGCTGCGGAACTGGCTGTGCTCCATGGAGAGTCGATCCAGACCTTCATAGGCGCGTTTCTGTGCGTCCTTGAGATCCTTGCCGAGCGCGGTCACGCAGAGCACGCGGCCGCCGTTTGAGAGCACGCGGTCGCCTTCGCGGCGGGTGCCCGCCTGAAAGACCTGCACGTCGTCCAGCTCTTCGGCGCTTTCAATGCCGGAAATGGGCATGCCTTTGGGGTAGGAGCCGGGATAGCCCGCCGCGGTGAGCACCACGCCGAGGGCCGAGCGCGGCTCGATGTCGAGTTTCACCTCGTCGAGGCGGCCTTCCAGACAGGCCTTGATGACATCGACAAGATTGTTCTTGAGACGCATGAGCAGCGGCTGACATTCGGGATCGCCGAAGCGCACGTTGTATTCCAGCACCTTGGGGCCGGATTCGGTCATCATGAGGCCGGCGTACAGAATGCCGGTGAAGGGCGTGCCGCGGCGCGCCATTTCGGCGAGAATGGGCCGCGCCACGATGTCGGCCATGGCGTCGAGCTTTTCGTCGGGCAGCACGGGGGCCGGGCTGTACGCGCCCATGCCGCCGGTGTTGGGGCCCTTGTCGCCGTCGAACACGGCCTTGTGATCCTGCGCGGAAGGCAGCGGCAGGGCGGTTTTGCCGTCGCAGAAGCACAGCAGCGACACTTCCTCGCCCTTGAGGAATTCTTCGATGAGCACCGTGCTGGAGGCGTCGCCGAAGGCGTGGTCGTCGAACATGAGGTCGAGCGCGGCCTTCACTTCCTCGTCGGTCATGGCCACCACAACGCCCTTGCCCGCGGCCAGGCCGTCGGCCTTGACCACGAGCGGCGCGCCGTGGGCGGCCACAAAGGCGTCGGCGTCGGCGCGGTTCGTGAACACGCCCGCCGCGGCGGTGGGCACGCCCGCCGCCTGCATGACTTCCTTGGCAAAGGCCTTGCTGCCTTCCAGCCTTGCGCAGGCGGCCACGGGGCCGAAGCAGGGAATGCCCGCTTCCTTCATGGCGTCCGCCACGCCGAGCGTGAGGGGCAGTTCCGGACCGGGCACCACGAGATCCACGCCGTGTTCTTTGGCGAAGGCCACCAGCGCGGGAACGTCGCTGTCCTTGACGGCGACGTTGGTGGCGATTCCCGCCGTGCCGCCGTTGCCCGGAGCCACAAAGAGTTCGGTCACGTCGGGGCTCTGACGGAGCTTCCAGGCCAGGGCGTGTTCGCGTCCGCCGGATCCGATGATAAGTATGCGCATGGGTATTCCTCCCTTATTTCATGAACAGCATTTCCTGATAGCTGGGCAGCGGCCAGAGATCGTCGGCCACCAGCGTTTCGATTCTGTCGGCCCAGCGGCGCAGCTCTTCCATGGCGGGCAGCACGGAGTGGAGGCAGGTCTGCGCCACGGAGAGCAGCTGGCCCTCTTCGGGAGTCCAGTTGAGGTTTGCCGCGTTGGCTTCCAGCGTACGGAGCGAGGCTTCAAAGCCAGCGATGACTTCGGAGAGCTCCTTGAGCGAATCCAGCGACGCGGGCACGCCGAGCGCGGCGCAGGAGGCCGCCGACGAGGAGAGTTCCTGACGGTAGCGGACGGCCGCGGGATAAATCTGGGTGCGGGCCATGCGCACGGCGAGGCTGCACTCGGTGTGAATGCTCTTGATGTACTGCTCAAGCAGAATGTCTTCGCGGGCCTTGAGTTCCTGGCGGGAGAAGACCTGATAGCGTTCGCAAAGTTCCACCACTTCGGGCGAGGAGAACACGGGCACGGCGTCGGGCGTGGCCGGATAGTTCGGCAGACCGCGGCGTTCGGCCTCGCGCTGCCAGATTTCGGAATAGCCGTTGCCGTTGAATATGACGGCGCTGTCTTCCTCCATCACGTTTTCGATGAGCTTCTGCACGGCTTCGCCCAGGCTGAGGCGTTCGTCGTGCATGGCGTTTTCGAGGAAGGTGGCGGCGTAGTCCAGCGATTCGGCCATCATGGTGTTGAGCACCACGAGCGAGTCGGCCGCGGACATGGAGGAGCCCAGGGCTCGGAACTCGAAGCGGTTGCCCACGAAGGCGAAGGGGCTGGTGCGGTTGCGGTCGCCGGGATCGGCGGGCAGGGGGGGCAGGGTGTCCACGCCCACGTTCATGATGCGCTTGTGCGCGGAGCCGGTCACCTGGCCCACGCGGAACTGTTCCAGCACGTCGGTGAGCTGATCGCCGAGGAACAGGGACATGATGGCGGGCGGCGCTTCGTTGGCGCCGAGGCGGCGGTCGTTGGAGGCGGAAGCCACCACGGCGCGCAGGAATCCGCCGTGACGGTGCAGGGCGCGGATGACGGCGCACAGGAACACCAGGAACTGAGCGTTTTCATGCGGGTTGTCGCCGGGAGCGAAGAGGTTGCCCACTTCGGGGCTGCCGATGGAGTAGTTGAGATGCTTGCCCGAGCCGTTGATGCAGTCGAAGGGCTTTTCGTGCAGCAGGCAGGACATGCCGTGACGGCGGGCGGTCTTGCGCAGCACCGTCATGATGAGCTGGTTGTGATCGCAGGCGAGGTTGCCGGATTCAAAGGTGGGGGCGATTTCGTACTGACTGGGCGCGACTTCGTTGTGACGGGTCTTCACCGGAATGCCCAGGCGGTAGAGCTGGCGTTCCACGTCGGCCATGAAGCCGAGCACGCGGCTCGGAATGACGCCGTAGTACTGATCCTCGAATTCCTGGCCTTTGGGCGGACGCGCGCCGTAGAGGGCGCGGCCGGCGATGAGCAGATCGGGGCGCGCGGAAACGAAGGTGCCGTCGATGAGGAAGTATTCCTGTTCAAGGCCGCCGTTGGAGGTGATGGGCATGGTGGGATTCACGCCGAACAGGCGCAGCACGCGGGCGGCCTGCTGGCTGAGGGCCTGACCGGAACGCAGCACCGGGGTCTTCTTGTCGAGGGCGATGCCCGTCCAGGAAAGGAAGACCGTGGGAATGCACAGCACCATGCCGGCGGGGCTTTCCATGAGATAGGCGGGGCTGGTCACGTCCCAGGCGGTGTAGCCGCGGGCCTCGAAGGTGGAACGGAGGCCGCCGGAGGGGAAGCTCGAGCCGTCGGCCTCGCCCTGCACGAGGGCGCTGCCGCTGAACTGGGCCAGAGCGCCGCCCTTGCCGTCGGGTTCGAGGAAGCTGTCGTGCTTTTCCGCGGTGAGGCCGGTGAGCGGATAGAACACGTGGGTGTAGTGATCCGCGCCGCGCTCCATGGCCCAGGACTTCATGGCGTTGGCCACCACGTCGGCCACGTTGGGATCGAGGCGACGACCGAGGTCGATGGTGGTGCGCAGCGACTTGTACACGGCCTTGGGCAGATAGCGCCGCATGGCCTTGTCGTCGAAGACGTTGCACCCGTAGTATTCGGTGGGATCGGTATGGGCTTCGGCCGAGGCGGGGTGTCCCCCCGCGATGTATTCCGCGTCATGACGCCGCGTGGCGACGGAAAGTACGGCATGACTGCGGCTGGCGTTGGCAGAACTCATGCGAACTCCTTGAAGAAAAGATAAGCGGCCCGTCGAGCGGGCCCTGTGTAGAAGAAAGGGGCGACGCCCCGGAACATCAGTCGATGGCAACCACTTCCAGCGCGAAGGTGAGATCCTTGCCGGCCATGGGGTGATTGGCGTCGAGCACGATGTGGGTGTCGGTGACTTCATGCACGGCGACTTCGAGTTCGCCCTGATCGGTGGAAACGTGGAGCATCATGCCCGGCTGCGGCTTGATGGAAGGCGGCACCTGTTCCAGCGGAACGGAGAAGAGAAGCTGCTGCTGCCTTTCGCCGTAGGCTTCCGCGGCAGGAATGGTCACGGAGAACTTGTCGCCGACTTCGTGGCCGGTCACGGCCTTGTCGAAGCCGGGAATGACCTGACCGGAGCCCACCTTGAAGCGCAGGGGGCTGCCTTCGCGGGAGCGGTCGAATTCGGAGCCGTCGTTCAGAGTGCCAACATAATGGACAGAAACAGTGTCGCCGGGTTTAATGGGCATGAGAACCTCTGTGGAAGAGCGTTGAAGGGTGCAGAAAAGACGAGTGCGGAACCGACGCCCGCCGCGGACGGACTGGGCCGGAAGGCTTGCGGGCTTTCCGATTGACGGCGTCGGCACAGGACGATACCTAACACAGACAGCGTCCAACTCCAAGAGCATTTAATGGATGGAGGCCCGTAGATGAGCGAGGAAAGGAAAGAGAACAAAGGCGGCGGGCAGATAAGTCTGCTCGGCACGGCGAGCACCATGGGTCTGCACATGGTTTCCGGCCCCATTGTGGGGGGCGTGCTCGGCTGGCTGGCGGACAAGTGGCTCGGCACCTGGCCTGCGGGCGCGGGCATAGGACTGCTTCTCGGCCTTGCCGCGGGCTTCCGCAACGTGTGGATAGACGCCCGCTATCTTGCCAGACGCAACGCCGAGCGCGACGCCGAGGAAAAGGCCCGCCGCGAGGCGGAGCGTCAGGCGCAGGAAAAAACGCGCAGGCCCGCGGCTCCGGATCCGGCAAGGGCGGCCATCGTGGCCGACACTCCGGAATCTCTGGCGGCCGAGGAAGGCCGCGCCGAGAGGCAGGACGACGTGACGGCGTCCATACTCGCGGGCACGGCCGATCCCTCGGAACGGGATCTCGACAGGCTCGGCGAATCGCTGGAGGCCATACGCCGTGAACTGCGGGAATACGCCGAGGAAGACCGGAAAAAGGACGAGCATGAGCATAATTGAACAAGCGGATCGTCTGCTGTGGAGACGGGGGTTCATCCATGCGCCTCTGCGCCGGGCGACGAGGAATCTTTTTTTCTTTTCCCTGCTGATTTTTGTGGCGGGAACAGCCGCCTTCTGGTGGCGGACGGAGCTTTTCTGGACAGGAGTGGCGGCGGTATTATCCTGCTGGAATTTTTATACTCTTGCTCTTTTTATTCAGCATGCTCTGCCTCTGTCCATTCCCGGCGGCGACAAAAACGGAGCCTCGCAGGCGCGCATTGTGAAAAAAGGTTTGCTCATCAGAACGCAATTGAGGCTTTTCATTACCGGAATTTTCGTGTATATAGCATTAGTCTTTTTTCAGGCGAATCCGATCGCGCTTGCGGTCGGTCTTTCCTCGGCGCTGATAATCATTCCGGTCTCGCTGATTTTCCGGGGTTGAAAGGCCTGGCACATACAGGAGGATTTCCATGGCTGCATCTGGACTGGCTCACCCGCTGCTCTTGTCGACCGTTTTCCACATGGATCAGATCACGGTCGCGGGCATGACCATTGAAACCAAGTATGTGTTCTTCACCTGGCTCGGCATGCTCATTCTGCTCGTCACCGGCCTCGTGCTGCGCAAGAAGCTCAGCATCGTGCCTGGCAAGTTCCAGATTTTTTTTGAAGCCCTGGTGGACGGCTTGGAAAAGTTCGTGCTGAACAACCTCGGCGAGGAAAAGGGCCGCCGCTTCGTGCCGCTGCTTGCCTCCATCTTCATCTACGTACTCACCATGAACCTGCTGGGCCTCGTGCCCGGCTGCGACGCGCCTACCGCCAACCTGAACACCACCATTTCCATCGCGCTGTGCGTGTTCATCTATTACAACTACGTGGGCATCCGCACCTGGGGCTTCGGGTACATCCATCACTTCACCGGTTCCAGCAAGCCGCTGATTCCGCTGATGTTCCCCATCGAAATCATTTCCCATCTGGCCCGCCCGCTTTCCATGTCGCTCCGTCTTTTCGGCAACATCTTCGCTGAAGAAATGACGCTCATCATCTTCTTCGGCTTCGGCGCCAGCATCTACGTGGGCGTGCTGCTCGGCACGGTGCCCATGTACTTCCTGTTCCTGCTCGGCAAGGTGCTGCAGGCCTTCATCCTGTTCATCCTGTCCATGATCTACATCCAGGGCTCCGTGGAACACGCCCACTAAGCCGACCTACCTTCGGGGGAATGGCCTTTCGGCCTCAACACTCATAATTGTAATGGAGTTTTACCATGCGCAAGATCGTTCTCACGACCCTGACCACCCTCATGCTCGTTTCCATGGCTGCCGTGGCCTTCGCCGCTGACGGCGGCGTCACCAGCGGCTTCGGCCTTGCCGCCGCCGGCATTGCTCTGGGCATCGGCCTTGCCGCCACCGGCGGCGCCTGCGGCCAGGGCGCGGCCATCAAGGCCGCCTGCGAAGGCATCGCCCGCAATCCCGATGCTTCCGGCAAGATCTCCCAGTCCCTCATCCTGGGCCTCGCCTTCATCGAATCCCTCGTCATCTATGCCCTTCTCGTGGCGCTCATCCTGCTCTTCGTGAAGATGTAGTTGCATTTATCGGGCGGGAAGGATATATTTCTTTCCGCCCCTATTCTTTTAACAGGCCAACCAAGACGATGAACCAGACTCCTAAATACGAACATATCCCTCGCGCAACCATCCAGCGTCTCGCCACCTATCTCCAGGTTCTCGAAGCCATGGACAAGGATGGCGTTCAGGTCATTTCTTCCGAACCCCTTTCCCGGGCGTGCGACGTCAACGCCTCGCAGGTTCGTAAGGATCTCGCCTACTTCGGCGAATTTGGCGTTCGCGGCGTAGGCTATTATGTCTCGTATCTTCTGGAGGTCATCAAGGCCTGCCTCAACGCCAACCGCGAATGGCGCGCCGCCCTCGTGGGCGTGGGCAACATGGGCAGAGCCCTGCTCAACTATCAGGAATTTCGCCGTCACGGCTTCACCATCGTGGGCGCGTTCGACTGCGACCCCTTCAAGATCGGTGAAAAGCTCTACGGTCTGGAAGTGTACTGCACCAAGACCCTTATGGAAAAAGTGCCCGAACTGGGCATTGAAATTGGCATCATCACCGTGCCGCCGGAACGCGCTCAGCGTGCGGCCACGCAGCTGGTGGACGCCGGCATCAAGGGCATTCTGAACTACTCCGCCGCCCGCATCACCGTGCCGGATCACGTGTTCGTGGAATACGTCAATTTCTTCCATCAGATTTACTCGTTGACGTTCAACATCTCCACGAAGCAGCGCTGATTTTTCCCGCTCTGCATTTTCGCCCGCCGGAAGCCCGACTTTCGGCGGGCTTTTTTTCGTCTGAACGCGGCGAGTCGGCGGTCGCATCGAACGCAGGCAACGCGGCTTCGACCGGGGGGGGCGGCTGCGGTCGGCCTTGCCGCGCAGAAGCGCAGCTGTGGGCGGACTGTTTGCGTGTTTTTTTTGTCTCCGTCGGCATCGTTTCCAAAGCGCTGCGCCCGCAGGAGTTCACTGGGGGCTGACTTTTCCTGAGCAGCGCGCGGCCGAGGCGTTTCTGAGCTGAGGGGCAAACTTCGAGCCCCTTGGAACATGGCGGGGCCTGCCGGGCTTTTCTGCTGAGTCTAAGCTCGCTCGGCAAGAAGTTCCGAACGGTCTCGGCATCGTAGGCAAGGGCCGGACAGCCGGAAAGAAGGCCGAAAATTTTGAAAAGACGCGCTTCGGTGGGGATGATCTGCAGAGCCGAAGGTCTTGTTTGGACAAAAGCAAGACAAAAACGTATTTAAGATGATAATGCATTGTATTTCGATATCATTATCACAAGCTCCGCAGTGTTGCGGAACGGCGACAGCGCTTTGATGAAGCCCCGGAGTGTCTTCAGCGCATTCACGCCGTTGCCGGGGCCTGACGTCTCTTTTGCCGCGCGGGCCGGGTTCCTTGCCGACGGGGGCATCTCTTCTCTTTCCGCAAGATTTCTTTGCACGGCGCGCGAGGGATATTCCCTGCGTGCCGCTCGTTCAGCGGTGAAGTGGCGTCGTCGGGCATGGGACGTTTATTCTGTGGCCGAAGGCGTTTTCCGGCGCACGTTGCCCGTTGACGATGAAGAAACCCGTTTGCCGCAGAGCGCTTGTCCGTCAAGGCCGTCACCGGATTTTGCGGAAGCGTTTTTCTGCCCTGAGGCCTGCCGTTCTGCCGGCGGAAGAAGCGTTTTTCGGAAACGATGCCCTCCTGCGGACCGTCGCTTCTGACGGGCGATCTTTTGCCGAAAGCCTGCCGCCCCTCTCGCTGCTCGTCGCGCTCCTTTTCCACGCGGTTCCCCCGTCTGCCCTCGTCTCAGGCGTGGAGCGCCTTCCCCTTCGCTTCTCCTTCCCCCGTTGCCGCTGCCCTTTCCCTGCGCGCGGATGCAGGCTCGGCACGGTCGTCACGGCAGGCCGTGCGCTCCGTTGCCGCGGTCTGTCCTCCAGGTGCGGGACGTCTGCTCGACTCCCATTACGGCAGGAGCGCCCCCTGGGCTCCGTCCGGTCTCCAGAGGGACTGGTTTCCTCACGGCCTTCGCCTGATGTTTTCCGTGTTCGCAGCAGCGCCTGCGGGCCGCGTCTGTCCGCGCCTTTTTGGTCAGGGCGCGGAGAGCCGTGCTTCTGCTTGCCGCCGAAGAGTCCTTTTGCGCGGAGTGCGCTTGGTTCAGTTTGCGAGTGCGCCGCACGGCCGTGACAACGCGAGAGGACGGCGTTCGGCGTTCCAGAGATGAGAATGCCCTCCGTGCTCCCGAATTTTTCGCCGCTGACCGCATTTCCCAAGCGCTCGTCCGGCTTTTTCTCTGAAATCACGGCCGGTCCCGGGCCCGTACTTTCGGAACCGGAACTTCGGCCGCGTCTTTTTTGTTTTTTCTGCGAAGTTTGCCGATAGTGAGCGCTTTATCTACTTGCTCATCCGGCCTCCATAGTTTATCAATAAGGAAAGAGCGCAAGAAGAAACATTGCCGTCATTCCATGTTCTCTGCGCACTTGTAAAAAAGCCGGAAAACGTCCGGCATGTACAAAAATGCTCGGAATCGGCGCTGATTGTTTCCCGCCGGTTCTCAAGGAGATAGAAGAGTTATGGAAAAGTTGGAACTGCTGGCGCAGCGTATCGATAGTCTCATTCAGGAACTGGACCGACTCCGGGAGGAAAATCATCAGCTCCGTGAGGAAGGCAAGCGTCTTCGTGAAGACCTGGAGCTCGGGCAGATGGCTTCCGAGGAACTTCAGGAGCAGCTCAACCGCGAACGCAGCGTTCGCGACGAGGCCTGCAACAGGGTCGATGCGCTCATCAGCCGTATTCAGGATACGTTGCCTGCCGCTGAACCGCAGCAGAACGGTTAATGGCGGGCGGCCGCATGCACAGCTATCATCTTGACCTTTGCGACCTGCAGGTCGCGTTCCGTACCGAGGCCGATCCCGAACGGGTGGAAAGAGCCAGGAAGTACGTGGAGGAAAGATATAGCAGGGTCAAGGCGCAGGGCGGCCAGTTCGGCAGAGACAGGTTGCTGGTCATGCTGCTCATCAGCATGGCGGACGACCTGCTGGAACTGCAGGAGCGCCGCAGCCGGGAAGACGCCCGGCTCGACGAGCTGCTGCAGAGTTTGAAGGAAAACACGCCGGAGAAGACGGATACGGCTTCCTGAGCCGATCCGGCAGCGTTCCGGCAGCCCATATTCCCTGGGATGTGCGTGAGGAGCTGGCTTGCGCCGGCCTCACTAGCGTTAGCAGGGCGCCAGTCTCCGAGATGGTGTGCATACCCGCCGCAGGCGGGCAGCCTGAAGTCTCGGACAGGCGCCCACTTGGAGACCACAAGGTCTCGTGCCAGCAGCTTTTCACGGCATCCCGGGTTCCTTTTTTCCTTCTTCCGCACTTGTTCGCCCCTGAGGCGGAATATTCTCCCTCCCCTTTCGGAGCGCGGCGAGTCCGCGACAATCCGGCGCGCCTTCCGGCCGTTTCGGACATATCGGGTTTTGCCCGTCAGCATATTACAGGAATTATCATGGATGATATCGTTATTTACGCCTTCGCGCTGGTCAGTCTTGTGGCCGGCGCGCTGCTGGGCGTCTGCATACAGCGGCATGTGACCACCAAGCGCATCGGCGAGGCCAACGATCTGGCCAGCCGCATTGTGGAAGAAGCCCGCAAGGAAGCGCAGGCTCAGAAGAAGGAAATTCTTCTTCAGGGACAGAACGAAATTTTCAGCCAGAAGCACGCCTTTGAGATGGAGTGCAAGGATCAGGAACGCGCCCTCAAGAACCGTGAGAAAAAGCTCCAGGACATCAGCGACCGTATGGAAGAGAAGATGGAGCGCATCACGCAGAAGGAGCACGACATTCTGGCGCAGGAAAAGGAACAGACCCAGCGCGAGCGCGTGCTCGCCGAAAAGGAAACGCAGGTGGAGGCCAAGCTCGACGAGCAGGAACGCCGCCTTCAGGAAGTTTCCGGTCTGACGGCCGAAGAGGCCAAGACCCGCCTGTTCGAGGAAATTGAATCGCGCACCCGCCATGAAGCCGCCAAGATGATGCGCGTCATCGAAACCGAGGCCAAGGAAACCGCCGACAGAAAGGCCAAGGAAATTCTGGCCTGCGCCATTCAGCGCTACGCCGGCGACTATGTGGGCGAACAGACCGTGACGGCCGTCACCCTGCCGAGCGAAGACATGAAGGGCCGCATCATCGGCCGCGAAGGCCGCAACATCCGTGCGCTCGAAGCCGCCACCGGCGTGGATCTCATCATCGACGACACGCCGGAAACCGTGATTCTTTCCGCCTACAGCCCCATCCGCCGTCAGGTGGCCCGCATGGCTCTTGAACGCCTCATCCAGGACGGCCGCATCCATCCCGCCCGCATCGAGGACGTGGTTCATAAGTGCGAGCAGGAACTCGAAGTGCAGATCCGCGAAGTGGGCGAACAGGCCACCTTCGACGCCGGCGTTCACGGCATTCATCCCGACATCATCCGTCTGCTCGGTCAGCTCAAGTACCGCACGAGCTTCACGCAGAACGTGCTTCAGCATTCTCTGGAAGTTTCCGCCCTCTGCGGCATGATGGCCGCCGAACTCGGCATGGACATCAAGCGCGCCAAGCGCGCAGGTCTCCTGCACGACATCGGCAAGGCCGTGGATCACGAAGTGGAAGGCTCCCATGCGCTCATCGGTGCGGACATCGCCAAGAAGTACGGCGAAGGCAAGGACATTGTTCACGCCATTGCCGCCCATCATGAGGACGTGCATCCCGAAACGGCGCTTGCCGTGCTCGTGCAGGCGGCGGATTCTCTTTCCGGCGCAAGGCCCGGCGCGCGCAAGGAACTTTTGGAGAACTACGTCAAGCGCCTCGAAGATCTGGAAAACATTGCCGATTCCTTTGAGGGCGTGGCCAAGTCCTACGCCATTCAGGCGGGCCGCGAGCTGCGCGTCATCGTCAATTCGGACAACGTGGACGACGACAGCACCTACCTGCTCTGCAAGGACATTTCCGCCAAGATCGAGGAAAACCTCACCTATCCCGGTCAGATACGCGTCACGGTCATCCGCGAGCGCCGCGCCGTGGGCTTTGCCAAGTAAATCATCACACTGGCGTCATCATTGCAGCGTATAACGGCGTTCACAACGCACGTTTCAGAAGGATATCGTTCCATGAAGTTTCAAGCTCCGTCCGACTTCGTTCCCGATTTTTCCAAGTCCGGAGGTCTCATCGCCGCCGTGGCGCAGGACGCCGCCACCGGCGAAGTGCTCATGCTTGCCTGGATGAACCGGGAAGCCTGGGACGCCACGCTCGCCACCGGCGAGGCCCATTACTGGAGCCGCAGCCGTCAGAAGCTGTGGCACAAGGGAGAAAGTTCCGGCAACGTTCAGATAGTTAAGGCCATCCGCCTCGACTGCGATTCCGACGCCGTGGTGCTGGAAATCGAGCAGGTGGGCGGTTCCGCCTGCCACACCGGCAGAAGCAGCTGTTTTTATCGGCGGCTCACGCCCGGCAGCTCCGAAGCGACCATCTGCTGCCCGCAGGTGTTTGATCCTGCAGAAGTGTACAAGAAGTGAGGCTCATCTCATGAAAGCTCAGCTCAAGCTCGGCATTCCCAAAGGTTCTCTGGAAGAAGCCACCATCGCCCTTTTCGACAGAGCCGGGTGGAAGATTCATAAACATGTCCGCAACTATTTTCCCGATATCGACGATCCTGAACTGACGGCCCGTCTGTGCCGCGTGCAGGAAATTCCCGAATACATTCAGAACGGCATTCTCGACGTGGCCCTCACCGGCAAGGACTGGCTGGAAGAGCGCGGCGTTTCCTACGGCGGCAAGGAAGACAGCGACGCCCCCGTGGTGGTGATTTCCGACCTCGTGTATTCCAAGGTGTCGAACCGCAAGGCCCGCTGGGTGCTCGCCGTGGCCGGCGATTCCCCCTATCAGTGCGCGGCCGACCTGGAAGGCAAGCGCATTTCCACGGAACTTGTGGGCGTAAGCACCCGCTATTTCGAGAAGAAAGGCGTGCCGGTTCAGATTAATTATTCCTGGGGCGCGACCGAAGCCAAGGTTGTGGAAGGTCTGGCCGACGCCATCGTGGAAGTGACGGAAACCGAAACCACCATTCGCGCGCACGGCCTGCGCGTCATCGACGAAGTGATGGCCAGCAACACCGTGCTCATCGCCAACCGCGACGTGTGGAACGACCCCGACAGCCGCCGCAAGATCGAGCAGATTGATCTGCTCCTGCAGGGCGCGCTGCGCGCGGAAAGCTTCGTCTGCCTCAAGATGAACGCGCCCACCGCCCGTCTTGACGCCATTCTCGGCCTGCTGCCCGCCCTGAATTCCCCCACCGTGGCCTCGCTGCGCGATCCGGCCTGGGTGTCGCTGGAAACCGTGGTGGACACTCACGTGGTGCGTGATCTGATTCCTCAGCTGCATGCGCTGGGTGCGGAAGGCATTCTGGAATACAGCCTGAACAAGGTCATCTAGTTGACTTTGTTCTGACAAAGACGAACGGCCGGAAGCGACGATGGTTGCTTCCGGCTTTTTCGTCTGTGCGGACGTCGCGCGGCAAGCAGGAGTGCTGTCGATGGCGTGTGTCGGCGGCGCGCGGCGGCGCAATGGTGTTTCGAGCGACATCTGTGCGGCGCGGGGCGAGCGCATGCACGGAACGCTGTGTGCGGAAGGGGCTTGAACGTGACGGCGCGTCTGCGCGGGCATCGGATGCGGATTTTCGCATGAGCATGCAGGGCGGAAACATGCGGTCTTCACTGGCGGAAGCGCCGGATGCGGAGATCAGCGGGGCTTGCTTGCGGCGCAAGACCTTTTCAACGTCACGTCCTTCCGGGCGTCCCCTCCTTCCTTATCCTCGCGCCTCTCTTCGTCTCTTGCCCTTTCGGCTTCCTGACCTTCGATACTTCACGCGTCTCTGGGGCATGTCTCCCGCCTCCATCCCCGCCTCTCTCGCCTCCGGGGCTCTTCCGCGCACCCGAACCGTTTCCTTGGGCGTGGATGGCCGCTTCGCCGTTTGCGGCCGCGTCCGCTGGCGATGGTCCCTCCCGGCGCGTTTTTTCTCCCTTGGGAGCCTTTTTCTTCTCGGGCGCGGCACAGTTTTCCCTCCTGGGGACGGACGGCGTCTCGGAACATCGGCTCCGTGTCGAAAGCAAAAAAGAAGGCCGCCGTCCTTTGCTGGAACGGCGGCCTTTTTCCTGTCGGTTGGAGGACTACAGGAACATCTTGGGATTGACTACGGAAACGAGGTCGCGCTTGAGCAGTTCTTCGCCGATCTGCACGGCGTTGAGAGCAGCGCCCTTACGCACGTTGTCGGCCACGATCCACATGTTCAGGGAGTTGTCGCAGCTTTCGTCTTCACGAATGCGGCCCACGAACACGTCGTCTTCGCCGGCGGCGTCGATGGCGAGCGGATAGAGATTGGCGCGGGGGTTGTCCACCACCTGCACGCCGGGAGCCTGGGAAAGAATGACGCGGGCTTCGGCGGCGGTGAGCTTCTTTTCCGTTTCAATGTTCACGGATTCGGAATGGCCGTAGAACACGGGAACGCGGACGCACGTGGCGGTGACGCGGATGTTCGGATCGAGCATCTTGTGCGTTTCGTTCACCATCTTCATTTCTTCCTTGGTGTAGTCGTTGGCCTGGAAGACGTCGATGTGGGGCAGGCAGTTGAAGGCGATCTGATGAGGGTAGGCCTTGGGTTCGACATCCTGCATGTTGAAGAGGCGGCGCACCTGGGTTTCGAGTTCGTCGATGCCCTTCTTGCCCGTGCCGCTCACGGCCTGCATGGTGGTCAC
Organism: uncultured Mailhella sp.; assembly: GCF_963931295.1. Lineage (NCBI taxonomy): Bacteria > Pseudomonadati > Thermodesulfobacteriota > Desulfovibrionia > Desulfovibrionales > Desulfovibrionaceae > Mailhella > uncultured Mailhella sp. The sequence goes on along the minus strand of NZ_OZ007001.1, from coordinate 1,611,542 downwards.
GATGATGCGCTTGATCTTGGCAGCGTCGTGCAGGGGCTTGAGGGCCACCAGCATCTGAATGGTGGAGCAGTTGGGGTTGGCGATGATGCCGTTGTGCTTTTCCAGATCGTCGGGGTTCACTTCGGGAATGACGAGGGGGCAGCGGTCGTCCATGCGCCAGGCGCTGGAATTGTCCACCACCACGCAGCCGGACGCCACGGCGTAGGGCGCAAATTCGGTGGATACGCTGCCGCCGGCGGAAAAGATGGCCAGATCAATGCCCTTGAAGGAGTCCTTCGTCAGTTCCTTGACCGTAATTTCGTCGTCTCCGAAGGGAACGCGGGTTCCGGCGGAACGGGCGGAGGCGAGAGCGGTGATGGAAGCGCAGGGAAAATGGCGTTCGGCAAGGGTTTTAAGCATTTCGCGGCCGACGGCGCCGGTAGCGCCGCACACAGCAACGTTCAGGGACTTCTTCATGGCGGGCAATTCTCCTGTTGCAAAACCTGCATAAGGGGCAAGTTTTTCATTATTGTAAAACGCATGTTTGCACCCGAGATGAAGAACTGTCAAGTCATGCGTGCTTTTTCTTTAATCTTACAAAATAATACCAATAAAATCAGAGTATTGAAAATACGACTTCTTTTTTGTTCCGCCGATGGGGAAGGGCTTGCGCTGTTTTACGTCTTGGTTATGATGACCGCAGGAGGATGCGACATGAAAACGTTTCTTGTGCCGCTCGCTCTTTTGATGCTGACGACGCTCTTTCTGACGGGCTGCATGCAGGAAGACACCTTCGACAGCGTCAAGGTCGATGGCGATATCACCACGGTGTTCAGAACGGGAAGTTCGCCTTCCCACATGTCGAGCCGGACCCGTACCGGCATCAGTTTCTAGCTCTTCGGAGCCGTTCATTTACAACACAGGTCATCCCGATGCTTGCCATTCTCGATTACAAGGCGGGGAACCAGACCAGCGTTCTGAGGGCGCTGCGTTCTCTGGACATACCCGCCGAAATTACGTCCGATCCTTCGGTCATTCTTGCCGCGGAAGGCGTGATCTTTCCCGGCGTGGGCGCGGCCGGTCAGGCCATGAATCAGCTCGTCTCCACGGGCATGGACAAGGTGCTGCGCGAGGTGGTCGCCAGAGGCAAGCCCCTGCTCGGCATCTGCCTCGGCTGCCAGATTCTGCTCGAACGCAGCGAGGAAAACAACGCCGAAACGCTCGGCATCGTGCCCGGCGAATGCCGTCGCTTCCGGCCGGAATGGCGCGACGGCGGGGAACCCATCCGCATTCCGCACATGGGCTGGAACACCCTTGAGGTGCGCCGTCCCTCGCGGCTTCTGGAAGGAGTTTCTCCCGACGCCCGTTTCTATTTCGTGCACAGCTACTACACCGTTCCCGCGCCGGAGCTCGTCATCGCCACGTGCCGCTACGGCGTGGAGTTCACGGCCATGTACGGACGTCCGGGCCTGTGGGCCGTGCAGTTTCATCCGGAAAAGAGCGGCCGCCCCGGGCTTGCGCTGCTGACGAACTTCTACCGCTATTGTCAGGAGGCCGCCCGTGTCTGAAATCAGCCATCTGAGCAAACGACTCATTCCCTGCCTCGACGTGCGCAACGGACGCCTCACCAAGGGCGTCAAGTTCGCGGGCAACGTGGACATCGGCGATCCGGTGGAAACCGCCCGCCGCTACTATGAGGAAGGCGCGGACGAAATAGTCTTCTACGACATTACGGCCTCCTGCGAGGCGCGCGGCATCTTTCTCGACGTGGTCGAAAAGGTGGCGAGCAACATTTTCATTCCGTTTTCCGTGGGTGGAGGCATCGCTTCCGTGGAGGACATGCGCGCCGTGCTGCTCGCAGGCGCGGAAAAGGTGTCCGTGAACTCGGCGGCCGTGAAGGATCCCTACCTCATCAGCCGCGGCGCCGACGCCTTCGGTTCGCAGGCCGTGGTGGTGGGCATGGACGTGAAGCAGGTGCCTGTGAGCGAAGCCTGCCCTTCTGGCTATGAAATCGTCATTCACGGCGGCCGCAAGCCCATGGGAATAGACGCCATAGCCTGGGCGCGTCGCTGCGAAGAACTCGGCGCGGGCGAGCTGTGCGTGAACTCCATCGACGCCGACGGCACCCTCGACGGCTACGAGCTCAACCTGACCCGCAAAATCTGCGACGCCGTGACCATTCCCGTCATCGCTTCCGGCGGCGCGGGCGCGCCGCAGCATCTTGTGGACGCCGTCACCCGCGGCGGCGCTTCCGCGGCGCTCGTGGCCTCCATCGTTCATTACGGCCAGTACACCATCGCCGAGCTGAAGGACTACATGGAAAAGGCCGGCGTGCCGGTGCGCCGGATCTAACCGGACGCGTCGTTTTTTGTCGTCCGGCCCGGAAGTTGTTGCGGCCGGGCGGCAAACATTCTATGCTTGCGCCTCAGATTCGACCATCACTCAGGAGTATGATATGTCACAGGATTTCCCCACGCGCCGCGCGCGCATGGAATACGTATGCATGAACTGCGGCCATCGCCATCCGGTGGACGCCCTGCTCTACACCTGCCCCGACTGCGGAGGAGTCCTTCTTCTTGAGGATCTCGACTTCGACGACATGAAGGCAAAGGGCGCGCAGTACTGGCGCGATCTGTTCGACGCCCGCCGAGCCACCCGTACCACGGCCCTGCGCGGGGTGTTCCGCTTCTACGAACTCATGGCTCCCGTTCTGGAAGAAGAAGACATCGTGTACCTCGGCGAAGGCGACACGCCCATCGTCGAGGCGTCGGCGGCGCTTCAGGCCAGGGTGGGACGCCGCTTCGCCTACAAGAACGACGGCATGAATCCCAGCGCCTCGTTCAAGGACCGCGGCATGGCCGGCGCGTACAGCTATCTCAGGTCGCTCGTGCGCAGAAACGGCTGGAAGGAAGTGCTCACCATCTGCGCCTCCACGGGCGATACTTCGGCCGCGGCGGCCATGTACGGGGCCTATGTGGGCGCGCCCATCCGCACCGTGGTGCTGCTGCCCCACGGCAAGGTAACCCCCGCCCAGCTTTCCCAGCCGCTCGGCTCCGGCGCGCAGGTGCTGGAAGTGCCCGGCGTGTTCGACGACTGCATGAAGGTGGTCGAATACCTCGCCGAACACTACCGCGTGGCCCTTCTCAATTCCAAGAACAGCTGGCGCGTGCTCGGTCAGGAATCCTACGCCTACGAAGTGGCTCAGTGGTACGCCTGGAACATGAAGGACAAGGCGCTCTTCATGCCCATAGGCAACGCGGGCAACATCACGTCCATGATTTCCGCCTGTCTCAAGATGTATCGCCTCGGCATCATTGAAGAACTTCCGCACATTGTGGGCGTGCAGTCCGAACACGCCGATCCGGTGTGGAGATACTACAGCCAGCCCAGGGAAAAGCGCGAATACCATGCCGTGACGGTGCAGCCCAGCGTGGCGCAGGCCGCCATGATAGGCAATCCGGTGTCCTTCCCCCGGGTGCGCAATCTCGTGGAGAAGTTCGAGGCGCTCGGCGGCCGCTTCGACGTGGTGCAGGTGACCGAACAGGCCATCATGGACTCCATGATTCTGGCCAACCGCCACGGACACATCGCCTGCACGCAGGGCGGCGAAAGCTTTGCCGGCATGCTGAAGGCGCAGGAACTCGGCCTGCTCGGCGAGAACGAATTCTGCGTGCTCGACTCCACGGCGCACGCCCTGAAGTTCGCCGGATTCCAGAACATGTATTTTGAAGACTCCTTCCCCGCCGAATACGGCGTGAAGGCCCGGCCGGAACTGGTGAATCATCCGAAGCTGCTGCTCACGGCCGAAGAGCGCGCCGCGCTGCCCGCCGGAGAGTTCACCAGAGCCGCGGCGCTGGCGGTGGCGAAGGCCGCCGGTCTCCAGGCCGCGGAATGAGCCGGAAGACCCGGCGTTTTGAGGAGATGCCGCTTGACAGCGTGTGTCGCACAGGCTATCCCTCATGCATCGGATACTCCGGACGGCGTATCCGCTCAACTCGGAATTATTAACTTGCGCCGAACTTTGTTCGGCCGAACACTGGAGGCTGTTATGGGCTACAAGATTACTTTTGATGCGGACAAGTGCGTCGGCTGCGGCCAGTGCGTGGACATCTGCCCCGTTTCCGTTTGGGAAATGCACGACGGCAAGAGCGATCCCGTGAACGCTGAAGAATGCCTGGGCTGCGAATCCTGCACCGGCGTTTGCGAACACGACGCCATCACCATCGAAGAAGACTAACGCCTGAGGAATTCCTCGGCGAGGGCGGCTCAGGCCGTCCGGGCCCGACGCGCTTGCGCCGAAGGCCGGCGGATGATCGGAGTCATCCGCAACGCTGACTGAACCGCTGCCCTGCAGCGGCCCATGTGAGCCTGTTGCCGCCGGATGGGCGTTGCTCATCCGGCGGTTTTTTAACCGTTTTTCAGTGGGAACTATGATGACCAACCCGGAATTGGACGCTATTTTTCAGGAATATGAACAGCTTGCCGCGCAGGCCGATCAGCTTTTCGAGCGAGTGAAGAACCAGTATCCTGAAGAGGTGGCCTGCGCCTCGGGCTGCAGCAGCTGCTGCCATGCGGCCTTCGATCTTTCCCTTGTGGAGGCCATGGCGCTGAACCGGGCGTTCAACAAGGAATTTGACTTCGGCATTCGTCGTTCCGCCGTGCTTCAGGCCGCGGGCGACGCCGACCGGCAGCTTGCCCGGCTGAAGCATCACTATTTCCAGCAGGCCAGACAGGGCATGTCCGACGAAGAAATCATGGTGGAAGCCGCCAAAGAACGGGTGCGCTGCCCTCTTCTCGGACTCGACGACACCTGCCTGCTTTATGAGCACCGGCCCATCACCTGCCGGCTCTACGGCATTTCCACCTCCATACACGGCAAGGCGCATGTGTGTGGAGAATGCCGCTTCAAAAAAGGACAGGCCTACCCCACCGTGGCTCTCGACCGCATTCAGGATCGTCTGGCCGACATGAGCCGCCGCATCGGCGCGGCCATAGGCTCCCGCTTCCGCGAACTGCACCGCGTGTACGTTCCGGTGTCCATGGCGCTCATCACCAAGTACGATGACGCCTATCTCGGCGTCGGTCCCATTCCCAAGGAGTAGCCATGTCCATTGCTTCCATTCTGCGCAGCGAAAAGCCCCGCGAGCTTACCGCCGAAGAGGAAAAGCTCAAGCGCGAGCTGTACGAGAGAATCTCGCCCCGTCGGCGCAAGTTCATCGACCGCATAGGCTACGACAAGTGGGATCCTTTCCCCGAGCCCAACGATCCTGTGGAAATTCGCACCGACGTCACCAAGCGCACGGCGCAGCAGCTCATGAAGGAATTTATGCGCGCCAAGAAATGCGAGGCGCAGCTTTCCGGCGAAGCGGAAGACTCCAGCGAAGCGTTCATTCAGGGCGCCATGGAAGCCGCCATAGGCGTGGTGAACAAGCAGGACAAGTTCCTCGGCGCCTATGAATTCGCCGCCTGGTACCATGAACTCCTAAAGAAGGAAGGTCACGTGCAATGAAAGACCGTTATACCGATATTCACGAATATATTCACGATCTTCAGGCAGAAATCGAAAAGGATCCCAAGTGCGCCATCCACCACTACAATCTCGGGGTGGCCATGCTCTCTCTCGGCGACTACGCCGAGGCTGAGGAATGCTTTCTGAACGCCGTTCGCAACTCCGGTCACATGGCCGAAGCGTTCGTGCAGCTCGGCGGACTCTGCCTGCGCCGCGGCGATCTCGACGGCTGCATGCAGTACAACAAGGAAGCGGCCCAGTGCCGTGCCAAGTTCCCGGTCGCCTGGGGCAACATCGGCTTCGTGCATCTGCAGAAGGGCGAAGTGGACGAGGCCATTGCCGCCCTGCACAAGGCCCTGACCTGGGATCCCAAGTATCTGCAGGCCCGCGCCACCTTCGCTTCCGCCCTGTACATGAAGGGCGAATACGAAAAAAGCGCCGAAATGAGCCGCATGGTCATTCAGCAGGAACCCTCCTTCGCTCCCGCGTGGAACAACCTCTCGCTGGCCTGCTTTGAGCTCGGCGAAGTGGAAAAGGCCAAGGAATACGCGGAAAAAGCGTGTGAATTCGGTTACGATGTCGCCGACGACTACTGGAAGCTTCTCACGGAGGCCTGCGAGAAGGCGGAAGAAAAGTCTTCCGGCGAATCTGCGTAATAATTTTTTTCGGGGCGGCAAGCCGCCTTCCTACCGGCGCAAAGTCTGCATAACAGGGCTTTGTCGCCGGTTTTTTTATGTCGGGCTCGTGACGAAGACGCACAGTGTGCGCATGAGTTCTTTGCAGGAAAAGCGGCAACTATCAGACAAATACTTGTCAATGGGGCATGAGTTTGTTATTGAAGGTACAAATGGGCCTGAGGAGAGTTTGTTTCTAATTTTTTAAGCAGGGGACTTTTTATGGCTAATGAGAACATAGTCGTTGACGATGGCCGTGCAAAATGGTCTGACCTCTGGCTGAAGGAAGACTATTGGGCGATCTGGATCGGTTTCTTCATCCTGATCATTTCCGGTCTCATCATGATGAACGGCCGTGCCGACATCGAAGCCCAGCTCAGCAAGTACGACGCTGTCATCGCCGCTGAGAAGGCCAAGCCCATCAAAACCATCGAACTGATTCAGGCCCAGGCCGGCAAGAAGGCCGTGGCCGGCAACAAGCTGCCCGCCGCCAAGACCATCATCGGCTACCTCAAGACTCCCGCCAAGTGGTCCGGCAATCCGATGAACTCCTTCGTGACGCACGCGGACGAATCGGCCAAGCCCGCCGCTGAAGCCGCCGCCAAGGCTGCCGCCGAAGCTCTCACCGTCGCCAAGGCCGCGCAGGACGCCGCTTCCGCCGCCTCCTTCCAGAACGCCGACCTGAACAAGGTTGCCGAAACCGCCATCGCCGACTGGCAGAAGGCCGACAGCGCCGCTTCCAAGGCCAAGGCCAAGATCGGTTCCGACACCAACCTCATTCCCAGCCTCATCATTCTCGGCATCAGCCTGGGCGTGATCACCGCCGTCGGCATGGGCGTCATGGGCGCCAACGTCGTTCAGTACTTCATCGGCTTCATCGGCGTGTACGTGCTGTGCGTGTTCGCGAACTTCCTCGGCGGCTACAAGCCCACGGCCACCTACGGCCTCAACGCCGAAATCTGGTCCATCATCGTCGGCATGGTGGTGGCCAACACCATCGGCACGCCCAAGTGGATGAAGCCCGCCGTGCAGGTGGAATACTTCATCAAGGCCGGCCTCGTGCTGCTCGGCGCCGAAGTGCTCTTCAACAAGATTCTCGCCATCGGCATCCCCGGCATCTTCGTGGCTTGGGTGGTGACGCCCATCGTGCTCATCTCCACCTACATCTTCGGCCAGACCGTGCTGAAGATGCCCTCCAAGACCCTGAACATCACCATTTCGGCCGACATGTCCGTGTGCGGCACCTCCGCCGCCATCGCCGTGGCCGCCGCCTGCCGCGCCAAGAAGGAAGAACTGACCCTCTCCGTCGGCCTCTCCATGGTGTTCACCGCCATCATGATGATCGCCATGCCTGCCTTCATCAAGGCCGTGGGCATGCCTGAAGTGCTCGGCGGCGCCTGGATCGGCGGCACCATCGACGCCACGGGCTCCGTGGCCGCCGCTGGCGCCTTCATCGGTCCCAAGGCTCTGCAGGTCGCCGCTACCATCAAGATGATCCAGAACGTGCTCATCGGCGTGAGCGCCTTCTGCGTGGCCATCTACTTCGCCACCAAGGTCGAAGCCCATGAAGAAGGCACGAAGGTCGGTCCCATGGAAATCTGGAACCGCTTCCCCAAGTTCGTCATCGGCTTCCTCGCTGCCTCCATCGTGCTGTCCACCATCGCCGGCAACCTCGGCGCTGATCTCGGCAACGCCCTGATCTCCAACGGCACCAACAAGATCACCGTGCCTCTGCGCGGCTGGTTCTTCGCCCTGGCCTTCATCTCCATCGGTCTGGCCACCAACTTCAAGGAACTCGCCGGCTACTTCAAGGGCGGCAAGCCCATCATCCTGTACGTCTGCGGTCAGTCCTTCAACCTGGCTCTGACCCTGCTGATGGCCTGGATCATGTTCTACAAGGTGTTCCCGGAAATCACCGCCAGCATCTAACCTGAACCGTTGAACTCGGTCCGCACCGTCGAAAGACGGTGCGGACACTGGATTTCTTGAAAATGATTTCTCTCTCCTCTTCTTCCAGCAGAAAAGTCGCATGGCTCAAGCTTGTGGCGCTCAGCATTGTCACATGGCTGTTTCTGGGGGAATTTCTCCCCTGGGTGTACGACGTGGTGCCCCCACTCCGGCATTCGAGGGATCAGCAGGCCAGGTTCGACATCTCGGCGGGAGCCATTTACTATACGGACGTGCCTGTATCGCTTGAGAGCGAAATGGCCTCCCGCGAGGCTGTGCAGAAGGCTATAGAGCTTCGGGCCTCTTCCTTGTAGTTTTTTTCCTGTTCGGAAAATGTAAAATGCCGCAGGCGATTGCCTTCGGCATTTTTTTTAGGGGGCAGGTTTCTATTGTTCTGCCGGCGTCCCCTGTGCTATTCTCTCCTCCGACGTCGTTTTCCGGCAGGGAAAGCGCGTCGGAATCTCAATTACCATGGAAAGTCATATGCAGCATATTGAAAGCATGGGGGACAAGTGGTTTGTCCTCGGAGTTGATGCCAGGCAGGTTGTCGGCGTGATGGCCACCACTCTGGAACTCGGCGGCAGCCGCCCCGTGTGGGGCATGAAGGACGAACAGGTGGAGCGTATGCTCATGGCCTGGCCGAGCGAGTCGCTTCTGCGCTCGTCGGTGCTCATGGCGGGCAAGCCGGACGGCAAGCTCTCCGCCGTGGCCGTGGCTCCTCTCATGGAAGGCTTCTCCAACACGCTCACCGTCAGGGACGTCTATCCCTGGAAGGGCGAGCACGCCGGCGAAATTCTTGCCGGAACCGACGATTTTCCGCCGTTCTGGTTTTACGCTCCGCTGTTTTTCCGCGACGGAGCCGGAGATGTGAAGGACAAGAGCTTCAACTTTCTCCTTTCCGGCCTGTGCTACGGCATTCGCCGCGCCCTTCTCGACGAACTGACCGTGACCCAGGGCCCCGCCTATGAAAAGCACGCACTGGAATGGATGAAGCAGCATCCCGACAAGACCCGTCTCGACGTGCCCGCGCTCAAGATACCGCTCAAGGGAAAAACGATCATCGACATCACCGATCACTGCTGCGAGTATCAGTGCCGCGCCAGAATCTTTGATGTGGACAGCTTCATGTTCGGGCCGGAAAAGTCGCAGATGAAGATTTATCGTTTCGGCGTGGGATTCGGCAATCCCGAAAAGCCGGTCTATGCCATCATCTACGCGCCCGAGCGCATCTGCTACAAGGGCTACGAGCCCAAGGAAGGCGACGACGTGGACATGATCTTCTGGATGCAGGGCCGCGTGGACGACACCGAAGGCAAGGTGGCTCCGGCAACGGAAGAAAGCGTCATTCCCGAACCGAACAAGGAATAACATGGACGCTCTGAAGGACATCATGCTGCGCGTGGCTGGCGTCATCGAGGAGTCCATCGTCGATGGACCGGGGCTCCGCTTCGTGCTTTTTCTTCAGGGCTGCCGCACGCACTGCAAAGGCTGCCAGAATCCCCAGACCTGGGACTTCAACGGAGGCACGCTGGTTTCGGCTGAGGACGTTCTGGCCCGCATTCAGGGCGATCCCCTGGTTCACGGCATCACCTTCAGCGGCGGCGAGCCCTTTGAGCAGGCGCAGGCGCTGCTGCCTCTGGCCGCCGAACTGAAGCGGCGCGGCTATCATCTCATGGCGTTCAGCGGCTACACCTTCGAGCAGCTTCTGCCGAAGCCCGGCTGTCGCGAATTGCTTTCCCTTCTGGATCTTCTTGTGGACGGACCGTTCATTGAGGAGGAAAAATCGCTGGAGCTGCGTTTCCGCGGCTCGCGCAATCAGCGCATTCTGAATCTGGCCGCGTCCAGAGACGCCGGCTGGACGCCCGTGCTGGACGCGCTGAACGGGCCTATCGAGCGCTAGGCATTTTTGACGCCTTTTGACGCATGGCGCGGGGAAGAGTCTCCCTTTTGTGGGCGGCTTTTCTCCGCGTTTTTTCATGGGCTTTTGTCCGCGGGGCGGACGCTTTTGTTCGGCGCAAAGGTGTTTTTGACGGCTTTGCCTGCGAAGGCATCAGGCCTCTGGGACGCGGAATGGACGCACAGGCGGGCTCGGGGCAGCGCGGAGAGGGGCGGAGCCTCAACTGTCGGAGCCGGCGATACGGGAGGGACTTCGGCAGATGAGCAGACCTCTGGCGGAACATGACGGAAGGTGCAGTCCGCTGCTCTGGAGTGGCAGACGGAGAGAGAGGCGCGGCGCAAAAAAGCGCAGCCTGCCGTGCCTGGGCTGTCGGACGGAGAGAGGTGTTTTGCGCATGCGACGGACAGTGCCCCCGTGTGACGAAAAATTCAGCCCGCTGTGCTTGAAATGTCGGACGAGGGGGAGAAGACGGGGCGTCTGGCGGAGCGGCGGGCGGATTTTCCGCGAACAGGGCTGTCCGTGTGTTTTGCCGGGGGGGCCGGTATAGCTGTTTTCCGCGCTCACGGGCCCGTTTGCGGCACAGTATTCGCTTTTTTCATCAGGAAGTCGGGCCGGATCATTCTGCGCCTCAGGCGGCGCGTGCGGCCCCGTGGAGATCCGTGGAGCTCCGGGGAAATCCTGAGGAACCGGGGAATCCGCGCCGGAGCGAGGCTCCTGCGCCGCGGCAGGGCTCAGCCCCGGGCGCTTTTTTGGAAAGGCGGCGAGAGCTCCTCACGCTTTGGGCATGAAAAAAGGGACGGGCCCCAAAAGGCCCGTCCCGCATGTTTTTCAGCCGCAGGACCGGATTACTTCCAATTGTCCATGCTGCAGTGCTTGACGCGATCACGCTCTTCCGCGGCCTTGCCGTCGTTGAAGCGGTCGAGAGTACCTACGAGGTAACCGGTGATGCGGCGGATACGCTCGAACTTGACATTGGAACCGACGAGAATCTGATCGGTGGTGGCAGCCACATCGGACTTGCAATGGATCATGAGAACGCTCCTTAGAGTTTGATATTCGGAATTTTGTCATGGGCTTCGCTGCGTTCGTCGCTGGTGCGGCTGTCGCGGATATAGCCCTTGATCTGTTTCAGAACGGAAAGAGGAATGCCTTCGCCGTCGTGTCTGCCGCAGCGGGGGCAGACGTCGCCGATGATTCCAGTATAGCCGCATACGGGATCGCGGTCGACGGGATGGTTGATGGAACCGTAGCCGATGCCCATTTCCTTCATGGCCTTGACGATGTCTTCAAAGGCCTCAAGGTTGTTGAGCGGATCGCCGTCCACTTCCACATAGCTGATGTGGCCGCCGTTGGTCAGGGCGTGGTACGGCGCTTCAAGACGTATCTTGTTGAACGCGTTGATGGGGAAGTACACCGGAATGTGGAAGGAGTTGGTGTAGTAGTCCCTGTCGGTGATGCCGGGAATGCTGCCGAAGAGCTTGCGGTCGTACTTGACGAAGCGGCCGGCGAGGCCTTCGGCGGGGGTGGCGATCACGGTGAAGTTCAGTCCGGTTTCCTCGCCCTTGGCGTCGGAGCGCTCGCGCAGGGTGCGCACGATGCGCAGGCCCAGTTCCTGCGCTTCTTCGGATTCGCCGTGATGCACGCCGATGAGCGCCTTCAGGCATTCGGCGAGGCCGATGAAGCCGGTGGTCAGGGTGCCGTGCTTGAGCACTTCGCCCACTTCGTCGCCGGGGGCCAGGCTTTCGGAATCCAGCCAGATGCCCTGTCCCATGAGGAAGGGATAGTTGCGGCAGCGCTTGTGACTCTGAATTTCGAGGCGCTCAAGAAGCTGACCGAAGACGAGATCGATCTTTTCGTTGAGTTCCTCGAAGAATCCTTCCACGTCGCCGCGGTGCTTGAGGCCGAGGCGGGGCAGGTTGATGGACGTGAACGAGAGGTTGCCGCGGCCGAAGGTGGTTTCGCGTTCGGGGTCGTAGCGGTTGGCCATGACGCGGGTGCGGCAGCCCATGTAGGCGACTTCATGGTTGGGATCGTCGCCCTTAAGATAGGGGGCGTTGAAGGGCGCGTCCATGAAGGAGAAGTTGGGGAACAGGCGCTTGGCGGACACGCGGCAGGCGAGCTTGAACAGGTCGTAGTTGGGATCGCCGGGGTTGAAGCTGTAGCCGTCGCGCACCTTGAAGATGTGGATGGGGAAAATGGGCGTTTCGCCGTTGCCGAGACCCGCGTCTTCAGCCAGCAGGGTGTTCTTGATGACCATGCGGCCTTCGGGCGTGGTGTCGGTGCCGTAGTTGATGGAGCTGAAGGGAACCTGAGCGCCGGCGCGGCTGTGCATGGTGTTCAGGTTGTGGATCAGTCCTTCCATGGCCTGATAGGTGTCCTTGTCGGTCTTGGCGAGGGCCTTGTCGATGACGTGGGCGGCTTCCTTTTCGGAAAGGCGGGTCATGAGCTGCTGCTTCACGAAGTCGAGGCCTTCCTCGTTGAGGATGGACCGGAAGGAGGCGTATTCGCCCGTGGGGAAGGCGCGGGAACGCAGCGCGGTCTTCACTTCGTTGCGGAAGTCTTCGGGCGCGTCGCGCATGTCGAGGGCGAGGTCGATGTTCTTGATGAAGCTGCGGGCCACGCCGGGAGCGAGACCGTATTCAAAGTTCGGAATGCTCTGGCCGCCGTGCTGATCGTTCTGGTTGGACTGGATGGCGATGCAGGCGAGGGCGCTCGCGCACTGAATGCTGTTGGGTTCGCGCAGGAAGCCGTGACCGGTGTTGAAACCGCCGTTGAACAGCTTCTTGATGTCGATCTGGCAGCAGGTCGTGGTGAGGGAGAGGAAGTCGAGGTCGTGAATGTGAATGTCGCCTTCCTCGTGCGCGCGGCTGTATTCGGGCGAGAGCAGATAGTTCTTGTAGAAGGCCTTGGCAGCCTCGCTGCCGTAGCGCAGCATGGTGCCCATGGGCGTATCGCCGTCGATGTTGGCGTTTTCGCGTTTGAGGTCCAGCTCCTTGGCGTCGGTGAAGGAGAGATCCTTCAGCGTGTTCATGAGTCTGGTCTTCATTTCGCGCACGCGGGTGCGTTCGTTGCGGTAGAGAATATACGCCTTGGCGGTGCGGGCATGACCGGCTTCGATGAGCACCTTTTCCACGAGATCCTGCACGTGTTCGACGTCGGGCGTGTCGCCGCCTTCGGCCTCGAGCATGTCGAGCACCTGATCGGCGAGGTTGCGGGACATGGCGCGATCGGTGCCGCCCTGAGCCTTCGCCGCTCGGAAGATCGCCTCATCTATCTTGGCGATGTCAAAGGGAACCACTCGAGAATCGCGTTTTTTGATGAAGCGAATCATAACCTGTACAACCTGTGTATTCCTTGTGAAGCCTGGGGAATCCTGGAGAGGCCAGGAAAAGACGCAGCTACCCGGCTTTTGTGGCAACTGCGCGGATATAAAGACAAAAATACTCGGGACTCATGCCTTGCGGCGCACGTTTTTCGATGCGCGGAGCCAGGATGAAAAGGCATGTTTACCGACCTGAGAAGAAGAGCCTAGCGTGCCGAGGGGAGTGGGTCAAGCATCGTTTGGAAAAGAACTGAAGGTTATCCGATGCTCTCATGATGAGATTCGTCTCGGGGCGCGGCTCCCGGGCGGCCCAAAAAAATTTTTGTGCAGCGGGGGGGCGCGGAGGAGCTCTTGACAAGGGCCGTCGTCATGGGTAAAACGTCTTCACGCAGTGGAAGGCGGGGGCTGTTTCAGCTCTGTCTTTCTACATCCTGATGCACCGCGCAAGGCGGTCTGGTAGGGGTGGCCTGACGACGGCCTCCCTTTTTTTATTATATAAGGTATGATGCATGGGAAAAGGACTTTCTCCTGAACAGATCGTCCGCCGCGTCCGCGAGGCGGCGGAACCTGTCGTCGCGTCGTTCGGCCTGATGCTCTGGGGCATCGAGGTTGTGGCGGGCGGGCGCACAGTGGTGCGCGTGTATGTGGACGCCCCCGCCGGCGGCGACGTTGCCGAGGGTGGCAACAACGGTGAGGACGGCATGCTGGAAGGCGTGTCCGTGGATCAGTGCGCGGAAATTTCCCGTATGGTGGGTCTGGCCCTTGAGGTCGACGAGGTGTTTGCCGACGCCTGGGTGCTGGAAGTGTCCTCCCCGGGCATGGATCGGCTGTTCTTTGAGCCCGCGCAGCTTTCTCCCTACGTCGGGCAGGAGATAGACGTGACTCTTGCGGATCCCCATCCCGAGATCGCCGGTCGGCGCAAGTTCCGGGGACCGCTCGTGAGCGCTTCGGACAACGCCTTCGTCGTGGAGGTGCTTCTTGCGCCCGTTGCGGGCGAAAAGCCCGTTCCCTCCAATGTTTCCATTCGATGGGACTGGGTAAGAAAGGCGCGCCTCGTCCCTGTTTTTCCTGACACCAGCAAGCCCGGAGCCGGAAAGAACGCGAAAAAAGCTGCCGGCAAAGGCGGAGGTAAGCAAGCATGAGCCTGGAACTGAAGAAAGCCATTGAACAGATCAGCAAGGACAGAGGGCTGGATCGCGATATGCTCATCAGCACTCTTGAGGAAGCCGTGCGCACGTCGGTGACCCGCAAGTACGGCGATGATCTGGACGTGGAAGTGCATTACAGCGACGACACCGGCGACATCGAGGTGTTCCAGTTCAAGTTCGTCGTGGACGAGGTGGAGGATCCGCTCACTCAGATTTCCCTGGAAGAGGCCCGTCAGCACGATCCTTCCATTCAGATCGACGACGAAATGGGTTTCCGCCTCAAGGTGGAGGATCTCGGCCGCATTGCCGCCCAGTCCGCCAAGCAGGTCATCATCCAGCGCATGCGCGACGCCGAGCAGGAACTCATTTACGAGGAATTCAAGGACCGCGTGGGCGAAATCGTGAGCGGCATGGTGCAGCGCCGCGACAAGGGCGGCTGGGTCATCAACCTGGGCCGTACCGAGGCCCTGCTGCCCCGCGAGGAACAGATTCCCAGAGAACATTACAAGCGCAACGACCGCATTCAGGCGCTCATCATCGACGTGCGCCGCGAGGGCCGCGGTCCGCAGGTCATCATTTCCCGCGCGCACCGCGACTACATGGCCGCGCTCTTCCGCCGCGAAGTGCCCGAAGTGGACGACGGCAGCGTGCAGATCATGGGCGTGGCCCGCGATCCCGGTTCCCGCGCCAAGGTGGCCGTGCTCTCCCGCGAGCGCGACATCGATCCCGTGGGCGCCTGCGTGGGCGTGCGCGGATCCCGCATTCAGAACATCGTGCAGGAGCTGCACGGCGAGCGCATCGACATCGTGGTGTGGAGCCCCGATATCGCCACCTACGCCCGCAACGCGCTGGCTCCGGCTCTGGTGTCGCGCATCAACGTGGACGAGGCTTCCAACCTTCTGGAAGTCACCGTGCCGGACGATCAGCTCACCAACGCCATCGGCCGCAAGGGTCAGAACGTGAAGCTCGCGGCCAAGCTCCTCGGCTGGAAGATCGACATCTTCACCGAGTCCCGCTACCACGAAGCCAACGCCGCCGGCCGCGGTCTGGAACAGGTGGCCAGCGTGGCCGAGATTCCCGTGGACAGACTGATGGACGCCGGTTTCCGTTCTCTCGACGCCCTGCGCGCCGCCTCGGACGACGAGCTTGCCGAAAAGCTTGAGCTCTCCGCCGCGCGCATTGCCGATCTGCGCGCCGCCGTGAACTTCCTCAGCCCCGTTGTGGAAGGCGAAGGCGCCGAAGAGGAAAAGGCGGAAGCCGGAGAGGAATAGAGCATGGAGAACAGGCAGGAGCCCGTGCGCATGTGTGTCGTATGCCGACGGCGTTTTGCCAAGTCGCGGCTCCTGCGTCATGTGTCTGCCCCGGAAGGCGCTGCCGCCGGCAACGGCCTTGAAGCAGATCACGCGCAGACCAGGCCCGGACGAGGCTGGTACGTGTGCGATGATCCGGTCTGCCGGGAGCGTTTTGCGGGCATGAAATTCAGGCGCAAATCTCACAAGGGGAGAAAGCATGGATAAGATAAAGATAAAAGATGCCGCGCTCGAACAGGGCATGAAGCCCGAAGAGCTTGTTGCCCGCCTGCGCGAGGCCGGGATAGAAAAGACGGTGAAAGGGTCCATCTCCCCGGAAGAATACGAAAAAGTCAAGGTTAAAAAGTCGGAGGCCTCTGTGGAAGTTGTCCGCAAGGACGTTATTATACGTCGTCGTTCCAAGCCGGCAGCGGCGCAAGCTCCTGCCGCTCCCGTAGTCGAAGAGAAGGCCGCGGCGCCCGCCGCAGCCCAGACTCCCGCCGCTCCCGAAGCCGAAGCTGCGGAAAAGGCCGCGCCCGCCGCGGAAAAGGCCCCGAAAAAGGCCAGAACGCCCCGGGAAGCCGCGCCTGTGGCGCGCATCGTGCGCCCCGCCCGCGTGGTGACTCCGGAACCCGAGCCCGCGCCGGCTCCTGCCGCCAAGGTGGTGGAGAAGCCTGCGGTCGAAAAGCCCGCTGCGGAAAAGAGCGCGCCGGAAAAGCCCGTTGCGGCCAAGGTGGTGGAAAAGCCCGCCGACGAGGCTGCGGACAAGACGGCCCCCGCCCGCAGGACGGAGGCTCCCGCTGCCCGCATCGTGACGCCCCGCCCCGCGCCCGCTCCCGCGAAGGAGGAAAAGCCGGAAGTTCGTCCTGCCGCTTCGGCTGAACCGGCGAAGTCCGAACGCGCCCGCAGAGCTCCTGCGGCTTCCGCCGAGCCGGAAGGCTCTTCCCAGCCCAGCCTGCTGCCTCCCGTGCAGGAACGCCGTCACGTCTCCGAAGAGCATGAAGGCGAAGACGCCCGCAAGAAGGCCCAGCCCGCCGCCGACGGCACGCCCCGCGTGCGCGTCATTTCCCGCCCCGATCCCACGCAGGCCCGCATCATTCGTCCCGCGTCTCCCTCGGAGAACCGCTCTTCCCGCGACGGCGACAATCGTCGCGACGGAGGTCGCCGCGACGCGCGTCCCGTGCGTCCCGACGCCCGCGACGGTCGCGACGGTCGTGACGGCCGCGACGGCCGCGACGGAGACAATCGCGACAACCGTCGCTCCGGCGGCAACCGTCCTTCCGGCAATCGTCCGGCGGGCGGCCGTTCCGCCGGCGGTTCCTTCACGCCGCCCTTCGGTCAGCAGCCTCCCATGGAAAACGAGCAGAGCCGCAAGAAGCGCAACAGCAAGAGCCGTCGTTCCACCGACTTCCCGCAGGACGCCGACGATTTCAGCCGTCGTCACGGCGGCCCCGACATGGATGACGACGAGGGCATGGTCCGCACCCGCCGCTCGCACAAGCCCAAGAAGCAGCAGCATCAGGCGGTGAGCCAGTCCACTCAGCCCATGAAGGCCACCAAGCGCAAGATTCGCGTGGAAGAATCCATCCGCGTGTCGGAACTGGCCCATCAGATGGGCGTGAAGTCCAGCGAAGTCATCAAGGTTCTGTTCGGTCTCGGCGTGATGGCCACCATCAACAACGCCCTCGACATCGACACCGCCACGCTCGTGGCTTCGGAATTCGGCTACGAAGTGGAAAAGGTGGGCTTCTCCGAAGAAGATTACCTCGTGCCCACCGTGGTGGATACGCCCGAGATGCTCAAGCCCCGTCCTCCGGTGGTGACCATCATGGGCCACGTCGACCACGGCAAGACCTCTCTGCTTGACGCCATCCGCAAGACCAGCGTGACCAGCGGCGAAGCGGGCGGCATTACGCAGCACATCGGCGCGTATCTCGTGAAGACCAAGCGCGGCGACATCGTGTTCCTCGACACGCCCGGTCATGCGGCCTTCACCGCCATGCGCGCCCGCGGCGCGCAGGTGACCGATCTCGTGGTGCTCGTGGTCGCCGCCGACGACGGCGTCATGGAACAGACCCGCGAAGCCATCAACCACTCCCGCGCCGCCGGCGTGCCCATTCTGGTGGCCGTGAACAAGATAGACAAGGAAACCGCCAATCCCGACCGCGTGCTCCGCGAGCTCTCCGAACTCGGACTGCAGCCCGAAGCCTGGGGCGGCGACACCGTGGTGGCCATGGTTTCCGCCAAAACGGGCAAGGGCCTCGACGATCTTCTGGAACTCATCGCCCTCCAGGCCGAAATTCTGGAACTCAAGGCCAATCCCGACAAGCCCGCCCGCGGTCACGTGGTGGAAGCCAAGCTCGACAAGGGCCGCGGCCCCGTGGCCACAGTGCTCGTGCAGGAAGGCACGCTGCATCAGGGCGACGTGTTCGTGTGCGGCGTGTTCTCCGGCCGCGTTCGCGCGCTCTTCAACGATCAGGGCCGCAAGATCAAGGAAGCCGGACCTTCCATGCCTGTGGAAATCCAGGGCTTTGAAGGCGTGCCGGAAGCCGGCGACGAGTTTGTGTGCCTCGAAGATGAAAAGACGGCCCGCCGCATCGCCGAATCCCGCGCCACCAAGCTGCGCGAGAAGGAACTGGCCAAGGTGTCCCGCGTGACCCTTGAAAACTTCCTCAAGCAGAGCGCGGACGCGCAGGAAACGCAGGTGCTCAACGTGGTTCTCAAGGCCGACGTGCAGGGCTCTCTGGAAGCCATTACCGAGTCGCTGCGCAAGCTCAGCACCGACAAGGTGCGCATCGACATCATCCACGGCGGCGCGGGCGCGATTTCGGAATCCGACGTCATGCTGGCTGCGGCGTCCAATGCCATCATCATCGGCTTCAACGTCCGTCCCACGGCCAAGGTCAAGGAAGTGGCCGAACAGGAACAGGTGGACATCCGCTTCTACGACATCATCTACAAGCTGGTGGACGAGATCAAGAGCGCCATGGCCGGCCTGCTGGCTCCCGTGTCCAAGGAAGTGTATCTCGGTCAGGCCGAAGTGCGTCAGACCTTCTCCGTGCCCAAGGTCGGCCTCATTGCGGGCTGCATGGTTACGGACGGCAAGCTCACCCGCACCGCCAACGTGCGCCTGCTGCGCGACGGCGTGGTGGTGTACACCGGCAAGATCGCTTCCCTCAAGCGCCTCAAGGACGACGCCCGCGAAGTCGTGCGCAACCTTGAATGCGGCGTGGGCCTCGACAACTTCCACGACATCAAGGTCGGCGACGTCATCGAAGCCTTTGAAGTGGTGGAGGAAGCGGCCTCTCTGGACTGATGATCCAAAGAGCGCGCGTTGAACGGGCGGCGTCTGCCGTCTGACAATGACATACCCTGAGGGGCGGAAGGAGCGATCTTTCCGCCCTTTTTTGTCGCCAGACTGGGCGCGAATACCATACCTGCGGCGCTGCGGGCCGTGGCGCGCCCTGCACGGCGCGGAGCCGAAAGACCTGAGCAAAGGGCTCAGGGAAGCGCAGAGCGCGGGAGAGCGGCGGAGAGGGACTCTGGAAGGCGCGTCGGCGCCGGAGTCGAAGGGGCCGTTTGCCTCATGTTCCGAGTTCTTAGGTGCGGCGCACGGGGGAGAAAGCGTGCTGGAGGGAGTGGGGAAATTTCCGGCGTGATTTCCCGAGGCTTTTCCGGTTTCCGGCAAGAGCTGCGTGCGTCCGGCGCTCAGGCGCGGCGTCCTTGAGTCCGAAGCCTTTCCCGGCAAAGTCGGCGCGCATTCGGTCTTTTACGCGCATTTTCCGAGAGTCCGGCCACCTGCGGCGCAGCTTTTCCGGCAAGGCGGTCGAGTCCGGCCTTGACCATGAAAAAGGCCGACCCCGTTGTGGGATCGGCCTTGATGAAGCGGATGTCGTCGGACGGCGTCGGCGTTTTTTGCCGAGGCTCGCCGGGGAAGCGCGGCGTCAGTTCTGCGCCACGCCCCAGTCGTGCCCCTTTTCCGGATCCAGCTGCCAGACGTTCCTGTGCAGTTCGTTCAAGAGGCGAGGATCCATGAGCAGCGCCGACTTCTCCTGCTTGGAAAGGCCGCGCGGCCCGGTTTCCAGAGCCTTGGCCAGCAGGGCGCGGCGCATCTTTTCGCGCTCTTCGCCGATGGGACGTTCCCACTTGCGGCGACGGATGAGGGCGATGTGCAGCGCGTGCACGCGGGGAATGACCACGGCGCGCGTGAAGCCCTTGTCGCGCGCGATGGTGAAGGGCGAATAGCGGTCGGGGCGTTCGAGTTCCCTGTGCATGTCGGCCTGTTCGGGCTCGGCCTTGAGTTCGGACGAGGTGATGAAGAGGCCCATGCGTTTGGCGGCCAGGCCCCAGCTCACGCGGCTGGTGAACACCGAAAGCGGAATGGAGAGCACGAGACCGACGGCGATGGGCGAGAACCAGATGAAGAAGCCCGGATTGATGAGCCACATGACGCCGCCCCACAAAAGGCCGATGAGCGTGCCCCACCAGTGGAAGCGGATGGCGTCGCTCCAGCTTGTGCCGGTGTCGCTGCGGTTCTGGGTGTTCCACGAAACCTTCCAGCCGAGCAGGGTGGTGACCACGAAGAAGCTGTGAAAGAGCATGCGCACGGGGGCGAGCAGCGTGGAAATGAGGACTTCGCCGAGCACGCTCATGCACATGCTGAAGGCTCCGCCGAAGTTTTTGGCGCCGCCTTTGCGCAGCGTGAGAATGATAGCGAAAATCTTGGGCATGAACAGCATGATGCAGGTGCTGACGAGCAGCAGCAGGGCCCATTTGGGATACCAGGTGGGCCACACGGGGAACAGCGTGGGGCCGTTCGGGAAGTAGGAGGGCGGAATGAAGGCTTCCGTCACGGCCTGAATGGAGCTGAACACCAGGAAGAACAGCCACAGCAGGGCCGAGGCGTAGGACATGATGCCGTTGATGAACAGCGCGCGATGCGTGGGGAAGATGCCGCCCGAGAAGATGAGACGGCTGTGCTGCAGGTTGCCCTGACACCAGCGGCGGTCGCGTATGAGTTCGTCGATGAGCGAAGGCGGACTTTCTTCCCAGGAGCCGTCGAGGTCGTAGGCCAGCCACACGCCGTAGCCTGCGCGCCGCATGAGGGCGGATTCCACGAAGTCGTGGCTCAGAATGTCGCCGGCGAGGGGACCGCGTCCGGGCAGGGTGGGAAGCTGACAGTGCTTGATGAATGGATCCACGCGTATGATGGCGTTGTGTCCCCAGTACTGGGCGTCGCCGAGCAGCCAGAAATGCAGGCCTGTGGCGAACACGGGGCCGTAGAGATGGTTCGCGAACTGCTGCACGCGGGCCACGAGGCTGTTCATGTTCACGGCGAGCGGCGGCGTCTGGATCATGCCCATTTCGGGATGCAGCTCCATGGACTTCACCATGCGCACCATGGTGCGGCCGCTCATGACGCTGTCGGCGTCGAACACGATCATGTACTTGTACTGCGCGCCCCAGCGGCGGCAGAAGTCGGCCACGTTGCCGCTCTTGCGCTTGGTGTTGTTGCGGCGGCGACGGTAGAAAATGTGGTTGAACACGTTTTCTCTCTGGCAGAATTCGTACCAGGCTTCCTCTTCGGCCACCCAGGAGTCGGGACTGGTGGAGTCGCTGAGAATGAAGATGTCGAACTTGTCGCTTTCGCCGGTCTGCACCAGGGAGTGCCAGGTGGCGGCAATGCCCGCCATGTATTTGCGGGTGTCCTCATTGTACACGGGGAAGAGAATGGCGGTGCGGGTCGTGTCGGGAATGTTCACGGCGTCGCATCCGCGCGTGGGAGTGAAGCGGTCCACCTTGTGGGAGAGCACCCAGCAGCCCGCCACGCACATCCAGAAGCCGATGGAAATCCATCCGAACAGAATGGCGAACAGCACGGCCGTCATGATTTTGACGGCTTCAATGCCCTGCTGCGGCAGAATGCTGTACATGAGGTACGCGCCGATGACGGCGGGCACGAGAATCAGCGTCATGAGCAGGGTGCGGCGGCGGCCCGCCACGCGTTCCCATTCCAGCTGCTGGCGCTGTCTGTCGGCGCTGTCCTTCCAGGATGCGCGCGCGGCCATGCCGGAGGGGCGGAAGATGCGAAACAGACGGCTCAGCGTTTTTTTGAAGATGCTCAGCCACGGCGTGCGGTCGAGTTCTTCGGCCAGCATGGAGCTGCGGGTCATGCCCGGGGCGGACACGAGATGCGGCGCTTCGTCGCCGGGAATGAGTTCACGGCCTTTTTCCGCCAGAATGGCGTGGAGGCAGGCGAGGGCCTCGTGGTAGCTCGGATGATCGGATTCGCAGCGTTTCAGGCTTTCCAGCGCGAGTTCCACGCTGGCCTTCGGCGAGAGGTTCAGCCCGCGCGCATAGAGCAGAATGCGGTCGCGGACCCGGAAATCCATATCCTGATAGGCGTTCATGCGAAGACCTTTTGAAGAGGTTGACGGAGGCAGGGCGGCAGGAAAATTTTCTCCCTGCGTTCGGCGCTCCGGGAACGGGCGCGTTCCGGCAGAGGCGGCTTACTGCTGCTGCAGCTGCCAGTCGTAGATCCAGGTTTCGGTCAGAGGATCGGGCAGGTTTTCGCCCTTCTTGAGCAGGGCGCGGAAGCGCAGCGTGACGGGCCCCTTGCGTGCGGCCATGAGGCTCTGAATGACGCCTTCTTCCTTGGGCAGACGCACGGTGAAGGTGAGCCGCCAGCCGCCCGTGGCCGGATTGCGCAGCAGTTTCTTTTCCAGCAGCGGAATGGGCTCGGGCGTTTCCACGATGCTCGAAAGGCCGGTATCCGCAGGGAGCGTGGCCAGTTCGCCGCCGGCGAAGTCCACATGGAAGGTCATGGTGTCGCCGTTGCGGGAAACGCGGGTGGAGGTGACCTGTCCGCGGTCGTGCTGCTGGGTCTGGGGCTGCATCCAGTAGAGCTTCCAGCTGTACATCTGCGTGTCTGGATAGCGCAGTTCCGCTTCCGGCTGATCGGGATTGTTTTTGTCGCGGGGCTTGTCGGGCGTCCAGAAGGCCACGATGTTGTCGTGCATTTCGTCTTCCGTGGGAATTTCCACCAGGTTCAGCGTGCCGGGGCCCCAGTCGCCCAGGGGTTCCACCCACAGGGAGGGACGGCGTTCATAGGCGGCTTCGATGTCCTGATAGCTCTTGAAGTCGCTGTCGCGCTGCAGAAGGCCGAAGCCGCGCGGATTCTGAAGCGGGAAGGTGTTCACGCTGAGGCGCTTGAAGTTGGCGAGCGGGCTCCAGAACCAGTGCTTGTCGCCGTTCACGAAGAGCAGGCCGTCGGAATTGTGGACTTCGGGCCGGTAGTCGCCGGGACGGCCGTTTTTCTCTTCACCGTAGAAGAACATGCTCGTGAGGGGAGCAAGGCCGATTTTCTGAAAGTTTTTGGCTCCCTTGCGGGTGAAGAGCGCGCATTTCACGTCCATGACCGTGGGAGATCCGGGCGTGATGATGAAGCGGTAGGCTCCGGCCATGCTTTCACTGTCCATGAGCGCGTAGATGGTGATGTCCCTGGCGTCGGCGGCGGGCTTCACGATCCAGAATTCCTTGAAGTAGGGGAACTCTTCGCCCTGCGCCGTGGCGGTGTCCAGGGCGAGGCCGCGGGAATAGATGCCGTAGTGCGTATCCGCAGCCAGCGCGCGGAAGTAGGACGCGCCGAGGAAAATGGCCACTTCGTCCTTGTATTCGGGCTTGTTCAGCGGATAATGCAGACGGAATCCGGCGAAGTTCATGTCCTTGGTCTGGGCGACCTGCCTGGCCAGGTCTTCGCTGCCGTACTGGAACAGCGAAGGATCAAAGGCCACGTCTTCCACGCCTTCGTCGTTGACGATGTGTACGCGCACCGTTCTGTCGTAGTACAGTCCGG
The DNA here is from genome assembly GCF_963931295.1 of uncultured Mailhella sp. Taxonomy (NCBI): domain Bacteria; kingdom Pseudomonadati; phylum Thermodesulfobacteriota; class Desulfovibrionia; order Desulfovibrionales; family Desulfovibrionaceae; genus Mailhella; species uncultured Mailhella sp. Next base: position 1,587,922 of record NZ_OZ007001.1, on the reverse strand, counting down.
GGTGGAAGAACTGCACCGTGAAGGGCAGATTATCCTCGGCCCAGAGCGCCTTTTCCGGCAGGTAGCGGATGCCGCTCCATTCGCCGTAATTGAGCTTGGTGAGAAATTCCGGCACGGGAGTGGTGGGAACGTACTTTGTTCCGGCCAGATCCTGCGCCTTGGCCTGCACGTCGGCAAAGGCGAAGGGCGCCGCGGCGCCGGCGGAAAGAGGAGCCGCAAAAAGAGCCGCAAGCAGGCAGAAAGAAAAAATCATGCGGTGAAACATAGGAAGTAACTCCCTGAGTATTGGGATTTGCTGTCCATGAATGAGTGTGGAGCCTGGAATGCAAAAGGAGCCGCGTGGACATGACCGCAGCGGCGGTCGGCTTGTCGGCATGAAGCTCGAATGTCTCAGCGGTTCCTCTCCTTCCTCCCTACTTAAAGCCGGAACGGCTCCATGTCCAGAGATTTTATCCCCTTGCGGCACGGGGAAGGCTAAGATAGGATGTCGCCCGGGCGGAACTTTCGCCCCTCGACGAACAGGAACTATGCGGGAACTTCTATGGATGCGTTGCTGGAACTGAAACGGGTGAGCCGGGAATTTGCCGTGCGGCGGGGCTTTTTCGATCCCCGTCCGGCAAGCGTGAAGGCCGTGAACGAGGTAAGCTTCCAGCTTTCCGCCGGAGAAACTCTGGGGCTTGTGGGAGAATCGGGCTGCGGCAAGTCCACGCTCGCCCGCATGGCCGTGGGGCTGCTTTCGCCCTCTTCCGGCGAGGTTCTGCTTTCGGGGCGGCCCATCGGAGCGTGGTCGCCTCTTGAGCGCGCAAGCCGCATTCAGATGATCTTTCAGGATCCGTTTTCCTCGCTCGATCCGCGCCAGAGCGTGGGATCCAGCATTGCCGAACCGCTGCGCCTCGCCGCGCAGGCCGCCGGACGGCCGCTGTCGCGGGCCGAATGGCGGGAAAAGGTGCAGGAGATTCTTGTGCATGTGGGGCTTCAGCCCGAGCACATCGACAGGTATCCGCACGAGTTTTCCGGCGGACAGCGTCAGCGCGTGGCCGTGGCCAGAGCCATTGTGGCGCGGCCCGGCGCGGTGGTGTGCGACGAGCCCGTTTCCGCCCTTGACGCTTCGGTGCAGGCGCAGGTGCTGAATCTTTTGAAGGACATGCAGCAGAACATGGGCCTCGGCTACCTGTTCATTTCCCACGACCTCGGCGTCATCGGCTTCATGAGCGACCGTGTGGCCGTCATGTACCTCGGGCGTCTTGTGGAAATGGCTTCCTGCGACGAACTTTTTTCCCATGCCGCGCATCCCTACACGGAAGCGCTCATGGCCGCCGCGCCGTCGCGGGATCCGTCCCGCCGCGGCCGGGGCGCGATTCTTTCCGGAGAAATGCCGAGTCCGCTTTCTCCGCCTGCCGGATGCGCCTTCCATCCCCGCTGCCCGCACGCAAGACCGCAGTGCCGGGAAGAAGAGCCTCCGCTTGTTGCCGTCAACCAAGGGCATGCCGTGCGCTGCCACTTCCCCCTGTGAGGACTGCATGATCATTCTTGACAAACAGTACGTGTCCCGGGAACTTCGGGATTATCTTGTTGAAAGCCGCACGCCCGTGCTCCGCAACGAAGCCGCGCTGGCCGCCGCGCCCGAAGGGGCGTTCCGTCTCGTTTCCGACGAAGAGGCCGACGCGCTGCTCGCGCAGGGCGACCGCATCTACACCACCTGCGAAAATTCCCTTTCGTGGGTGCTGAAGCATTCGCCCGACAAAGGGCTGCAGAAGGGCATAGCCCTGTGCAAGGACAAGGCTGCCTTCCGCCGCATGCTCGCGAAAATCTATCCCGATTTCATGTTCCGCGAAGTCGAGACGGCCGATCTCGACAAGATCGACTTCAGCGAACTGAAGACGCCCTTCATCCTCAAGCCTTCCGTGGGCTTTTTCAGCGTGGGCGTGTACACCATCTTCAGCGAGGACGACTGGAAGAAGGCGCTGGAAGACATCCGTCTGCACTCCGACGACTGGAAGAAGCACTACGATGAAAGCGTGGTGGCGAGCAGCCGTTTTATCCTTGAGCAGTACATCGGCGGCGAGGAATACGCGGTCGATTTCTACTACGACGACGAAGGCCGGGCCGTCATCGTGAACATCTTCCATCACGAATTCGCTTCGGCGGACGACGTGAGCGACAGACTGTACTGCTCCGGCGCGTCCATCATCCGTGAGCATCTTGAGCCGTTCACTGAGTTCTTCAACCGCATGAATGAGGAAATGGGCGCGCGCAATCTGCCCATTCATCTGGAATTGCGTGTGGACAACGGCCGCATCATCCCCATCGAGGCCAATCCGCTGCGCTTTGCGGGCTGGTGCCTCACCGATCTTTCTCTGCACGCCTACGGCTTCCGCACCTACGACTATTTCCTGCGGAACGTTCGTCCCGACTGGGACAGCCTGCTGAAGGGCAAGGAAGACAAGATCTATTCCTTCATCGTGCTGAATCCGCCGGCGAGCCTCAAGCCTTCCGACGTGTTCAACTACGACAGGCTCCGCGCCTCCTTCCGCAACGTGATGGAACTGCGTCCCATCGACTATCATGCCGGTCCGGTGTTCGGCTTCCTGTTCACTGAGACGCTGGCTTCCGACCGTGCGGAACTGGATCACATTCTGCGCAGCGATCTGACCGAGTATCTCGACTGATTGCGGCAAACGCGAATGAAAGGGCGGCTTCCCCACGGAGGCCGCTCTTTTTTTGCGCCTGCGATGTTGTGTTTTTTAGGGGCGAAAGAGAGGGAAGTTGCGGCGCGCGTGCGCACGCTCAGAAGGCGGAGCGGCCCGGCGGGCAAGGCGCAGGAAGGAACAGCCGCGACTCGTGATCGAGAACGCCGCGAGGCTTGGGAGACGTGGAGCGTCGGGCGGCGAGGGGGGCGGCGCGGCGGAGGAGCGAGGAGCGGCAGAAGTTCAGAGTCGAGGTCCACGCGCGACGTTGCAGCCTTGACGGCGCACCTCGATACGCGGGCGTTCAGGCTGGCTGCGGGTGGCCGGAGGTCGCGCGGAAGACGGCGCATCCCGTCGGCCGGAGTCTCTCGCGTTCGTTTTCCCCCTGCAGTTTCGGCATAAAAAATCCTCCGCCTTCCCGGAGGAAAGCGGAGGAAAAAGCGCTGCGGGCGCGGCGGCGCTACACGATGCCGTGTTCGCCGGGGCGTTCGTAGTCGTCCTTCTGCTTCGTCTTGGAGTGGTAGAGATCCACGTCGCCGAAGGCGATGAGGATGGGCGAGGCCACGAAGATGGAGGAGAATGTGCCGAACACGATGCCGAGCGTGATGGTCAGGGCGAAGTCGTGAATGACGTTGCCGCCGAGCAGGTACAGGGCCAGGCTGGCCACCAGCGTGGTGGCGGAGGTCATGATGGTGCGCGAGAGCGTCTGGTTCACGGACTTGTTGATGATCTGCCCCATGGTGGGCTTCGGATGGGCGTCTGCGGGCACGGCGCGCAGGTTTTCACGGATGCGGTCGTACACGACGATGGTGTCGTTGATGGAGTAGCCCACGAGGGTGAGCAGAGCCGCAATGACGTTGAGGTCTATTTCCACGCCGAGCAGGGTGAGCAGGCCGAGCGTGACGATCACGTCGTGAATGAGGGCCAGAATGGCGCCCAGGGCAAAGTTGAGCTTGAGCTTCCAGCAGCAGAGAAGCGTGATGATCATGCCGATGGCCACGCCCCACAGCCGGTTGAAGTCGAGGTAGGAAGCGCCGTACACGGCGGCGCAGAGCACGATGGCCATGGCTCCGGCCATGAACCAGCTGTATTCAAAGCGGCCGGAGATGTACACGGTGATGAGCAGCACGGCGTAGAACAGTGCTTCGATGGCCATGTTGCGCAGATCGTTGCCCACCTTGGGGCCCACGGATTCCAGGCGCTGGATGGTGGAGGGGTTGTCGGGAATGCTGGACTTCAGCGCGGAGGACACCTGCTCGCGCAGATCCTGATTTTCCGCCGTGGGCATGGAGAAGCGCAGCAGATAGTCGCGGTCTTCGGTATCGACCTGCTGCACGGTGAGGCCGGGCAGATCGACGTCCTTCAGGGCGGTTTTCACCTGTTCGTCGGGAATGGGCTGGGCGAATTCAATCTGCACCATGACGCCGCCGGCGAAGTCCACGCCGTAGCGCAGACCGCCGTTCCAGAAGATGGCGATCAGGCCGAGAATGATGAAGAAGCCGGAGATGCTGTAGGCTATGCGGCGGAAGCCGACAAAGTCGATGTTGGTCTGACGGGAAAGAAGTGCGAATGCCATGGAACGGACCTCTTTGTCCTAAATGCTGATTTTCTGACTGGCGGAGCGGGCGACCCACGATTCAAACACGGCGCGGGAAACGAACACGGCCGTGAACATGGAGGCCAGAATGCCCAGCGACAGCGTGACGGCGAAGCCGCGGACGGGGCCCGTGCCGAACTGGTACAGAATGGCCGCGGTGATGAGCGTAGTCAGGTTCGAGTCGATGATGGAGATGCTGGCCCGGCTGAAACCGGCCCTGACGGCTTCCATGGCGGACATGCCCGCCTTGAGCTCTTCTCTGATGCGCTCGAAGATGAGCACGTTGGCGTCCACCGACATGCCGATGGTGAGCACGATGCCCGCAATGCCGGGCAGGGTGAGGGTGGCGCCGAAGAGGGTCATGCCGGCGAGCAGAATGGTGATGGTGAAGCAGAGCATGACGTCGGCGATGAGGCCGGAGAGCCCGTAGTAGAGGGGCATGACGAGCACCACGGCGGCCGCGCCCACGAGGGAGGCCTTGATGCCGCTGTTGATGGATTCCTTGCCGAGGGAGGGGCCCACGGTGCGCTCTTCGAGCACGGACACGGGGGTGGGCAGGGAGCCTGCGCGCAGCACGATGGCGAGATCCTGCGCCTCTTCGGTGGTGAAGTTGCCGGTGATGGAGGCCTTGCCGCCGGCGATGCGGTCCTGAATGACGGGCGCGGAATAGACCTTGCCGTCGAGCACGATGGCCATGCGCTTCTTGATGTGTTCGCCGGTGATGCGTTCAAAGTTGCTGGCACCGCGGTTGTTGAATTCCAGGGCCACGTAGGACTGGCCGAATTCGTTGAAGGCGGGGCGGGCGTTGGTGATGTCCTCGCCGCCCATGAGGGCTTCGGTGTCGAGGATGATGGTGCTCTCGGTCTGCGAACCGTACTGACCCTTCACGATGAGCGGATAGCGGGCCGTGCCGGCGGGCAGCATGATGGACGTGGGATCCACGTCGTCGCGCACGATGTGGAATTCCAGATGGGCGGTCTGGCCGATGATCTGGATGGCGCGTTCGGCGTCGGTCATGCCGGGCAGCTGCACCTGCACCTGATTGTCCGACTGCTTGCGGATGTCGGGTTCGGCCACGCCGAACTGGTCGATGCGGTTGCGTATGGTGCGCACGACCTGTTCCATGGTCATGTCTTCCGTCTGCTTGCGGGCGGCGGGAGAGAGTTCAAAGACATAGACGCGGCCAGCGGCGGAAGTGTCGGAGCTGACCTGCTGCAGATTGGGGAACCACTTGCCCATCATGGACTCGAAGGCTCCGGCCTGATCGGCGCGGGGCAGCGTGACTTCGAGAAGGCCGTCGGCGTTGAGCCGGGGCTTCATGACGGTGATTTTTTCCTGTTCGGCGCGGTCGCGGATGTCCTGTCCGTTGACGGACAGCGTATTCTGCACGGCCTTTTCCACATCCACGCCCAGGGTGAGATTCATGCCGCCCTTGAGGTCCAGGCCGAGACTGATGCGGTCCTGCATGAACGCGCCCAGAGGGGAGTTGCCGATGGCGGGAATGTTGGGCAGGGCGTACGCAAGCACCACGAGCAGCACGATGAGGGAGACGGCCAGGCGCAAACGCAGAGCTTTCATGGTTGTATCCTTGAAACACGATGACAAGGTCGGAAGACCTTAGTGAATGAATAGCACAAAGCTCCACGCCTCCCCGGAAGGAGGGGCGTGGAGTCGGAAGACTCGAAGGAACGGGCCTTACTTGTTTTCGGCGGGAGCGGCCGCTTCGGCGGTCTTGTTCACGGCCTTGGGATCGTAGGTGCCGCTCACGAAGCCGCGGGGCATGCGGACCTTGGTTTCGCCGAGATCGATGACGAGGATGTCGCCTTCCAGGTCGACGATGCGTCCGAGCAGGCCGCCGGAGGTGATGACGTAGGAGCCCTTGCCCAGGGATTCAAGCATGGCCTTGTGTTCCTTGTTGCGCTTCTGCTGAGGACGGATCAGCAGGAAGTAGAACACGGCGAACATGAGGATGAGGGGAACGAAAGAGGCGACGGCTCCCATGGGGCCGCTCTGAGCGGCGCCGCCCGCGTTGCCGGCGGCGTAGGCAATGGAAGTGAACATAGATTCTCCAGAATTGATTTTGCGGAAGGATGTCCGCGTCATTGACCACACCTTCTTAACCTGTTGCGCCTTTTTACGCAATGGTTTAAGCGGCGGATGCCGTCTTCGGCGGGCATACTTTTTTCGTTGCGCCGCGTGGGGAAAGGGCTGGACATTCGCCACGAATGCGGGGACTATGCGGAAAAAACACGAAGTCCGGGCGATTCCCGGCGCAAGGAGCACATATGGCCGTTTTTGCCGATCCCGTGGAACAGGCCCGCCTGCAGTCGAAGGTGCTCATTGAGAGCCTTCCGTATCTGCGCGAATATCATGGAGAAACCGTGGTCATCAAATACGGCGGCCACGCCATGACCGAAGAGAGCCTCAAGCTGGCCTTCGCCCGCAACATAAGTCTGCTCAAGCTGGTGGGCATTCATCCCGTGGTGGTTCACGGCGGCGGCCCGCAGATCAATGAAATGCTGAGCAAGCTGGAGATCAAGTCGGAATTTCGGCAGGGGCACCGCGTGACCGACAAGGCCACCATGGACGTGGTGGAAATGGTGCTGGTCGGCTCCGTGAACAAGAGCGTGGTGAACCTCATCAACAAGACGGGCGCAAGAGCCGTGGGCCTTTCCGGCAAGGACGGCATGCTGCTTGAGGCCCGCAAGCTCGCCATGACCATCAGCCACGGCGAACAGCAGCCGCCGGAAATCATCGATCTCGGCAACGTGGGCGAAGTGACGGCCGTCAACGTGCAGCTTCTGCGCTCGCTCATCAAGGATGAATTCGTGCCCGTCATCGCGCCCGTGGGCGTGGATTCCGAGGGCAACACCTACAACATCAACGCGGACTCCGTGGCCGGAGCCGTGGCCGGCGCGCTCAAGGCCCGCCGCCTGCTCATGCTCACCGACGTGGCCGGCATTCTGGACAAGGAAGGAAAGCTCATCGAGCACATCGACACGGCCGACGCGCATCGTCTGCTGGAAGACGGCACCCTGAGCGGCGGCATGATTCCCAAGATCAACTGCTGCCTCGACGCGCTGGCCAGGGGCGTGGACAAGGTGACCATCGTGGACGGCCGCGTGGAAAACTGTCTGCTTCTGGAACTGCTCACCGATCAGGGCATCGGCACCGAAATCGTGAAGTAGCAGGGGCGTCCGCAAAAAAGGACGGGGCGGCTTCGGCCGCCCTTTTTTTGTGCGCGTCTTCCGGGAAATTCCGGCAGAGGCGCGCCCGGACTTCACTGCTGCTTGTTTATTTTCTTTACTTTTTTGACGAAGGTTCGGCCGTTCCAGAGGTAATACACGGCGTTGTCCGGGTTGAGCGCGCAGGGCACGCCGTCGGAGGCGAAGGAGGGCAGCACTTCGAGGCCACTGTCGAACACGCAGTAGGTGCAGCTTGAGGAAAGACGCCCCGGCAGGTCGCGCTCGGGCCGGAAAAAGTCATCGACGGGAGGCTCCGGGGGCAGCGGCAGGGGCGCGGCGTGGCCTTTGGCGCTGATGTACCACAGTTCGGAAATGCACACGCCGTCGTCGTCTTCGGTGCGGAAGGCCGCCACGGCTCCGCGTTCGGAGCGGAACAGGCGCAGGCACACGTCGGGAAAGCCGTCCGCGGAGGAGAAGCGCAGGGCGTCCGGGCTGTCTTCGGCAATGCTCCAGTGGGCGTTCACGCCCTGATCGGCCAGCAGCTCCCTTTCGTCTTCGGTCAGAGGCGCGCGCGTATTTTCAAATATTTCGGTGGGAATGAGGGCAAATGCCTGGCGCGCGCTCAGCGGCGCGGCGTGGCGCGGAGCCGCACCGAGAGCAAGGGAAGGCAGCATCAGCAGTATCGTGAGAAGAACAGCCGTTGTGCGCATGGTTTCAGTCCGCAGGCAGAAAGGCCGCATCGGCAAGATGCGGCCTTTCCGGAAAAAGAGCGGCGCGGACGCCTGAGACGCCCGCGCAGTGATGAGATTACTTGCGATGGTGCTGGCAGTGGCTGGGCACCTGAGCCGCGGGATTGCCTTCGCGCATCATGCGCACGGCGCAGAAGTTGCCGCACATGGCGCAGGCTTCTTCATTCTTGTGCGGTTCGCGGCGCTTGTCCATGAGTTCCGGATCAATGGCGGCTTCGCGCATGGCGTCCCAGTCGAGTTCCATGCGGGCCTTGGACATCTTGGCTTCGCGGGCCCTGGCGCGGGGCGTGCCTAGCGCGTTTTCACCGGCCTGCGCCGCCACGCGGGAGGCCATCACGCCCTGCTTCACGTCGTCTTCGTCGGGCAGGGTGAGGTGCTCGGCGGGCGTGAGGTAGCAGAGGAAGTCCACGCCGGCCTTCACGGCAAGCGCGCCGCCGATGGCTCCGGCAATGTGATCGTAGCCGGGCGTGGTGTCGGTCACGAGCGGTCCGAGCACGTAGAGAGGCGCGCCGTGGGTGAGCTTCTTGATGCTGAGAATCTGCGCTTCCACTTCGTTCAGGCTCACGTGGCCGGGGCCTTCGATCATGCACTGCACGCCCTTTTCCAGACCGCGCCTGGCCAGCTGGCCGAGCATGATGACTTCCATCCACTGGGCGGCGTCGCCGGAATCGCTGTTCGCTCCGGGGCGCAGGCCGTCGCCGAGAGACAGCGTGACGTTGTAGCGCAGCGCGATGTCGAGCAGACGGTCGAAGTCGGTGAGCAGGGGATTTTCCTTGTCGTTGCGCAGCATCCAGCGGGAGAGAATGCTGCCGCCGCGGGACACGATGCCCAGAACGCGGCCGCCCTTGGCGCCCCATTCCGCGCCCTGACGGGTGAGGCCGCAGTGCAGGGTCATGAAGTCCACGCCCTGTTCGGCCTGCTTTTCCACGTCCGCGAAGATGACTTCGGGATCAATGGTGGCCGGGTCTTCGCCGCGGTCGATGTAGATCTGGGCCACGCCGTACATGGGAACCGTGCCGAGAGGCGCGGGGCAGGCTTCCAGCATCTGACGGCGGATGTCGTCGAGATCGCCCGCAATGGACAGATCCATGACGGTGTCGGCTCCGGCGTCCAGGGCTATCTTGAGCTTGCGCATTTCGCCCTTCACGCTGCAGTGGAAGGGAGAGGTGCCGATGTTGGCGTTGACCTTCACTCTGGAGGGCTGACCTACCAGAATGGGACGAACGTCCTTGTGGTTGGGGTTGCCCAGCAGCACCATGGTGCCTGCTTCGATGGCGGAACGGATTTCTTCTTCCGTCAGTCCTTCTTCTTCGCACAGGCGGGCCTTGTGCTGTTCAAAGAGGGTCGCCAGCGCCTGGTTCTTCTCAAAAATGGACATGCTGCCTCCTTCTGAGGAGTCCGGTCTTCATGGGCGGGAAGCTCCCGCCCGTTGTCGCGCGTTCGCGCGAAGGTATGCGGTGTGACGTGCCCGGGCCGGACGCGTTCTGCGATCCCGGGCCGGGCGCAACCGGGCCCTTCTCCGGGCGTTTCGCTCCGCAGAGCGCGGAGCCGGAAGGCGCGGGAGAAGGCCCGTCGATTACTGCTTCTTTTCTATCTTCGCCCAGGAGTCCTTGAGCGTCACGGTGCGGTTGAACACGGGGTGTTCGGGCGTGCCGTCGGGATCGGCGCAGAAATAGCCCACGCGCTCGAACTGCACGTGGCTGCCTGCGGGCATCGTGGCGAGATAGGGTTCCGCCATGGCCGTGACGATCTTTTCGGAATCGGGGTTGAAGTAGTCGAGGAAGGTCTTGCCTTCTTCGATGTCGCTGTCGCTTTCGGTGGTGAACATCTGCTCGTAGAGGCGCACTTCCGTGGGAACGGCGTGACGGGCGCTCACCCAGTGCAGCGTGCCCTTGACCTTGCGGCCGTCGGGGCTGGAGCCGCCGCGGGAGGAAGGATCGTGGGTGCAGTGCAGTTCCACGATGTTGCCGTCTGCGTCCTTCACGACTTCCTGACAGGTGATGTAGTAGGCGTAGCGCAGGCGCACTTCCGCGCCGGGAGCGAGACGGAAGTACTTCTTGGGCGGATCTTCGCGGAAGTCGTCGCGGTCGATGTAGATTTCGCGGCAGAAGGGAACCTTGCGGCTGCCGAAGGACGCGTCTTCGGGATGCAGCGGCTGATCGAATTCCTCCACCTGATCTTCGGGGTAGTCGGTGATGACCACCTTGAGCGGATTGAGCACGGCCATGCAGCGCGGAGCCACGGCGTTCAGATGTTCGCGGCAGCAGAATTCGAGCAGGCTGTAGTGAACCACGGAATCGGCGCTGCGGGCGATGCCGATGCGCGAGCAGAAGTCGCGGATGGATTCGGGAGTGTAGCCGCGGCGGCGCAGACCGGAGATGGTGGGCATGCGGGGATCGTCCCAGCCGCGCACGTAGTGTTCCTTCACGAGCTGGATGAGCTTGCGCTTGGAGAGCACGGTGTAGGTGAGCTGCAGACGGGCGAATTCGATCTGCTGGGAATGATAGACGCCCAGCGTGTCGAGCACCCAGTCGTAGAGTTCGCGGTTGTTGTCGAATTCCAGGGTGCAGATGGAGTGGGTGATGCCTTCGATGGAATCGGAGAGGCAGTGGGTGAAGTCGTACATCGGGTAGATGCACCACTTGTCGCCGGTGCGGTGATGGGTGGCGTGACGGATGCGGTAGATGGTGGGATCGCGCATGATGACGTTGGGAGACGCCATGTCGATCTTGGCGCGGAGCACGTATCTGCCGTCTTCAAATTCGCCGGCCTTCATGCGGCGGAACAGGTCGAGGCTTTCCTCGGCGGGGCGGTCGCGCCACGGGCTGGGGGTGCCGGGCCTGGTGAGGGTGCCGCGGTATTCGCGGATTTCGTCGGCGGAAAGTTCGTCCACGTAGGCCTTGCCCATCATGATGAGCTTTTCGGCGTATTCGTAGAGCTGATCAAAGTAGTCCGAGGCGTAGTGGACGTCGCCCGCCCACTGGAATCCGAGCCACTGCACGTCCTTCTGGATGGAATCGACGTATTCGGTGTCTTCCTTCACGGGGTTGGTGTCGTCGAAGCGCAGGTTGCACAGGCCGCCGTATTCCTTGGCCAGTCCGAAGTTGATGCAGATGGACTTGGCGTGGCCGATATGCAGATAGCCGTTGGGTTCGGGAGGAAAGCGGGTGTGTACGCGTCCGCCGAAACGGCCGGTAAGATTATCCTGATTGATGCGGGCGCGGAGAAAATCGACGCCCTGGGGACGTTCCGCTTCAGGGGCGGGGGTGTTCTGGCTCATGGAGGCCTCATGTCGTTTGGCTGCTGCGCGTTCAGGGCGCGCGAAACAGCGGTGGAGCGATGCGCCCTCGCCTCGCGGCGGGGCGCATATCCTGAATGACTGACGGCTGAAAAGAATACCTTTGTCGCGGGGGAAGGTCAATTGACGAAGCGGGAGGCGTCCTGCCGGAAGGGGGGGGGAGGGCGTTTTCGTGGATGCGCATGGGCCCGGAAAAGCGCAATGCGGTGCGAGACAGCTCTGGAAGGCGCGTCGGAGTCCGCCGGATCGGGGAAAATGAGCAAAAAAAGCCGTCGCGAAGAACATTCGCGACGGCGAAAAGGGCGCTCGGCCGCAGCGGGGAGGAAGGGGCGCTGCGGCTTTGCCGAAGATTGCGTCAGGAAAGCGAAGCGCCGAGTTTCCTGGCCTGCTTCAGAGCTTCATGACCGCCGTTTTTGAGAATGTCGCCGAGCTGGAGCACGCCGCCGGCCAGAATGTCGCCGAGGTCGTGCCAGCCGAGCTGTTCAAGAAGGGTGTGATAGTAGTCGAGCACAGGCTTGCCGTTTTCGGGCGTGTTGCCTTCGGCCGCCATGAGCAGCACGCAGTTCTTGATGGGGTTGCGGTATTCGCTGTCGAGTTCCGCCACGGCGAAGAGGCGGTCAAAGGCGGCCTTGAGCTGGGAGGAAAAGCCCCAGTAGTACATGGGGGAGGCCAGCACCACGACGTCGGCTTCCCTGTAGGCGGGGTAGATGAGGGCCATGTCGTCCTTCTGCACGCAGGGGCTCTGCGGATCCTTGCCGCCTTTCATGCAGCCGAGACAGCCGTGTATGTTCATGGTCTGAAGGTCAAATCTCGTCACATGGTTTCCCGCGGCCTCGGCGCCCTCGACGAAGGCGTCGCAAAGGGTTGCGGTGTTGCCGTGCTTTCTGGGGCTGCCGTTGAGAATAACAATGTTCTTGCTCATGCGAGATCTCCTCATGCGTTGATGTGTCTAAATATGTATCGAACGATATAAAAATAGTCAACATATTTTTATTGAACGTTATATAAATATATAAGTGCTCGTAATTTATTATTTTAATAATGAGAAGGCAGTTGTTTGAGCGTGGGTGCGGGTTTCAGCCGCTTATGCCACTTGGGCAGCATGCGCACGGCGTAGGAGGCGGCGTTGCTGAGTTCTTCCGCGTTCAGGCCGTCCCTGGCCTGGAGGGACATGCCTTCAAGAAAGGTGTTGAAGGCTCCGGCCAGCGCTTCGACATGCGTGTCTTCGGGAAGCTGGCCTTCGAGCACGGCCTGCCGGATTTTTTCGGCGAACATGTTTTTTGTGTCGAGGCGCATCTGACGCAGCGTGCGTATGACGTTCTGCTCGCTTTCGGAAATGTTGACCGCCGCAAGCACGACCATGCAGCCGCAGGGGGTGTCGGGGGAGCGCAGAATGCCTGCGGCCTCGATGAAGAAGTTGTTCACGGCCCGGTAGAAGTCCTTTTCCTCCATGAATCTGCGGGAAGGGGCGGCCCAGTAGCGCTGCTCGTAATAGGTTACGGCTTCCAGAAACAGGGCGGACTTGTTTCCGAACGCGGCGTAGAGACTGGGCGCGTTGATGCCCATGGCCGAGCACAGCTCGGAAACGGAAGCCGGGCCGTAGCCGCGTTGCCAGAAGACTTCGAGGGCCTTGAGAAGGGCCGTGTTCCTGTCGAAATTGCGGGGGCGGCCCTTGCCGCGCGCTGCCGGAGTGCTGGATGTCGCCGTCATGGAAGGATCTCCCTCGAACGGAAGGTTGCCTGAGCGTGCAGGAAAAAGACGCCGTGTTCGCGCACGGCGCGAGTGTTCTTTTCTTTGCCTGTAAGATGCGCTATTCTGCCCTCGCCCGGGAAGGGGCGTCAAGCCGGACATTTGCGGCAAGGCCGCGGGAGCATAAGGAATGGAAACTGAAGTTCGCAAGGATTCTCTGTACGCGTGGGTACTGGCCTGTCGGCCGAAAACGCTGGCGGCGGCGCTCGCTCCGGTGGTCGTGGGCTGTTCCCTTGCCGTGTGGGCGGGCTGTTTTCGTCCGGTTCCGGCCTTTCTGTGTGTGCTTTTTGCCGTGCTCATGCAGATTGCGTCGAACTTCATCAACGACGTGTGCGACTTCGAGCAGGGCAACGACAGGGACGACCGTCTCGGGCCGCGCCGCGCCTGCGCTCAGGGCTGGATATCGCCCCGAAGAATGAAGATCGGCATTGTCGTTGATCTTGCGCTGGCGCTCTGCGCCGGACTTCCGCTCGTCTGGTACGGCGGCTGGAGCATGGCCGCCGTGGCGCTGGTGTGCCTGGCGTGCGCCTACATGTATTCCGCCGGGCCGTATCCGCTTGCGGCGCACGGCTGGGGCGACGTGCTCGTGGTGGTGTTCTTCGGTCTGGTGGCCGTGGGCTTCACCTACTACGTGCAGGCCGGCGCATGGTCTCCGCAGGCCACGCTGGCCGGGCTTGCCGTGGGCGTGTGCATCAATCTGCTGCTCACCATCAACAACTTCCGCGACCGCGATCAGGACAAGGTTTCCGGCAAGAAGACGCTCATTGCGCGCTTCGGGGCGGAGTTTGGCCTGCGGTATTATCTGGCGCAGGGGGGATTCGCCTGCGCGTTTGCGCTGTGTCTCATTCCGCATGGTCTGTTCTGGGCGGGACTTTTGCCGCTGCTCTTCCTTGTTCCGCACTATCGGGTGTGGAGCCGCATTGTTTCCATTTACGAAGGCCGGGCGCTCAACCGCTGCCTCGGGCTCACGTCGCGCAACATTCTTATTTTCAGTCTGCTGCTCGCTGCCGGACTGCTGCTCGACGCCGCCGCAAAATAGCGGTCAGCGCAGGGCCTGCCACAGGCAGACGAGGCCGGCAACAGCGATCACGGCCATGAGCGCGCGGCGGAACAGTTCCACGCGGATGCGCTTTACCACCGGAAAGGCGCACACGGCGCCGAGCATGCAGGCGGGTATGCCGTACATGGCGTAGCCGAGAACCTGCGGCGTGTAGAATCCGGCCTGAGCCTGAAGAAGACAGGTAAACAGACTGCGCACGAGAAAGAAGACGCCGAGCGTGCCCAGCACTTCGCGCGGCGACCATCCGCGGTAGAGCGCGTAGGCTCCGGCGGGCGGGCCGTCGAAGGAGATGGCCGTGCCGAGAAGTCCCGCGCCGAAGCCCGCCGTGCCGCCGAGAATCCAGGAATCTTCCTTCCTGCTTCCGGCCCTGGCCACGCGCTGCCAGAGCACATAGACCACGAGCAGCACGCCCACCGCGCCCTGAAGCACGGCGTCGGACACCATCTGAAGAATGTAGAGTCCCGCGAACGATCCGGGCAGCGCGCCCACCAGCAGAGGCCAGAGGGCTTTGACGCGGCAGTGGCGGAAGTGCATGCAGGCCAGACTCCCGTCCATGGCCGCGTTGAGGATGCAGCTGAGGGGAATGACCACGTGCATGGGGAGAACAAGGGCGGCCGCGGGAACCGCGACCATGGCTCCGCCTATGCCCGTGAGGCCGGAGACGAAGCCTCCCGCGAACCAGCAGAGAAAAACGATGAGCGAAGTGGTGTCCATGGAACGAGCCTCTGATGACGATACGAGGTGGGAGAAATGGAGCGCTTCGGAGAGTTTTGGGCCGGATGGCGCAGACCTGCGCCTCAGAAAGGGAAGAAGAGAGTCCGCAGAAGGGTGACGCGTCGGAGCGGGGAGGATCGCTGAGCCCGTCTTGGAAGGGCGTCGGCCTTTTGGGGCGAGACGCGCTGCCGGGGGTCGGCGCGTCTTGCTGCGGCGAAGAAATCAGGGCGGCGCCGGAGGCGGCAGGGGGGGGACGCCTCCGGCGCGCAGGAGGGAGAGGAACGGGCCGCCGACGGTTTTGCCGGTGGCCCGTTCCTTCAGTTATGAGCGCGGTTTTCAGGCGTTTTCGCGTTCGATGGTGCAGGGGGCGGTTTTCTTGTTGAACAGGATGGGGATGTCGGTGCCGCCGAGAATGTTCCTGGAAATTTCCTCAGTGGAGAGATTGCTCCAGACTTTCTTGTTGGAGAAGTAGAACACGAATCCCATGATGACCCACACGGCGAGCACGCAGCGCGGTGCGAAGGAGATGTAGGCGGGGGAGCCGGGAGTGAGGAGCAGGATGAGGGTCAGGATGGAGCAGATGGTGCCCATGACGCAGCAGAACAGGCCGATGCTTCTGCCGCGGGTTTCGCCGCTGTTGAGGATGGCGCGGCGGGCGACGAGGCAGGTGAACAGGTAGCCGATGCCGGTGCCGACGGAGCTCATGTCCACGGTCCAGCCGACGGCGGAGCGGCCGGCGAAGGGGGTGAGGAGCGCGAGAACGGCGGTGAAGAGAATGGCGTTGTAGGGGGTATGGTAGGTGGGATGGATGCGTCCGAACCATTCGGGGAGGATGCGGCCTCTGGACATGGCGAGGAGCAGGCGGCTGGCGGCCACGAAGAAGCCGTTGATGCCGGTGCAGACGGCGCCGAACACGGCACAGGCCAGAATGATGGAGCCGAGTTTGCCGAAGGCGAGGGTGGCCACGTAGCCGGTCGCCCAGGCATGACCGCCGGAAGCTCTCATTTCTTCCATCTTGGCGAGGAGTTCAGGGTAGGGGATGGCGATGGCCACGCCCAGCATGACCATGGCGTAGAGGATCATGCCCACGAAGATGGAAACGACCATGATGTTGCGGCAGCGGCTGGGCTCGAAGGCGAACTCTTCCGAGGCCTGGGGCACGGTGTCGAAGCCGACGAAGAGGAAGGGCGAGAGGGCGAAGATGCTCATGATGCAGGCGGCCTGGGACTTGTTTTCCGCGAAGAGGGGCACGAGGTTGCTGATGCCGGCGGAATCCAGGGAGGCGGAGCCGAAGAAGAAGGCCACGATGCCGAAGGTGAGCATGAAGGCGAGGATGAGCTGGAGCTTGCCGGCCATGCCCACGCTGCGGTAGTTGAGCCAGCCGAAGACGATGGTGCCGGCGGTCATGAGCAGCACTTCGCCGACATACACCTTCCATCCTGCGATGGTGTAGAGTTCGCCGAACTCGAACACGCCGGGGAAGAGGAAGCGGAAGATGAGCGAGAGTGCGGCTATGTCGATCATGACGATGGCGATGTAGCCGATGACGAGCGCCCAGCCGCAGATGAACGAGGCGGTGGGGCCGAAGCCTATGTAGGCATACGTGAATGCGCCGCCGGCCACGGGGGCGTATTTGACCATGTAGCTGTAGCACACACCCACAAAGGAAATGAGGATGGCGCCGGCAAGGAAGCCGAGCAGGGTGCCGAGAGGTCCTGCGGAAGGAAGAAACATGTCGCCGGGAAGAACAAAGCAGCCCCAACCGACAATGGAACCTAGCGCGAGCGCGCAAACCTGCATGGGAGACAAGGATTTCGTAAGTTTGGCTTCTGACATGGTGAGTTCCTGCTGAATGAAGAGGGGAAACCTGCGGAAGCAGGCGAGGTTCGCCCGGGGAATCTCCGAAAAGGGAGGTTCGGGCACTGCGGACCGACAACAAGCAAACAACTTTTGGGGAAGGGGTTTGAATGAGATAATGTGAGATGGGTCACGTGAAGCAAGAACCATGCCAAAACCGATAATGAAAGAGACTATACAGATAATATCATGAAAATAAAAGATAATTTTTTTAACCGATAATAAAAATCATTATCTTAAAAAAGAAAATAATCAAAAAATAAAAAATTTTTTCTTTTTTGAAAGAAATATGTGAAAAATAGAGCTATCATAATTAATAAAAGCGACAAAAGGCGAGGATGGAAGCGGAAAAGTCGGCTGAATTTGTGCAAAAAATATCATATCGAAAGACGGAATCCAGCCGACGCGGAGCTGGTCTGACGCGCGAAACGACGTTTTCGGCGCGCAGCCGCGGCGCACGCCTGCGAAATTCCACGCCTGCGGAGCGTCGGTGCAATGCTGACGCTGCGGATGAAAATTCCTGCCATTTCGGAGGGCAAAGACATGCGCAGGGTCTTTTGAGCGGCGCATCGTCCGACGCAGAAATCGGACTGGCCGCCCGTCGGACGACGAGGCCCCGGTTTTTCTGCGCAGCCGTGGCACGGCGGGAAGTGTCGCCCGCCCCTATTCTTTTGTGCGGCAAGGGCGCGGAAGGGGATTTTCGCAACGAAAAGCGGCGGCGTCATGCCTGAACGCAGCGGCAGGAGCGGCAAAAAGGCCGCGGACTTTTTGCGGAGCGCGGCCTTTAGGAATCGTCGGAAAAACGAGTGAATTTTGTGTGATATCGGTATGTTTCGTCAATAATCCTCTTCGGTGATGCCGAGCTGCTTCATTTTGTAGCGCAGTCCGGGGCCGGTGAGTTCCATGATTTTTGCGGCCTTGGACACGTTGCCGCCGGTCACGCGCAGCACGTTGCGGATGCAGCGGGATTCAAAGGCGTTGATCTTTTCTTTAAGAGGAACCACGCTGTTGCGGCGCACGTTGCGGTAGTCGTCCAGCAGGGGAAGGTCCTCTTCCCGCACGGCCGCAGGCGCGGCTTCGGCGGCGCGTCTGCTGAGGCAGGATTCGCGGAACTGCCGGGGCAGACTGTCTTCGGTAATGACGTTGCGGCTTCCGAGCAGCGCCAGACTGCCCTCGATGACGTGCAGAAGCTCGCGGATGTTGCCCGGCCAGGAATAGCCCCAGAACAGCTTCATGACGGAGTCGGAAACGCGCACGCCGGCGGGAGCGTCTTCGGCGCGCTGAAGAAACGAAGCGATGAGCAGCGGAATGTCTTCCAACCGTTCCCGAAGCGGCGGCACGGCAATGCCCACCACGGCGAGGCGGTAATAAAGGTCGTTGCGCAGAATGCCGCGGCTCACGGCCGTGAGCGGGGGCTCGTTCAGAATGCTGATGACCCGGACGTCGACGTCCTTTTCCGAGCTGGCGCCGAGGCGGCGTATTCTTTTTTCCTGAAGCACGCGCAGCAGCTTGGCCTGAAGGCCCAGAGGCATGGAGTTGAGTTCGTCGAGCAGCAGGGTTCCGCCGTCGGCCTTTTCAAAAAGTCCGGGCTTGTCCGCGGCGTCGGTGTAGGCTCCCTTCGAGGTGCCGAACAGTATGCCTTCCAGCAGATTTTCCGGAATGGCCGCGCAGTTGACCGCAATGAACGGATGATTTCTTCGCGGACTTGCCGCATGAATCGCCTGCGCAAACAGTTCCTTGCCCGTGCCGTTCTCTCCCCAGATCATGACCGGAACCGGGCTCTTGGCGGCCACTTTGGCGTCGCTGACGGCTCCGCGCAGGGCCGGATCGTGCCCGATGATGCTCTCGAAGGTGTATCTTGTGCTGTCGCTGGCTGAGGCCGGCGCGCGGGTGTTCATTTTTGCCTCGCCGGTGAGCAGGGCGCTGTCCACCCAGATGGTGAAGGCCAGCACGCCGTCCTTCATGCCGTGATCGAACAGCGGATAGAAGTCCGTGACGGAGGAGAAGAGGGAATTGTTGATGGTCTTGTACCAGTAGGCCTTGCGCAGAAGCGGCTCGCCCCGGTACAGGCATTCCATGGTGGGAATGCGGGCCATGCCGTTGGGCACGTACAGTTCCGTGATGTGCTTGCCCACCACGCCGGACGTGGTGAAGCCGTCCACGCGCGCCTGAATCTCGTTCATGTACACGCAGATGCCTTTGCCGTCCACGATGGCCACGCCTATGCTCATATGATCCCATATGGCCCGCATGGCCGGCGTCATCACGTCGTTCATGCTGACGTCGCTGAAGTTCTTGCTGTCTATGAGCATGCGGAATCCTTTGCTGGAATGCTCTGATAAATTTTTCTCATGTATAGAAAATTTCTTTCTAAAAAGAAAGTTTTTTTAGGTCCGAAAAAAGATTATTCCGGATTTTGCGCGCGGCATGTTTTATAAAAATTAAATATTTCAATAAATTATTTACATTGAGAAAAAGTTGGCACGCTTTGTGCATAGTGTACGGCAACAAGCAAGCAATTTTTTCCTGTCCCCATAAAACATTCCTACAGGAGACCCCTCATGTCTGTCATGCAGTTCACCTCGCCTGCCCCGGTGGAAGGGCAGGGCTACGGCATCAACTGGGATACCGCCGAACAGCGCGTTCAGGAGCTGAAGGACTTCCTGATGACCGCGCCTCAGGTCATGGATCCGGAACGCCTCCGCTGCCTTCTGGACGTGTATGATGAATTCGCCGGCGAATCCACGCTCTACATCCGGGCGAAACTGTTTGAACGCGTGCTCTTGACCAAGAAGATTTTTCTGGACGGCAACCCCATCGTGGGCACGCTTACGGGCATCCGCTGCGGCGTGAATCCGTATCCTGAATGGAACGTGTCCTGGATCAAGGACGAAATGCAGCTCGCCAAGATGACCTCTCTCGGCGAAATGAAGATTCCGCAGGAGACCCAGGATCTGCTCGAAAAGGTGTACAAGAAGTGGAAGAACCGCACCTGCATTGCCCTGAACAACAAGATGTACAAGGACAAGTACGGTGTGAATCCCGCGCAGTATTCCAAGGCCGGCATGTACTACGACAACGTGAGCGTGGCTTCCGGTTCCGGCATCGCCGACTATCCCAAGGCGCTCAACAAGGGCCTGCGCTGGGTGGTGGACGATCTGAAAAAGCGCCTCCTCGACTGCCCCACCACGCTGGAAAACAAGGAAAAGCATGACCTCTACCGCGCCATGATCGTGGCCACGGAAGCCGTCATTGCCCATTCCCACCGCTATGCCGACCTTGCGGAAAAGACGGCCGAAGCCGAAACCGATCCCAAGAACAAGGCCGAACTTCTGGAAATCGCGGAAATCTGCCGTCGCGTGCCCGAATATCCCGCCCGCAACTTCCGTGAAGCCATCCAGTCCTTCTGGTTCATTCACCTCGCCATCGAAGTGGAACAGATGGCCTGCGCCACCTCCCCCGGCCGTTATGGTCAGTACATGTATCCCTTCTACAAGAAGGACATCGACGAAGGAAAGCTGACCCGCGAACAGGTCATCACCCTGCTGAAGTTCCAGTGGATCAAGCACATGGAACTCGGCGAATACCAGGGCGGCTCCTACGCCAAGACGCTTTCCGGCCACACCGGCCAGACCATCACCATCGGCGGCGTGGACGCCTACGGCCGCGACGCCAGCACCGAACTGGAAGAACTGCTGCTGGAAACCCAGATCAGAATGCGCGGCATTCAGCCCACGCTGACCCTGCTCTATCATCCGAAGCTCAAGACTTCCTACATGAACAAGGTGGTGGACTGCATCCGCGGCGGCTCCGGCCAGCCTCAGATTCTCAACAACACCGTGGTCATCGAACGCAATCTCGCCCGCTTCTCTCAGTACGAAGGCGGCATCACGCTCGAAGACGCCCGCAACTGCGGCAACTACGGCTGCGTGTCCACGGGCATCTGCGGCATGGGCAGCTTCATCACGCAGGAAGACCAGCCCTGCCTCGCCAAGGTCGTGGAACTTCTGCTCCACAACGGCAAGGATCCCTCCACCAAGAAGGTGGTGGGCGCGGAAACCGGCGATCCTCGCGAATTCAAGACCTTTGAAGAAGTGTACGACGCCTGCAAGGCGCAGCTCAAGCACCTGTTCACCATTTCCCGCCATCACTCCGATCTCAGCCAGATGGCCCGTCTGCAGGTGGTGCCGAGCATTTTCCGCTCGGTCATGTACGAAGGCTGCGTGGAAAAGGGCATGTGCGAAGAAGCCGGCGGCACCAAGTATCCGCAGGTGAACCCCATCATGACCGCGGGCATAGACGCCGCCAACTCGCTGCTCGCCATCAAGCATCTGGTGTTCGACACCAGGAAGCTCACCATGGAACAGCTGCTGGAAGCCCTCAACGCCAACTTTGAAGGCTATGAAGACATCCGCAAGATGTGCTTCGAGGCTCCCAAGCACGGCAACGACTATCCCGAAGTGGAAGAATTCGTGCAGCGATTCTACCGCGACGTGGATGAAATCCACAGCTCCGTCGGCCCGGACTGCTTCGGCCACAGAACGCCTCTGGACGCCTACTCGCTCTCCTACCACAACTACTTCGGCTCGCTCATGGGCGCTCTGCCCACGGGCCGCAAGGCAGGCGTGGCCCTTACCGACGGCAGCGTGTCCGCCATGCCCGGCACCGATCATGAAGGCGTCACCGCCCTCATCAAGTCCGGTGCGGAAGCCATCGACACCGTGCGCTACGGCGCGAACCACTTCAACGTGAAGTTCCTGCCCTCCGCGCTGGAAGGTCCGCAGGGCGCGCGCAATCTCATTTCGCTCATCAAGACCTACTGCGACTACGGCGGTTCGCACATTCAGTTCAACTGCGTAAGCTCCGCCACGCTGCAGGACGCGCAGGATCATCCGCAGGACTACAAGGATCTCGTGGTCCGCGTGGCCGGATTCAGCGCCTACTTCACCCGCCTCGACCGCGGCGTGCAGAATGAAATAATCAAGCGTACCGAGTACGCCCAGTAAAACGAACGGCGGCGGGGCCCGGCTCCGCCGCCTCGCATAAGAGCGGAACACCGGTCGCCCGGGGGTTTCGGAAAACGGGGGCCGCAGAAGGCCGCCGGAACGGCACGGGCCGCCCGCGGGGAGGGGATCCATGAGCAAGGGAACGGTTTACAACATTCAGCGCATGTCCACCAAGGACGGCCCCGGCATCAGAACCACCGTGTTTCTGAAAGGCTGCCCGCTCCGCTGCCTCTGGTGCAGCAATCCCGAATCCCAGAGCTTTGCCCCTCAGCTTCTGTTCTTTCAGGATCTGTGCACGGGCTGCGGAGCCTGCGAAAAGGTCTGCCCCGCGGGCGCCGTGCGCATGGAAAACGGCGTGTCTCTGCTCGACAGGGAAAAGTGCCTTTCCTGCGGAGCCTGCGCCCCGGCGTGTCCGACCAAGGCCAGAGAAATGAGCGGCAGGGTCATGAGCGTGGACGAAGTGATCGCCGTTGTGCGCAAGGACGCGCTTTTCTATGAAAATTCCGGGGGCGGCGTGACCTTCGGGGGCGGAGAGCCCACGGCGGCGGGCGAGTTTTTTCTCGATCTTGCGGAAGCCTCTCTCTATGAGGGCTGGCACGTGACCGTGGACACCTGCGGCTTCTGCCCGGAAGAACGCTTCGACAAGGCCCTCAAGCTGGCGGATCTTTTCCTTTTCGACTGCAAGCACATGGATCCTGCAAGACACCGGGAGCTTACCGGGCAGGACAACGCCCTCATACTCCGCAACATGGGCGCGGCGCTGGAGTCGGGCAAGGAAGTGCGCATCCGCATGCCGCTCATGCCGGGCCTCAACGATTCGGACGAGAATCTTGAAGCCATGGCGCAGTTTTTCGGCAGGTACGGCCGTTCCGAAATAGAGATCATGCCGTGCCATGCCTTTGGAAAAAGCAAGTATCAGGCCCTCGGAAAGCCGTTGCCGCCGGTGGAACAGTACACGCCGGAAGCCCTCAGGGAAGTTCGGGAACGCTTCAGAAGACACGGCCTTTCCACCGTTGTCGTGTGACAGCGCAAAATCAACAGGAGCAGCTATGTTTACCGTGACCATAGGCGACGAAATGCTGGAAAAGCTTCGCGCCATGCTGGAAGATGAAGATGAGGAAATCTGCGTGCGTCTGCGCGAATACAAAGTGGGCGGCGGATGACATTGCAAGATCGTGCTCGGTCTGGGCATGGACGAAATGGACGAAGACGAGGATGAAAAGATTCTCGTCGAAGACGTCCCCTTCATCGCAGACAATGATTTTCTGACAAAGTACGGCAAGGCTTACGAGCTGAGCTTCAATGAAGAGAAGCAGGTCGTGCTGACGGCTCTGAACGCTTAGGAAAGGCGTCGGGACAGGATCCGTTTTCCGGGAGGCCCGGAAGCAGGATACGGGGCGGAACCGTCGGCAGAAGTGCCTGCGCAACACGGGAGAAGACCATGTTCACAGTGACTGTCAATGAAGAAATGCTGGCGAAACTCCGTTCCATGCTGGAAGACGAAGATGAAGGAACCTGTGTGCGCCTGCGCGAATACACGCTGGGAGGCGGCTGCCGTTCCCGCATCATTCTGGGGCTCGCTCTGGAGGAAAAGGACGAGGACGAGGATGAAAGCGTGACCGTGGAAGACGTCACCTTCATTGCCGACGGCGATTTTCTGCTGAGGTACGGCCGCAGGTTCTCCCTTGGGCTCAACGAAGAAAAGCAGGTTGAGGTCAAGGCGCTGGATTCCGACAACTGATGCGGAACTGTTCCTGTTGAAGAGCGCCGCGAAGCGCGTTGCAGACGCGTTGCGGCGAAGTGAGGCCCGCTTTCCGGCAAAACCGGAAGGCGGGTTCTGCCGTGAACGGGCCGGACGACGGCAAGGGCGTGACGGAGGCCTTCGGGGATCCGGCGCGCTGCGGGAGGAGAGAAGATGAATATGGATTACGCGCGCATGCATGAGTGTCTCATGCGTTTTCTTCGCCTCATGCACGAGCCTGTGGGCATCACGTTTCTGTTCGACGAAAAGAGCGTGGAGCAGTTTCGGGCGGAGAACGAATATTGCGAGCCGGTGCGGCCGCTGACGTTTTGTCAGGCGGAGCTCGGGGCCCGCATGGAGGGGCGCACCGTGCTTCTGGAGATGAAGAAGCTCTGGTGTCTCGACGCCCGCTGCTGCTTCGGCGTGGACGAAGTGAGCGACGCGGTGGTGCGCGATCTTCTGCGCTTCGGCACGGATGAGGCGCAGGTGCGCGGTTTTGTGGAGAGCAAGCCCCGCATGGAAAAAGCGCCGCTGGCCGTGGTCATGCGGCCTTTGCGCGAACAGAAGAACATGCCGGACGTCGTGCATTTCTGCTGCGACAACATGCAGGCGTATCATCTTGTGGGCGACTGGATGGCCGTTACCGGCGTGCATCCCTTCCGCCCGTCCCTGTGCATCAATTCCGCGGTGTGCGGCGGCACGGCGTTCAGCTGCATTCACGGTCAGGCCAATCTGACCCTGGCCTGCGCGGGCAGCTACAATTCCGGCAAGATGGAGCGCGGGGAAGTCAACGTGATGATTCCCGGCTCTCACATCCGCGCCGTGGTGGAACGCATGGCCGACCGCGTGGAAAAAACGGGCGGCGTGTCCATCACGCGTTCGGGCCACCCCTTCCCTGGGGCGGACATCTGCCAGAACTGCCCGCTCATCGTGTTCAGGAAGCGGGAGCCGTCGGGGCAGGCGTCCTGACGCGGATTCCGAAAAAAACAAAGGCCGTTTTCCCTGGGGAGAACGGCCTTTGTTTTTTCGATGACGCCGGAAGTCTGCCCGCAGGCGGGCGCGCGGGGCGCGTCAGAACAGGCTCAGCTGACTTGCCGTGGTTTTGGTGTGGCGCGTCAGCCTGACGGCGTGAAAGTGCGAGAGCGGCAGCAGGGGCGAAGGCGGCAGCGCAAGCTTGTGCCCGTAGAGGGTGCGGCTTGCCGCGGAGGACAGAAACACCGCTTCCGAGGCGCGGGTGATGCCCACGTAGAGCAGCCTTTCCTCTTCTTCCACGGGGGGCGGCGCGAAGTCGTCGCTTTTGCCGAGCAGCGCGCCCACGCCGCGGAAGGGCAGCAGGCCGTCTTCCGCGCCGGGAATGAACACGACTTTGAATTCCAGGCCCTTGGAGGCGTGCATGGTCATGAGCTGCACGTATTCCGCCTGCCCCTTCACCATGTCGATTTCCCGCCGGAACGATACATAGTCCAGAAGTTTCGGCCAGCCGCCGTGTTCCTTCCAGGCCTGGCGGAGGCGCTTGAACGCCGCAGAGTCGCTGAACAGCGGAGCAAAACGCTCGGGGCAGCGGGCCACCACGGCGTCCGGGCCTTCGGCCCAGGTTTCGGCGGGCACGTCGTCGAGCACGTCTTCCTTGCGTCCTTCATCGGTCGGCGCGGCGGAAGCCATGGCCGCCAGCAGGGGAAAGCGGTCGGCGTCGAGAAAGGCGGCTTCCTTGCGGGAGTGTTCCTCCTGCCGGTGGAAGCGCGCCGCGGCCTGAAGCAGGGCGTCGGCGCTCTCGTCGGTCCAGAAGGCGTCGGCTTCGGGCGCGGAGCAGGGAATGCCCCGGCGTTCCAGCGCCGCACGGATGGGAGGAATGAGCGCCTTGATGCGGCAGAGCACGGCGATTTCTCCCGGGCTGCAGGAACCGGAATCGAGATGGCAGCCCGCGAGCGTTTCGTGCAGGTCGGCCTGCTGATGGGACGTGCCGCCGATGAGGTAGGCAATGCGGTCGGCAATCCAGGCGGCTTCCCGTTCGGCGGTCGGCGCGCCCATCCACTGGAGCGTGGCCGAGGTCCCGGTGACGGAGGAGAGCTCCCCGCAGGCGCCGTGCCCGGCCAGAGCGTCGTGTCCGGCCGCGAGAATGGCGGCCGCGGAACGGTGACTCTCGGTGAGGCCCAGCACGCACAGCTGCGGCCAGCGGGCGCGGAGGGATTCTTCAATGCCTGCATCCGCGCCGCGGAAACCGTAGATGGACTGATCCGGATCGCCGATGCCGAAGAATCCCGAGCCGTCCGCCGGGGTCAGCGCTTCCACGAGCGCCTTCTGCAACGGCGAGAGATCCTGCACTTCGTCCACGAGAATGTGCTTCCAGGGCTTGGCCGCGCCGTAGTTCCGGCTTCTGAGTTCGGCAAGCCACGTTTCCGGCAGATCGGTGTAGTCGGCAAGATTCCTTTCTTTTTTCCATTGCCGGTAGCGTTCGGCCAGGGGCGCAAGTTCGCCCGGAACGTTCAGCGTTTCGCGGCCGAGCTCAAGCTGATCGTAGAGGCGCGAGGCGTCCTTCTTGTCGAGCGTGGGATTGGCCGAGGCAAAGGCCTTGCGCGCGCCTTCTTCGGAGAGCACCACCGGAGCCTCGCCGGGCCAGTGCCTGAGGGCCAGCGCGTGCAGGGTGTCGGCTTCCGGCAGCGGGGCGTTTTCTTCGCCGTCCATGGCGGCGGCAAGGCGCGAACGCATTTCTTCGGCCGCGCGGCGCGTGAAGGTGATGGCCACGATGTCCGAAGCCGGAGTGCCGGAGCGAAGCAGCCGCACGAGCCTGCCCACGAGCGTTCTTGTCTTGCCCGCGCCCGGGCCCGCCAGCACCAGCACGGGGCCGGGGCCGGCCTCCAGCGCTTTGCGCTGCATGGGACTGAAGGATTCCGGGGAAAAGTCGGGACGATTTTCGGCGCTTTTTTTGCAGCTTCCGCCGTCAGTCGGCGACGTGTCGGCGTTCAGATTTTTTTTTTGAGCCCTGCTTTTTTTCAGGGGCGCGCGACGGGCGGCGGGCACGCGCTCCAGCAGGGAGGGGGCGTTTTCCTCATCCTCAAACAGGCGGATGGTGCCGTATTCGCCGTCGTAGCCTGCGTGGCGGATGACCTTGCCCGCCCGCATGCGGGAAACGGCTTCGCCGAGCTCCGGCCAGGCGTGACGCAGATCGTGTTCCGGCGTGTCCTGCAGAATGGTCATTTCCGAACCGAAATGATCCAGCAGGTCGGCGTATTTTTCCTGCACCTTCCGGGTCTTCGAGCCGCAGTGCAGTATTTCGCCGAGTACTTCCGGCAGCGGAATGAGCGACTGAAAATCCTTGCCCGGGCAGGGCGGTTCGGTGCGGTCGGCAAGCTCCAGCACGCGGTGCAGCACGCCCACGGTGAGAGGCTTGCCGCACACGGGGCAGATGTTGTTCAGCTTCATGCATTCCGCAGGTTCGAGCACCACGCCGCAGGCGCGATGGCCGTCGAGATGGTACTTGCCTTCCTCGGGAAAGAATTCCAGCGTTCCGGCGTAGGTCGTGTCGCCTCTCTTCTGATGCAGCGCGTCGAAGATGCCGTCGTAGGAAATGGCGCCGTCAAAGAGCGTGGCCTCGCGCGCGAGGTTCTCGCCCGAATGCGCGTCGGAACTCGACACCATGAGCAGCCTGTCGAGATGGCTCCAGCAGCGGTTCATGTCCGGGTCGGAGGAAAGGCCGGTTTCCGCCGCAAAAATATGGGGAGCGAGGTCTTCAAAGCATTCGTCCAGACTGTCGAAGCCGGACTTGGAGCCGAAGAGCGCGAACCACGGCGTCCAGATGTGGGCGGGAATCATGTAGGCGCGGGGAATGTCCAGCACTATGGAAAGCAGATCCTTGACGTCCAGACCGAGAATGGGACGCCCGTCGGACTTCAGATTGCCGATGGCTTCCAGCTTTTCGCAGAGCCTGTCGGCGGACTCGAAATCCGGCACATAGACCAGGCTGTGTATCTTGCGCACCGCTCCGTTCTTCTTGTAGATAGAACTGATTTCCGCCTCCAGCATGAAGCGGGGTTCCCGCGGTTCCATGCCGGCGAGGTGGGGAATTTCGCGGGCCAGATCTTCGCGGGAAAGCGGCGTTTTCAGGCGGAAGAGGCCGCTTTCGTCGAGTTCGAGGGCGTCGCGCAGTTCCTGCCGCCAGACGGGATGCGTGAAGTCGCCCGTGGCCAGCACGTCGATGCCCTTGACTCCGGCCCATGCCGCCAGATGGGGAAGAGTGAGACGCGAACTTGTGGCTCGGGAAAAACGGGAATGGATATGCAGGTCGGCTCGGAACATGGATGACTCGCGGCGGAAGAAGGTAGGAAGAACGCTGTCGGCAGTCGGACAGTTGACCTGTTATAGCGGGAACGGGCACGTTGCGCAATGACGGGAAAGGGGGAATGCGGCATGAGCGCGGAAGAAATACGAACCATGAATGTGGCGTTTCCCGCCGGACTGGAACAGCCGGAGGGAAGTTTCCGCTTCAGCGGCGACGCGCTGCTGCTGGCCGATTTTGCTCTGGAATTTTCTCTGCCGGAAGGCGCGTGCTTTGCCGACCTCGGCACGGGGTGCGGCGTGGCGGCGCTCGCCGTGCTGCGGAAGGCGGCGTCGTGGAAGGGCGTGGGGCTGGACATTCAGCCGGCCCTTGCGGCCGCGGCCGGGCGCAACGCCTCCCGCCTCGGGCTTGAGGAGCGCTTTTGCGCGCTTTTGGGCGACGTGGCGTCTTCTTCCGATCTTCGGGCGGCACGGCTTGCGCTGACCGGGGAGACCGGCGCGCCGAACGGCGTTCTGCCGCTTTTCGACGCCGTCATCTGCAATCCTCCGTGGCGGCGCGAGGGCGCGGGACGCCTCCCGCCTTCGGACATGCGCCGCACCGCGCTTTTCGGCACGGCGGAAACGTTTCCTTCCTTTTTCGGCGCGGCGGACGCGCTTTTGAAAAACGGCGGACGCCTTGCCGCCGTGAGCGGCGCGGAGCGCACGGCGGACATGCTGGCGGCATTGCCTGCGCGGCTGCACCCGGAGAGGCTGCGCTTCGTGTTCACGCGGCGCGACGCTCCGGCCGTCTTTGTGCTGCTTGAGGCGCGAAAGAACGGCAGGGCGGCCCTTCGCGTGGACAGGCTTGAGCTGTAGTGCGGCAAGCGCTGCCGGAAATGCGCAGGCTGCGGCAGATCTGCGGCGCTCGCTGCCGTGCGACGGCATTTGTCTGGTCCAGCCTTCCTCGGCGTCGGCGCTGCTCCGACCATGCCGCGCCCCCTTGAGCAGAAAAAGGCCGCGTCCTTCGGCAGGGAGGACGCGGCGCATGATAATTTTTCGGAAACGGTATGTTTTCCGTTTATTTCGGTTATAGTTCAGCGTTCCGACCAGAGCAGACGCTTGTTCTTCACGTTCAGGCGTCCGAGGGGCAGTCCGTTCCAGCGCAGCAGCGCCACGCGATCCTTCGCGGAAACCGAGGACGGCGCGGGCAGGCTCTGCCCCTGCAGCAGGCCTGAAATGACGCGCAGCCCTTCCGCGCCTTCGAGATCCACGTGGGCGCACGGGCCTTCGATGCGCACGCGCGGGGAGAGGCGCACATCGCCGTTCTTGCCCGCCTTGCCCATGTACAGGCCCTGCCAGTGCAGCGAATCGGGAAGGGCGGCAAGCGCCGGGACGGGCAGCGCGTGCAGGCTCCCGCCGAAAAGTCCTATTTCGGCGTGGACGAAGCGCGGGTCAAGCCCCTGTTCGCGCAGCTGCTGCTCGCTGAGCACCTCGGCCTGCACGGGATTGTCCGTATAAGGCAGCGGCCCGGAGCTCTGACCGGGCTTGCGGAGCCGGGCCACGAAAAAGCCCTGCGTGTCGCCCATTTTCGGGGAAAGGCACCACACGCCTTCACAGCCCTGCGGCGGCTGGAGGTCGAAGCCCGGCACGTCGCCGAGCGGTTCGAGTTCGAGGCCGAGTTCCTCCCGGGCGAAGAGCACCTGCTTTTCGTTTTCCTCCACGTCGGTAGTGCAGGTGGAATACACCACCACGCCGCCGGGTCGCAGCAGCCTTTCCGCTTCGCGCAGCAGATCCTTCTGCAGACGGATGAGCGGGGCGACCTTGTCGTCCTTCCAGATGTCCATGACGCGGGGATTCTTTTCCACGGTGCCCCAGCCGGAACAGGGAGGATCGAGCTGAATGTAGTCCCACGAGGCGTCGGGCAGGGGCAGATGCTCACCGCTCTGGCAGCAGGTCGCGGTCTGGATGAGTCCCATGACGTGCAGATTGCGGCGCAGATTGGCAAGTCGCACCGGGGAAGGTTCATTGCCGAGCACGAGGCCGTGCGGCCCCACCAGCCACGCAAGCTGACTGGTCTTGCTGCCGGGGCTTGAACACATGTCCAGCACCGACGCGCCCTTCGGCGGATTGAGCGCAATGGGCGGCAGCATGGAGGCTCTGTCCTGAATGTAGATGAGGCCGAAGAATCCGGCGAGACTGTTGCCCAGAGGCCCGGGCCCCTCCACAAGACGCCGCGCGGGCGGGAAGAAGGCGTCGGGCTCGAAGCGGAAACCCTGCAGACGGAGCATTTCTTCGACAACGGGAATGTCGTCCGTGGAGCAGGCAAAGCGGAAGGAGCGGCGTGGGGTGGTCGTCATGTCTGTGAAACTGCTGTTGATGGTGTGGTTGTTACAAAAAGGCCGGCGTCGTGCTGTTGCCGTTTGGGGCGAGAAAGTGTAGAGTCCCTTGCAAATCCTTTAAGGAGTCTTTTATGTCCAGACGTTTTCTGCCCGCCATATGGGCATTTACCCTTCTGTTCCTGATGATGCAAGTGCCCGCGATGGCGGTCACCTATGTGGTGGCGCCGTTTTCGGTGTCCGGCGCGCAGGGCTATTCCTATCTGGGGCAGGCCGTTCCCTCCATGCTGACTTCGCGCCTCTACCTTCAGGGGCAGTTTGAGCCGTCCAGCCGTCAGGATGCGGCGCTGAAGGAAAAGGCTCCCGCTTCCAGGGACGCCGCCTCCGCCATGGCCCGCAAGTTCGGGGCCGATTACGTCATCTGGGGCAGCATCACCGTCATGGGCGATCAGGCCAGCCTCGACGTGAGCGCACTTTCGCCCGACGGCAAGGTGTGGAAGGAAGCCGCCACGAGCCCGGTGAACGCGCTCATCGGCGGCCTGCAGAACGTGGCCGACAGCATCAACATCGAAGTGTTCGGCCGCACCGACGTGGTCCGCGCCGGAGGTTCCGCCGGTTCCCCCAGCAGCGCCTTTCTCATGAACGAAAGCCGCGGCCGCGTGCAGGACGGCGCGTATCTCAATCCTTCGCTGCGCTACCAGGGCACCGAAGACGACAGAGCCCAGATCCGCAGCCAGATGCTCGGCTTTGAATGCCTCGGCATGGAAGTGGGCGACATCAACGGCGACGGCAAGAACGAAATTCTGCTGCTCAACGACAACTCCCTGAACGCCTACGTGTGGCAGAACGGCAACAAGCTTGTGGAAATCGGCGAATACCGCCTGCCTTCCTCCATGAAGCCCGTGCTGGTGCGCACCTTTGTTCAGGACAAGAAAAACTACATCATTCTCAGCGGCTACAGCAAGAGCGACACCGCGGCCTATTCTCAGGTGCTGCAGTTTGCGAACGGCAAGTTCAACGTGGTGGCGCGCAACGTGCGCCGTTATCTGAACGTGGTCAAGATTCCTCCGCTCTACGCGTCCACGCTCATCATGCAGGACAGCGACCGCAGCAAGGTGGTCAGCGGCGCGGTGTACGAAGGCCGTATTTCCGGCGACGACGTGGTGCGCGGCGGCAAGCTCTCCAATCTGCCCAAGCAGGCCACGGTGTTCAACTTCGCCTGGATTCCCGCCGACAAGGGCAAGCGCGGCGACCATCTGGCGCTCATTGCCGAAAACGAAACGCTCGTCACCTACGATGCGCGCGGCAACCGCGTAGCCGGCACGGAAGACACCTACAGCGGCAGCTCCGTGTACGTGGAAGGCGACCGCGGCATCGGCGCGCTCTCCTCGAGCGGCGAAAGCTCCGACGCCGTGCTCTACTACGTGCCCATGCGCATGCCCGTGGTGGATCTCGATCACGACGGCCGTTACGAACTCATTGCCAACAAGCCCGTCACCACGGCCGGCAAGCTGTTCTCCAACTACCGCACCTATCCGCAGG
The DNA here is from genome assembly GCF_963931295.1 of uncultured Mailhella sp. NCBI lineage: Bacteria > Pseudomonadati > Thermodesulfobacteriota > Desulfovibrionia > Desulfovibrionales > Desulfovibrionaceae > Mailhella > uncultured Mailhella sp. The sequence goes on along the minus strand of NZ_OZ007001.1, from coordinate 1,556,150 downwards.
GCGAAATTCACGCCATGCTCTGGAACGGCATGGGCATGGAACTTCTGTGGAAGACCCGCCGCATCAAGGGCACGGTGTGCGACGTGGCCGTGATGGATGCGAACAACAACGGCAAGCTCGACCTGATAGTGGCCGTGAACTCCTACGCCGGTCTTACCACGGGCATCAAGACGCGCTGCGCCGTGTACCTGTATCCGCTGGACACGACCAAGGTCAACGCGAAGCCCAACTATCAGGAATAATTTCTTCAGGTTATTCGGGGGTATCATGTCTGACAGGAACGACTCGCCCATATTGCCGGAAGTGACGTTTTCCACCTTTGTGCTGTCTCTGGCCTCTTCCGCGCTGGTGCATCTCGGCGAGGTGCCCAACCCGGAAACCGGAAGCACCGCCCGCAACGAGGCCCTGGCCCGCAACGCCATCGACGTGCTCACCATGCTCGACGACAAAACGCGCAACGGTCTCACGCCCGAGGAAAGCAAGCTCATGCGCGACGTGCTTTATGAACTGCGCATGAAGTTCGTGGCCCGTTCCTGACTTCCCCCTCACCATCAGCGGGCCGGATATTCCGGCCCTTTTTTTGGAGTATTGCCATGCTGCGTGCCGGACTGGTCGGCGTCACCGGGTACACCGGGATGGAACTGTCCCGTATTCTGGCCTCCCATCCTTCCATCAGGCTGACCGCCGCCACGTCCAGACAGGACGCGGGCAAGCGGCTCGACGCCGTGTATCCCTTCCTTCAGGGGCTTCCCGGCGGAGACGTCGTGCTCATGGAGCCGGACGTGAAGGCGCTCGCCGAAAACTGCGACGTGGTCTTTCTCGCCGTGCCCCACGGCGTAGCCATGGAAATAGGCGCGGATCTCTACGACGCAGGCGTGAAGGTCGTGGATCTGTCCGCGGACTTTCGCCTGCGCGACGCAGACGTGTATGAAGCCTGGTACAAGCCGCACACCCGCAAGGAATATCTGGCCCGCGCGGTGTACGGTCTGCCGGAAATCTACGGCGACAAGGTGCGCGAAGCCAGGCTGGTGGCCAATCCCGGCTGCTATCCCACGGCGTCCATACTCGGCCTGTACGCGGCCCTGAAAAACGGCCTCGTCCGCACCGACGACATCATCATCGACGCCAAGTCCGGCACCACCGGCGCAGGCCGCAAGGCCGTGGTCAGTTCCCTGTACTGCGAAGTGGCCGATTCCTTCCGCCCCTACAACATCGGCGGCAAACATCGTCATACTCCGGAAATCGAACAGGAACTCTCCGTGGCGGCGGGCACGTCCATGACGGTGTCGTTCAATCCGCATCTTCTGCCCATCAGCCGCGGCATTCTGGCCACCATCTACACGAAGCTGTCCACGCCGCTTTCGCAGGCCGACGTGCAGGCCCTCTATGAGGACTTCTGGAAGAACAGCCCCTGGGTGCGCGTGATGCCCGCAGGCAAGCTGCCGGAAACGCGCAACGTGCGCGGCACCATGTTCTGCGACATCGCCGTGACCGTGGACGAGCGCACCGGACGACTCATCATTACCTCGGCCATCGACAACCTCTGCCGCGGCGCGTCCGGTCAGGCCGTGGCCAACGCGAACCTCATGTTCGGCCTTCCCGTGAACACGGGACTGAACTTCGCGCCGCTGGTTCCGTAGCGCGGAAACATTGCTGAAAAAGGGGCGACGGCTCAGGCTGCCGCCCTTTTTTTGCGGCGTTTTTGGGGGAACAGAGGGAGTGACGCAGGGCTTTGCTCGCGGGGGCGGCGCTTGCGCGGGATCGGCGTGACAGGGCCATGGGCCCGGAGTCTCAGAAGCGCGGGCTTGCAACGGCGTGCATTTCAGCACTGTTGCCAGTAGGGCCGCCCGACTCAGAAAAACGGGGCACGCGAAGGCATGCGATGGGTGATGTTCCGAATTTCGGGCGATGTCCGTGTTTCCCTTCGGCGGAAGCGCGGAGCGCTCCGGGAGAAAGCCAGGCAGAATGTGAAAAGTCGGCGGCGCTGGAGGAACGCCACCGACTTTCACGGCAGGGGAAAAAGACCGTTACAGCACGGAATTGGGAAGGATGCTGGGGAAGAAGAATTCGGCAATGGGCACGCCTACGAGCATGAGCACGGCGAAGTTGATGGCCAGGAAGCATGCGGCATAGGCGTAAGGCCGCAGTCCCGGAGCCCACACGGCGTTGGAGTAGAGCATGGCCGCGGGGTTGCTGCCGGAAGGCGTAAGGATGCCGATGTTCAGGGCGGCGATGCAGCACATGCACACGAGCGCCGGATTGATGTTTGCCGCCACGGCCACGCTGTAGGCTATGGGAATGTAGATGGCCGTGCTGCCGAGGTTGTTCAGGAACTGAGTCATCAGGCTGGCCATGGCCACCAGAAGCATGAGAATAACCACGGTGCTCTGGCCGGAGGTCAGCGGCGTGACCAGATCCACGAACCACTGGCAGATGCCGCTGGCGTCGTTGGACATGACGCCGGCAATGCCGATGGCGGAGAAGTTCACGAGCAGGGCGTCGTAGCGCACGCTGGAGGCGATGGTCTTACGCATGGATTCGTTCTGCACGAAATCGAAGGCGAAGAAGATGGCGCACATGAGGGCGGCGCAACCGGTGTTGCCGAGCTTCTTGAAGAACTTGGTAAGTTCCCAGTGCGAGGGTAGCAGGGAGGGGACCATCATCATGACGATGAACAGGAAGAACCAGAGAAGCACGATCTTCTGATAGGTGGTGAGGCGCAGCTCTTCGGGATTGAAGTACACCTTGGCGTTATAGATCTTGCTCACGTCCGGCCTGAGCACGAAGCGCATGAAGGCCAGCGTAAGCACGACGATCATGGAGTCCACGATGAGGGACCAGGCAAAATACTGGGGGAAGTCGATGACGTCGCCGCCGCTGAGCTGGGAATACGCGCCGAGGGCCACAACGGGAACCGACTTGAAGGGGAAGATGGAGGCGGTGACGCTGCCGAAGAACGGAATGGCCACCATGACCATGGTTGCCCAGTGTTCGCCGGGCTTGATGCCGTACACTTCGCAGATGCTGTAGAAAATGGCCCACACGACCAGCACGCCCGGGGACACGCCGATGAAGAGGGTGAGAGTCATGATGGCGGCGAGAATGCAGAAGGTCATGACCCAGGGCCGTCCGCGGCCGATGGGAAGACTGCAGATGTGAAGGGCTATCCAGCGGGAGACGCCCGCCTTGTCGATGACGCCCGTAATGATGAACACGAAGAACACGAGCAGGGCGCTGCTGTTGCCGAAGCACATCTTGAGCACGTTGTTCACGCTGGAGTAGCCCGAGAGACCCACGGCGAGAATGCCCAGAACGCTGGGCCAGGCAAGGTCGAGCGTCAGCCAGCCGAAGGCCATGCCCACGTAGATGCATATGATCCTTGCTCCGAGATCGGTCATGGCTCCGGTGCCGGACACCAGCTCGGGAGCGCCGAACATGCAGAACAGAACGATGGCAAAACACAACCATTTGGTAGGCGTCAGATTGGATAGGCGGAGGGTGGACATAAAGGCACTCCTTGCAGAGGGGAAGGCGGTGTGCGGGGGGAGCTTTTCGGACGGGATGCCGTAAGCGGCGGGCGCTTGCGGCATCCCGTTGATGTCAGACGGTTGCGCCGGCGTCCCAGCCGGTGCGGACGGCATTGACGATGTCGGAGGCGCGTACGCAGTCGCCTATGTTGATGACGTCAAAGGCCGTGTCGCGGAAGGAATCACGCAGGTCGGTCAGAGAGCGGGTGCCCGTGCAGATGATGAAGCTGTCGGCTTCAATGGTCTGCGGGCCTTCGGCCGTGCGCACGTTGAGGTGGTCAGGTTCGATGCACTCTACCGTGGCGTCCACCAGAGAGGCGACGTTGTTCTTCTTCATGAATTCCATGATGTGCATGCGTTCGCTGATCTGCGCCGTAGCGGCGAGATAGTGTCCGAGTTCCACCACGGTGACGTCGTGCCCCTGGCCTGCGAGGTCAATGGAAAGTTCGCAGCCCACAAGACCGCCGCCCACGATGGCCACGCGCTTGCCGAGCAGCTCGTAGTGTCCGAACACGTCCCAGGACATGAACACGTTTTTGCCGTCGATGCCGGGAATGGGAGGAACCACCTGTTCCGCGCCCACGGCGATGATGGCCACGTCGGGGTCGATTTCGGAAATCAGTTTCGGGGTGGCTTCGACGTTCATCAGAACATGGACGCCGGACTTGTGAACCTGACGTATGAGGTATTCGCGGAAGGCCTTCATTTCCTGCTTGAACCACATGCCGTCGGAGAACAGCGCCTGACCGCCGAGCTTGTCGCTCTTTTCGTAGAGCGTGACGTCGTGGCCGCGTTCGGCCGCGGTGAAGGCTGCCTGCATGCCGGCAATGCCGCCGCCGACAACGACGACCTTGCGCTTTCTGGAAGGCGCGGGAATGAGGTGCTTCTTGGTGATGCCCTGATACCAGAGCGGATTGACGGCGCATTGTCTGTCGTAGGTGGAGTCCTTGCGGATGTTCACTTCCGTGGTGAGGGAGCCGCGCTTGGAGCCGTCGAGGCAGAAGTCGCAGCGCAGGCAGGGGCGGATGTCCTCAAGGCGTCCTTCACGGATTTTGTTGACGAAGTCGCTGTCGGTAAGGGCCTGCCGCGCCGTGAGCACGTAGTCGGCCTTGCCTTCTTCGAGCAGCTTTTCGGCGAGATCGGGATCGTGAATGCTGCCCACCACGCCCACGGGAATCTTGACGCCGGCCTTCTTGGCAAGTTCGCTGGCTCTGGCGTTGTGCGCTCTTTCAAGGAAGTGCGTGGGATGCATCTTCGGACGGCTGGAGGCGTCGAGGCGGGTGCCGCAGGTCATGTGCAGCATATCCGCTTCTTCGGAAAGGATGAGGGCCTGTTCTGCGGCGTCCTCCGGGGTGATGCCGCCTTCCATCATGTCGGAGCCGTTCATGCGCACTTCGATGACCAGATCGTTGCCCACTTCCTGACGGATGCGCTTCATGATCATGAGCGGATACCGGCAGCGGTTCTCCACGCTTCCGCCGAATTCGTCGGTGCGGTGGTTGGTGAGAGGCGAGAGGAAGTTGTTCATGAGCCAGCCGTGACCGTAGTGCAGCGTGATGGCGTCGAAGCCGGCTCTTTTGACCATGAACGCGGCGTGCGCGTACATCTGCGCCACGTCTTCCATGTCCTTGTCGTCCATTTCCTTGACCTGACGGCCGTTGTACACGAAGGCGCTTGCGCTCATGATGGTGCGGCCGGGGCCGGGGGTCATGCAGCAGCCGGCGTGATAGATTTCACAGGAGCTGCGCGCGCCGTAGGCATGCACCACGCGCTGAAGCTTATGCATGTTCATGAAGGCGTGGTACTGCTCGTCGATGGAATAGGTGCGGGGATGACCGCCGTCCTTGGGCACTTCGATGGGCAGGCATATCTGCGCAAAGCCGCCGCGGGCAAAACTGCTGTAGTATTCTTCGCCTATGATGTTGATGAGGCCGTTGGCGTCCGTGCCGAGCGCCATGCCCATGGGAGCCTGGAAAATTCTGTTCTTGTATTCGACCTTGTTCTTGCCGACGATGAGGGGGGTGAAAAGAAGAGGATATTTTTCCTTGTACAGAGGTTTCATGGGCTCCTCCTGAAAAGTTTTAATGATCGGGGACTTGTTAATGGATATAGGAGAATTGTGATTTTTTGCATAATCGATTTTTTTTGGAGGCGTTCAAAAAAAAACAGGAGGCGGAATCGGCGGAACGGTATTTGTGCTGAAAAGAACGCAAGGCCTCCGTCATTTTTTTGACGCAGCACAGGGAAATCCCCGGAGCAAGACCCGCGTTGACAGAAAAATATTTTGCAATCATAGTTAATACAAGGAATGCTTGAAATATCTTCCGAGGTGCGGTGCGGCTTATGAAGATAGACCATCTCATATATTTTTATGAAACGTCGCGCAGAAAGTCGTTGAACGAATCGTCAAAGTATCTTCATCTTTCGCAGCAGTCGCTGAGTGCGTCCATTCGTTCACTTGAAGAGGAATTGGGCGTGCAGCTTTTTCGCAGGACCAACAACGGCATACTGATTACCGACGTCGGGAAAAAGGCGCTCGAGCATATCGAAGTCATTATAAAGGAATACGGAAACCTGCTTGCCCTGAAAAATTCCGGTGAAGAGACGTGCGATCCCGTGATTATTCTGGCGCAGAGGAGTCTGAGCAAGATATTTCTGTCGCCCGAGCTCATCGAGTATGTCAAAACATCGAAGCTCATCATTCATTCAGGAGCCGTGGAGGACAGACTGCTTCATGGAGAAGGCGACGGAAACGACAGCCGTCTGTGCCTGCGTTTTTATCCGAAGGAGATGCTTTCGCTCATTGTGCGCAAGGCGGAAGAAAAAGGAAAAAGAATCCTTTCTCTTGCGTCGGGAAGCATTTCTCTGTTCGTCAATTCCAGGCTTCCGCTGGCGAAAAAGAAGCATGTGCTTCTGAGCGATCTGGACGGGCTTTCATTTGCCACGTCAGGCAGAGCGCTCAGAAGAATTTACGACTACAATAACATATTCATGCAGAAGGCTTCCATAAAGAAAAGCGTGGTCTTTCCCGACAGACAGACGCTTTTCGACGCCATTGCCAAATCGCAGAACATCTACACGGTGTCCCTGCGGCTCGATGCCTTCGACAATCTGCTCATCAGGCAGAAAGTCATAACCGCGCGGGAAATAGACGACGTATCCATTCCGCTGGTGTTCTGTCTGGTCATTCCCTCGAACAGAAAGCTGAACGCCCTGGAAGAGGAGATTGTGGCGCTGGTGAAAAAGCAGTTTGCTCAGATGGAGAGCTCATCCATTCTTTAGATTTTCCAGGCAAAGCGCGTGAAAGAACCGCGGAAAGCGCAGCGGCGGGGCAGGTCGTCGGAGTGCATTTCGCGGTTTGGTGTTTTTTGGGGGGAAGAGATTCGCAGGGCCTTACGCGCGGGGCGGTGAAGAACTTGCGCGGGATCGGCGTGACCGGGCTGTGCGCCCGGAGCCTCAGAAGAGCGGGCTTGCGAAGGCATGTATTTCAATACTGATTCCAGCAGGTTCGGCCGACTCAGGAAAGCGGGGCACGTGAAGGCGTGCAGCGGGCGACGTTCCTCCGTTGCTCTTTGCTGCTTTTACGCGACCAAGGGCACGAACGGGAGCGTCTTCATGGGCACCGGAGCTCATCGGATATGCCGGACTCCGGGCGTTCTGCGCCGTCTGCATTGATTGCCGAGGACAGGCGCGTTTCAGACATGACGTCATGTGAAAACAGGATCAATAAAAATCGCGATCGGACGCGCGGGGAAGGCAATCAAACGGGGAGCGAAGGCCGTTCGGGCAGTCCCTTGGAAAAGTTTTCTATGAGGTATTCCCAGAACAGCCTTTCCACCAGCGAGATTTCCGGCGTGCGGATGGCCACGATGGGGGCGCTGTGGTTGACTTCCTTCAGGGGAATGCTTCTGGCCACCATCATGCCCTTCCGCACGCGGTAGTCGTGCTGGAACATGGCGGCGGCCTGAATGAACACGGCCTCGTTGCGGATGACGAGATCGAGAATGTCGTCCCTGTTGGCCAGGCGGTACTCTCCGCCGAAATACGGCGCATAGCGCGAAGACACGTGATCCGAGCTGTGCGAGTAGTAGGCGATGCGCAGGCTTTTCAGGTCTTCGGGCGTCAGTTCGGCCTTGGCGGCCAGCGGATGCCCGGCGCCTATGAACATCTTTCGTTCGTCGGCATAGAGGGGGACGATTTCGCAGCCCATGCCGCGCGCCTGTTCGCGGATCTTGAGCCCCATGCAGACCAGCGTGACCGCAATGTTGGAGCGCCCGCTCCTGAGGTCGGCAATGATGTCCACATTGGGCACGTTGCGCACGAAGACGTTGATTTTCGGATGCAGCTTCTTGAAGGGCAGCACGATGCCGCTCGTCAGATGAAAGGAGAGCAGCGGCTGCGCGCACACGGCCAGCGAGCCGCCGGCCTCCACATCCTTGCCTCTGGCCTGAATGTTCTGCGCGAGTTCCAGAATGGCGCGCGCGTCGCGATAGGTGAGGCGGCCGAGCGGAGTGAGGCTCACGCCGCTGTTGCCGCGCTTGAGAAGAGGACTGCTCAGTTCGTTTTCCAGACTTCTCACCGCCGCCGAAACCGCAGGCTGGGAAATACCCAGGCGCTGCGCGGCCGCGCTGATGGCCCCGGCGTTGGCGGCGGCCACAAAATACTCCAGCTGTTCCAGTCGCATTTCTCCCCTCCCTTGTCTTGACGCGTGCCGTGTTCAGATCTGCCTTCAGGGCAGGCGCCACGCCGACTCCCGTTATTATCTTAGCCCTCCTTTTCCCCGTCAGGCAAGGTTCTTTCTCCCATAATTCAAACTGATATCCAGCCATTGATAATTAATATTTTTCTTTTCTCCAGTTTTCTTTATTAATCTTAATCAATAAGAGAGCGCTGTTCTTAGACGTGCATTTACGGCCTTTACAGCAGTTTAACTATCCTTTTGATTTGCTGCTGTTTTTTTACAACTACCCATGTGAATAAAATTTTTTTCGCATAAAACGACAGGGAGACGTCGTTTTGGCGGAATGTTAATGGGATGGAGGTAGGACATGAGTTTTGCACTGACAAAGAATGAACCGAAATTCTATGTCAATCTTGCGATTATGATTCTCATCATGGTGGGATTTCGGTTTATTACGCCTCCTGCGGGAATGACTGCAGACGGTCTTGCGGTTGTCGGCGTCTTTTTTGGAGTCCTTTACGGATGGCTCTTCATCGACATGATCTGGCCTTCCTTCATGGGTCTTGTCGTGCTCGGCATGACGCTGCCGCAACCCATGGATGCCGTGCTCGGAGGCGCGTTCGGCAACAACACCTATCTGCTTCTGCTCTTTTTCTGCATGGTGGCGAGCATCATCAACGCGGCCGGCATTGCCGAATATGTGGCCCGGCGCATCATCTGCGTTCCCGTGGTGGTCGGAAGGCCGTGGGTGCTCGTGTTCATGCTCTGCATCGCCATGTGCGCTCTGGCCACCATGCTGACCATGACCGCCGCCGTGCTCGTTGCGTTTCCGCTCATCAAGGAAGTGTGCAGGCAGTACGGCTACAAGCCCGGCGACTCCTTCCCCATGATTCTGCTGCTCGCCATGCTGTACGTCGCCGACATCGCGTACATGATGCTGCCCTTCAAGAGTCTCCCCGCCATCGTGTTCGGCATTTACGGCCAGATGAGCGGCGGTCAGGAAATCAATCTCGCCGCGTACGTGGGCGTCACCGGTCTGCTTCTGCTTATCTCCATCTTCTTCGTCATCTTCATCTGCAAGTACGTGCTCAAGGCGGACGTGACTCCCATTCTGGAAAACCGCGAATGCATGCACTTCGACGAACAGCTCTCTCCCTACCAGAAGACCATTCTTTGGTCGTTCCTCGGCCTCATCGTTCTGCTGCTTCTGCCCAACATTCTGCCCGGAAGCTGGGCGCTTTCCAAGTTCCTCAAGGCCATGGGCAACAACGGCATTCTGCTGGCCTACATCGGCATCTATCTCATGCTGAACTTCAAGGAAGGCATCGGCCTGAAGGAGATCATGCACAAGTCCGTGGCTTGGCCCGCCCTCTTCCTCGTCGCGGCCGTGCTCAGAATCACCGGCGCGTTTGAAGCCACCGGCGTGACCAAGTTCATCGCCGACACCTGCGAGCCCATGCTGGCCGGATTCAGCGGCAACCTGCTGGTGTTCATCGTCGTGTGCACCACCACCCTGTGCACCCAGCTCACCAACAACAACGCCTGCGCCGCCACCTTCGCTCCCATCGCCTACACCCTGGCCGTGGCCAACGGCAACGTCGATCCTCAGGCCCTGCTCTCCTGCGTCATTCTCTCCTGCACCCTCGGCATCGCCACTCCCGCCGCGGCCACCACGTCCGCCATTCTCTACGGCGACACGGAATGGGTCCATCAGAGAACCGTCATCAAGTACGCAAGCTTCTTCTGGATATTCAATATCCTGCTTCTCTCCTTCGTCGGTTATCCGCTGATGACCGTCGCCTTCTAAAGGCTCTCCCCCTGAAAAGGCGTTCCGGTGCTGCCGGAACGCCTTTGTGTTTTCCGGGCCATCGCTGCGTCATGAGGCGATGCGCCCGGATTTTTATTGTCGGAAGATGGGAACGAGCCCCGGGGCCGACGGCCTGGCCGTCGGGCGTTGCGGCGATTCGTCCGGACTTTTGGGGGGATGAAGGCCGAGGGGGTTGCCGTGTTTGGACGTGTGCTAGATCCTCCAGTGCGCGGAATCCGGCGGCGGACATTGTTCTGCGGATTGCCGTTCCGAACGCGCGTCGGTCGCGCAGACCCGGGATGCGTTGTGACGGGAGGAATGACGGTGACGTCGGCGGGCAAGGACGCGGGTGTTGCCGTCCTCGGCAGCATGGCGAGGAAAAGAGTTTGAGGCAGGCAGGGTGCGCGGATGTCTCGCCAGCGAAAGGGCAAGGCGGTCGCATGGCAGGATTTTCGGCTGCGGGGAGGGGCGACACAGCGGCGGATGGCGCTCCTGGAAGATGCGCGTTTCATGCAAAACGGGGAAGAAGTCCGCGCTTCTTCCCCGTCCGTTGTTCGACAGATGCCTCTCCGGCGTTCAGGCGCGCCGAAGCTTTGACTCTTCCGTCGCTCGTCAGAGATTGCAGGAAAAATTTTCGATGAGATAATCCCAGAACATCTGTTCGATGGGCGAAAGTTCCGGGGCGTGCAGGGCAAAGACGTCGGCTCTGCTGTCCACTTCGGTGAGGGGAATGCGCTTTTCCACAAGAAGCTTTTCCATGACGCGGTAGTCGTGGCGGAAAAGGTGGCAGGGCTGGATGAACACGGCCTCGTTCTTGATGACGAGATCGAGAATGTCTTCCTTGTTCGCAAGGCGGTAGGTCGTGCCGAAGAAGGGCACGTAGAATCGGGAAATCTGATCCCGCACGTCGGAGTAGTAGGCGAGGTTCAGGCTCTTGAGGTCTTCGCGGGAGAGCTCGTCCTTGGCGGCCAGAGGATGTCTGGAGCCGATGAACAGCCGCCTCTCGTCGGTAAACAGATGCTGCTCGTCCCAGTTCATGTCGCGTATCTGTTCGATGAGGCGGGCGTTGCCGGAAAGCGTGGTGAGCGCGATGTCGGCGCTGGTGCTCGTGAGCTTGCCTATGATGTCGTAGTGCTGGGCGCTGTGGACGAAAATGGTGATCTTGGGATAGCGCTTCTGGAACGGAACGATGATGTTGGGCGTGATGTAGCAGCTGATGATGGGCGTGCAGGCGAGGTGTATTTCGCCTTCCGGCTCCTGATCGTGGTATTGCGTGTACCATCCGTTGATGACGTTGAGAATGCCGACGGCGTCGTCGTGAATTTTTTCTCCTTCGGAGGTAAGAAAAATGCCTCTGTTGGTGCGCTTGAACAGGGCGACGCCGAGTTCCGTTTCCAGGCTTTTGACGGAAGCGGAAAGGGCCGGTTGAGAGATGTGCAGCGTTTCCGCCGCCTTGCTGATGGATTGCAGGCGGGTGATTTCAATAAGATGACTCAGTTGCTCCAGACGCATGGCGCTCTCCTTTTCCGGGCTCGGGACCGTGCGGCTCCGGTGCGGCAAAAATGCCCGGGCATGATACATTGCCGGAGTGTTTTCTGCAACCTGCGCAGAGAGTTAAGACGTGCGGGGGCGGAAGAAGGGGGCTCTTCTTCCGCCCCCGCAGCCGGGGAAGGGGATTGTCGTTTTTTTACAGGGTGAGGCCCGCGTCGAAGCCGGTATGCACGGCGTGCACGATGCTGGAAGCCTTGACGCAGTCGCCCACGCAGATCACGTCGAAGGCCACGTCCTTGAACTGATCGCGTTCCTTGACGAGCGGCTTGGTGCCCACGGAGATGATGACGGTGTCGGCTTCAATGAACTGTCTGCCGTCGGCGTTTTCCACCCACACGCCCTTGTCGGTGATTTCCTGGCAGGTGGTGTTCACCATGGTTTTGACGTGGTTCTTTTCCAGGTGAATCATGTAGGCGGTGCGTTCGGTGAGTTCCGTCTTGGAGGCGAGGTGTTCGGCCATTTCCACGATGGTGCATTCATGGCCGAGACCGTTCAGATGGATGCCGAGCTCCACGCCGATGGCGCCGCCGCCGATGATGGCCACCTTCTTGCCCACCTTGTCTTCATGACCGAACACGTCGAAGGACATGACGGCCTTTTCCACGCCGGGAATGCGGGGCACGACCTGTTCCGCGCCCACGGCCACGATGACGGCGTCGAAATCGTTTTCTTCAATGATTTCGCGGGTGGCTTCGGTGTTGTACACCACGGTGATGGCCGGACGCTTCTTGACCTGGCGTTCCAGATATTCGTGGAACAGCTTCATTTCCTTCTTGAACCACATGGGATCGGAGAGCAGGGCCTGTCCGCCGAGGCGGTCGGTCTTTTCGTAGAGCACCACGGAGTGACCGCGGTCGGCGCAGCTCAGGGCCGCGTTCATGCCGGCCACGCCGCCGCCGATGACGGCCACCTTCTTATGACGGTCGGACGGCGGAATGCGCAGCTTCTGAGCGCTCTGGAACTGCAGGGGATTGACCATGCAGGTGCGGTCGTAGCTGGGATAGGTGAGCAGATGCAGATCCTTGGAAATGGCCACGCGGCGACCGTGGTCGAGGCAGTAGTCGCAGCGCAGGCAGGGACGGATGTCGTCTTCTCTTCCTTCCTTGGCCTTCTTGATGATTTCGGGATCGGCCATGGCGGAGCGGCCCATGAGCACGTAGTCGGCCTGACCCTTGGCGAGCACTTCTTCGGCGATTTCGGGGCTGTAGATGCCGCCCACCACGCCGACGGGAATGGACACGCCGGACTTCTTCACGATTTCGCTGGCCCAGGCGTTGTGGGCCACGGGATCGAAGCCGGTAGGATGCATCTTGGGACGGGTGAGGGCGTCGATGCGGTGGCCGCAGGTGATGTGGACCATGTCCACGTAGTCCTGGAAGATTTTGACCTGTTCGGCGGTTTCTTCGGGCATGATGCCGCCTTCCACGCCGTCGGTGCCGTTGAGGCGCAGTTCGATGAGCAGGCTGTTGCCCACCACGCGGCGGATTTCCTTGAGGATCATCACGGGGAAGCGGCAGCGGTTTTCAATGGAGCCGCCGAATTCGTCGGTGCGGTGGTTGGTGAGCGGGGAGAGGAAGTAGTTGATGAGCCAGCCGTGCGCGAAGTGCAGCATGAGGCCGTCGAAGTTGGCTATCTGAGCCCAGTGGGCGTATTCGCCGAACAGGGCGGCGATTTCTTCCATTTCCGCCACCGTGGCGGCCTTGGCGCCGAGATGGGGTTCGTCGTCGGCGGCGATTTTCTTGAAGCCCGCGCGCATGTAGGGGCCGCCGTGGATGAATTCCGCAAAGCTTCTGCCGTTGTAGGCGTGGACGGCGCGCTGGAAGCGCTGGAAGTTCATCTGGTTGCAGGTCTTGGGATTCAGATTGAAGCAGTGTTCATGGCTGCCGTCGATGGGCACTTCCATGGGCAGGGCCACGGAGGAGAAGCCGCCGCGGATGAAGCGCATCCAGAAGTCGATGCCGAAGGTGTTGATGCGGCCGTCGCTGTCTTCGCCGCCGCCCGTGGCGCCGGTGCCGATGGGTGCCACGCGCACCCTGTTGTTGAACATGACCTTGTTCTTGCCCACGTACATGGGTTCAAAAAGATGAGGATATTTTTCTTTGTATATCGGTTTCATGGCGAACTCCCGAGGTTGTGGGGCGCCCGCTTTTTGCGGGCGCCCCGTGCGGACTACGCAAGATTGCGGTATTTACAGGGTAAGACCGGCGTCGAAGCCGGTATGCACGGCATGCACGATGCTGGAAGCTTCCACGCAGTCGCCCACGCAGATCACGTCGAAGGCCACGTCCTTGAACTTTTCGCGTTCCTTGACGAGCGGTTTGGTGCCCACGGCGATGATCACGGTGTCGGCTTCGATGAACTGTCTGCCGTCGGCGTTTTCCACCCACACGCCCTTGTCGGTGATTTCCTGGCAGGTGGTGTTCACCATGCTGTTCACGTGGTTCTTTTCCAGATTGATGAGGTAGGCGGTGCGTTCGGTGAGCTGTGCCTTGGAGGCAAGATATTCGGCCATTTCCACGATGGTGCATTCGTGGCCGAGGCCGCTCAGATGAATGCCGAGCTCCACGCCGATGGCGCCGCCGCCGATGATGGCCACCTTCTTGCCCACCTTGTCTTCATGACCGAACACGTCGAATGACATGACGGCCTTTTCCACGCCGGGAATGCGGGGCACGACCTGTTCCGCGCCCACGGCCACGATGACGGCGTCGAAGTCGTTTTCTTCAATGATTTCGCGGGTGGCTTCGGTGTTGTACACCACGGTGATGGCCGGGCGCTTCTTGATCTGTCGTACCAGATATTCGTGGAACAGCTTCATTTCCTTCTTGAACCACATGGGATCGGAAAGCAGGGCCTGTCCGCCGAGGCGGTCGGTCTTTTCGTAGAGCACCACGGTGTGGCCTCTCATGGCGCAGCTCAGGGCCGCTTCCATGCCGGCCACGCCGCCGCCGATGACGGCCACCTTCTTCTGACGGTCCGCCGGGGGAATGCGCAGCTTCTGGGCGCTCTGGAACTGCATGGGATTGGTCATGCACTGACGGTCGTAGCTGGGATAGGTGAGCAGGTGCAGATCCTTGGAAATGGCCACGCGGCGGCCGTGATCCATGCAGTAGTTGCAGCGCAGGCAGGGACGGATGTCGTCTTCTCTGCCTTCCTTGGCCTTTTTGACGAGTTCGGGGTCGGCCATGGCGGAGCGGGCCATGAGCACGTAGTCGGCCTGACCTTTGGCGAGCACTTCCTCGGCCACGGCGGGATCATACACGCCGCCCACGAGACCGATGGGAATGGACACGCCGGACTTCTTCACGATTTCGCTGGCCCAGGCGTTGTGGGCCATGGGATCGAAGCCGGTGGGGTGCATCTTGGGACGCGTGAAGGCGTCGATGCGGTGGCCGCAGGTGATGTGAACCATGTCCACGTAGTCCTGGAAGATTTTGACCTGCTCGGCGCATTCTTCGGGGGTGATGCCGCCTTCCACGCCGTCGGTGCCGTTGAGGCGCAGTTCGATGAGCAGGCTGTCGCCCACCACGCGGCGGATTTCCTTGATGACCATGAGCGGGAAGCGGCAGCGGTTTTCAATGGAGCCGCCGAACTCGTCGGTGCGGTGGTTGGTGAGCGGGGAGAGGAAGTAGTTGAACAGCCAGCCGTGACCGTAGTGCAGCAGCAGACCGTCGAAATTGGCTATCTGAGCCCAGTGGGCGTATTCGCCGAAGAGGGCGGCCACTTCTTCCATGTCGGCCACCGTGGCGGCCTGGGAGCCGAGATGGGGTTCGTCGTCGGCGGAAATTTTCTTGAAGCCCGCGCGCATGTAGGGGCCGCCGTGCAGGAATTCCGCAAAGGTCTTGCCGTTGAAGGCGTGAACGGCGCGCTGCAGGCGCTGGAAGTTCATCTGGTTGCAGGTCTTGGGATTCAGGTTGAACATGTGTTCGTGGCTGCCGTCGATGGGCACTTCCATGGGCAGGGTCACGCGGGAGAATCCGCCCTGAATGTAGCGCATCCAGTAATCGATGCCGAAGGTGTTGATGCGGCCGTCGCTGTCTTCGCCGCCGCCCGTGGCGCCGGAGCCGATGGGCGCGACGTTGAAGCGGTTGTTGAAGCGCACTTTGTTCTTGCCGACATAGAGCGGTTCAAACAGATGGGGATATTTTTCTTTGTAGATGGGCTTCATACGCTCTCCTTTGGCGATACGTGATTTTTGCGCGCTGGACGGCGGGGAAATCCGCTTGCTACGGGCCGTCAACTTTTCTGAACGTCTATTCCAGAAAATAGGAGAGCAGGAAAAAAAAGAAAAATATTAATTTTCAATGGCTGGTTATCAGCAGGTTTTATGCTGAGGACGCGAAGCGAAGGCGCGGAACGGACGGAGCGGCGCGGGAAAGAGCGCGGGCGCGAATCGGTATCCGGGCGGCTTTGCTGCAAAAAGAGGAGCGCGAAACGAAAGGGCGGGCAGGGAGCGGGCGCCTGCGCGCGGAAGAGGGCGGCTTTGATGCAGGGCCGGTGCTGGAGGCTCCGGGTGAGCGCCTGCGCGTGGAAAAGTGGGGTGGGAGAGCTTGCCGTGCGTTTCGGGGAAGCGCGGGAAAGAGCACGTGAGGCGGTGCAGGCCGTCGGGGCGCATTTCGCGGCTTTGCGTTTTTTTTGGGGGGGAGGGGAGAAAGGGCGCGCCGGACGGGCCGCGTCCTTTCGTTTGCGTCAGGGGGGCGACGCCTGAATCTGAACCAGAGAAAAAAAACAGGCAGACCGCGAAACACGGTCTGCCGTGGAGGAAGGCTGCGCCTTCGGAATTGGCTGCCCGGAGGAGCGGCCGGAGAATCAGATTTTGTTGGAGCTGCCGAGCACGTTGCGGATCTTGCGCTGCACCATGTTCTTGACGGCTTCGCGGGCGGGCTTGAGGTAGGCGCGCGGATCGAAGGCTTCGGGATGTTCGGCCATGTACTTGCGGATGTTGGCGGTCATGGCGAGGCGGATGTCGGAGTCGATGTTGATCTTGCACACGCCGGACTTGGCGGCCTTGCGCAGCATCTCTTCGGGCACGCCCTTGGCGTCGCCGAGCTTGCCGCCGTACTGGTTGGCCATTTCCACGAATTCCTGCGGCACGCTGGAAGCGCCGTGCAGCACCAGCGGATAGCCGGGCATCATGGAAGAAATCTTGTCGAGGCGTTCGAAGTCGAGCTTGGCTTCGCCCTTGAACTTGTACGCGCCGTGACTCGTGCCGATGGCGATGGCCAGAGAGTCGCAGCCGGAGCGCTGGACGAATTCCACGGCCTGATCGGGATCGGTGTAGATGCTCTTTTCGGCGGAAACGTGTTCTTCCACGCCGGCGAGCTGACCGAGTTCGGCTTCCACCCACACGCCGCGGTCGTGGGCGTAGTCCACCACCTGCTTCGTGACGGCGATGTTTTCCTCGAAGGGCAGGTGCGAGCCGTCGATCATGACGGAGCTGAAGCCGCCGTCGATGCAGGCCTTGCACAGTTCAAAGTCGGGGCCGTGATCGAGATGCACCACCACCGGGAGATCGGATTCGGCAAGGGCGGCTTCCACCAGTTTCATGATGTACACCTGACCGGCATACTTGCGGGCGCCGGCGGAAACCTGAAGGATCAGCGGCGAGCGCTCTTCCGCGCCGGCCTGCATGATGCCCTGAATGATTTCCATGTTGTTGACGTTGAAAGCGCCGATGGCATACCCTTCCTTGTAGGCGCGGGCAAACATCTCTTTGGGAGTGGTGATAGGCATGGCTTCCCTCCGGGGAGCGTCAGTATCTTGGAGAGGCATGAACAATAAAGGAATCCTCTCCTCTTTCTTTGTTTCTTTTGTATCCGCAGTGAGGATTTTTCGCAAGGGATAACGCCGAAAAGAACGTCTCTCTCTCCTGCTTTTACGGACGCACGGACTCCCACAGACTGTTTTCGTTGAGCTTTTTTGCGGCGGCTTCGTCGTTGAGATCGATGTTCAGGGGAGAGAGCGTGGCCCAGCCCTGGTGCAGCCAGCTTTTGTCGGTGCCTTCGTCTTCAAGAAGGAAGTGCTGGAAGGGATCCTTCATCCAGAAATATTCCCTGCCTGCGGGCGAGAAGCGGCGTTCGTAGGAATCGAGGCAGGCCCAGTCGGTGCTGTGTCTGCACACCTTGAGTCCGCGGATCTCTTCCGCCGGGCAGTCGGGCAGGTTGAGATTGTATACGCGGTGACGGGGCAGATGTTCCCAGTCGAGGGCCGCGGCGAGGCGCACGGCGAGATCGGCATGCGCTTCGGTGGCTCCGTCGTGCGAGCAGTGGGAAACCGCCAGCGAGGGCAGTCCGTACATGGCCGCCTGAATGGCCGCGCCCACCGTGCCGGAGAAAAAGACGTCCTGTCCGGCGTTGGGCCCGAAGTTGATGCCGGAAATTACGATGTCGGGCCGAAAATCGGGCATGAGGCCGCGCAGCGCGAGAATGACGCAGTCGGCCGGGGTGCCGGAAACGGCCGTGCCTTCAAAGCGTTCGCCGCCTTCGAGGGTGAGGCGGACCCGCTTCGTAAGAATGGGATCATGCACCGTGAGGCAGCAGCCCGCGCCGGAATGCTGTTCGGCGGGGGCCACGGCCCTCACGTCGTGGCCTGCGCGGCGCAGGGCGGAGTAGAGAAGGTGCAGGTTGCGGCTGTAGATGCCGTCGTCGTTGCTGATGAGTACGCGCATGGGGAACATCTCCGCGGCGCGGCCGAAACCTTTGACAAGCCTTGCCGCGCCATATACTGGAAAGAAAGGAACATGTCATGGGAGGGGCGATTTCGCCTCTTCCCATGTTTTTTGTATAGAACGGGAACCAAAAGTCAAATTTTCCGAGGCGAACATGACCGAGCATCAGAAGATAAGCGCCATGTCGGCCGGCGACGAGATAGCGTCCGCGTATCTCGTGTCGCTGGCATCTCTTCAGCAGTCCCGCAACGGACCGTACTGGAGGCTTGAACTCAAGGACGCCAGCGGCGCGCTGGAAGCCAAGATATGGAGTCCGCTCAGCCTTTCCCTGCCCTCGCTGACGGCAGGACAGATGGTGAGGGTGGAAGGTCATGTTTCCCTGTACCGGGAGCAGCTTCAGCTCACGGTGGAGGCGCTGCGCGTTCTCAGCGAAGAGGAGTGCGCCGCGCTGCCCATGGAGGACTATCTTGTTTCCAGCAGCAGGCCCGCGGCGGACATGATGGCGGACGTGGAACGCCTCTGCGACGCCGTGCTCACGCACAAGCCCTGGAAGAAGTTCATGCGCTCCGTGCTTTCCGACAAGCGCATTCGTCCGCTGCTCATGAAGGCTCCGGCGGCCAAGTCGGTGCATCACGCCTACATGGGCGGGCTTCTTGAGCACATGCTCTCCGTGGCCGAATTGTGCATGCTCATGGCCGATCACTATCCGGAGCTCGACCGGCAGACGCTGCTTGCCGCGGCGCTTCTGCACGACATAGGCAAGATCGACGAAATGAGCGGCGTTCTGGTGACCGAATACACCGACGAGGGGCGTCTTCTCGGGCACATCGTGCAGGGCATTGTCATGCTTGAGCCGTATCTGCGCAAGTCGGGGCTTGAGCCGGAACTTGTCATGCACTTCAAGCATCTTATTGCAAGCCATCACGGCGAGCCCGAGTTCGGCGCGGCGCGCGAGCCGTCCACGCCCGAGGCGTTCGTGCTGCACTACGCCGACAACATCGACGCCAAGCTTGCGCAGTGCCGCGGCATTCTTCCGGCCCCCGGCGAAGGGGAAGGCATGGCGTGGAGCCCTTATCAGTCGCTTCTCGGGCGCAGCGTCTGCCGTCCCGTGCGCACGCCGTCCTCCGCTGCGGAAACAAAGGCGTCGCGGCAGGAAAAGAAGGAACCCCGCCAGGAGGAAAGACAGTGTTCGTTACTTTAGAGGGCATAGAGGGCGCAGGAAAGAGCACGCTCATGAACCTGCTCGTGCAGGAGCTGGAAAAGCGAGGTCTGCCGTTCGTGCGCACGCGCGAGCCCGGCGGATGCGGACTCGGCGCCAGACTGCGTCCGCTGCTGCTCGACGTGTCGAGTTCGCTGGACAGCCGGGCCGAACTCTTTCTCTTTCTTGCCGACCGCGCGCAGCACGTGGCCGAGATCATCCGCCCGGCGCTGGAGCGCGGCGAATGGGTGCTGTGCGACCGCTATGCCGATTCCACCATTGCCTATCAGGGCTACGGCCGCGGCATGGACGCGGACAGGCTTCAGGAACTCAACGATCACGCCACGGGCGGCCTCTGGCCGGAGCGCACGCTGCTGCTCGATCTGCCCGTGGAAGAAGGCTTGAAACGAGCGCGGGCCCGCAACGGCCGCGAAGGACTCAGCACCAGCGAAGGCCGCTTTGAAGCGGAGGAGCTGGCGTTTCATCAGCGCATCCGGCAAGGCTTTCTCGCCCGCGCCGTCCGCTGGCCCGAGCGCTTCTGCGTGCTCGACGCGCGCCGGAGCCCGGAAGAACTTCTGAAGGCGGCCGTTGCAGCACTGAATCTCGACTGATCCGCCGCCGGAAAGCGTCTTCGCCTTCACACGCGTTCAGAACACGGAAAGCCTGCGCCGTCCATGCGACCGCGCAGGCTTTCCGTGTGTTGTCGGCCCGGCAGACAAGCGCCGCCCTGTCGGGCCGGGTGCAAAAGTTCCGTCACTCGGGCAATCGCTGCAATGTTCAGCTCCTGGCGGCGAGCTTGGCGTCGTAGGCGGCCAGGGAGCCTTCGCCGAGCATGCGCCACAGGTCGTCGTAGCGCTCTTCGGCAAGGTTGCGTCCTTCCTTCACGGCACGGTCCACTTCGTCGGCGTACAGCTGCAGCGTGCGGTCGGAGAGGGTTTCCAGTTCGCAGCGGCAGTAGGCGCGGAAGGCCTGTTCGCCGTTCGTCTTGATGGCGTGCGGATAGTGCGCCGAAGCCTCGCGCAGGAATGCGCATTCGGCGTCGGCAATCTTGTCCAGAAGCGGATTGTGGGAAAGCGGAGGCAGACGGTTGTCCAGGCGGGCGTATTTTTCAATCATGAAGTTTCTGCCCTCGGCGGCAGCATTCTTCAGATCGTCCAGGTAGGACTCCAGCGTGGCCGTATCGTGCGTGCAGTGATTCATGCGGCGCATCATGCGGAAGGACTGCGGTCTGGTCTGGCATTCGCTGGTGCCGCCTTCGTTGGGCGTGGCGAGAAACATGGCCAGCTCCCGTTCCACGATTTCCTTGATGAGCTCTTCCTTTTTTTCTGCTTCGGTATTCATGAGACATCTCCTCAGTCATTTTCCCGGGCCAGCGCGCTTCTGCATACTTCCAGATTGCGGCGGTAGCCCTCAATATCGTTGCCGCCCGTGTGCCCGCAGCGGGCATAGCAGGCAATGGCCTGTTCCAGCATGTCGGCGGCCTCGCGCCACCTGCCCGCCGAGGCGAGCGCCGTGCCGAGGTTGCCCATGGAAAAGGCGGTTTCCGGGTGATCGCTCAGCACCCTGCGGCGTATGTCGAGCGCCGCGCGGTGAAGCGCAATGCCTTCGTCCGGCCGCCCCGTTTCCTCACAGATGCGGCCGAGATTGTTCAGACAGGTGGACACTTCCAGACTTTCCGGCCCTTTCTGCTTTTCCCAGAGGGCTCTGGCTTCAAGGCAGAGGGCTTCGGCTTCGGCAAAGTTTCTGCTTTCGTATTCGCCGAAGGAGAGGGCGAACAGCGAAGGCGCCAGGCGCGGATCGTCCGGCCCGAGGCTCTGGCGCAGAAGCGCCAGGGCGGTTCTGCCGACGTTCACGCTTCCGGATGCGTCGCGGCAGGCGAGCTTCATGCGGGCAAGGGCCGTCAGCGCCAGGGCCCTTGCAGCTCCGGGAGCGTGTTCCAGCAGACGGCAGGCCTGCTCGGTTTCGTGTGCCGCCTCATCGGCCCTGCCCTGATGAAACAGAACAACGCCCAGCGTGTAGCGGAGATTCCCTTCGTCTTCCGGCGAAAGATCGGGGTATTGTTTCAGAAGAGTGCGCA
Source organism: uncultured Mailhella sp. (assembly GCF_963931295.1). Classification (NCBI taxonomy): domain Bacteria; kingdom Pseudomonadati; phylum Thermodesulfobacteriota; class Desulfovibrionia; order Desulfovibrionales; family Desulfovibrionaceae; genus Mailhella; species uncultured Mailhella sp. The sequence goes on along the minus strand of NZ_OZ007001.1, from coordinate 1,534,642 downwards.
GCGCCTCTTCGGCCTGCGCGTCCGGGAGTGTTCTGGCCGCATTGAGCGCGGAACGAAAGTCTTCCATCAGTCCTCCATGACGTTGCGGGCGCGCAGTTCGGGATCCTTGACGCCGCGCTGCACGAGAGGCCCGGCCTGCCACAGCCAGTTGCCCTGAATGTCGCACAGCGCCTGACGGCGAAGTTCCGCAGCCACGAGATCGCACAGCTTTTCGACGGCTTCCGAGGCTTCGGCTCCGAGGCTTTGGGAATCCCAGGGCGTGCGCGCCAGAATTTTGACCGTGGACGCCGTCTGCTGACCGAGCACGGGCAGGGTTTCGGCCAGGCGTCCGGCCCACTTGTAGAAGGGCATGTAGCGGCGGTTGAGCAGAAAGGCCATGGACAGCGCGGCCTCGGCAAAGCGCGCGGCGGCAAGCATGGCGGCCATGGAATTGCCGCGCTGGAGGCTGCGGGGCATATTGTACTGACCGGCCTGCGCCATTATCATGCAGCGGGCGGCTATTTTCTTGCGGCGCACGTCGTCGGGATAGTACTTGAGCAGAGCCTCGCGCACGGCTGAAAATTCTCCGCCTTCGTCCAGGAATACGTCGCCGTTGGTGCAGGAACAGAGGTGATATTCGGGAACGGCCATCCATGCGCGCCAGGTCTCAGGCGCGCGATCCATGCCCAGAAAGCGGCGGTAGAAGCCCTTGAGCGGCAGCGGCCCGGTTCTGCCCATGCGCCTCTCTCTGGCCATGCGCGTGGGAAAGCCCTGGAATGAGGCGGGGAGCGACGCTATGGCGCTCTCCACGCGAGTGAGTTCCGCGCGGAGCAGATCGTCCGGCACCCACAGGCAGAAGGCGGGGCCCCAGTCGTGATCGCGGGAAATGTCGTCGTCCAGGCCGAGGCATTCCGAGCCTTCGCCGACAAGGCCGGCGGCGGAGCGCGTCATGATGTCGGGAATGCGTTCCCTGAGCAGGGGCAGTGAGGCTTCAAAGAAAAGTCGGGAAAGAGCGAGTCCGTTGAATGGCATGAAAAACCTCGAAGGCAGAAGGTTGAACGGGCAGGAAGGCGTCAGAGACCGGGAGGACAGCATTCGCCGGGCAGAGCGGCGAGATCGCGCAGCGTGACGCTGTCGGCGTAGCGTTCGATGCAGTCGCCAAGGCCGCTCCAGAAGCGCAGCGAGGCGCATCTTTTCTGAAAGTTGCAGGCTTCGGCTTCCGGATCGAGGCAGTCCACGGGCGCGAGGCTGCCTTCCACGGCGCGCAGAATGTCGCCCGCCGTGCAGTTTTCGGGCGGCATGGCCAGCCGGTATCCGCCCTGACTGCCGCGTTCGCTCTTGACCAGTCCGGCCCGGCTCAGGGGCGCAATGACCTGTTCAAGATATTTGAGACTGATGTGCTGCGACTGCGCGATGGACTTGAGCGGCGTGTTGTCGTTGTGCGGACGCCGGGCAAGTTCTATCATCACACGGAGGGCATAGCGGCTCTTGGTAAAGAATTTCATGGCTTCACTCCTGCAGTCTTGCCTCTTTTAGCATGGAGCCGTCCGCATGACCATAGCCGGGCCGGGGTGTGCCCGGTAAAATGTGCGGTACAAACTCGTTTTCTTTGGCTCGACGCGCAGACGCCGCAGTCGGAGAATTTTCTGCACCGGCGTCTGCGCGTTGAGGCATGGCGTACGTTCCTTGTTGCGTTGCCGCCGGAAGGCACGCCATGCCGTTCTGTTACGAGGTGTTCTTCATGTACGTTCTGGCCCGGTAGCGGAAGCTGGAGCGGGCCATGCCGCAGCGCCTCGCCGCTTCGGACGTGTTGATTTCACCGTTTTTCCACTGGGCGAACACCCGCGGAAAGCCGGAAGGCAGCGGACTCGGCTCCCGACCGAAGCGCGTGCCGCTGATTTTCGCCGCGGCAATGCCTTCCGCCTGACGGCGGCGTATGTTTTCCCGTTCGTTCTGCGCCACGAACGACAGTACCTGAAGCACAAGATCGGCAATGAAGGTGCCGAGCAGATCCTTGTCCCTGCGGGTGTCGAGCAGAGGCATGTCGAACACGAGAATGTCCACTTTCATTTCCTTGGTGAGCACATGCCACTGCTGCTGGATTTCCTTGTAGTTGCGTCCCAGCCGGTCGATGCTGGTGATGCATATCTGATCGCCGGGCTTCAGGCGTCGGAGCATGGCGAGGTACTGCGGTCGCTGAAAGTCCTTGCCCGACACCTTGTCGATGAAGATGTGCTTTTTGGGAATATCCCGTTTCTGCATGGCCAGGTACTGGCGGCTTTCGTTCTGATCCGTGCTGGATACGCGGATGTATCCGTATGTTTTTCCCATAGGGGTGGAACTCCTGAGATAGAGGTGCGTTGTTTCACGGGAGCCTGTGTTGTTTCAACGTCGGCCGTGAATTCGGGGCCGTCATGCTCGTCGGACGTGAAAGTTGCGGAGAACGTTCGTCGGCATCGCTCGAGCGGACCGTCCGGTGGACGGAAAACGACGCACGGAGGACGAGGGGGCCTGGGAATGGAATGTTGCGGCAGATGGGCTTTGTTTGCACCGTGCATGGAATACCTCCTGACGTTTCGGCAAGGATGCCGGTTTTGAAGAGGGAGAAGCCGCCGCTTCTCAGCCGGGAAGCAGAGCTTAACGTTATCCCATGGGAATAAACCAGTTTTTTTTGTTTGTGGAATTGTCAGTTGTTAAAAGTGCAAGGAAGGGACGGAACAGAGAAAGACCTTTCGGCAATACGGGAGTGCTGCCTTGCCCGCAAGAAAAAAGGATATTCCGCATACGCCGCCGTCAGAGGTGGAGTAATTGATGTTGTTAATGATTGCCCTTCGGAAGACGAGGCACAAGCGGGGGCTGCCGGAAGCGACATGGGAAGTCGGGCAGATGCATGCATCGGAATCGACCGTGGGAGGAGCGCGGGGCTGGAAATGTCGGTCGTGACGCAGTTTGAGACATTATGACATGCTGCTCTTGCAGGAAAACTTCTGTGATGCCGCTGGCTCGGATATTAATAGAAGTGCATTTTGAGGAGATCCGGGCTTTGAAAATGCCTCTTTTATGCTTCGGAAATGCTGCTGTACATGGCAGAGAGCGGTCATTGGATTGACCTGTCGAGAAGAACAAGAGTCCGTTGCTCTTGAAAGAAATGTTTTTACAAAATATTCAGGGAGGATGGAAAATTAAGAGATGAATGACGGCGTTGTGTTTCCTCGGCCTGCTGGTTGCGACGCCTGCGTGTGCCGGAACTCTCGAAGCGCTGGACGGCATGCTGGATTCTGCGGAAAAAATACTCGGTGCGGCGGACGGGACGCAATCTTCCGCGTCTTCGGGCATAAATTATACGGAACCACAGGGCCTTACGACTACGGTCAATGGCGATGATTACTATCTGACCATAGATAAGGACAGAGTTCATACGGTATTATGTCGGTGACGGAGAGGGTGCCCTGCTCTTCAAGATTACCAAAAGGACGCCGACTTCGTTTTCTGCCACCTGCGTGGCCGACGTCTCGGAGGGCGCGTGGAATGATTCCCATCCCAAGGGCACGAGACGGGAACGTTGTCGGGAGATACCCTTACCGTTGTTTTCAGCAGTCCCGACGTCAACGTCAGCGGCAGCGGAAAAACGCGCATGACGGTGAAGCGCGTGAACGAGGATGTTTCCGAATTCATACGGAGCAGGAAGTCCATGTTCACGAGACCGCTGAAATAGCCGCCCGACGGCTGAGGTCGTGAACGACGGTATAAAAAACTCCCGATGCACAGCGCTTTCACGCCGAACATCGGGAGTTTTTCTGATCCAATATCATATTGGATTTTATTGACTTTTTGGTGGAGGCGGGGAGAGTCGAACTCCCGTCCGAGAAAGGTCCGCGCAAGGCCTCTACAGGTTTAGTCTGCGTACAGAGTTTTCGCCTCGGGATTTGCCCGCAGACGGGCGTCCGTCAGTTATCCCGCCGTGACTCCTCGCGTGCGCCCCGGAAGGAACAGACGCACGCCAGCCCGATAAGCTTGGCGCTTCGGCGACGTATCGGACGTCGGCCGCTTCAGCGTGACGGTCTTTGCGCCGTCAGGATGCCCGGCTGCTTACGCAGCGTAGGCGTATTCGTAATCGTTGTTGGCAATTACTTTGTTGCCGCTTTTTACGAGGCCAGCGGCGCCTCGACCTGCAACCATGGCTTCCAGCATCCCCGTCGAAACCAATGCGCCCCCTTGCGGATGGTGCCTTTGCTGACGCGGGTCAGAAAGACCACGTTTCCGTCGCTCTCGCAGGCGGAACAAGCATTAAATACGCATAAAATCTGTATTCGTAAAGGGGCGCTGCGGCAGATTTCCGCGCTCGGCACAAGGAAAAGCGACCGCCGCGGGCAGCTTCGGATTAAAATTGTTCCTGGAATGGCGGCAAACAACAAAAGTGTTTCAACCAATTGTTGCGTAAAAAATTATAACTGTTTGAAAATAATGATCATTACGTTTGGCATGCTTCTTGCTTCTTGATTATCAACAAGCAAAGGAGACTGTCATGAACAGAAGAGAATTCATCCGTTGTGCAGGCATAGGGGCTTCGGGCATGCTTCTGGCCTCTGCGTTCGATACCACCATGAACGTGCGCCGGGCCTCGGCAGCAGCGTCTTCTCCCAAGGCCGATTACTATGTTCCCGCCGACATCAAGAATCTGATCAAGGGCGGCCTCTCTCCCGACAAAAAGCCTGTGCTTTCCGTGGATTCCGGAGCCGTGGTCGATATTGAGACCGTGAGCATGCTGGGCATCGCGGGCACGTTTGCCGACTATGTGAAGAGGTATTCCCTGTCGACGGACGATCCCATTATTTATCGCATTCTGGCTTCCGAAGGTTTGAAGAGATCATGCAGTCCCGGCAATCATGTTCTGACGGGCCCCATCCGCATCAACGGCGCCAAGCCCGGCGACGTGCTGGAAGTGCGCATTCTCGACACCTTCCTGACCACGGATTTCGGCAACGTCGTGGCTCGTCCCGGAGCCGGCGGCGTTCCGTATGAGGTGAAGGAAACCACCTCCTTCCGCATTGAGTACGACAAGGCCAAAAAGGTGGGCAAGTACAAGAACCTCAATATTCCGCTCAATCCCTTCTTCGGCGTCATGGGCGTTTCCCCCACCGCTCTGGCGGCTTCCGCGCCGCCTTCCGTGTTCGGCGGCAACATGGACATCAAGGCCCTGACCAAGGGGACGTCGGTATATCTTCCCGTGCAGGTGGACGGCGCTTTGTACTACACGGGCGACGCCCATGCCGCGCAGGGCGACGGCGAGGTGAGCGTTACGGCCATTGAAACTTCCATGACCGGCAGAGTGCAGTTCATTCTGCACAAGAACTGGAAGCTCAGCATGCCCATAGGCGAAACGCCCACCCATTATCTGGTCATGGGCCTCAATGAAGAACTGCTTCGGGCTTCCCGTCAGGCCATCATGGAAGCGGCGCACTTCATTGCGGAAAAGAACGGCATGAGCTTCAACGAAGCGCTGGTGCTGTGCAGCATGGGCGTGGACTTCAAGGTGGCCCAGGTGGTCAACGGTGTGAAGGGCATTTATGGAGCCATTCCCAAGTCGCTGATCGGTGCCGGCAAGCTCGGCAAATTCTGGAATGAGGACGGCGCAGTGAGCTATCTTGCGTAGCGTGCGGGCGCAGGAGACAGGCGTCCCGGAAAGTGCGCATGAAGCGCTCATCGCCGGGACGCCTGCCCTGATACGCTGCGCCGCAGGGCATCGGAGCAAAAGCTCCGCGTCGAAATAGCAATATATTGGTTTTTTTTCATAATTCAGGCAAAAGCCAGGGGTTTTCCCTTGCTTTTGCCTTTTTCTCGGGATATCATTGTCAACAATCGACAAAGCATAGATCATATTAAAATTATTTAATTTTTATAGCTAAATTTTGAAGCTCGCCCTGGGAGGGAACTCATAACAAGGAGTAATTGGCATGGAGGAAAAGAAACTCGACATGTATGGCGGGCTCCTCGGCGGACTGGTGCCGCTGCTGGTGCTGGTGGCCGGTCTTGTCTGGCTGTCCGTGGCCGAGCGCGGCGGCACCAAGCCGTTCTGGGCCTGCGCCTGGCTTGCACTCTGCGTGGGCCTGTTCTTTGCCAGAAACAAAGAGGAGTACTGCAAGGCCGCCATGCGCGGCATCAGCGACAAGACGGGCATCGTCATTGTGACGGCGTGGCTGTTTGCAGGCGTGTTCGGCAAGCTCATGGCTGCCGGCGGTCTGGTCAACGGTCTGCTCTGGATGGGCATGACTACGGGCGCGCAGGGCTCCATCTTCACGCTGCTGGTGTTCTTTGCGGCCATGCTCTTCGCGCTCGGCACGGGCACGAGCACCGGCACCTGCATTGCGCTGGCTCCCGTGCTTTATCCGGCGGGGTATTTTCTCGGCTCCGATCCGGCCATGCTGGGCCTGGCCATTCTTTCCGGCGCGGCCTTCGGCGACAACCTGGCTCCCATTTCCGACACCACCATCGTTTCCGCCTATACGCAGGGCGCGAGAATGAAGGACGTGGTGCGCAGCCGCTTCCCGCTGTCCATTACCGCCGCGGCCGTGAGCGCCGTGATCTTCCTGATCTTCGGCGGAGGCGGTCAGGTGAGCTCGCTGCCTGAAATTCACGCCAATCTGAATCCTTCCGGCATATTCATGCTGGTGGCGCTGGCCGTGGTGGTCGTTTCCGCCCTGGCGGGACGCCACATCATCGAATCGCTTATTTACGGCAACGTGACGGCGGCCGTCATCGGCGTGCTCATCGGCAACATTCCTCTCGGCGCCATCTTCAGCGTTCCGGCCAAGAGCGGCGCGTCCACCGGCCTCATTCAGGACGGCGTGGACAGCGTGGTCGGCGCCATCATTTTCGCCATTCTGATTCTGGCGGTCACGCAGATCCTCGTGGAAAGCGGCATCATGCGCCGCATCCTCGACTTCGCCCACAGCACGCTGGTTTCCTCCGTGCGTCAGGCGGAACTGTTCATTGTCGGCGTCACGGTGCTGGCATCCATTCCGATTTCCGCCAACGCCCCGGCCGAACTGCTTGTCGGTCCCACGCTGGTGCGTCCCATCGGCGAAAAGTTCAAGCTCGCGGCCGCCCGTCGCGCCAACCTCATGGACTGCGCCGTGTGCAGCTTATTCTTCACGCTGCCCTGGCACATCGCCGTGGCGGCCTGGTACGGCGCGCTCTACAGTGCGGCCGAAGGCTACGGCATTCCCGCGCCCGGCATCAGCGCCGCGCTTTACAACCCGTATTCCTGGGCTCTGCTCCTCGTGCTGATCTTCTCCGCCGTCACCGGCTGGAACCGCAAGTACGACATGGGCGAACAAAGCGAGGCCGCGTAGCGTTCGGCACGCAGGGCGGAGTCTTTGGACTCCGCCTTAAAAAGCGACCATCCGGCGCATTTGCCGCCGGTGGAAAACATTACTCCGTAACCTCCTGCACGGAGTACCCTGGCACCCCGAAAGTTTTCTTTCGGGGTGTTTTTTCTGAAGCGCGGGGGAAAGGAGCGGAACACGTCCGCGCTGTGCGCAGGCCGTCATTGGGCGTTGATGGGCGCGGAGAGTGGACGCCTGCGGATGACGCGCCGCGTCGTCCGTGCGCAGGGCTTTGCAGAGATCGGGGCGGAGGAGAGTGCGGCTGCGAGAAGCCGCGTCGCCGGCTGAGGCGCTGCGCTGATCCGGCGGAAGGGAGGATTGTCGGAAGGTCTCCTTCGGGCAGGCGAAGGCGGAACGAAGAGGATGCGAAGAGGCCGGAGGCTAGTCGAAGTCGGCCAGCAGCGGAGCCAGACTGAAGGAGCCGAGGCGGATGGCGCTGATGTCGCGGCGCATGCGGGCCATGGCCTCGTAGAGATGGGGAGATCCGAGGCCGTTGTGGATGGAGCTGTAGGCCTCGATGAAAGCGGCCAGATTGTCGCAGGCCTTGATGAGCTGGCCGTCCTTGGGATCGAAGCGGTCGTCGTTGCAGCGGGCCTGGAGATCGGCGAAACCGTCCGCCTTCTGAATGCCCTGATCGGTGCGGAAGGTGTCGTGGAATTCCGACTTGGTGGTCAGGCCGAGGTAGTAGTCGAGGCGTTCCCGGATGTGTCCGTAGCCTTCCTGTTCCAGCGGATCGAGAATCTTGCTGTGCAGTTCCTCGTCTTCGTACTGATGGATGATTTCCGGCAGCTGGGCCACGGAGCGCTTGACCGGCGTGATGATGTCGCGGGTGAGCAGTTCGGCGAGATCGTGGAACAGGCCGCAGTAGAAATCGTTGATGCGGCGCTGGGGGCAGCCGTCGAGGTAGAGGCTGAACAGATAGGAATACACGGCCACGATGAACATGTGCCCCAGCACCGAGGTGGCGGGCACGCGCGGCGTCTGGGCCCAGCGGATCTGGAAGCGGAGCTGCCCGCAGAGATTGGCCATGCGGGCGAGCGCGGTGCCCGAACCGGCGAGCAGTTCGTTGACGCCGTCCACGTCCTTGAGCGCGAGCAGGCGCTTGTTGAACGACGGGCCTATTTCCTTGATTTCCTCGTCGAAGCCGTTCAGCGGTTCGATGAGGCAGAATTCCCAGCGGGAGGCGTACATGTGGGCTGCGCTGAGGATGCGGTCGCTCAGGGCGTTGCTCTCTTCCGCCGGGCGGGAATGATAGGCCGTGAGGCGCTGCCAGAAGTCTTCGTCCAGCGGGCGGATGCGGGGTTCGAGTTCTTTGAGCGTCCAGGCGGTGAGCTCGCGGTAGTGTTCGCTGTTGGCCTTGATGCGGTAGAACACCGGCGGCTTGATGTCGGTGATGATGAGCCTGTAGAAATAGTCGAAAATGCCGCCTTCAATGATGTCGATGCCGATGCGGCGCTGCTCTTCGTCGCTCATGCCGGCGGTGTTCTGCTGCCAGAGAAGAAAGGCTGCGATCATCTTGTGCGCCTGCTTGTCCAGCTCGAAAAGTTCCACGGGACGCAGCTTGTCGTTCCACCGCCGCATGCTGGCTCCCGAGAAAATGAACTGGAGAAGGCTTTTTCTGATGCTCCGCATGGCCATTCCTCACTTGCTTAAACTTTCATTTTATGGCAGATACCTTGTTTCAAACGTTCTGGCAAGGGAACGGCGGTCTGGTAGCCGCTCCCAAGGCGCGTTTCGCCGGCTCCCCGTTGCGGGCGGAATGGCTCCGGTTTCCCTTGAAAAAGGAACAGTGTAACGAGGAATGTGCTTCCGGCTTCTGGCGGGAAGCCTTTTTGTGACTACGCCTCTTCAACGGCACACTCATGCGGTTCCGCTCTGCGCGGGACAGGAGATATTTTCATGAAAACTTTCAGCCCGACCCCGGCCGACATCGACCGTCAGTGGTATCTGGTTGACGCCGAAGATCAGATCCTTGGCCGTCTCGCCGCTCAGATCGCTCATCGTCTGCGCGGCAAGCACAAGCCTGAATTCGCTCCTCACATGGACAACGGCGATTTCATCGTTGTGATCAACTGCGAAAAGATTCGCGTGACCGGCACCAAGATGCACGACAAGCTCTACTACAGCCACTCCGGCTGGGTTGGCGGCCTCAAGGAAATCAGCCTCGAAAAGCTGCTTGCCTCCAAGCCTGAAGAAGTGCTCCGCAAGGCCGTTCGCGGCATGCTGCCCAAGAACCGTCTTGGCCGCGCCATGCTGAAGAAACTGAAGATTTACGCCGGCGCCGAACATCCTCACGCCGCTCAGGCCCCCAAGCCGCTGACTTTTGAGAAGTAGGAGTCCAGCCATGTCCAGCACTTTTGATTACGGCACCGGCCGCCGCAAGACCGCTATTGCCCGTACCCGTCTTTATCCCGGTTCCGGCCAGATTGAAATCAACGGCCGTCCCATGGATCAGTATTTCCCCCGCAAGACCCTGCAGATGATCGTCCGTCAGCCTCTTGCCCTCACCAAGCTCGCCGAACAGTACGACATCAAGGTCAACGTGTGCGGCGGCGGCATTTCCGGTCAGGCCGAAGCCGTGCGCCTCGGCATTTCCCGTGCTCTGCTCCAGGCCGATCCCGCCCTGCGCGGCACCCTGAAGCATGCCGGCCTGCTGACCCGCGATGCCCGTAAGAAGGAACGTAAGAAGTACGGTCTTGCTGCTGCCCGCGCCCGTTACCAGTACTCCAAGCGTTAATCTTCCGATTCTCGCCATGTGGGAGCCCGTCGTTTTTCGGCGGGCTCTTTTTTTTGCTCCTCGCCTGCCGGAAAAGGGCGCCCGGCGAAGTCTCCCCCGGCAAAAGTCGATGCGGGGATGGGCAAATGTTCCGACAGACTTGAAGACAGGGCGCGCCGCGCATGCTCTTTTCACGGCGCGCAGGCCCGAAGTGCGAAAAATGCCGCACATGCGTCAGAATTATTCCGGGAACGCCGTATGATGGAAGAAGTTCCATCAGGAGGTTTGTCATGGTGTTCTCGCCCAGAATGGTCATGCTGCTGCTTGTGGTCTGCTACGCGCTGTGGGGCGGCGGCATGATCGCCATGAAGTACGCGTTCGAGTCCTTCACGGTTCTGCATGTGGTTTATGCCCGAGTGGCCTTTGCCGCGCTGTTCTATCTTGCGCTTTTTCCCAAGTGGCGGCACATGCCCTATGAAAAGGGCGACTGGAAATATCTGCTGCTCCTGGTCATGTTCGAGCCGTGCCTGTTTTTCTTGTGCGAGACGTTTTCCATGAAGTACACCACGGCCTCGCAGGGCGGCGTCATCGCGGCGTGCTTTCCGCTATGCACGGCGGTGGCGGCGTGGCTCTTCCTGAAGGAAAAGCTTACGAAGCGCACCGTGCTCGCCATTGTTCTGGCCGTGATCGGCGTGGCCGGCTCCTCGTACTTTGCCGAAGGCGACGCCAAGGCCTCCAATCCTCTGCTCGGCAACCTGCTCATGTTCGGCGCCGTGCTTTCCTCCACCGGTTACGCGGTGTGCGCGCGCTTCATCGCCCGCCGTTATTCCTTCCTCAGCATTTCCGCCATTCAGGCCATCGGCGGCGCCATTGCATTCTCGCCGTTTCTGCTCACCTCGTCGCTGCCGCAGAACGTCACGCTGCCCGCGCTCGGCGGTCTGCTGTACATGGGCATCGGCGTGGGAATCCTGGCCTATATGCTGCTCAATCTTTCGCTCAAGCATCTGGAAGCGGGCATCGTGTCGCTGTTCGGCAATCTCATTCCCATGTTCACCCTGATTTTCGCCTACGTTCTTCTCGGCGAAAGACTCAACGTTCCGCAGGTGCTCTGCGTGGCCCTTGCGCTTTCCGGCGTGGTCATTTCCTCCACGGAAAAGAAGAGCTGACCTTTTGTTTCGGGCGTAATCCTCCGGCTTTCCTCGGCCTTTTTCGGACGGCGCGCATTCGCATTTGCAATCCTGGCGCGCGCGGCGTATAGCCAAGGTGAAAAACAGCGCGATATTGCGCTGCAAAAACAGGCTTTCGCCCGGAACATCATTATGACGGAACCTTCGTCCGAGCAGAAAAACACATCGTCTCTGCCTTCCATTCCTGAAAACGGCTGCATCACGCTCATAGGCATGGCCGGAGCGGGCAAAACCACGGTGGGCCGCCTTGTGGCGCGTTCGCTTGACTGGGCCTTCGTGGACTGCGACCACGTCATCGAAGCGGCGTTCGCCGCGTCTCTCCAGACCGTGGCCGACGCCATGAGCAAGGAAGACTTCATCAACGTCGAAGCCGAAATCGTGGGACGTCTGCGGCTGTGCCGCACGGTCATCGCCACGGGGGGCAGCGTGGTGTATCGCGCCTCCACCATGGAACACCTGGCCTCCCTGGGGCCCGTGATCTATCTTGAAGCGCCCATGAACGTGGTTCTTGAGCGCATCGCCCGCAATCCCGATCGCGGGCTGGCCATCGCTCCAGGGCAGACCGTGGAAGATCTCTTTCTTGAGCGCGAAGCTCTGTATCGCCGTTATGCCTCCTTTGTGGTGAGCTCGGCCGGGGTTTCTCCCGCAGAGAGCGCGCGCCGCGCTCTGGAAATGATTGCGCGCTGGTACGCTTAAATCATTCTTGACGCCGTGACGCCCTCAAGGGTACTCTTACCCGTTGTCTGTGCCGCTTGTTTCGGCACGTTGATTATGCTAATTTTTCCTTTTAAGGAGTCTGACTATGCTTCGTCGCACTGTTATTGCGCTGGTTGTGGCCTTTTTCTGCTCCGCCGTTGTGCTGCCTTCCCAGGCTGAAGCCGCCGGCAAGATAGGCGTGGCCAATCCTTTGCGCCTTTCCGCTCAGAGCGATCCCGGCAAGGAAGCTGAAAAGCAGCTGACCTCCATGTTTGGCAAGGAACGTCAGCAGCTTGAAAAGCAGAATGAAGACCTCAGCAAGCAGGCCGAAGATCTGCGCAAGCAGGCCGCCGCGCTTTCTGAAAAGGCCCGCAACGAACGCGCCCAGAAGATTCAGAAGCTGGCCCAGGAACTGGAAACCAAAGGCACCGCCTACACCCAGCGCCTTTCCCGCGTGCAGCAGGCCATCAATTCCCAGATGAATGAAGTGATGCGCACCGCCTGCGAAAACTACGCCAAGAAGAACGGCTACGACATGATCGTGGACGCTTCCGTGGTCATGTTCTACGTTCAGGCCAACGACGTGACGAGCGGCCTGATCGAGGAAGTCAACAAGGTCTGGAAGTCCAAGGGCGGCAAGTTCAATCTCAGCTCCGTGAAGTAACAAAGGAGCCATGAATGCCCAATCCTTCGTTCAAGCTTTCCGAAATTGCAGAAAAGCTCGGTGTGAGACTGGCTCTCAAGGAGCCTGACGACGACATCGTCATTACCGGGATCAACACGCTGGAAGAAGCCGGCCCTACGGAGCTGAGCTTTCTGGCCAACCCCAAGTATGTTTCACAGCTGGCCACCACAAAAGCCGGGGCCGTCATCGTGCGGCCCGAACATGAGAGCGACGTCGCCCGCGCGCTTGTGACGGATAATCCCTATCCCATGTTTGCGCAGGCGCTGACGCTGTTCGTCAAGCCGCAGGGCAGCTTCACGGGCGTGAGCCATATGGCCTGCATTCATCCGGAGGCCGAGCTTGGCGAGGATTGCACCGTCTATCCGTTCTGTTACATCGGCCCCCGCACCAAAATCGGCAAAGGATGCGTGCTCTTTCCCGGCTGCTACATCGGAGAGGATTGCGAGCTGGGTGAGGGATGCATTCTGTATCCCCGTGCGGTGCTCATGGCCGGAACCAAACTCGGCAGGGCGTGCGTGCTGCAGCCCGGCGTCGTGATAGGCGGCGAGGGCTTCGGCTTCGTGCGCACTGCGGAAGGAATCCGCAAGGTGCCGCAGATAGGTCATGTGGAACTCGGCGATCATGTGGAAGTGGGCGCCAACACCACCATCGACCGCGCTGCGCTCAGCGCCACGCTCATCGACAACGGCACCTGCATCGACAATCTGGTCATGGTGGGCCACAACGTGCATATCGGCAAGGATTGCCTCATCGTTTCGCAGGTGGGCATTTCGGGCTCCACGCACGTGGGCGACAACGTGACCATGGCCGGGCAGGCCGGCATTTCCGGACATCTGCACATCGGCAGCAATTCAACCATCGGGCCGCAGGCCGGCGTTGCCAAGAACATTTCCGAAGGGCAGGTCGTCGGCGGCTCCCCCACCATGGACTATAATACCTACCTGCGCAACGCAACGCTCATGCCCAAGCTTCCTGAGCTGTTCAAGCGCGTGGCCAGGCTCGAAAAGGAAATGGGCCACAAGCCCATGGCCAGCGACAAGACGGACCGCTCCCTGGTGGCCATGTGGAATCGCTGGATGTCCATGATGCATCATCGTTGATCCGGCCCCGGCGGCGGGGCTGGCCCTGCCGCCGGTTGTCGTTTCCGCGCCTCTTCGTTCGTATCTCGCGAAGAAAACGTCGGAAGCGGCAACGCCGTCACTATAAACCGTTAAAAGGCAACAACACCATGAGCGAGTCCATTTCCCTCGGCATCAAGGAGATCCTGAGCATCCTGCCCCATCGCTATCCCTTCCTTCTGGTGGATCGCGTGGACGAGCTGGTGCCCGGCGATCACATTCGCGCGTATAAGAACCTTACCTTCAACGAACCGTTCTTCCAGGGACATTTCCCCGGCGTTCCGGTTATGCCCGGCGTGCTCATCATCGAGGCCATGGCGCAGACGGGGGTTCTCCTCGTGGCGCACAGCTTCCCTGAGTTCAAGGAGCATCCCGATCAGATTTATCTGTTCACCGGCATCGAGAAGGCGCGTTTTCGTTCGCCCGTCCGCCCCGGCGACAAGCTGGTCATGGAATGCACCAACCTGACGCACAGAATGCAGCTCTGGAAAATGGATACCAAGGCGTATGTGGACGGCAACATCGTTGCCGAAGCCAGACTTACCGCATCCGTTCTTCCCAGGGAGTCGTTCTGATATGGCAGCCCCTCAGATCCATCCGACCGCGTTTGTCGCACCTACGGCTCAGATAGGCGAAGACGTCGTCATCGGCCCGTGCGCCGTCATTGAAGACGACGTCGTCATAGGCGCGCGCACCCGCATCGACGCCTTTGCCTCCATCAAGCGCTATACCACCATGGGAGAAGACAACCACGTCTATTCCTACGCCGCCGTGGGCGGAGAACCCCAGGATCTGAAATTCCACGGCGAAAAGAGTCAGCTTGTCATCGGCAACAGGAACAACATCCGCGAGTTCACCACGCTCCACCGCGGCACGGAATCGGGCGGCGGCATTACCCGCGTGGGCGACAACAATCTGCTCATGGCCTACGTTCATGTGGCGCACGACTGCACGGTGATGAACAACGTGGTCATGTCCAACAACGCCACCCTCGCCGGACACTGCTTCGTGGACGACAACGCCATCATCGGCGGCCTGTCTGCGGTGCATCAGTTCGTGCGCGTGGGCACGCACGCCTTCGTGGGCGGCATGTCCGGCCTCGCGCAGGATCTTCCTCCGTGGATGCTGGCCGTGGGCAACCGGGCCACGGTGCAGTCGCCCAACATCGTGGGCCTGCGCCGCGCCAAGGCGTCCATGGAGCTGCTTTCCGCGTTCAAGCAGGCCTACCGCATGACGTGGTATTCCGGCATTCCCCGTCCGGACGCGCTCATGCAGCTGGAGGCCGAATACGGGCATCTGCCGGAGATCATGGGCTTCATTCACTTCGTGCGGGAAAGCAAGCGGGGCATTCTGCCCGGCGACGAGCGCAAGAAGATCATGGATCTTGCCTGAGCCAGGACAACGTTCCGCCTCTGCTGCGGAACGCCGATGTGTTTTCAAAAAAGGTCGTCTTTGCAGACGGCCTTTTTTTGTGCGTCCGGCAGAGAAGAGCAGTTCTCGGTACGGGGGGCGGCATGAGGGGCAGCCTTGGCCTTGAGGGCGCGGCATGAACGGGGACGGCGCTGGCCCGGAACGGGGGCGGAAGATTGCGGCGTGTGCGTCCCCGGGCGTTCTCGAAAGGCGAGCGGCGGGTTTTCCCTGAAGGCGGAAGGAAGAATGGCGCGGCGGGCGCTGGAGGCGCAGAAATCATGTTCGGGCGAGATGTCCGGGCGTGTGGAAGCGGAGCCCGTCGCCTTGTGCCGTGTGTGCGGGGCTGCTGAGACGGCGTTGTGGCGGCTTTGCAGTGACCGGTTGTCGGAGGGCGCGTGTGCCCCGGATGTTCGGGCGTTTGCCGGAGCTTTGCAGCGGTCGTGCTCCGTTTTTGAGCTTTTCGTGGATGTCTGACCGGCGGAAATCGGGAAGGGGGAAGCCGGAAAGGTTCGGCATGGCGCGCTTGAGCGCCTGCTTGCTCAACACGCGGCGCAGTGTCACAATGGGCAGGACTCGCGCCGGAGTTTTTCCGCGCGGCAAGGAGAACAGGGTGAATAATTTTGTGTTCAATACCCCTACCAGGGTGGTTTTCGGCAGAGGCGCGGAAAAGGAAGTCGGCGGACTGGTGCGTGAATACGGCGGCAGCCGCGTGCTGATTCACTTCGGCGGCGGCAGCGCGGAGCGTTCCGGGCTTCTGGGGCGCATTCGCGATTCTTTGAAGGAGGCGGGCGTCAGCTGGGTGGAGCTCGGCGGAGTGGTGCCGAATCCGCGTCTTTCCAAGATTCATGAGGGCATTGCGCTCGGCCGCCGCGAGGGCGTGGATTTCATTCTGGCCGTGGGCGGCGGCAGCGTCATTGATTCGGCCAAGGCCATAGGCTACGGCCTGGCCAACGAAGGCGAGGTGTGGGACTTCTTTGACAAGAAGCGCAAGGCCACCGCCTGCGCTCCCATCGGCGCGGTGCTGACCATCGCCGCCGCGGGCAGCGAAATGAGTTCTTCCTGCGTGGTGACCCGCGAGGAGGGCTGGATAAAGAGGGGCTATTCCAGCGAATATTCCCGTCCGCGCTTTGCCGTGATGAATCCCGAGCTTACGCTCACGCTTTCGCCCTGGCAGACGGCCTCGGGCTGC
Organism: uncultured Mailhella sp.; assembly: GCF_963931295.1. Lineage (NCBI taxonomy): Bacteria > Pseudomonadati > Thermodesulfobacteriota > Desulfovibrionia > Desulfovibrionales > Desulfovibrionaceae > Mailhella > uncultured Mailhella sp. Next base: position 1,518,277 of record NZ_OZ007001.1, on the reverse strand, counting down.
GTGGACATTCTCATGCATACCATGGAGCGGTATTTTCACCGCAGCGGCGGCATGGAGATTACCGACGGCATTGCCGAAGCGCTGCTCAAGACGGTGATGAAGAATGCGCTCATTCTCCGGGACGATCCCTCGAACTACGACGCGCGCGCCGAGGTCATGTGGGCGGGCAGTCTGTCGCACAACGGCCTGACGGGCTGCGGAACGGACGGCGGCGACTGGGCGTCCCACAAGATAGAGCATGAAGTGAGCGGCCTGTTCGACGTGTCTCACGGGGCGGGACTGGCGGCTGTGTGGGGAAGCTGGGCCCGGTATGCGTATCCTGCGGACGCGGCGCGCTTTGCCCGTTTTGCGCATATGGTCATGGGGGTGAGCGGCGCCGGAACCCATGAGGAAATGGCGGAAAAGGGCATTGCAGCCATGGAGAATTTTTTCCGGGCCATTCACATGCCCACGTCGCTTTCGGAGCTCGGCGTGCATCCCACGGAAGAACAGATCCGAGACATGGCTGAAAAATGCCATCGCGGCATAGGCGGCCCGGTGGGCGTGATTCGTCCGCTGGGTGTGGACGATCTGATAAATATCTATCATATGGCCATGTAGAAGGCCGGAAGGCGCGTCCGTGCGGCAAGTTCCGCCGAAGTCTCGTGTGCGGAGGCGGCTCATCCGTCGTGTTTGTGCGGCGCTGGCGGGCGCAATGGTTGAGACTTGAGCGCGGCCGGGGACGGCCGGCGTTGAAAAAACGGGGGAAGAGGCTTTTGCCTCTTCCCCCGTTTGCAGTTGTGTGCGGATGCCTAGCGGCGCGCGAGTTCGCGTTCCATGTCGCGGGACTCGGCGCGGCGTTTGAGCTCTTCGCGCTGATCGTGCAGCTTGCGGCCCCGGGCGAGGGCAATTTCCATTTTGACCTTGCCCTGCTTGAAGTAGATTTTTGTGGGAACCACGGTGAGACCCTTCTGCTCGATGCGAGTGGTGAGCAGATGAATTTCGCGGTGATGAAGCAGGAGCTTTTTGTCGCGGTCGGGATCCTGCAGCACGTAGCCGCCGCGATCGTAGGGAGCAATGCGCATGCCCACGACAAAGGCTTCGCCCTCGCGGCACTCGACGAAACTGTCGCCGAAGCTGACCTGCCCGGCCCGGATGCTTTTTACCTCCGGCCCGGTAAGAACGATGCCCGCTTCAAAAAATTCAAGAAATTCGTAGTACTGACGGGCTTTGCGGTTGTCGATGCGCGGCGTGTCGGCCATGGGGATGCTCCTGAAGGGAAGATCGGAAAACGGCGGCCTCAAGAAAAAGGAAGAGCTGGGAGGGAGGCGGGTTTTTCCAAGGATTTCACAGGGGGAAGTACCATACAAGCCTTTTTCCTGCAAGATGGACGAAAAACGCCGCCCGGAGGCCGTGCGGAGAAGAGCGGCCTTCGGGCGGCGCGGCGGACGAATTGTCGAGAAAGAGATCGTCCGGCATGCCGCAGCTCAGGCGATGGGGAAGACGCGGGAGAGTGTCCGGATCGCCTGAGATGGGATCACAGGTTTACATGAGTCCTATATAGTTCCAGTACGGAATCCAGACCACGACGAGCAGCACGCCGGCAAGCAGGGTGCGCAGACCGAGCGCGGGCAGAATGTGCCGGAGGGTGACGCAGCCCGTGGTGAACAGGTAGAGGAACATGACGCCTTCATAGGGGAAGAAGTACTGGTCGAGGCCGAGCTGGAAGGCGTAGAACAGAGGCAGCGGGTTGACTCCCATCTGCACGCCGAGTTCGCCGAAGGCGGGCGTGAAGGCCACGGTGGCGGCAAAGGGCGTGAGCAGGAAGTTGGCCACCGTGCCGGCCACGTAGGAGCACACCACGCTGATGGTGGGCGGCAGGCCCTGCAGATAGGGCATGATGGAGGCCACGGCCCACTTGTTGGCGTCGACCACGCCGGCCACGGCTCCAATGGCCATGCAGCCCGCCACGAAGACCAGGAACATGATGTTCAGATTGTTGAAGGTGTTCACATTCAGAATGCCCATGCCGGGCATGTAGCAGAGCAGGGCGGCGAGGCAGAGAATCCAGACGGCGTTGAGCCCGGTGAAGGGTTCGAGCATGAAGCCGAGCACGCTGATGAGCGCCAGAACGAGAAGGCGCTTTTCCGCGGTGCTCATGGGTCCGAGTTCTTCCATGCGCTTTTTGAGCACCTGTTTGAGGGTGGTTTCATCAGGCATTCTGGTGGAGCCGCGGGTGAGGTACAGGGCCACGAAGCACAGCACGATGTACAGCAGGTTGTTGAGGCCCATGTGGGAGAGGTATTCCCAGAAGTCCACATGTTCGCCGATGGCCTTGAGCAGAATCTGGAACGCCCAGATGAAGGATTCCGACGTGTGCAGAAACTGCATGGTGGGGGCGGAGGAGGCGAAGAAGCAGCCCAGCATGATGAGCGAGGACATGCGGGACTTGGTGTCCAGTTCCAGCGCCTGAATGATGCCCATGCCGATGGCGCAGAAAATGACGGTGCGGGCAAAGCCGGAAGCCAGCAGCAGACCGAGAATGATGCCGCCCACGCCGAAGCCTATGAGCATGCCCCGGAAGGTGCCGCCCGTGAGAAGCATGCAGCGCAGGGCCACGCGCTTGGCCAGACCGGTCTGATCCATGGCCTCGCCGAAGATGGCGGCGCCGAAGGTGGTCCAGATGAGCACGGTGGTCCAGGGACTGAACACGACTTCCGGCGTGGCGAGATTGGTGATCAGATAGGCGAAGGTGAGCGCCGCGGACACGAACACGGCGGGCAGCAGATCGAAGACCCAGATGACCACGGCCACGGCGGTCAGAGCGAGATACAGGGGAAGATTGGCGTAGGTGTCGTTCGGAGCCAGAGTGTAGAACAGCGAGGCGGCCAGCAGAACGGAGAGCCATTTCAAGGCAAGGCTTCTGGACATGGGCATTTTCCTTGAGAGTTCAGGATAAATTTCACGTGAAGGAACCGAAAAAATGCGCGTCGGCGAGGCCGGCGGCCTGAACGCGCGTCGCGGCGGAAATCCGGTTCGTGTTCGTTGCGGCGGATAGATGCGCGAGCTCCGGCCTGCCGCTCGGGGAGAGAAGCGGCAGACCGGAGCTCGGCGTCAGTTCTGTTTTTCAGAGACGGTTGCGGAAGCGCAGACCGGGAAGTTGAAGTTGTCCATGTAGTAGCGGTAGGGCTTGACCGGGTAGCGGTCCAGAGGCACGGAGTCGAAGCTTGCTTCCATGCCGTGTTCGCCCTTGCGCACGTTGATCCAGGCCGGACCGCGGGTGTCGTCCCTGTGGGGGAAGTCGGCGCGGTAGTGGCCCGCGCGCGATTCCTTGCGCAGCAGGGAGGCGCGCAGGAAGGCTTCGGTAATCAGGGTCATGCCGCGCGCTTCGGTGAGCTTGACCAGATAGTGGGGATCCGAGGCTCCGGCCAGGGGCACGACTTCGTCGCGGAAGGCTTCCAGACGGGAGAGCGAACGGGCAAGACCGTCCTGCGTCTTGAGGATGCACACGTCGATGGGCGACATGAGCCGCTGCATCTTGCGCACGATGTCCTTGGGCGACACGCCTTCTCTGCCGAGGGGCGCGGTGTCTTCGCGCAGGGCGTCGAGGGCGAGGGATTCGTCGAAGGTGGTTTCGCTCTGAGAGGCGGCGCTAAGACCTGCGTTTTCACCGGCAATCCAGCCCGTGGTGGCGGTGAGGCAGCTGTCCCAGCCGCCCATGTACACGCCCGGGGTCACGCTGCGCGCTCTGCCGGCCACGTAGAGTCCGGGCACGCCGGTAAAGCCCTGCTTGTCGGCCTTCACGCCGCCGAAGCAGGTGAGCACCTGCGACATCCATTCCGTGGTCTGATGGAAGAAGTCGATGCCGAGCGCCTTGAGCTTGGTGTCGTTGAGCTTCATCCAGCCGCCGGTGGGCGTCATGTCGCGAATGCCCTTTTCGCTGAGGGTGCTGGTGTCGAAGTAGATGGGGCCGCGGCCCGCCAGCACTTCAAAGGCCATGCCGCGCACGTTGTAGTGGGGGTCGGCCTTGGCGCCCAGCTTGGGAGAGTAGCGGCGCATGAAGTCTTCGCCCTTGCCGTTCAGGAAGCGCGCGCCGTGCGGCAGCAGACCGGTCTGACCTTCCCAGGCGAAGAGCTTGGGCACGTTCCAGTTTTCAATGAATTCCATGTTGCGCAGGGTGGCGCCGGCCTCGTAGGCCAGCAGGCTGCCTTCGCCCGCGCAGGTGTTGAGCAGATACGAGCCCTTCCAGCCGCCGGAATGCGCGGCCAGAATGACGGCCTTCGCGTGAATGAGAATGGACGCGCCGCTCTGGCCGTGGAAGCCGGCGGCGCCGACCACGCGGTCGCCGTCCTTGATGAGGCGGGTGATTTCCACGCGGCCCATGCGCTTGACGTTCATCTCCTGAAGGCGCTTGTTCAGCACTTCGGTGGTGTGGCTGCCGCCCTTGCCGTAGGGGTGGTAGAAATAGTAGCGCATCTTGTCCAGACCGCGCTGGGGAATGGACTGGAGCACGCCGTCTTCGCGATAGAAGCGGTGGCCCATTTTTTCCAGATCCATGAAGCGGTCGTAGGAGAGCTCCAGAATTTCCTTGAGCACGTCCTGTTCGCACAGTCCGTCGTAGTAGTAGGTAAGTTCGTCCACGAGGTCCGAAGCTTCAAACTCGGGCTGCTTGACGATCATGTCGCCGCCGGACATGCTGCCGAGTCCGCCCCAGTCGCGGGGTCCCTTGTCCACCATGAGCACGTTGTTCACGTGTTCGCGGGCCTTGATGGCCGCCCAGGTTCCCGAGAAGCCGCCGCCTATGACCAGAACGTCGGTCTGAAGTGTGCAGTCGTACTTGTTCATATCCGGCCTCCTTCACCGTCGTACAGCGTGTAGGGAAGACGTTCCTTGAAGGGGTGGACGTCGATGGCGTCGGCGGGGCAGTGCAGTTCGCAGCTGAAGCAGGTCATGCAGTCGTCGCCGTAACGGATGGAAGCCTTGCTGCCGCAGGTGAGGCAGCGCATGGCCTCGGCCTGGGCGTCGAGCTGATCGAAGCCAGCAACGGCTTCGTCGAACAGGCCTCCGTTCATGTTCGCCCTGCGTTCGTTGCGGGGCAGATGGGGCAGTTTGTCTATGGGCATGTGTTCCACCACGGGGCGGGAGGCGGGCGTTTCGTCTTCCACCAGCAGGCCGTTCAGGGCGCGGCTCATGGCGTGGGCCGCGTCGCGGCCGCCCACGATGGCCTGAATGACCGAGGCGGGGCCGGTGACGGCGTCGCCCGCGGCGAACACGGCCTCGCGGCTGGTGCGCATGGAAGAGCCGGAAACGAGAATGCGCGGGCCGCGCATGTCCACGCCGGAGGCGATGTCGGCAAAGTCGCCGGTCTGGCCGATGGCGAAGATGATCTGGTCGGCCTCTATGCGCACGGTCTGCGTTTCGTCGAGCACGGGAGAGAACTTGCCTTCGGCGTTGAACAGCGACGTGCACACATGAAATTCCACGGCGCAGGCCTTTCCGTTCTTGCCTTCGATGCGGGCCGGGCCGAGAGTGGGATGCAGCGTCACGCCGCGTTCGAGTGCGTCCTTGATGTTGTGTTCAAAGGCGGGCATGTGTTCGCGGTCTTCGAGGCAGCACATGTGAACTTCTTCCGCGCCGAGCATTTTGGCGCTGATGGCCGCGTCGATGGCCACGTTGCCGCCGCCGACCACGCACACGCGGCGTCCGGCGGCAGGCGCGTTGCCCGTGCGCAGATCGCGCAGGAATTCCACGCCGGTGAATACGCCCTCGAGCTCCATGCCTTCAAGCGGAAGCTTCTTGCCGGCGCTGAGGCCCGGAGCGAGAAGCACGGCGCGGTAGCCGAGATCGTGCAGATCGGCCAGATTGAGATTGCAGCCTTCGCCGATGCGCGTATTGCAGCAGAATTCCACGCCCAGAGCTTCGAGCTTGCGGATGTGGGCGTCGATGACGCTGTCGGGCAGGCGATAGGCGGGAATGCCGTAGCGCAGCATGCCGCCGGGCTTGGGCAGCGCCTCGAACACGGTGACGGGCCAGCCTTCAAGAGCCAGATACCAGGCGGCGGCAAGTCCGGCCGGGCCGGAGCCCACCACGGCCGCGCGGGAGAGGTGACGCACGGCGGGTCTGGAGGGCAGCTCCTGAAGGTCGAGATCGCCGAGGAACTGTTCCAGCGCGTTGATGTTCACGCTTTCGTCCATGGAAGCGCGGGTGCACTTGCTTTCGCAGGGATGGAAGCACACGCGGCCGGTGAGCGCCGGGAAGGGCGTGCCCTTTTTGAGCACTTCCAGCGCCTCTTCAAGGCGGTTCTGCTGAAGCAGATGATTGTATGTGCGTATGTCCGTGCCTGCGGGGCAGGCGGCCATGCAGGGAGAGAGTTCCGTCTGCCGGGTGTCCAGCCGGAACACGTCGAGACTGCACGACTTGAAGCACTGACCGCAGCCGGTGCATTTTTCGGAGTCGATGTGTCGTATCAAGGAAAAATCCTCCTGTCTGAAAGCGCGAACCGGCCTTTGCAGGCGCTCGCGCAACACAGTTCTTCGGGCTTCGACGTCGGAAGACGGGGAGCTCTCGGGAACAAACGCCGCCCTGCCGAACCGGCAGGGAGCGGTGCGGCCGACGCTGCAGACGTCGCGCCGCGTGGAGGGAAAAGCTTTTCCTGACTGATTTGTTAAATGTTATTTTTCACATGACGCGGGAAAAAAATGGCGCATCTGCGCCATGAGCATGAGTTTTTTTGAGAAAAATGAAATTTTTTAAGGCTGCGGGAGGGAAAAAGCGCTTTTTCGGCAGCGCAGAAACACGATTTTTTAAAAATATCCTGTTTATTTTATTTGTTATTTTTATCATTCTTCCGCTTGTGCGAAAATTTTCCGTGCACGGGGCGCGGCGGAGCTCCTGACTGGCGGTTACTGTTCAGCCAGATCCCGCAGGGCGTTCATGTCCGTGACGACGAGCGCGTTTCGGGTGAAGCGGCTGATGATGCCGCGCTCCTTGAGCGTGTGAATGCAGCGAACCAGCGTGGCCCGATGGATGCCGAGCCTGTCGGCGAGTTCCTGCTGCGTGACGCCGGGGCGGAAACTTTCCGACGCGCGGCTTTCGGCGGCGCGCAGCATCCAGCGGGCAGTCTGCACGAGGGCGGCGTCCGGTCCGGTGTAGGAGAGGGTTTCGTGCATTTGAAGGTTCTTTCTCGCCAGCGACTGCATGATTTCAATGATGAGCTCCGGGCACTTGCACACGAAGTCCGGGGAGAGCAGCAGCCTGCCGGGAAAGCGCCAGAGCACGGTTTCCTCCTTGCAGAGGTACTGCGAATCCGGATTGTCGAAGCCGGTCAGCGCCGTGGACACGTTGAAGAGATTGCCCGCCTCAAGGCCGATGATGGAACGCTCTCGTCCGTTCTGGGAGGCGTAGGAGATGAGAAGGCGTCCTTTTTCGATGTAGTAGAAGTCGGTGAGGGCGTCGCCTTCGAGAATGAGCGGATAGCCGGCCGGACAGACCTGACGCACGGCAAGGTGCAGCATGTCCGTCCAGGCCCGGGCGGGAATGCGGGTGCGAAGACTGGATGCGGAAGCATGGCTGGACATGACTTTCTCCCGGATTCGGCCGCGTCCGCCTTTTCTCGTGGCGGCTGCGCGGTCGTGGGCAGCGTTTTTTTTTGCGCCGCATTCTGCCGCGGGCCCGGCAAAGGCGCGACGCAAAAGCGGAAACATTGCGGCATGATGCTTGCTCTTCAAGAGTGCCACATCGGCGCAGATCCCGCAAGGCGCGCTTCAACGTTCGGAGCGTCAGTTTTTCATGCCGGAAATGAGCGCGTAGATTTCGCCGGTGGTCCAGCCCCGGGCGCGGGACTGCACGCGGCGGGCCACGGCGCGGGGCGCGCCGCCGAGCGGAAGCTCTTCGCGGATGAGCGAGAGAATGTCTTCCCGGCTGCTGCGGGCGTTGCCTTCGGGCGGGCCGACGACCACGGTCACTTCGCCGAGAATGCCCGAAAGATCGGGCAGAGCTTCGAGGCGGAAGCGCAGATATTCCTCGTGCGTCTTGGTGAGTTCGCGGGCCACGCACACTTCGCGCGGGCCGAGCAGGGCCAGGGCGTTTTTCAGGGTTTCTTCAAGCCTGTCCTTGCGCTCGAAGAAAACCAGCGTGGCCGGAATAGTGGCGTAGGGCGAGAGCGTGTTTTCCTGATCGGAGCGCTTGCGCGGCAGAAAGCCGAAGAACACGAAGGGCTGCGGCGGAATGCCGGAACCGGCCAGCGCCGTGACCGGAGCGCACGGCCCGGGAATGACGGAAACCGGCAGTCCGGCTTCGCGGCAGGCGCGGATGACCACGTAGCCGGGATCGGCCATGACGGGCATGCCCGCGTCGGAAATGAGCGCGATGTTTTTCCCTTCGCGCAGAAGCTCCAGCACGGAGGCCGCCTTTTCCTTTTCGTTGTGGTCGTGATAGCTGATGAAGCGGCGCACGGCGACGCCCCAGCGGGCACAGGCGAGGCCTTCGCGCTTGGTGTCTTCGGCGAGCACCAGATCCGCCGCTTCGAGGCAGGCCCGGGCCCGGGGAGAAAGATCACCAGGGTTGCCAAGAGGCGTTCCCACCACCCACAGCGTGCCGGGTTCCGATATCTGCGAATTCGATGACATTTCGTATCAGCTCCGTTTGGTAGGTTCCCGACCGGGCCGCCACGCACACGAGGTCGAAGCGGCAGGGCCTGTTCCAGGCGTCGTGTTCGGCAAGCCACGCCTGCGCGGCGCGCAGCAGCCGTTCTTTTTTGACGGCAGTAAGCGCTTCGTAGGGGCGCTGCATGCCGTCTGCATCGCGTGTTTTCACTTCCACGAACACGAGCGTGTCGCCTTCCTGCGCCACAATGTCGAGCTCCAGATGACCGCTGCGCCAGTTGCGGGCCAGAATGCGCCAGCCCATGCCGCCGAGCATTGCTGCGGCGCAATTTTCCCCGACTGCGCCGGTGTCCGCCTTTTGACGGGGAGCCTTGTCGGGGGCGCTTTCGCCCTGATGTCTGCGGAAGGGATTCAGCACAGCCAGCCCTGCTCCTGCACTTTCGGCGGCAGCACGCCCCGAAAATCGAGGCGATGCAGGGGGCAGGGGCCGTATTTTTTCAGGGCTTCCTTGTGCTCCTTGGTGCCGTAGCCCTTGTGCCTTGCAAAGCCGTATTCCGGCCAGCGCGCGTCGAATCTGGTCATGAGCTCGTCGCGGAAGGTCTTCGCCAGCACGGACGCCGCGGAAATGGAAGGCACCTTGGCGTCGCCGTCCACCACGGCTTCCTGTTCGGGCAGCGGAATGCCGAACTGACGGAAGTAGAGCGGCGGAATGATCTGCGTGCCGTCGATGAGCAGGCGCGCGGGCACGTTTTCTCCTTTGGCGCGCATGCGCACACGCATGGCGGCCACGGCGCGGGTCATGGCCATGAGCGAGGCCTGAAGAATGTTGATGCGCGAAATTTCGTTCATCCAGGCGAGTCCTATGCCCCAGCCCACGGCAAGACTGCGGATTTCTCCGGCGAGTCGGTCGCGTTCTTCGGCCTTGAGCACTTTGGAATCGTCCAGTCCCATGAGGTCGAAGCCGTCGGCGAAAATGACGGCGCCGGCCACCACGGGCCCGGCAAGGCAGCCTCTTCCGGCTTCGTCGGTCCCGGCGGTGAGCAGTTGCCGGGCATCCGGGGCGCTGAAGAGCATGCCCTGTTCAATAACGGCTTTTTTGCGGGGTCTGGCCATGATTCACCTGAAAAAGAAAATGGATCGCAGAACACGGGCTTCTGCGGCGGTGTGCCGAAGATACGGATTTTTTCGGCAAAAAAAAAGCGGGAATGCGCTGAAAATCGAACGGCGTCCGGCAAGGAGCGCCGCATTTTTTCATCGAGCGGGAAACGCCGGTCGCCCGATAGACAAAATCCCCCGCCGGAGAACCGGAAGGGGATTTGTCTGCTCGAAAGAAGGGCCCGGGCAGCGCCGGACCGGAATCTTAGTAGCGGTTGCGGGGCTTGATGCGGGCAGCCTTGCCGCGCAGTTCGCGCAGGTAGTACAGACGGGAACGACGCACGCGGCCTTCGGTCACCACTTCGATGTGGTCGATGAAGGGGGAGTGCATGGGAAGAATGCGTTCCACGCCCACGCCGTCGGAAATCTTGCGGACGGTGAAGGTGGCGCCGGTGGTGCCGCGCTGAATACGGATCACGTTGCCCTGGAACATCTGGATGCGTTCCTTTTCGCCTTCGACGATGCGCAGGTACACCTTGACGGCGTCGCCGGGCTTGAAGGACGGAATGTCCATACGCATGTGTTCGCGTTCAATCTGCTTGATGATATCCATAGGGGGACTCTCCTTGAGGAAAATGGTGTTTATCCCCGATCGCCGAGCAGCCTGTCCAAAAGGATGGCGGCGGCGGCGCGCACGGGAAGATGATTGTACTCGTCCATCCAGCGCAGCGGCGGCAGGATGGCGTCGCATTGCTCCAACACCTCAGGCGCAATGCCATGCCCGGTTCCCAGAAGCAGGAGCACGGGCCTGTCCGCAAGCCTGCGCCGCACGTCGTCGAACGTGGTCGCGGGCCGGCGTTCCCGGTGTTTTTTATCTAGGACAGGCTGGGCACTGGTGCCGACCACAAAGGGCGGCAGGCCGCGATCGGTTGTCAACGTCGCAATCGCGCTTTCCAGAGATTCCTCGGGCCTGACCAGTCGAAGGGCTTCGGCTCTGTCGGGATTGAACGACAGCCCCGGCCCTTCCGTCCAATGAGAGAGCAGTGTTGCCAAGAGTCTGCGCTGATCCTCCAGCGGCGTGACCACGAAGAATCCACTGATCCCATAGGTGCGGGAAATTCGTGCTATATCGTGAATGTCGAGGTTTGTCAAAGAGGTTGTGCCCGTTTTCCGATCTTTTAATCGCACGGGGTGATGCAGCAGGGCCACATGCAGGTTTTTTCCCGGACGGAAACGGGGCGCGGCACGCAGAACCTCCCTGTCGTGATGGGTGAGCACGGCGTGATCGAGCAGATCCGGACGGTGCTTTGCCGTGGCGAGCACCGACTGTTCGCGCCGCCACGCGGCGATGAGCGCGTGATTGCCGCCTTCAAGCACTTCGGGCACGCGAAGGCCCTCGAATTCGTCCGGCCGCGTGTACTGCGGATATTCCAGAAGGCCGTTGCTGAAGCTCTCCTCGTCGCCGGATTCGTCCTTGCCCATGAAGCCGGGCTGGAGTCTGGCCGTGGCCTCGATGACGGCGAGCGCCGCGGCTTCGCCGCCGTTGAGCACGGCTTCGCCCACGCACACGGGTTCCACGGGAAGAAGATCGAAGAGGCGGGCGTCGAAGCCTTCGTAGCGGCCGCACACGAGGGTGATTTCCTCTTCTTTGGCGAGCTCGCGGGCAAAGTCCTGCGTGAAGGGGCGTCCGGCCGGAGTGAGGGCGATGAGTCTTCCCTTTCTGCCGTTGCAGGGGGCCAGTTCGCGCAGCGTGCGCACCAGCGGATCGAGCATGAGCACCATGCCCGGGCCGCCGCCGTAGGGGCGGTCGTCCACGGAGTGATGCCGGTCCGTGGACTTGTCGCGCGGGTTGGCAAAGGAAAATTCCACAATGCCCGCCTCGCGCGCCTTTTCCATGAGACCGCTGGAAAGGGGCGAGTCGAACCACTCGGGGAAAAGAGTGACGAGATTGTAGCGCATGACGGATTATGCCTTGCGGGCGGAGCCTTCTTCCGCGTCCTGTTCGTCCTGCCCGTCGTCGGGAGCAAGCGAGGCTGCGCCTTCGCGGTACAGGTCGAGCAGGCCTTCCGGCGGGGCGATGGTGGCCGTGCCCGCGGAAAGATCGATGTCGCGCACGAATTCAGGCACGGCGGGGAAAAGAATTTCGTAGCCGCCGCTCTCTTCCGGCGCGCGGATGACCCACATTTCCTGACCGGCGGGGAAATCCACGTCTTCCAGTTCGCCCACAGTCGTGCCGTCTTCAAGGCGCACGGAAAGACCGATGAGGTCGCGCAGATAGGGCTCGTCCTCTTCGGGTTCCGGCAGGAAGGAGGCGTCGATGAGCAGTTCCTGACCGCGCAGCTGTTCGGCGGCGGAGCGGTCGTTGCAGCCCTCGATGCCGAGAATGAGCTGATCCTTCCACAGGTGCCAGTCGCGCACGCGGATGGGGCGCGGAGCGAAGCGTCCGGCGCGCAGCATGAGGGGCTTGTCCAGAAGGTCCGCGGAATCGGCGTAGTAATCCACGCGGATGTCGCCCTTGACGCCGTGGGGCTTGGCGAGTCGCCCCAGAACTACGAGAGAAGAAGCAGGCATTATTCGAGAATTTCCAACACGACGCGCTTTTTGGTTTTGGCGGAAACCGCGCCCAGAAGGGTGCGGATGGCGCGGGCCGTGCGGCCCTGCTTGCCGATGATCTTGCCGAGGTCGTCTCTGGCCACGGAAAGTTCCAGCGTGGAGGCCTGTTCGCCTTCGGTTTCGCGCACGGTCACCTGAGCGGGGTTGTCCACCAGCGACTTGGCGATGAATTCCACAAGTTCTTTATGCTGCATGTATGCTCTCCGCGCGTTTTCCCGGAGCATGAGGAGAAAACGCGAAATTTTTTTCAGAGTATCATTCCCTTCCGTCGCCCGTCAATGAAGGGAAGGGGCCGTCGCGCAGGCCGGGCGGAGCCCGGAAGCCCCGGGCCGGAAAAGGGCGGGACGGGCGCAGGCGTTTCTGCTAGACTTTCGGCAGGTTTTGAAACAGTCCCGTGCTCGGCTAGTGCTCTGGCGGCCGGGCGAAAGACGGCGACAAAGGAGTGCGCGATGAACATGAAGAAACTTGTGCTCGGCGCGTTGTGCTGCGCGGTTCTGGCCGCGCCTGCGCCCGCGCTTGCGCAGATGGTGGAACTGCCCGCGCCGCAGAAGCAGGGCGGTCTTTCTCTGCTGGAATCGCTGGCAAAGCGGCATGTGGAGCGGAAGTTCGACAGTCGTCCGCTGCCGATGCAGGAAGTGTCGAACATTCTCTGGGCGGCCTGCGGCGTGAACCGCGAGGACGGCAGACTCACCGTGCCCACGGCCATGAACCGTCAGCTCATTGCCGTGTACGCCGTTCTGCCCGCCGGCGTGTACCGCTACGACGCCGCGAAGAATGCGCTGGATCAGGTGCTTGCGGGCGACTACCTGAAGCTCTACAGCAACGGAGCGCCGCTGGTGCTGCTGCATGCGGCTAAGGAGAGCGACCGCTACTCGCCGTTTCACGTCGGCTCCATGTACGAGAACGTGGCGCTCTACTGCGCCTCGGCGGGGCTCGCCAACGTGATGAAGGCGCAGGAGACGAACCGGCTGGACGGAAAGCTGCCGCTGCCGGACGGCTGGAAGGTGTACATGATTCAGCCCGTGGGCTATCCGGCAAAGGCCGACTGACGGCAAAAAAAGTCCCCTGTCGCCCGACGCGGCCTGATGAAGGAGGGGAAGGGCGGCGACGCGTCGAACGGCAGGGGAGATGTCTTGCGGGGGAAGGCCGCTATTTCGAGGCGGCGTTGCCCTCCTGTTCCATGAAGGTGCGGAACGAACCGAATTTACTGATGTCTCTGGCGTTTTCGGGGAGGTCGGCTCCGCAGATGAAGCCTCTTACCCACGAGCCGTCGGCAAGTTCCACGGAACCGAGGCCGAGCGGCGCGGGAATGCGTTCCAGAAACGCGCCCACGGCGCTGCGGGGCATGGACCAGACTTCCACCTGAATGGGAACGCCGCCGTCCTCCACGCGCACGATGGCCGGACGCAGGGGCGCACCGCCGGGCAGCAGCTTCATGCGGTAGTGCGGAGCCGTGGCAGCGGCGCACTCGAATGCGGCTCCCGTGGCTTCGAGCTCATGGCACAGTGCCATGCCGCTCATGTGCGCTCCTCCCACGGCCAGCAGCAGCGAGCCCTTGTCGGCGGCGGGCTTCACCTCCGTCGCGCCGAGCCCGACGCCTTCCTTCATGGCCGCGGCGTGGAAGCGCGAGGCGAGATCGAGCAGACGGGCTTCCGAAAAGGCCGGACCCATGAGCGTGACGCCGAAGGGCATGGCCACGTCCGTTCCGGGCATGTGCGGCACCGAGGAGGGCACGGCCACGGCGCACATGTCGAGGATGTTCACGAAGTTGGTGTAGGCGCCCATGTTCACGTTGGTGCGCACGGGATCGCGGCGCACGGCGTCGATGGTGTAGGTGGTGGGGGCGGTGGGCAGCAGAAGCACGTCTACGCGCTTGAAGTCCTGCGCCACGATCTGCCGAAGATTGCGCGTGCGGTAGATGGTGCGGAAGGTGTCCACGGCCGTCCAGTGCGACGCGCCGCAGATGATCTTGTGCACGGTGGCGTCGCAGCATTCGGGATTCTTTTCCACGAAGTCGCCCACCACGGCCATGCGTTCCGCAAGGTACGGGCCGAAATACAGCATGTCGGCTGCTTCGCGGTAGGGCGCGTAGTCGAGGGCCACGGCCGTGCCGCCCAGCGATTCCAGGCGGGCGATGGCCTCGCGGAAGGCCTGCGCCCAGACGTCGTTTCCGCAGAAGTCAGGATTTTCGGGCACGCCGAAGGTGAAGGTCGAGCCCAGGGGCGCGGGAGAAGATGCGGCTTCCCGGCTCCACACGTCCTTCTCGTCGGGAGCCTGCGCCACGGCGAACACTTCGGCGGCGTCCTCGCAGGTGAGGGCGAAGATGGACACGCAGTCCAGCGAGGGGCAGGCCGGAACCACGCCGCACGTGGAAAGCAGGCCGTGGCTGGGCTTGAGGCCCACAAGGTTGTTCAGCGCCGCGGGCACGCGTCCGGAACCGGCGGTGTCCGTGCCGAGGCTGAAGCTCACGTAGCCCTTGGCCGTTACGTGCGCCGAACCGGAGCTTGAGCCGCCGCTGATGTACGCGGGATCGAAGCTGTTGGGGCAGGCCCCGTAGGGGGAGCGCACGCCCACAAGACCGGTGGCGAACTGGTCCATGTTGGTCTTGCCCATGAGCACGGCTCCGGCGTCGAGCAGGCGCTGCACCACAAAGGCCGTGGACTCGGCGGTGTAGGCGTAGGCCGGGCAGGCGGCGGTGGTTTCCTTGCCCGCGACGTCCATGTTGTCCTTCACGGCAAAGGGAATGCCGAGAAGCGGATACCGGCTCCGGCGCTCTTCTTCCGGGAGCGTTGCGCAGGCGGCCTTCAGTTCGCGCACGCGCTCGCGCACTTCGTTTTCGTCGATGAGGGTGATCCATACGCCGTTTGCGCTGTCGCGGCGGATGCGGCGGGCCAGGTCGCAGAGGCCCTGTTCAGGGTCGCCGCCCTGGGCGTACCAGGCTCGGACGGCGGAAAGAGTGGGGCTGGAAGGAAAGGGGGTCATGATGTCTCCGTGTTTTTTTCGACCGGTCAGGCCGTTTTGTTCAGAACAGGCATGGAAGAGAGAAGCGAACGGGTGTACTCGTGCGTGGGATGCGCGAACACTTCCGCCGTGGTTCCCTGCTCCACCACGCGGCCCTGCTGCATGACGATGAGGCGGTCGCACAGCAGGCGCAGCACGTTGAGATCGTGGGACACGAAAATGAGACTGAGATCCAGCTGACGCTTGAGGTCGTCGAGCAGGCAGAGAATCTGCCCTTGCACGGACACGTCGAGCGCGGTGGTGGGTTCGTCCAGCAGCAGGATGCTCGGCCGGGGGCCGAGGGCGCGGGCGATGCCCACGCGGGCCTTCTGTCCGCCGGAAAGCTGATGCGGCAGCCTGTCGAGCAGCTCTTCCGGCAGATGGACGAGCTGCGCCAGACGGCGCACGTGCTTGGCAAGCACGTCCCTGTCGCGGATGCCGAGCAGCACGCGCAGAGGGTCGGCAATGCAGCGGGCGGCGGTCCAGCAGGGATTCAGGCTGCTGGTGGGATCCTGAAACACCATCTGAATCTGCGAGCGCAGGGGATGATGCGCAAAGAAGCGCGGCGGCAGCAGACTGATGTCGTCACGGAACAGGCGGATGGAGCCTTCGTCGCCGCCGCCCGGGCCGGGACTGACGTCGATGAGGCGCGCCAGCATGCGGATGAGCGTGGACTTGCCGGAACCCGATTCCCCGGCAATGCCGAGGCAGGTGCTGCGTTTCAGTTCAAAGGACACGTCCTGCACGGCGTACACGCCGGGCGTGAAGGACTTGTAGAGATGACTGACTTGAAGAAGCGGAAGCATGACGCACCTCAGGAATCGGCTTCGACCGGGCCCAGACGGCGGATGTCGTCGAGGCTGGTCATGAGGCTCGGCGTGGAGGCGAAGAGCCGTTTCGTGTAGGGATGGGAGGGGTGGCTCAGCAGATCGCCGGGCAGTCCCGTTTCCAGCAGTTCGCCGTGCCGTATGACGCCTATGCGGTCGCTGTACTGCACGGCCAGGCCGAGATCGTGGGTGATGAACAGTATGGACATGCCGGTTTCGTCCATCATGTCGCGCAGGAGCTTGAGAATGGTGTCCTGCGTGAGGGCGTCGAGGCCGGTGGTGGGCTCGTCGGCAAAGAGCAGGCGCGGACGCCGCGCCAGTGACATGGCGATGAGCACGCGCTGACACATGCCACCGGAAAGCTCGAAGGGATAGGCGTCGAGGCAGCGTTCCGGGTCGCGGATGCGCACCTTTTCGAGAAGTTCCCGGGCGGCGTCGCGGGCTTCTTTGGCGGAGGCGGGGCGTTCGGGCAGCGTTTCCAGCACGTCGCGAAGCTGCAGGCCGATGGTGCGCACGGGGTTCAGGGATACGATGGGGTACTGGAAGATCATGGCCATGTCGCCGGGGCGACGCCAGCGGCGGCGCGGCGTCTTGTTGTCGAGCAGCATCTGGCCGTCGTAGCGTATGCAGCCCTGTTCCACGTAGCCGTTGGCGTCGAGCAGGCCCATGGCGGTCATCACGGTCACGGACTTGCCGGAGCCCGATTCCCCTACGAGGGAGAAGAACTCGTGGGGGCGGACTTCCAGGGTCACGTCGCGCACGGCGGTGAGCGTGCTTCCTTCCGAGGTGAAGCCTACGCTGAGGTGCTGCACTTCAAGCAGCGGAGAAGATGAGGTAGTCATTACGCACGCCTCCTCGGATCGAAGATGTCTCGGAGCGCGTCGCCGAGAAAGTTGAAGCAGAGCACGGTGAGCATGAGGGCGATGCCGGGAAAGAGGGCTATCCACCATTCGCCGGACACGATGTACTGCGCGCCTTCGGCGACCATGATGCCCCATTCGGCGTCCGGCGGACGGACGCCGAGGCCGATGAAGGACAGACCGGCGGCGTTCAGGATGGCCCAGCCGAGGTTCAGCGAGGCCTGCACCATGATGGTGGGAATGATGTTGGGCAGCAGGTGGCGGAAAATGATGCGCGGGCCGCTGTTGCCGCTGATGAGGGCGGCTTCCACGAACTGGCTGTTGCGGCGCACGCTCACTTCGGCTCTGGCCACGCGGATGTAGAAGGGCAGGTTGATGATGGCCGTGGCATAGACGATGTTGGCCACGGAGTTGCCCAGCGAGGCCACGATGGCCATGGCCAGCACGAAGAGCGGAAAGGCCATGATGGTGTCCACGAGGCGGCTCACGAGACTGTCGAAGAGCCTGCCGTAGTAGCCGGCGAAGGCGCCGATGAGCGTGCCCGCCACAAGGGAGAGCCCGACGGCGCTCAGGGCTATGGACATGTCGAGACGGCAGGCCGTGAGAATGCGGCTGAACACGTCGCGTCCCACCTGATCGGTGCCGCAAAGATGCGCCAGGGAGGGGGGAAGCATGATGGCGTCGTCCACGCACTGGAAGGCGTCGTAGGGGGCGAGGGACGGCCCGGCCACCGTGAGCGCCGCGAGCACCACGAGACCGCCCACGGCAAGGCAGGAGAACACGTTGCTCCTCAGGCAGAAGAAGACATGACGGGTGAAGGAGCTCATATGTTCATCCTTATGCGGGGATCGTTCAGCACCTGGAGCAGGTCGGTGATCAGGTTCACGAACACGTAGAGAATGCCCATGGTCAGCACGAAGCCCTGCACGGCGGCGTAGTCGGAGGTGAGCAGCGCCTCAAGGGCGAAGGAGCCGATGCCGGGCCAGGAAAAGACCTTTTCCACCAGCACGTTGGCGCCGAGCGTGAAGGAGAACACCATGCCGAGCGTGGTGAACAGCGGATTGGCCGCATTGCGCAGCGCGTACACGAAGATGATTTTCCAGCGGGGCAGATTGGAGGCCCGGGCCGTGCGGATGAAGTCCGCGGAGAGCACCTGGAGCATGGCGGCGCGGGTCATGCGGGCGAGCGGCGCGAGGGCGAAGATGCCGAGGGTGAGCGCCGGAAGGGTGATCTGCATCACGGCCGCGCGGAAGGTTTCAAAGTCGCCGGCGAGGAGGGTGTCGATGAGGAAGAAGCCCGTCACGGCGTCGGGTTCGATGGCCGTGAGCGGCAGTCGTCCCATGGGGGCCGGAGCCCATCCCAGCAGGTAGTAGAAAACGAACACGAGCAGGAGCCCGGTGAAGAAGGTAGGCAGAGAAACGCCGAGCGTGCTGATGATGCGGCAGATGTGGTCGATAAGGGAGCCGGGGCGCGTGGCGGAAAGAATGCCCATGGGCAGGGCCACGGCCACGGCGAAGAACAGACCGGCGAAGGTGAGCTCCAGCGAGGCGGGCAGACGGGTGAAGATTTCTTCCGTCACGGGCAGGCCGGTGGCCCAGGACGTGCCCCAGTCTCCGCGGCACATGTCGGAAACGTACAGAATGAACTGTTCGATGAGAGGCTTGTCGAGACCGAGATTCTGCCGGATCTGCTCGATGGCGTCGAGACTGGCCGAAGGTCCGGCCAGATACGTGGCCGGATCGCCGGGAAGCGCGCGGGCCAGCAGAAAAGTGATGATGAGCACGCCCGCAAGGTTGGGTATGGCCGCGAGAATACGGCGCAGGATGAAGCGAAGCATAGAGGATCCTGTTTTCCGGAGTCTGCGGGGATCCGGGAACAGGGCAGGGCCCGAAGGCCCTGAACCCTGATGAGAAAGGGGCCGGGCTCCCGTGAGGGAGACCCGGCGGGGGGGGGAGCTTATTCCTTGGTAATGGTTCGGAAGTCGAGCTGACGGTGGAACCAGTACTGGTAGTTGTGAACGTAGGGCTGCATGGCCACGTCGAGGTTGGGCTGGAACAGGGGCAGGCGGGGCGCGTCGTCGAAGGCCTTCTTCAGGCACTTCTTGATGGCTTCGTCATAGGAGGCCTTGTCGGGAGCGAAGCGGGCCGCTTCGATGTAGCCGTCCATTTCCTTGTTCTGGTAGGACATGGTGTTGAACACGCCGTTCTGGCTGTGGTAGTTCCAGTAGAAGAAGTAGTCGGCGTAGTTCAGCCAGCCGCCCATGTCGTCCACGAGCAGGGGCATGTCCTTGCGGGTCATGGCCGTGCGCCAGTTGGCTCCGGGCACCTTTTCCATGGTGGTTTCCACGCCTATGTCCTTGAGGGCCTTCTGCAGCAGAAGCGCGGCGGGTTCGCCCAGCGAGGCCTTGCCGAGGCTGTAGGAAAGGGTAGTCTTGAAGCCGTTGGGGTAGCCGGCTTCGGCGAGCAGCTTCTTGGCCTTCTCCACGTCGGTATGATAGGGGAAGGGCTGAGGCCATTCTGCCGTGGCGGGCGTATCGCTCGCAGCGCCGTAGAGCGGGGCGGCGCGGCCGTAGGTGGAAGCCTTGTAGATGGCCTCATAGGGCACGGCGTAGCTTATGGCCTTGCGCACCAGCGGATTGTCGAACGGAGGAATGGTCACGTTCATGTCCACGAACCACATGCAGTTTTCCACCGGAATGCCTTCGACCTTCAGCTTGCCCTCGTCGTGCAGTTCGGCGAAGTTCTTGGGAGGCAGGTCGAGGGAGAGGTCCACGTCGCCCTTTTCAAGCATGGCGCGGCGGGTGGAGGCGGAAGGAACCACGCGTTCGATGACGGTCTTCATGGCGGGCAGGGGGCCGCATTTCCAGTCGTCGAAGCGTTCGTACACGGTCTGCACGCCGGGCTTGAAGCTCTTCACCTTGTAGGCGCCGCTGCCGGCGTCGTGCAGCTTGAGCCATTCCATGGCCCAGGGATCCTTGTCGGTGGCGTGCTTCTTGGCCAGCGTGGAGTTGTAGATGGCGGGCACGGGCGTGCCGATGTTGGGCAGCGCGAGCTTGTCGGCCTTGTCGAGGGTCACGCGGAAGGTGTACTTGTCCACCACCGTGAACTGCTCGGGCTTCGTCATGGAGCCGGCGCTCATCTGGAAGGTGGGGAAGCCGCCCACGGACACCGCTCTGTCGAAGGACCACTTCACGTCGTCGGCGGTGACGGGCGTGCCGTCGTGGAACACGGCGTCCTTCCGCAGATGGAAGGTGATCACGCGGCCGTCGGGAGAGATGTCCCAGCTTTCGGCGAGGGCGGGTTCGATCTTGGTGTAGTCGTACATCAGCGTGCCGGAAGGATGCTTCTTGATGCCGTAGGTCACCAGGCGGTCATAGACGTTCCAGGAGAGGCCGTAGGCGGAGCGGTTGGTGCCGGTGCCCTGAATGTCGAAGGAGTTGCCGCCGCTTTCGCGTATGAACAGCAGCGTGTCCTTGGGAATGCCCGCGGCGGGAGCCTGCACGGGCGCGGTTGTGGCGCACAGTCCCAGCAGAAGGAGACCGGCGATGGCGGGAAGAATCTTCATGGGAACCTCAAAGAAAAAATGGTGAGGGCGCACGGAGCGCCCTTTGTTGCAGATCGGGCTTACAGACTGTCGCCGGTGCGGATGCGCTGGCTGGCCACGATGTCCACGACGTAGATGATGCCGTCGCCTTCATGACCGGTGGACGCGCCTTCGGAAATGGCGGTCATGGCGGTCTGCACGTCTTCGTCGTGCAGGCAGAGTTCTATGCGCACCTTCTTGAGCAGGGTCACTTCGGTGGCCACGCCGCGGTACATTTCCACGTAGCCCTTCTGGCGGCCCGAGCCGAGGATGTTGGTGACGGACATGCTGTAGAGTCCCTTGGCGTACAGTTCCTGCTTGACGGGTCCGAGACATTCCGGACGGATATAGGCAACTACAAGCTTCATTTTTCAGCTCCTGTTATGTTTGATCGGTCGGCTTATTCGTTGGAGAAGATCTGGAAGCCGCTGTACACGTCGGCGCCGTGTTCGGTGATGTCGAGGCCCTTGAGTTCGACTTCGCGGCTCACGCGCAGGCCGATGACCTTGTCGGCGATCTTGAAGGCGCACATGCCGGTGATGAAGGCCCACGCGCCCACGCTGACCGCGCCGAGCAGCTGGATGAGGAGCAGATGGACGCCGCCGCCGTAGAGCAGGCCGACGTTGGAGCCGTAGCCGGGAGCGGCGAACAGGCCGACGAGAACCGTGCCGAGGAAGCCGCACACGCCGTGGACGGAAACCGCGCCGACGGGGTCGTCGATGTGGAGCTTCTGATCGACGAACAGGATGGAGAACACAACCACGATGCCGCAGATGATGCCGATGAAGATGGAGCCGACGGGGGAGACTTCATAGCAGCCGGCGGTCACGCCCACGAGGCCGGCGAGCACGCCGTTCATGGCCATGGAGGGGTCGGGCTTGCCGGTGATGATCCAGATGGTGACCATGGCGGCGGCAAAGCCGGTGCAGGCGGAGAGGCAGGTGTTCACGGCAATGTAGCCCACGGTGCCGTCGGGAGTGGTGGTGGAGCCGCAGTTGAAGCCGAACCACGCGAACCACAGGATGAACACGCCGAGCGCGACCAGAGGAATGTTGTGACCGGGAATGGCGAGGGACTTGCCGTCGGGGGAGTACTTGCCGATGCGCGGACCCACACAGATGGCGCCGGCGAGACCTATCCAGCCGCCCACGGAATGCACGACCGTGGAACCAGCGAAGTCGATGAAGCCGAGATTTTCAAGCCAGCCCTTGGTGTCGGCGAAGAGGCTGTTCCAGGCCCAGCCGCCGCTGATGGGATAGATGAAGGCGGAAACCAGAATGGAAACCAGAATGTAGGCCTTGAAGTCGGTGCGTTCGGCGATGCAGCCGGACACGATGGTGGCCGAAGTGGCCGCGAACATGGCCTGGAAGAAGAAGAAGGTCCAGGCCCAGCCGCCCTCGGGGGTGGTGGGATCAATGAAGTTCATGCCGAAGGACGGCGAACCGATGAACCCGTTGGACGCGCCGAACATGAGTCCGAAGCCGAGCAGGAAGAACAGGGGCGTGCCCACGCTGAAGTCCACAAAGTTCTTCATGAGGATGTTGCCGGCGTTCTTGGCGCGGGTGAGGCCGCATTCCACGAGGGCGAAGCCCGGCTGCATGAACATGACGAGCATGGCTCCGAGCATGGTCCAGATGATGTTGCCGTCCTGCTGACTCAGAAAGGAAGGGGCGTCTTCGGCCAGAGCCGTATCGGGAGCGAGCAGAGCGCCGAGCGCCAGAGCCGCTGCGGAGAGTCGCAGCACGCGGGTGGTTCGAGGGGAGAAATCTGTACTGTAAATCATGGAAAACCTCCTGGGAGTACCTGGATGGCTTCCTTTGTGCAGAAATCGTGCCAGAATTATTTAATGTTGATATTTCAAACGGATATCGAAATTACGCTATGGTGACCACATTTTTCAGGCATTTTTTTGTATCGAAGAAAAATTTTCCCCGGCGTTCGACGCGGCAAGACATGTGAAAAAAAGATAAAGAATATTGCATGGTTGAAATTTTCACCCGGAACGATACCAAATTGTTTTGATGAAAAAGCGGTCCGACGGGGGGGCGGCGGAGCACGGAAGCGGGCACATGTTTCGCCGGAGGGAGGCGCGCGCATGACGGCGGAACACGAACCGCGCCCGAACGGGAAACGTCGGGCGCGTCGTCGGTCTGAGCGTCCGGCAAAAGAGAGCTGCGGCGGGCCGCGGGGCCCTGCGTTTTCCGGTCTGCGGTATCCGTGATCCAATCCTGTACCGCGGGCGGCCGGACGCAAAAACGCCCGGAACCGCGTTGCGATTCCGGGCGTTGCCGGTGTTTCGGATCAGGCGTCAGGCGTTACGCCCAGTGGACGAGGCCGGAGAGCATGACGTTGTCCAGCGGATCCACGAAGGGCACCACGCGCACGCCGTAGGCGTGCAGACCGTTGCTCTTCGCCTCGCAGGCGGCTTCATACACGAGCTTGCCGTCCGCTTCTCCGGTGAGGGAGAGGTTCACGATCTGCGGCTCTTCGATGAAGTTCATGCCGTCGGTCACGCCGAAGACGAACTGGGCGAGCAGTTCTTCCTTCTTCATGTCGCCGGGGTCCAGGGTGAGCTTCACGGTGAAGGGCTTGCCGCAGTACACGGTGTCGCCGTCGAGGCCGTTGAGTTCGATGGACTGAATGGCCGTGGTGTTGAAGCGGCCGGGAATGCTCTGCAGCCACGCAGCGACGGAGCGGGCCTTGGCCTGACGGTCGGCGTCCATGGCCACGCCGCGGCGGGCGGCGGGCAGATAGATCTTTTCCATGTAGTCGCGCACCATGCGGCGGCAGCCGTACATGGCGGTCAGGCTCTGCAGGGAGTTCTTGGACACGGCAATCCAGCCGTGGGGCAGGGCGTCGGAGTCGCGCTGGAAGAACAGCGGCACGACGTCGTTTTCCAGAATCTGATACAGGCTTTCGGCGTCGTCGTAGTCGTTCTGTTCGGCGGAGAGGGTGGCATAGGTGGCCTTGGGACCGATGGTCCAGCCGTTTTTGCCGTTGTCGCCTTCGACCCACCAGCCGTCGGAGATGCTGAGGTTGATGCCGCCGTTCACCGGCACCTTTTCGCCGCTGGTGCCGCTGGCTTCATGCGGACGGCGGGGCGTGTTGAGCCACACGTCGCAGCCGCGGGAGAGCAGGCGGGAGACTTCGAGGTTGTAGTTTTCCAGGAAGAAGATCTTGCCGTAGAAGCGCGGATCGCGCGACCAGCGCACCACTTCCTCGATGAGCTCTATGCCCTTGCTGTCAGCAGGATGCGCCTTGCCGGCTATGACCAGCACGGTGGGACGGTCGGGATCGTTGAGCAGACGGGCCAGACGGTCGGGATCGGCAAAGAGCATGGTGGCGCGCTTGTAGGGCGCGAAGCGGCGGGCGAAGCCGATGATGAGCGTGTTCTGCGTGAGGGCGGAAAGCCACTTCGTGCGCTCTTCTCCGGAAATGTCGGAGTAGGCGGCGCAGTGCGGCAGGCGTTCGCGCAGCGCATCGATGAGGGCCTGCTTCTGGGCGCGGCGGGCGGCCCAGTATTCGTCGTCCGGGATGGACTGCACCTTTTTCCACGCGGGGTCTTCAGGCTTCATGTCCAGCCATTTGGGTCCGAGGTAGTGGTTCAGCAGCAGGCGGAAGGCGGGGCCCACGTAGGAGGCGGTGTGCACGCCGTTGGTCACGTGACCGATGGGCAGTTCCGCTTCGGTGAAGCCCTTCCAGATGTTGCGCCACATGCGGCGGGAAACCATGCCGTGCATGGCGCTCACGCCGTTGGCCTGAGAGGACATGCGCAGGGCGAGCACGGTCATGTCGAAGTTGTTGGGATCGCCGCCGTCCTGGTGTCCGAGGTTCAGGAAGTCGGCCCATTCAAGGCCGAGCATTTCCGCGTAGGGCTGGAAGTAGCGGGCCATGAGATCCACGGAGAAGCGTTCGTTGCCGGCGTCCACGGGGGTGTGGGTGGTGAACACGCAGGAGCTGCGCACGAGAATCCTGGCTTCGTCGAGGGTGAGGTCGTCGCCCTTCATGTGCTGACGCAGGCGCTCCAGCACGAGGAAGGCGGAATGACCTTCGTTCATGTGCCACACGGAAGGCGTGATGCCGAGGGCGGCCAGCATGCGCACGCCGCCGATGCCGAGCAGAATTTCCTGACGCATGCGCACGTCGCGGTCGGCTTCGTAGAGGCGGGCGGTGACGCGGCGGTCGTCGTCGTTGTTCTGGGGCACGTTGGTGTCCATGAGGTACAGGGAGATGAGGCCGACCTGCAGCTTCCAGATGCGGGCGTACAGGGTGCGGGAACCGAGCGGCAGGGAGATCATGAGCGGTTCGCCCTTGTCGTCGAGCATGGCTTCGAGGGGCAGGCTGCCGGGCTGATTCTCGGGGTACTGCGGGTTCTGATGGCCGTTCTTGTCCACGGTCTGCTGGAAGTAGCCGTTGAGGTAGAACAGGCCCACGCCCACGAGGGGCAGGCGTTCGTCGCTCGAGGACTTGAGATGGTCGCCGGAGAGCACGCCGAGACCGCCGGAATAGAGCTGGAGGCTTTCATGCAGGCCGTATTCGGTGGAGAAGTAGGCCACGGGGCGGTCGGAGGAAATGACGGGCGTGCCGTCTTCCATGGCTTCGGACACGACGGGCTGAGCCATGTAGGCGTCGAACTTTTCGGCGAGCTTGTTCAGACGGGTCACGAAGGTCATGTCGGCGGCAAGGTCGCGCAGACGTTCGGGCGGCGTGTTTTCCACCATGTAGATGGGGTTGTGGTCGCACTTCTCCCACAGTTCGGGCGACATGCCGCGGAACAGCGCCAGCGCTTCGGGCTGCCAGCTCCACCAGACGTTGCAGGCGATGTCGTGCAGGCGGCTGAGTTGTTCGGGCAGTTCCGACACGGCGTTCAGCGTGCGCAGGAAGGGAATGGAAGAAGGACGCATGGCGAGTTCCTTGGAGAACGTGGAAGACTGAGTGTGATTGGAGGCGTGGCGACGGAAGTGCGCCTTTTCGTTGGCCATGGAGTAGGCGTTCATGTAGAGCTTGAAGAACTCGCTCCAGTCGGCGTGGGAGGCGGCGGCGCGCACGGTGCGGCGGCGCTGGTCGAGCTCTTCGTCGGAGCAGGTGGCGTAGTGGACGATGACCTCGGCGAGAGCGTCCACGGTTTTGGCGTAGTCGTTGTTGCGGCGCGCGATGACGCCGATGCCCGGCTGCGTGCCGATCTTGTTTTCCATCTGGCGGATCCAGAGGCCGAAGCCGGAAAGATCGGTGGTGACGGTGGGCACGCTGTAGGCGGCGCTTTCGTGAGGCGTGTAGCCCCAGGGCTCGTACCAGGACGGGAACACGCCGAGATCGCAGCCGGAGAGCACGTCGAAGTAGGGCATGTTCAGGAAGCCGTCGCGGCCGTCGAGCAGGGCGGGCACGAACACGACCTGCACGTTGTCGTCGGCGGTGTTGTTCAGACCGAGGCGGCGGCAGGCGGTGAGAATGGGATCGTTGGGCGCGTCATAGACCTGATGGCTCGTGAGAAAGCCCGCGCCGGGCAGGGAAGGATCGGCCACGGCGGCGGGATCGCCGCTGACGGCGTTTTCGTCCACGCCGGTGTGGCCGCCCATCATGAGCATGAGGGCGAGCACCTTGCTGGAGGTGTTCTGCATGGACTGCTTGGCCCTGGCGAGCGCGTCGAGGAAGAGATCCACGCCCTTGTTGTGGTACTCGTAGCGGCCGGAGATCACCAGAATGCGGGTGTCGGGGGTGATTTTCCTGCGCAGCAGGCGGCTCACGGGTTCGAGCAGGCGGGCGCGGTTGGCGAGGGCGGCGTCGCGGTCGGCGCTGTAGTCGCGGATGGAGGAAAGGTCGAGGCCGTTGTCGGTAATGACGTCGGGCGTACGGCCGAGGAACACGCGTGCCTCCTCGGCGGTGATGCCGCTCACGGTGGTGAACACGTCGGCTTCGCGGGCGCTCACGGTTTCCATGGAGCACTTGGCGGTCACGTTGTAGCGGTAGGCTTCCTGCGAGGGGGAGATTTCCGACATGCGGGCGTAGATGTCCACGCCGCTGCCGGCCATGGCGCGGCCGAGCACGGTGGCGTGGGTGGTGAACACCGTGCCCATGGAGGGGGCGAGCTGCTTGAGCGCGAGAATGCCCGCGCCGCACATCCATTCATGGAAGTGGGCTATGCCGTGGCTCTTGTTGCGGTTGGAGAGCACCTGATGAATGGTGGCGATGACTTCGCCGCAGGTGTAGCTGAACAGCACGGGCTCGACGTAGTCCCAGCCGCCGGACAGAGAATCGACGCCGAAACGCTCCCAGAGCTGGCGCAGAATCTGATTGGAGTCGTGCCGGCCGTTGAAATCGACAAGAATGACGCGCGGACGGCCGGGAATTTCCCAGCGGCCGAAGCGGCAGTGCAGATCCTTGTCCTTGAGGGGATAGCGCAGGGCGTCCCAGAAAGGCTCGTCCGTCTCGGTGAACTCGGTGTTGTGCTTGGTGTCGGGGCCCAGGAGGATGTATTCACCATCAAAGGCGCGCATGGCCTGCTGCGCCTTGCTGGCGACGACCTCATAGATGCCGCCGACCTTGTTGCACACTTCCCAGCTGACCTCGAAAAGATGAGTGCGTGAAGGTTGATTCATGAAATCTCCATTAAAATGAATTCTGACAGGAAGACCCTCGCTTTCCCGGAAAAGCGGGCAAAAGCGGGGTCTTTCTGTCAGTTTCTTGTCATGTTACTGGTTGGCCTTCGCAAAGAGGCGAATGCGGAAGTCTGCCAGAATGTTCATAAAGTTGGTGTAGGCCTCCATGGCGGAGCGGTAGGGGGAGAAGTACTTGTGAACGTCGCCGTCGGAGGCGCGGGGCGTGCCCATGTAGTAGAGATGATCGGAACTCTGCAATCTTCTCCAGGCTTCGTCAAGTTCCGGATCGTTGACGTACTTCACGAGGCCGAGGCATTCGTACAGGGCGCGGAAGGCGTCCTTCTGCATGTCGTTGCCGAGCCAGGCGGAGAGATCGCGTTCGGCGTCGGCCCAGGAGATGTGGTTCGGCACGTCGAGCTCGGCGCGGACGGGATAACGGTCCGCCGCTTCGGACACGGTGAGGAAGTCGAAGTCGGGATCGCGCAGCACGGCGTCGGGCAGAGCGCGCATGAACTCGAAGATGCCGGTGTCGGCCCACTGATGTTCGCCGAAGGTTTCGTAGTCCATGAACAGGTTGACGACGTCGCCGTTGCCCTTGATCCGGTGCAGCCACCCGGCAAAGGTGTCGGCCATGAGCGGGTAGGCGGGCCAGTCGCGGTTGGAGAAGCGGAAGGCGATGTCGTCGGAAAGGGAATAGTTTCTGAGCAGCAGCTTCATGTCCGGGCAGCTTGCGGGCTGATAGACGAAGTTCGGGCTGCGCCAGCCGAGCACGCGATCGACGCCCTCGGCGAGAATGACGGAGTAGCCCATGTCGCGGGCGATGCGGGCCACGTCGTTGCTGTACACGAGTTCGGTGTTGCGGAACGCGCGCGGGCTCTGCCCGAAGAGTTCCTGCATCTTTTCCCGATGCCGGCTTATCTGCGAGCGGAATTCGTCTTCGGAGAAGAGGCAGGCGAGGCTGTGATTGTCGGTTTCGTCGAGAAATTCGACGCAGCCGGTGCGGGCGAGCGCGCGGAAGCTGTCGAGCACTTCGGGCGCGTATTCCATGAACTGGTCGAGCACGATGCCGGTGAGGGAGAAGGACACGCGGAACCGGCCCTGATGACGCTCGATGAGTTCAAGCAGCAGGGAGTTCATGGGCAGATAGCATTTTTCGGCCACCTTGCGCAGGACGTCGCGGTTCTGCCGGGCGTCTTCATAGTCGTTTTTGGCGCCGATGTCGAAAAAGCTGTAGGGGCGGAGACGGTAAGGCTGATGAACTTCAAAGTAAAAGCATACGGAAGGCATGGCTTAACTCCGGGCATTGGGGCAGACATGAGCGTAGGCGTCGAGGATGCCGTCGGCGGCGCGTTCCCAGGTGAGGCTCTGCAGTGCTTCCTGACAGCGGCGCAGGCTTTCCGCGGCCATGTCGGGATGGTTCAGCACGTCGAGGATTCTGTCGGCCATCTGGCGCACGTCCCAGAAGTCCACGGTGAGAGCTCCGGGCAGCACTTCGGCGCAGCCGGACTGCCTGGACAGCAGAATGGGCGCGCCGCACTGCAGCGCTTCGAGCGGGGCGATGCCGAAGGGTTCGGACACGCTGGGCATGACGTACAGGCTGGCCAGCGAGTACATGTGCTGCACGTCCTTGCCGCGCATGAAGCCGGGGAAGTGGAAGCGGCTGCCCATGCGAAGTTCGGCCACGCGCCGTATCATGCGCGGAAGCAGATCGCCGTTGCCGGCCATGATGAAGCGCACGTCGGGCATTTCGTTGAGCACCAGACGGGCGGCTTCCACGAAGTATTCCGGGCCCTTCTGGAAGGTGACGCGCCCCATGAACAGCACGCGCTTCTCGTTGCGCACAAGTTCCGGCACGCTGAACGTGGGGATTTTTTCGTGCAGGAACGCGCCGTTGTACACCACGGAAATCTTTTCCGGGGGCACGCCGTAGCGTTCCACGGCCACCTGCTTGGTGCGTTCGCTCACCGCAATGACGTGGTCGGCGGCATGGAGGCCGTCGCGCTCGATGTTGTAGATCTTGTCATAGCCGTGATCGCCGCAGCGGTCAAATTCCGTGGCGTGCAGGTGGGCGACGAAGGGCAGGCCGCTCAGACGGCTGGCGGTCATGGCGGCGGGATAGGTCATCCAGTCGTGGGCGTGGATGACGTCCGCCTTCTTTTTCATGTGTTCTTCCAGCACCACGGCGGAGGCGGCGGTGGTGAAGCGATACACTTCATCCATGAGATCGTCGTGGTAGCCGCCGCGGAAGTGGCTTATCTCCTCGACGTACTGTTCGTTTTCATTGAACACGTCGGGGTCGATGCCGAGCTGACCGAAGTCGCAGTTGCCGTAGGGATTGAGGTTCGCGCTTATCGGACGCATGAAAAGGTGGGAGAATTCGTCGGAGCCCTGCTGTTGGCGTATTTTTTCCACGGCCTTTTTCAGCGCGCGGGAAATGGGCACGCCGGAAGCGGAGCGCAGGAACGTTCCCGAGGTCTGTTTTTCCGCCCGCATGCTGGGCAGAATGAAGGCGATGTCCACGCCCTTTTCCGTGAGCCCCTGCGTTATGCCGTAGCAGGCCGTCCCCAGTCCGCCGCTGATATGCGGCGGAAATTCCCATCCAAGCATCAGAACGCGCATATGATTATCCCCCGTTTTGTCGGGTAAGGAAAAACTGAATCAACGGAGTTCGGGGCCGTTTTTCTGGAAGGCGTCCAGCCAGCGTTTCCATTCTCCCGGGTTTGACTGTCTGACGAGCAGCAGCAGCCGGAGCGCTTCCGCCGAGCTCCAGGCCTGCGCTATGCAGCCTCCCGGCGCGTGGGGCTCCTGCCCGTCGAAAATTTCGGAAATGCTTCCCAGTCCGGCCTGTCCGAGGTGGACGCTGAAGAGCGGCGTGAGCGCGTCGAGCGCCTCGCGCACGGCCTTGCCCGAACGGGCCGTCTTCACCACGGCGTCCATGTACGCGCCGGCCGGCCAGGGCCAGACCGTGCCCTGATGATAGGCTCTGTCGCGTGTGTCCTGCGGGCCCTGACACACGGGGCGGTAGTCCGGATCGGAAGGCGCCAGCGTGCGCAGGCCGAAGGGGGTGAGCAGGTTGTCGCGCACGCATCTGACCACGGAGGCCTGCACTTTCTGCGGCAGCGGCGAAAAAGGAACGGCCACGGCGAAAATCTGATTGGGGCGGATGCGGCGTCCCGGCCCCTTCACCGGATGCCAGGTGTCGTAGAGGCCGCCGCCCATGAGCGCGGCGTCTTCGTCGGAGGGCCGGAACACGCGGTTGAAGGCCTTTTTGAGGCGCGGCAGAAGCGCGGTTTCCGCAGGCGGCGTTTCGCCGAATTCGGCGGCAAGTTCCGCGGCAAAGGAGAGCGCGTCGAACCACAGGGCGTTGAGCTCCACGGCGCAGCCGTCGCGCGCAGTGACGGGCTCGCCGTTTATGGAGGCGTCCATCCAGGTGAGCTGCGTCTTTTCGTTGCCGGTGTGCAGCAGACCTTCCTCGTCGGCGTACACGAGCATGTCGCCGTTCTCGTCGGGCATGGTGCCGGCGGCAAAGTGGCGGATGATGTTTTTCATCACGGGCCAGCACACGCGCCTGATGAAGGGCTTTTCCTTGGGGCAGGCCAGGGCGAGGCGATGCACGGCGAGCATGTACCAGAGGGAGGCGTCGGCGGAGTTGAAGGCCGCCTCGCCGTTGCCCGCGCCGATGAGGTTGGGCACGAGGCCGTTTTTCACCGTGCCCTTGATCTGACGGAGCACGGCCTTGCCTTCCTTGAGTCTGCCGGATTCAAAGGTGAGGCCGGGCAGGGCGATGAGGGTGTCGCGCCCCCACGGGCCGAACCAGTGATAACCTGCGGGAACCACGGGTTCGCCGCCCGCGCTGATGAGAAAACGGTCGTTTTCGCGGCGCAGATGCTCAAGAATCGCCTCCTTGAACACTGGGTTCGGCGCGGTGGCGGCGTGGCGTTCCCAGAGGGTTTCCGGCGCTTCGTACAGCGGTTCGACGCCCGCGGTCACCCAGATGGGGCAGTCCGCGCTCAGGCTGGTGACGAATGCGCCCGGCATGAGCAGGTCTTCTTCGTAGTCGTAGCCCCTCTCCTTTTCCACGGGATAGAGCACCTTGAAATACCAGTCCGGCGCGGCGGCGAAGGAGGAGCGCTCCAGCTTC
This sequence comes from uncultured Mailhella sp., assembly GCF_963931295.1. Classification (NCBI taxonomy): domain Bacteria; kingdom Pseudomonadati; phylum Thermodesulfobacteriota; class Desulfovibrionia; order Desulfovibrionales; family Desulfovibrionaceae; genus Mailhella; species uncultured Mailhella sp. Next base: position 1,486,981 of record NZ_OZ007001.1, on the reverse strand, counting down.
GCATGGGAAATCTGCATGAAGAGCGGCGGAATGTTTTCGTCCGGCTGGAAGGAAAAGCCCGGATAGTTTCCGTTTTCAATGCCGAGAGCGTGGACGAAGGCCGCGCGGGAAGGCTCGGCGTGGAAAAGATGATTGATGTTGCGTCCGTTGACGAGAGGGCGCAGAGTCAGGCGCACGGAGCCGAGTTCGCGGGCGGCGGGGGTGTCGGCCAGGGCGTAGCGGATGAGCAGACGACTGGAGGCGCGGTCGAGCACAAGCGAGCGCAGCAGCACGACTTCCTCTTCGCCCTCGCCGCTCAGGCGGAAGGCGAAGGTCACGCGGTCGTGGGAGCAGGAAACTTCCTTCAGATGCCGCCATCCCTCGGGATGGACGACGCCGGGATGCAGGCGGCTGGAAAGCGGGATGTCCCGCCCCTGAACGGCAACGGAATCTTCAATCGCGGACAGAAGCATGAATTTTCCCGAAGCCGTCTGCACGGCCAGGAGACCGTGATACCGGCGGGCGTTGCACCCCGACACGGTGCCGGAGGCGTAATCCCCCAGGCTGTTGGTGAGAAGCCACTCCTTGTGCAGGCCGCCGATGGGGTAAGATGCGTCTGGACGAATATGATATTCCATGGGAAGCTTTGAAACTCCTGCATTCCTGCGGGGCGCAGGGAACGGTATGATGTCCGGGTTTCGGACGAGGGTCGCCGGGATGGCAAACGTTTGTGTATAAACTGGTGAAGAAAAGAGCTTACTCCTGTTTTACGGCCGGGAAAAGCCCTTTCGCCGTGAGAATGATACCCCGTTTATGCATGCATGGCAACGTTGGTGTTGCTGTGCCATCGGCATGGACGTGCAGGGAGGTTGCATATGGATATGCTTTCCGCCGATATCGGGGGAACTCAGAGTCGTTTTTTCAGGTTTTCTTGTGAAGACAGAGAGATATCTATAAAAGAAGGGATGGTGCTCTCGTCTCGTGCGTCTTCGTTCGACGCGTTGCTTGAGGAACTTTTCTCAAAGTGGCCCGACGGCGGAAAAACGTTGAAGGGCGTGTCCGTGCTGATTTTTGCGGCGGCCGGGCCGGTGCGGGAGGGGCGCGTGGTCATGACCAACGCTTCGTTTGCGGTGGACGCGGCCGTGGCGAAGGCGCGTTTTCCCTGGGCGGAATGCCTGGTGATGAACGATTTCGAGGCGCAGGCGTGGGCCTGCTGCACGCCCGTCATGGAACAGGCGGAGAGCCTGCTGCCGGGAGGCCAGGCGGGGCGGCCCTTCGGGGTGTCGGCGCTGCTGCGGGGAAGGGCTCCCGCAGCCGTGATCGGCGCGGGCACGGGGCTCGGGGCGGCGTGGCTGATTCCGGGAGAGGGACGCCCCTTCGTGCTGCCTTCCGAAGCGGGGCACATGCCTTTTCCCTTTGAAAGGAAGGATGAGCGTGACTTTGCGGACTTTCTGAGCGCGCGGCGCGGGGGCGCGGAGGCGTCGGCGGAGCATGTGCTTTCCGGCTCGGGGCTTGCGCTGCTGCATGAGTACCTCGGGGGCGCGCCCGAAGAGCCCGCCGTGTTCACGCGAGCGCCCGGTTTCGCCTCGTCCGAGTGCTGCCGGTGGTTTGCCAGATTTTACGGCCGTTTTTGCCGCATGGCGGCGCTGGCTCTTCTGCCTCAGTGTGTGGTGCTCACCGGCGGCGTGGCGGGAAAAACGCCGGCGCTGGTGCGTCACGAGGCGTTTGCAGGAGAATTTCTGCGGGCCCGGGGCGGTCAGAAGACGTTTCTGGAAGGCGTGCCGGTGTGGCTGAACGCGCATCCGCAGGGGGGACTCTGGGGCGCGGCGCGGGCGGGCGCGGCCTTTGCGGAGAAAATGGGCATTGGCCGTTCGTGAGAAGGGAGAGGGCTCGTTTTGCAAGGATGAGCTCATGCTGACGCGCGGAAGGGCGTTCGGGAGCCTCGGCGCGGGCGTCGGGAGCGAGCTTTGGAGACGCGGCGTTCCTGGATTGAAGAGAGGCTTCTTTCATCGTACATTGTCGCCGATTTGTCGCGGTCGGGCGACCGCGTTTTCAGCAAGGGAGAACGATGATGTTTGATGAACACGATGCGCTGGTTGAGGCGCTGGCACAGGCGCTGCGGAACAGAGGTCTGACCTGCGCCACGGCGGAATCCTGCACGGGCGGACTGGTGGGAGCCATGCTCACGGCGGTGCCCGGCTCTTCGGACTGGTACGTGGGCGGCGTGATTTCCTACGCCAACGAGGTGAAGCAGGGACTGCTCGGCGTGCTCCGGGAAGATCTGGAGCGCGTGGGCGCGGTGAGCGAGCCTGTGGTGCGCTCCATGGCGCTCGGAGCCTGCGCGGCCACGGGGGCGCAGGCGGCCATGTCCACAAGCGGCGTGGCCGGGCCCGGCGGCGGTTCTGCGGAAAAGCCCGTGGGCACGGTGTGGATTGGCTGGGCTCTGAACGGCGAGAGCCGGGCCAAGGTGTTCCATTTTGCAGGCAACCGCGACGCCGTGCGCGTGCAGGCGGCAAGAGAGGCCGTGCGGGGGCTTGTCGCGTGGCTTGAGGAAGCGGGGAACTGAGACTCGGAGGACTTCGGCTCGGAGCCGCGGCTTGAGTTGCGATGCTGCGCGGCGCTACGTGTCGCGTCTTGCGCCTCGCCTGCGCGCGGGCAAGAGTCAGGGCCTCAAGGGGGCTCGTGGCGGCGATGCTGCGTCTTGCCTGCGCGTGGGAAAGTGCTTCAAGTTCGCGTTGTCTGACGGGAAAGGTTCGGGCGTGACGGGCTCGGCACAGGCGCTTTGGCGCGTCCGAAGGCGGGGCTTTCGTCAGTCGCGGGAGGCGGCGTCCTTTTCGTCGTCGCCCGGCGTCGAGTTCGGGCAGAAGCCCTCTTCGCACTCTTCGGTGAAGATCTGCCACACGGTCACGAAGAACACGGCCAGCATGGGGCCGGAAACAAAACCGTCCATACCGAACATGATGAAGCCGCCGAGGGTGGAGAGCAGCACGAGAAAGTCGGGAAGCTTGGTGTCGCGCCCCACGAGCACGGGGCGGAGAATGTTGTCCGCAAGACCGATGACGCAGGCGCCGTAGGCCATGAGCAGGGCACCCTGCCAGTACTGGCCGGTGGCGATGAGGTACAGCGCCGTAGGCAGCCAGACGAGGGCCGAGCCCACCACGGGAATGAGGGAGAGCACGGTCATGACCACGCCCCAGAACACGGCGGCGCGGATGTCGAGAATCCAGAAGATGAGACCGCCGAGCGCGCCCTGTGCCATGGCCACGAGAAGACTGCCCTTCACCGTGGCGCGCATGACGCCGGCAAACTTGTGGAAAAGCCGCTCTTCCCGGTGATCGCCGAAGGGCAGGGCGCGGATCATCACGGCGCGGATGCGGCCGCCGTCGCGCACGAGAAAGAAGGAAATGTACAGCACCAGCGCAAGATTGGTGACGAGATGCGCCGCGCCGCCGCCGATGGCCACGGTGTTCCTGGCGATGAGGCTGCCCAGGGAAAGGGCGGTCTTGCTGAGCGTTTCCTTGATCTGTTCCGGGGTGTAGCCGTAGCTCGCGAGCCAGTTCTGCGCCTCGGGGAAATGTTCGCGCAGCCTGTCCACGGCGTCGGTGAGGGACGTGCTGCCCGTCGATATGCGTTCGTAGAGCGACAGCCCTTCGGAGAGGCAGGAATAGAGCAGCCACGAGAGCGGCAGAATGATGATGACGAGGCAGAAAAGAACGGTGAGGAGCGAGGAGAGGTTGGGGGAAAGGCCGAGCCTGTCCCGCAGACGGACGTTGACGGGCGTGAACAGCACGGCGATGACCACGGACCAGAACAGCACGTCGAAGAAGGGCAGAAGCAGCCATCCGAACAGCACGGAGGAAGCCGCGAGAAGAAGGAGAAACGCCCGCGCCTCGAAACGCTGCCTGTTGTCGTACATGAAAAGCTCCTTCGCCCGCGGGGCCGTCAGTTCTTCTCCAGCCGCTCTTCCAGATCGGGTTCGATGCGGACGCGGAACGCGCCTTCGCTGCGGTCGATGCGCACCATGCCGGGAGCGGCGTTTTTCATGGGGTGGATGTATTTTGCGAGGGAATATTGAATGGAAGCCGTTTCCGCGTCCTTCTGCCAGCTTTTGAGCGCGGCGAGCACGCCCGCCTCGTGGAGGGTGCGCTCCGGCACTTCCTGCCCTGCGTGATCGCGCCGGACGATGACGTGGGCGCTGGGGCCGTCGGCCGTGTGCAGCCAGTAGTCGTGGGCGGCGGCCAGCTTGAGCGCGAGAGCGTTGCCGCGGGTGTCGCGGCCGCGGAGCATGAGAAAGCCGTCGCTGCTGCGGAAGGCCTGCACCTGCTTGGGCAGGCCCTGCGGAAGGGAGGCGTTTTTGCCGCCGGTCTTCTTTTCTCCGGCTTTCGGCGCGGCTCCCGCGCCGGACACGGAGGCGAGCATGCGCAGCCTTGCGGCTTCGGCCTCTTCCTTCTGCGCCTGCACTTCGGCGCGTCGCCGGGTGAGATGTTCGAGACCGCGTCTGCCGCGGCCCGCCTGATGAAACATGTCGGCCATGTTTTCGCGCACGGTGCGCTTCTTGTCGAGCTTGAGCGTGACCGGGCCTTCCGGGCCGTTCAGAGTGACGGAATCGAGCTTGTCCGCGGGGCCGAAAAGATAGAGCTGACTTTGCAGCAGAAGGGCGTCCTTCTGCCTGTCGCGCATGGCGGAAAGGCGTTTTTCCTCGTTGTCGAGCTTGGAGAGCAGCTTGCCGAGTCTTGAGGCTTCGGCGGAAAAGGGGCGCGCCGCCGCCTGACGGGCGTGTTCGGCCACTTCGCCGTACACCAGCGTTTCCCCGGCTTTGGCCAGCGCGGCCACGGGGTCTTCCATCACCGTTTCCGTCCAGGTCCCGCCCATGGCCTTGAGCTGTTCCGAAGGCAGCGGCCAGGCCGAAATTTCGCAGCGGCCGCGCTCGTTTTCGTAGAGAAACACGTCGCCGCCCCCGGATTGCAGATCCATGAGCAGGGCTCCGGCGTCCAGAGGGTCGAGAAAGGCGAGCGTGCGGCGAAGGGCGGGCGTGAGCACCTGCCATTCCTTCCAGCTTTCGGGGGGCAGGGCGGAAACATCGCCGTCCGGCCAGGCGGGATCGTCTTCCGGCAGGGGGGCTTCCAGAGAGAGGGAGGGGCCTTCACGCAGATCAAGGCAGAGCCAGGTCTGCACGTCGCCGGAGAGGCCGAGCCAGAGCCGGCGTTCCGTCCAGCGGCAGACGACCCGCGTGATGCGTTTGCCGGAAACATGTTTGCGCAGGCGCATGACGAAGGCCGGAGGCTGCGCGTTGACCGGTATGCGGTGGTCGGCGGAAAAGAGCAGGGGCGACTTGCGGTCGGCCTTCAGCACGAGATGCCTTTTGCCGTCCCGGCCGTCGCCGCCGTACATCGAAAACACCGTGACTCCGGGGCCCGGCGCATGAATTTTTTCCATGCGCGCCCCCATGATGCGGGGAACGAGCGCGTCGCAGAAACGGCGGAAAAGATGGGCGTCCATGATGCGGGCCCGGGTCAGCTGCCCTGAATCTTTTCGCCTTCTTCCTGACGCGCCTTGCAGGAGACGCAGAGCGTGGTCACGGGACGTGCCTTGAGTCGGGCAAGGCTGATGTCTTCGCCGCATTCTTCGCAGATGCCGTATTCGCCGTCGTCCATGCGCTTGAGGGCGTCCTGGATCTTGGTGATGAGCTTGCGCTCGCGGTCGCGGATGCGCAGAGTGAAGGAGCGATCCGACTCGGCGGTGGCGCGGTCGGAAGGATCGGCATAGGATGAATGGTTGTCCGTCATTTCTTCCAGAGTGGAATCGCCGTTGCGCTGAGCCTCGACGAGCATCTGGTTAAGAAGATTGCGGAAGTATTCCAGATCTTCAGGGGTCAAGGTTCCTCCTGGCAGGCTGTGCCGTGCCGATTGAATTCCCGTTGTGTAAACTATAACCTTTCCGTTGTAAAGCGGGGAGATGTTACAGTTTGCACGCTTTCATGGCGCTGAGCAGCGTGCTGAAATCGGAGACGCTGCGGGGGGCGAGTCCGTCTGTCTGGAAGCTTAGAAAAGGAATGGACGCCCCATCTGCGGCTCCTTTGTCAGAGGCGCTGTCGCCGATGAAGAGCGTCTGACCGGGGTTTACATTCCACTGGTTGAGAATGCGCAGCGCGCCTTCGGGGGCCGGTTTCGGGCGGGAAACGTCGCTCGCCAGCACGATGGGATCGAAATAGCCTTCCAGGCGGCAGTTGTGCAGGAGCATGTCCATGCCGTCGGTGCGGTTGGTGTTCATGGCGAGGCGCACGCCGGAGCGTCGGCAGAAGTCGAGCACGTCGTGCAGACCGGGATAGCAGCCGATGTGCGGCATGATGTCGCGCACATAGGATATTTTTCTGGACGCGTCGCGCAGAAGCGGCTGAAGCGGCTTGGGGAAGATGGCGTCCATGGCCTGATAGACCGTGGCCGACTGCGCAAAGTCTTCCTGTTCGCGGGTGAGTTTCGGCAGGCCGAGGTATTCCCGCAGGTAGTTGTAGTAGGTGATGTTCGCTTCGCGCGAGTCGATGACCACGCCGTCGCAGTCGAAAATGATGCCGAGAGGCAGCCCGTGGAAGGCGTCGGAGAACCAGTGTGCGAGTTCGGATGCGGAGAGATGGGACATGTCGTGTCAGCGGGAGGATTCCGGCAGAAAGAGGGTGAGAGCGCGTTGACGCTGATCGGCGCTCAGAGAGCGCGAAAGCTTGTCGTGCGGGGCGCGGCCGCAGAGTGCGGCAAGCTGGTCCACGCTTGCGCGCACGGCGCGGTAGCCTGCGGGGGCGTTAGGAGCGTCCGGAGCGCCCAGTTCCGAAACGGCGTCGGCCATGGCGGACGAGGCGACGACGAGTGTTGTGCCTTCCGGCATGTCGGGCGCAAAGGCCAGAGCGGCGGCAAGGGTCCGTTTCCAGTCGGGCAGATCGCGCTCGTCGGGCGCTGCGGTGGCGTTTCTGCCGCGGGTCGCGCCGGAAAAGAGGCCGGCGAGCGCGCGGCGGGAATCGCTTATTTTCTGTTCCAGCGCGGCCATTTCGAGCGCCTGCTTTTCCTGAAGCCACGCCAGCAGAAGCACCTGCTGGGCGTTCTGGCGCAGCGGAGCCTGCGGCTCTTCCACGGGGAGTCCCGCCATTTCGCGAAGGGCGCGGCGTTCCGCGTCGGAAAGATCGGCCGGGGCGGGTTCCGCGCCCAGTGTCAGCACGGGAGAGCCGCTTGCGCCGTCGCGGCATGCGCGTTCGTAGTCGGCAAGGCAGGCGGCCGCCGCGGCGGGCGGCCACGGCATGTCGGGCGACCAGGCCGAGTCGGGTTTGCCGGGCAGGCCGGGCCACAGGCTGCGGCAGCCTTCCAGAGACGGAAGAAATTCGGCGTGAAGGCCGGGCAGTGCAAGATAAAGAGGGGTATCCATGATATTCACTCCTTTTTCTACTATAAATCGGGATGGGCGTTCAGGCAATCGGGAAAAGAGGGTGCAATCCGGTACGGAAAGGGCGTCTTATGCTTGACCTTTCCCCGGTCACTCCCGTATAGAAAATAAACGAACTTGGAGAGAAAGACCCCGGAGGTTTGCCATGTTTGGTATAGGAATGCAGGAACTTCTCATCATCCTTGTGCTCGTGCTGGTGATATTCGGCGCGAAGCGTCTGCCGGAAATCGGCGGCGGCCTCGGCCGCGCCATCCGCAACTTCCGTCAGGCCGCCTCGGAACCCGATGAAATAGACATCACCCCCAAGGACAAGGAAAAGATCAAGACCGACGACGAAGACAAGAAGGCGTAGGTTCCTGCCGGGAATGCCCATGACGGTTGAACAGATTTCTGTATTTGTGGAAAACAGGTCCGGTCAGCTCGGCGACGTGACCCGCGTTCTGGAAAAGGCCGGGATCAACATCCGTGCGCTGTCCCTTTCGGACACGACGGATTTCGGCGTGCTGCGCCTCATGGCCGACGATACGGAAAAGGCCAGGGACGCGTTGGCCGCAGCGGGATTTACCGTGGGCACCACGCCCGTGGTGGCCGTGGACGTGGCCGACGAGCCCGGCGGGCTCGGTCGCGTGCTGAGCGTGCTTTCCGAGCACGGCATCAATGTGGAATACCTGTACGCCTACACGCAGCGGGAATCCACGCGAGCCACCATCATTTTCCGCTTTGACCGCACGGAAGAAGCCGTGAACGTGCTGGAGAGCCGCGGTTTCCGCGTGCTCGGCCCGAAAGACATTGCCGACTGAACAGATGTTTTGATTTGTCCCAGGAATGACAGGCCCCGATCTCAGGATCGGGGCTTTTTCATATCCGTCGTTTCAATGGCGCGGGGAAAACGGGTGCTTGCGGGAAGGTAGCGCCGGCAGAAGAGCGCCTTCGTTGCAGACGGCGTTCTTGCTGCCTGTCCTTGGTCGCGGGAGGCGTTCCGATGCTGCGCGGTTTTGAACTCCGGCGGGGCGGAAAACGCCGGACTTTCGTTGTCGTCCGCGGCGCGTGCAGCGGAAAGGCCGCCGGGATTCTCTCGGCCACTTCGTCGTGCGGATGGAGCGTCTGCCGAACGTTATTCTGTCTCTTCGTCGCGTGCGGACGCCGTTTCGCGCTCACGGAGAGCCGCGTCGTCCGAGGTCTGCCGGGCCGCGGCCCGGGCCATGGCCTTCCGGGCTCTTTTGTTGGGGTGCGCGGCCTGCGCTTCCTTTTTCAGGCGTCGCTCTTCGGTTTCTCTGGCCAGTCTTGCCGCGAGCTGCGCCTTTTCCGCCGCCTTGTGCGCGGCGGCCGTTTTCTGCTCATCCAGCGCTTCCTTCATGCTCAGAATGCAGCCGCACCACTTCTGCCGGTAGATGCCGAGCTCTCTGGACAGGTTGATGCCGTCCCACCACCAGGGGCGGAAATCCCGGTAGAGGAACGATGAACCGGCCGCGGCGGCCGCGCGTTCGGCTTCTTCGGCAATGCATTCGTGGCGCTGATAGCGGGAATAGAGCAGACTGGTGGTAAAGGCGTCGAAGCCGAGCTTGCGGGCGAGATGAGCGGTTAGCTCCATGCGCGGGCGGTAGCAGAGACGGCAGCGTTCGCCCTGCCGCACGGTTCCTTCCAGTTTTTTGACCCAGAGGCCGGGATTGATGGGCTCTCCTTCTTCCAGCAGCGGCACGTTCATGCGTTCGGCGACAATGCGCATGGCGTCGAGTCTTTTTTTCCACTCGTCTGCGGGGTGGATGTTCGGATTGAAGAAAAAGGCCGTGGGTTCCCAGCCCTCGTCGCGCAGATGCACGATGGGCATGAGGGAACAGGGACCGCAGCAGACGTGAAGCAGAATTCGGGGCATGGTCGGACCTTGAGACGGGTTCGGGGAAAGGGACAGCCGCAGTTGTAGCGCGAAGCGGCGTACGACGCCAGAGGGCGGATAAGCGCGGAGCGGAGGGAATTTTGCGTGCGCGGCAGGGCCGCTCATCCGGCCCTGCCTGCCGGAGATGGCGGGGGCGGCCTGTGCGGTCTCGGAGGCCCGCGTTCCGCCCAGCGCTCATGGAATGGGCTTTTCTGCGGGCGCGGGAGGTGATGGGGCTTTTTGCTCAGAAATTTTGAGGTCAGAGCCTGAAAATGAAGGCGGCGCAGTCTGAGGGAGAAAACTGAGCCCTGCTGTAAAAAAGCCCCGGGGAATGATTTCTCCGGGGCTCGTTTTTGCATTCAGGAAGACATCAGCGGTCGTATTCGCGGGGAGATCTTGAACAGCACGGGACTGAGCAGCAGCAGACCGATGAGGTTGGGCACGGCCATGAGGGCGTTGAGCACGTCGGCGATGTCCCACACGAGGTCGAGGGTCATGAGCGCGCCCACGGGCACCACGCAGACGAAGATGATGCGGAAGGGCTTGAGGGCCTTGTCGCCCAGCAGGTAGATCCAGCAGCGTTCGGAATACACGCACCAGCCGAGGATGGTGGAGAAGGCGAACATGGCGAGGCACACGGACACCATGACTGAACCGATGCCGGGCAGGGCGGATTCGAAGGCCGCGGCCGTGAGGGGAGCGCCGGAAAGCGCGCCTTCCACGTTCCAGAGACCGGAGCAGAGAATGGTGAGGCCGGTCATGGTGCAGACGATGATGGTGTCGATGAACGGTCCGAGCATGCCGACGTAGCCCATGGCCACGTGATCGTCCGTGGTGGCGGTGGCGTGGGCCATGGCCGCGGAGCCGAGGCCCGCTTCGTTGGAGAAGATGCCTCGCGCCACGCCCATCTGCAGGGCCAGCATGACGGTGGAGCCGGCAAAGCCGCCGGCGGCCGCGGTTCCGGTAAAGGCGTCGTGGAAGATCATGGCGAACACCCCGGGCACCTTGTCGATGTTTGTGGCGATGACGACGAGGGAACAGATGATGTAAACGATGGACATGAACGGCACGAGCTTGCTCGACACCGAACCTATGCGGGACACGCCGCCGATGATGACGATGGCGATGAGCACGAACATGACCACGGCGGAGACGACCGGCGGAACGCCGAAGGAGGCGTGCAGGGCGTCGGCGATGGAGTGGGACTGCGTCATGTTGCCGATGCCGAAGCCGCAGATGCCGCCGAACAGCGCAAAGAGCGTGCCGAGCCAGGCCCATTTCTTGCCGAGGCCGTTTTTAATGTAGTACATGGGGCCGCCCACGACGTGTCCGGCAGGGGTGACTTCGCGGTATTTCTGGGCGAGCACGGTTTCCGCGTACTTGGTGGCCATGCCCACCATGGCGGTGCACCACATCCAGAAGAGGGCGCCCGGGCCGCCGGTGAAGATGGCCGTGGCCACGCCGGCAATGTTGCCCACGCCCACGGTGGCGGCAAGGGCCGTCATGAGAGCCTGAAACGGGGAAAGTTCTCCATGTACGTCGTTGTTCTTGGCGCGTCCTTTCCAGGTGAGGCGGAATCCTTCGCCGAGGCGCGTCCAGGGCAGGAAGCGCAGCCCGAAGGTGAGATACAGGCCTGTACCGAGAATCAGGGCCATCATGACCGGCCCCCAGACGTAGCCATCCAGAACCTTGATGAATTGTGAGAACTCTTCCATGGTGACAACTCCTCGCCATTTCAGGTTGTTAGAGCATGTTTGACCTATTCCTCCTGAAGGTAGGCTGCACCAGAACGCCGGTTGCGGATGCAAAAAGGGTTATGGTGAAAACGACTATGCTCTGATTTACATTTATGTTGATATCATCGAGGAATCAAATATAGCAAGCAAAATATACAGAAAGGAGTCATGTGTGAAAAATGTTGCAATTTATTGTGCGGCAAGGATATTCTCGCCTTGCTCTGCTGCTGTTGAAACATGTTGAAAATAAACAAATTTGTTAATAAAGAGAAAAGGTCCGTGCGTCGGCCGATGTCCGGAGCGGGGCGGAGTCGTTTTTGATCGCTCCGCAGCCGGACGCGGCGCATTCTCCCTTTACAGAAAAGGCCGTTGTACTCTAAGACCAGAAGAATACCGCAGTATCGAGGGGGGTCGGATCCATGCTTACTGCTCTCTACATCAATGTCGTCTGGTTCCTGGGAGGATTCATCAACGGCGTGACCTCGTTCGGAGGAAATCTCTTCGCTGTGCCGCTCATGACTCTGGCCATGGATGCGAAGGACGCCATCGTGCTCGGCTGTATCGTGGGCACGGCCATCACCGTGACCATCGCGTTCTTTTATCATCGAGATCTGCCGAAGCTGGAATTCTCACTGGCCTTCGTGAGTGGTCTGGCGGGCATTCCCATCGGTATGGCCGTGCTCAGGGTGGCTCCGGTCAAGGTCATTCTGCTGACCTGTGGCGTCATTCTGGCTCTGTTTCTTCTCTGGCAGGCCGTGTCCGGGCGCATGCGCGGCGTGTTCCGTATTCCTGTTTGGACCATTGTGCCGCTGGGCGTGATTTCCGGCATTCTGCTGAGCTCCACCAGCATGGGCGGTCCCGTGCTGGTGATGTATGCCGTGATGCGCGGCTGGAGCAAGGAAACTACGCTTTCCGTGCTGAACACCATGGCCGCGTTGTCCATGGTGTGCCTTGCAGTCGTGCAGTGGCGCAACGGTCTCTACACGCCGCAGATCCTGCACTACGCCGTATGGGCCGTGCCCTGCACCGTGGTGGGAGTGCTGGCGAGCATTCCAGTGATCCGTCGCATCAATCCCGGCATTTTCCGTCGACTGGTGCTGGCCATGCTCGCGGTTTCCGCCGCCATGCTTTTCGTGCGCGCCTTCCAGGCCTGACGCGCATGCTGTCCCTCGGTTTTTAACGACAAAGGCGTCCGGATTCTTGATCCGGACGCCTTTGCGTTGCGCGGGAACCGCAAAACGCCTGATCCCCGCCATTCGGAAAACGATCAGAATATGCCGTGAACCTGACCGGTTTCGGTGTCCACGTCCACGCGGCGGAAGGCGGGATTGGAGCCGGTGCCGGGCATGAGCGAAATCTTGCCGGAAACGGGAACCACGAGGCCCGCGCCGCCGTAGAGCAGCACGTCGCGGATCTTGAGACGCCAGCCGGAAGGTTCGCCCTTGAGGTCGGGGTTGTCGGAGAGGGAGTACTGCGTCTTCACCATGCACACGCCGAGATCGGCGGCGTCGGAACGGGCCTGCATTTCGGCGAGACGGCTTTCGGCTTCGGGGCTGTAGTCCACGCCGTCGGCGCCGTACACGTCGCGGGCGATCTTTTCAATGCGTTCCTTGAAGGGAGCGTTCCAGTCGTAGAGCGGACGGAAGTCGGACTTTTCGTTGCAGGCGTCCATGACGGCGTCGGCAAGTTCCAGCGCGCCTTCACCGCCGTGCTCCCAGTGCGTGGAAACGGCCACGCGCGCACCTTCGGCCTCGCAGATTTCACGGATGCGGGCGATTTCCGCGGGCGTGTCGGTGACGAAGGCGTTGATGCACACCACCGGCGAGGTGCCGGACTTCTTGATGGTGCGGATGTGATGCAGCAGGTTGCAGCAGCCCTTTTCCACGAATCCCACGTTTTCCTGACGATATTCTTCGGGAAGGGCGCGTCCGGGTCTGGGCAGGGGAGCGCCGCCGTGGCTCTTGAGCGCGCGCACTGTGGCCACGAGCACGGCCGCGTCCGGAGCGAGTCCGCTGTAGTGGCACTTGAGGTTCCAGAACTTTTCGTAGCCGATGTCCGCGCCGAAGCCGGATTCCGTGACGTGGTATTCGGAGAGCTTGAGGCCGAGGCGGTCGGCGATGACGGAGCTCTGGCCGAGGGCGATGTTGGCAAAGGGACCCGCGTGAACAAAGACGGGCTGGCCTTCGATGGTCTGGATGAGGTTGGGCTTGATGGCGTCGATCATCCAGGCGGCCATGGCGCCCGCCACCTGCAGATCTTCGGTGGTCACGGGCTTGCCCGCCCGGTCGTAGGCCACGATGATGCGGCCGAGGCGTTCGCGCATGTCCTTGAGGTCGCGGGCCACGGAAAGAATGGCCATGACTTCGGAAGACACGGAAATGTCGAAGTGGGAGGACATCATGAAGCCGTCGGACTTGCCGCCCATGCCGATGACCACGTTGCGCAGGGCCTGACAGCAGAAGTCGATGACCCAGTTCATGCGCACGTTGGTGGGATCGATGTTCAGACGGGGCTGACCGGACAGACGGAGCAGCTTTTCGTCGTCGTAGTTGCGTTCGTGCTGCATGCGGGCGGTGAGCGCCACCATGGCCAGGTTGTGGGCGTTGGTGACGGCGTTGATGTCGCCGGTGAAGCCCAGGGAATACTGGGTGAGGGGAATGCACTGGGAAAGACCGCCGCCTGCCGCGGAGCCCTTGGTGCCCATGGTGGGGCCGCCGGAAGGCTGACGGATGGCCGCGGAAACTTTGCGGCCGCGTTTGGCGAGGCCCTGCACGAGGCCGATGGTGGTGGTGGACTTGCCTTCCCCGAAAGGAGTCGGGGTGATGGCCGTCACATCGACATACTTACCGTTGGGACGGTCGGCCAGGCGGGAGAGCACGGACTGATAGTCCACCTTGCCCATGACGTGGCCATAGGGGAGCAGTTCCTTGTCTTCAAGGCCCAGCTCTCTGCCGATCTGGTAAATGTCTTTCATGCGGGATTCCGCGTCCTGAGCGATTTCCCAGTCCGCGTGCTGCTTGGGATCCAGAGCCATTGTCCGTTCTCCTTGTGTTGGGGGTTCGTCCGTATTTATACGGCGTGACCTCGTTTATCACAAGCGCTTTTTCCCCGGTCCGGGCGCGGCGAAGCATTGCGGCCGAAGCCGGGCGTGCTCCTGTTGCCAGCGCGTCCGGCCTGGCGTATCTCTGAAGGGCACATTAGAGAGGCGCGCGACGCCTCAAGGGGGAACACATGAGGGAAAGTACGCTTCAGCTTTTGGAAGAGATGCAGATCAATGAAAAAACAGACAGCGAAATCTATACCAGACTGGCGCGGCGCGTAGGCGGCGACAACGGCGAAGTGCTTCGCCGCATGGCCGCGGACGAGGCGCGTCACTGCGAGGTGTGGAGCCGTTACACGGGCAAGAAGGCGGAAGCCAAACGCCTCAAGGTGTTTTTCTATGGCGTGCTGGGCTGGATTTTCGGATTGACCTTTGTGATCAATCTGCTGGAATCGGGCGAAGACGGCGCGGGAAAGCGCTATGCCGGACTCATTGAGGACGTGCCGGAAGCCAGGGGCATCATGGAGGAGGAAGAGATTCACGAACGCCGTCTGGCCGAAATGGTGGACGAGGAGCGCCTCAAGTACATCGGCAGCATGGTGCTCGGCCTCAACGACGCGCTGGTGGAGCTGACCGGTGCGCTGGCGGGCTTTACTCTCGCCCTCGGCAGCAACGACACGGTGGGTCTTGCGGGCTTCATTACCGGCGTGTCGGCCACGCTGTCCATGGCAGCCTCGGAATACCTTTCCAAGAAGGCCGAGCCCGGGGAAAAGCATCCGCTCAAGGCCGCCGTCTATACCGGCATTGCCTACATGATTACCGTGGCGCTGCTGCTTCTGCCGTACGGGGTGTTTTCCTCGCCGTATCTGGCGCTGCTGTTCTGCCTGTTCAACGCGGGCTGCATCATCTGCCTGTTCACCTTCTTCGTGGCGGTGGTTCGTCGAGAACCCTTCCGTCCGCAGTTCGTGGAAATGCTTTCCATCAGCTTCGGCGTGGCGGCCATTTCGTTCTTCATCGGCTGGGCCGCCAAAACCTGGATGGGCATAGACATGTAGTCCGCTTTTGAAGCGGATGAAAAAAGCGGGGATCGTTCCCCGCTTTTTTGTGCGCTTTTCTCAGCGTCGGGAGCTACTGCATGGCGAGAGAGCGCAGCCACTTCGGATCTTTGATGACGAGCCGGTCTCTGGTGAGCTCCTGAAGTGCGCCGTCGCGCTTCAGCTTCTGAATGACGCGCAGCAAAGATACCCTGTGGATACCGAGCAGATTGGCAAGCTTGGTCTGGGATATGCCGGACGAAAGTTCCCGGGCGTTGCCGCTGGCCTGCGACATGTTGAGGTAGAAGCGGCAGAGCTTTGAGAGGGGGGGGCGGTGCCGGAGTTGGAGAGGGTGTTGTGCATGAGCAGCAGCTTGAGGCCGATGGAGGACATGAGATTCTCGATGAAGGCCGGATGACTGCGGATGAAGTCCTGATCGTGCAGCAGAGAACCTGGGAATTTCCAGACGGTGACGTTGGTAAGGCAGTAGAACTGACAGCCGGCATCGAGAAAGTGAGTCAGAGAGCTGCCGAGGGCGAGAGATACGTTGAACAGTGTGCCTGACTGCATGTAGAGCATGTCCTGTACGCGGCCATTGGTTGCGCCGTGCAGTATGGTGACGCGGCCTTTTTCCAGAAAGTAGAAGCTGTGTTCCGGGTCGTCGTACAGGTACCGATAGGTTCCTCTGGCGTGTTCCTGCTTTGCGGCGAGAAAAAGCAGCTGCGCCCACATTTGATTGATGCCCGGAATCGTAGCGGTGAGAATGGCGGATTCGGGAGCGGAAGGCATGGATTCTCCGGTGAACGGCCGAAGGGCTACATCAGACCGGGAGGCTTTGCGATAAGGTACATGACGGCCACGGTGATGACAACCCGGGCCGCCGAGATGATGCCCGGGTTTGAACATGTCGGTAATCTTGTAGTATCCGGCCTGATAGGTGACGAGGGAGACGGAGTCGAGGGGCAGCAGCACGGCCGCAGAAACACTGAAGCTGAGGGGAATTGCCGGTATCGCGGGGGTGATGCCCATGGACGAGGCGATGGCCGCCACCGGGGGCAGAATAACGACTACGATGGGGGGGCACCGGAATGACCAGATGAATGAGAATGGTGAACAAGGATATGAGGGCAATGACCGCCACGAGGGGCAGGGCGCTCATGCCGCTGAGGAAGGTATTGGCTATCCAGGTGGCCGCGCCGTTCTGCCACAGAGCCATGCCGAGAGAGTTCGCCGCGCCCACGATGAAGAGAACGTCCCAGCCTACCTTATGCTTGTCCTTTTCCCAGCGGATAAGAGAAACTCCGGGCAAGGCGAAGAGCATGCTGCCGGGAACGGCCGCTGTCGGGCTGGGAGAGCCCGTGGATGCTGGTGGTACACCAGAGGAGCAGGTTGACGGCCAGAAGCGCGATGTACAGCTTTTCCCTGCGTCCGAGCGGGCCGATACATTCATAGTCTTCGCAGAGCTGCTCCATGCCGGCGAGGGAGGTCAGTTCCGGCGGATAAATTTTCATGACGGCCCACCACGCCACGGGAATGAGCAAAAAGCGCCATGGGCATGCCGATGGCCGACCACTGGAAGAACGATATCTGAACGCCTGCGGTGGAGGCGAGCATGTTCATGGTGAGGATGTTGGTGCCGCTGCCCGCCGGGGTGCCCACGCCGCCTATGAGGCGGGCATTTCCTCGCGGCTTTCCAGGCAGTAGAGGTCCACGCTCTGCGCGCCTGTCTTGCGGGCGGTGATGGCGGCGTCCATGGCCACGGCACCGCCGCCGATCACCACGACCCTGCCGGAGAGCGGCGGCTGACGGTTCTGCCTGACCGCGCAGAGAAATTCCACGCCGTAGAGCACGCCGGACAGCGTTTCGCCGGGTACGCCGGGCTTGCGGCTTCTTGTTGCGCCGGGAGCGATGAACACGGCCTTGTAGCCGAGTTCGTAGAGGTCTTCCATGCTGCAGTCGCAGCCTTTGCCCACGCGTGTTCCGCACTGAAATTCCACGCCGAGCGCCTTGAGCTGTTCAATCTGGGCGTCGAGCACATCTTCGGGCAGGCGATAGACGGGAATGCCGTAGCGCAGCATGCCGCCGGGCTTGGGCATGGCCTCGAACACGCGCACGGGGTAGCCTGCGCGGGCGAGATACCAGCCGCAGGAGAGGCCGGCGGGGCCGGAGCCCACCACGGCTATGCGGTGAACGTGACGCACGGCGGGCTTTTGGGGCGCGTCGTGGAGCGTGCGGTCGCCGAGATACTGCTCAATGCCGTTGATGTTGACGGCGCCGTCAACCTTGCTGCGGCTGCACTCGCCCTCGCACAGGTGCGGGCAGACGCCTCCCGTGACGGAGGGGAAGGGATTGCGTTCCCTGTGTCTTTCGGCGGCCTCGTCGATGCTGCCCATCTGCATGAGGCCGTTGTAGCCGCGGATGTCGCCATGCAGGGGGAAAGAACCGGCTGATCGGTGTCGAGTCTGAATACGTCGAGTCCGCACGTCTTGAAGCAGGTGCCGCATCCGGTACACTTTTCTGTGTCGATGGTGTTTATCACGCTGATCTCCTGAGACGGGATTGGTATGGAGGGAGAAAGGCCGGTCCGCGTTTTTCGGGAAGGGTCTGGAGACAGGGACCGGCCGCCTTCCGTGCCTGGAGTATGGAGGCTTTTTTCTCGCGGCGCGTGTTGCATATGTTGCATGGCGCATGATTTTTGCGGAAAACGTCTGCGCGGCCGCAGGACGTTGATGATGGGGCGGACGCCCCGCTTCGGCACGGCGCGCGCAAGCGCATGTTCAGAGAAAAGGGCATGCTGCCGAAGAGGACAAAGCAGGCCGGGAATGGAAGCCCGGTTCGCTGTTTTTCCCCCTGTCCGCCGCCGGACATGGGCTGTGCAACCTGCTGTTTCCGGCAACCTTTGGTTGCCGAAATAACGTGACAAGGGAAAATATGTTATGATAATTTCCTGAAATAAAAGAGATGCAACCATAAGTTGCCGGAAAGGAAACTTCCGGTTGGTGGAGTCTGCCGGGCTATGGCGTTAAACCTTGACCGTCCTACACGGCGGCCTGACGTCTCGGGTGTTTTTCGACGAGGTCAGGCGGGAGGTGGCTGCTGTTTTCATCATGATGTTGAAGCGCCGCCATCGACAGGCCGCATGCTCCGGCCTGCCGTTCACCCCTGGCAGTACGCCATGAAACCACAGGAGTTCCTTATGAACAGGAAGATGTTGGCCGCGTGCGCGGCTCTGGCCCTGACCCTTGGCTTTTCTTCCCTTGCCGAGGCCGGATGCAGCCCTGAGGAAGCGCAGCAGAAGGCCACCGCCTTTGCCCAGACCATTCAGGAAGTTTCCCAGAAGGATCCTGAAAAGTACGCGAAGGTCATGCAGGAACTGCAGCCCGAACTGCTTCAGCTTCAGCAGAAGCAGGACATGGACGCGCTGTGCGTGTTCTACGACAAGGCGATGGACCGTCTGAAGTAACGAGGCAATGCATTGTGGCCGGACCGCGGCGAGCCTTGTTCGCCCCGCGTCCGGCCATGTCTTGATTTAAAACGCGGTCGTTCATGGCCGTCGACGCGACCGGCAGGACCGGGAGGCGTGACGTTCCCTGCGGGGAATGCACAGATTCAGCCGGAAACGGGGGAGGCTCCGGCTTTCCGGATCAGAAATGTCGTCAGCCCATGGAAGCACATGAGGAAAGATCTCCAGCTATACGGAAAAATTCAGGCCCGGCGCAAGGCTCTGGGACTTTCGCAGGAAGAGCTTGCGCAGCGCATGGGCGTGTCCCGACAGTCCGTCACGAAATGGGAAACCGGCCTTTCGGCTCCCGATCTTGACCGGCTGGTGGAACTTGCCGACACGCTGGGGGTGAGTCTTGATTATCTGCTGAGGGATCAGGCGGACGCGCCCGAAGGTCCGGCGGAATCCGGCGAAGCCGCGCCTGCGGAATCTCTGCCGGAAGAGCGCGGAGAAAAGACGACGCCCGCTCAGCCTGCAAGCGCGGCGGCGCGGCACATTGCGCTCGCGGCCGGCGTGCTGATGTTTCTCATCGGCGCGGGCGGTCTTCTGACCATGTGGATTTATTCCGAACTTTTTCCCGTGCAGCTTGTGGACGGCCGGGGCGGCGTGCATACCGGACTGTGGGGTTATGTGCTTGCGCGCGACGTGAAGGCTCTTTTCTGGGCCGCGCTGGCGGCCGTGGCCGCGGGACTGGCGCTCGTGGCCTGCTGCCTGCGCAGGGGGCGCTCGTAGTCTTTGGCGTCGAGGTTCGGCCCTGCTCCCTGCGGGCGAAATCGCCTCTCGATGTTTTCATATTTTGTCCCCGCCTCGCGCGCTGTGACTTTGGCGTGGACGCAAAGCGCAGCGGCGCGGGGTTTTCCAGGCGCCGGGAGCGTGCCCGGCGTGTTCCCCGTCTCTTCCTTTTCGGAAGCGGCGGGATTTTTTATGCGCCGGGTGGAGCGGGCGACGCGTGGCGGGAGGCGAAGGCGACTGCCGTGCGCCGGGGCTTCGGCATCGGCGGTGTTCGGCAGGCGGGAGCGGCGTTTATGTTTCAGCGGGATCCGCGTTTGTGGCGGCGCTGCGCGAGCGTCGGTATGCGTTTTGCAGGCGGCAAGGAGGGGAGGCCGCGCTGTCGAGGGGCGAGCTGAGGGGGCGCGGCGCGAAGTTCCGCCGGCAGGCTTCACGCCAGTTCTTCGAGCATGTCCAGCAGCTGTTCGCTGAGGCCGCCGCCGAACATGGGCGAACCGAAAAGCGCGCGGCGCTGGTCCACCAGCAGTTCCCGCGGCAGCATGCCCGGCGCGGAATCGGCCAGCGTGTCGGCGAGTCGTCGGGCGAGAAGCCAGCTTCTTGCGCCCTGAAAAAAGAGGGAGAAGGCCTGTTCAAAATCGCTGCGGCGCTCGTTCCAGAGGCGGAGACGCCGCTTGTCGGGCGGAAGGCTGAGCGTGGTGGAGAGCGCGGCGTTCAGGCTGTTGAACTGCGCCCCGGGCACGCCGGAGCGCCAGCCGAGCAGCCAGGAATTGCGCGGAAAGAGCAGGCCGAGCTCGCAGGCCAGGGACAGCAGTTCGTCGAGCGAGGCGCGCGAGGCAAGCAGCGCCTTGTCTTCCCAGAGCACGGGCAGGGCGGCAAAGTCCAGCGGCGGCACGGACGCAAGATCCACGGGCTCGCCGCACCAGCGGCGCAGAATGTGCATGAGCCAGGATCCCGCCTGTTCCGAGCCCGTGAACGCGCCGGAGGGCGTTTCAAGGTGGCTGTAGCTCAGAAGCCATTCGCCCCTGCTGCAGGTTCCCGTGACGGCGCAGGGGCGGCCGTCGAGCAGTGAGGGGCGCAGCGCGACGCCGTACATGGTCTTCCATTCGGCGAGAATGTCGGCGGGCATGGAGGAAAAGGGCATGTCCGCCACGTAGAGATCGGGCCCGGGCGCGCGGTATCGCGCAAGCACCTGCACGTCGCAGGGCTCGTCCGGCTCGTTGAAGCGGCCCGGCCACCACACGGGCAGCAGCGCGTCTTTTCCGGCGAGGTTCGGCGGAACAAGATCGCCGCCCTCGGCCACGGAGCAGACCAGATGCCCGGACACAAGATGCTGAAGCCGGTCGGTCATGCCGTCGCGGCTCCAGGGGCAGAGGCCGAGTCCGTCGGCCAGCGCGAGCCCCGCGCCGCCGCAGAAGCCGAGATATTTGCCGCCTTCCTTCACGAAGCGGCGCACGGCCTGCGCGCCGTGCGGCCCGAGGGCGTCGGCCTTGCGCCGCGCAGAACCTCCGGGCACTATGAGCATCTTGCCAGATAGACCGGTCTGGGCTATGTCTAACCCTTTGAGTACACGGAAGGGAATGCCCGTCGAACGAACGGCGTGCAGCAGCAGATATCCCCAGATATGGGATGCGTCCCACAGTATGGCAATCATGTGTTCCCTCCGTGTGTTATGCATACGCACAAGCCGCCCGTTCGGCAAGAGCAGTCAGGCGGAAGCTCCCGGCGCTTCCGCCTGAGCGGCGCAGAGCGCTCCTCTGCGGAACGGCGGATATTTTAAACCATTGGAGCCTTGAAATGCTGTCCAAAGCCTATGAACCGCAGGAAGTGGAAGCTCACTGGCGCAAGCACTGGGAAGAAGCCAAAACCTTCACGCCCGACCTGTCCGCCCCCGGCGACCCGTATTCCATCGTCATTCCTCCGCCCAACGTTACGGGCATTCTGCACATCGGTCACGCCCTGAACCAGACCCTTCAGGACATTCTCTGCCGTCACGCCCGTCAGAAGGGCAAGAACGTGCTGTGGATTCCCGGCACCGACCATGCGGGCATTGCCACGCAGAACGTGGTGGAACGCGCCCTCGCCAAGGAAGGCAAATCCCGTCATGATGTGGGCCGCGAAGCCTTCATCAAGCGCGTGTGGGAATGGAAGAAGCAGTACGGCGGCCAGATTCTGGAACAGATCAAGGAACTCGGCTCCTCCGTGGACTGGACGCGCGAAGCCTTCACCATGGACGACAATCTCGCCCGCGCCGTGCGCAAGGTGTTCGTGCAGCTCTATAAGGAAGGGCTCATCTACAAGGGCAAGTACATTGTCAACTGGTGCCCGCGCTGCCACACCGCCCTTGCCGACGACGAAGTGGATCACATCGACTCCAAGGGCTCGCTCTGGCATGTGCGCTACGACTTCGCCGACGGCACCGGTTCCGTGACCATCGCCACCACCCGCCCCGAAACCATTCTCGGCGACTCGGCCGTGTGCGTGCATCCCGACGACGAGCGCTACGCCACCTTTGTGGGCAAGAAGCTCATCGTGCCCGTGGTGAACCGCGAAGTTCCGCTCATCGCCGACCGCTACGTGGATCGCGAATTCGGCACCGGCTGCCTGAAGGTCACGCCCTGCCACGATCCCAACGACTGGAAGCTCGGTCACGCCCACAATCTGGAATTCATCCAGGTCATCGACGACAACGGCAACATGTGCATGAGCGACGTGTGCGGCCGCTACGCCGGCATGAGCCGCGAGGAATGCCGCAAGGCCATTGTGGAAGAGCTGCGCGAAAACGGCCATCTTGTGAAGGAAGAGCCGCTCACCCACAGCGTGGGCTGCTGCTACCGCTGCAAGACAGTCATCGAGCCCTACGTTTCCGATCAGTGGTTCGTGGCCATCAGCAAGATGGCTCCCGCCGCCCGTGCCGCCGTGCCGGACAAGATCAAGATCTATCCCGAAAGCTGGACCAAGACTTACTACAACTGGCTGGACAACATCCGCGACTGGTGCATCAGCCGTCAGATCTGGTGGGGCCACCGCATTCCCGCGTGGACCTGCGCCGACTGCGGCGAGCTCATCGTCGCCGAGGAAGATCCCACGGTGTGCCCCAAGTGCGGCAGCCACAAGCTGGAACAGGACCCCGACGTGCTCGACACCTGGTTCTCTTCTGCGCTGTGGCCCTTCTCCACCATGGGCTGGCCCGAACACACCGAAACGCTCAAGAAGTACTATCCCACGAGCGTGCTCGTCACGGCGTTCGACATTCTGTTCTTCTGGGTGGCCCGCATGATCATGATGGGCCAGCACTTCATGGGCGAAGTGCCCTTCCGCGAAGTGTACATCCATGCCCTCGTGCGCGACGCGCAGGGCCGCAAGATGTCCAAGTCGCTCGGCAACGGCATCAACCCGCAGGACATGATCCGCAAGTACGGCGCGGACTCTCTGCGCTTCACCCTGGCCGCCTTTGCCGCCATGGGCCGCGACATCCGCATGTCCGAGGAGCGCATTGAGGGCTATCGCCACTTCGTGAACAAGGTGTGGAACGCTTCGCGCTTCGCCCTCATGAACCTGCCCGAACACGGCGAGCCCAGGGCCGTCGACCTCGGAGCCGTCAAGGGACTGCATCACAAGTGGATTCTCAACCGTCTTGAGGAAATCAAGGTGGAAGAGGACGCCGCTCTCGAAAGCTATCGCTTCAACGACGCGGCGCAGTGCGTGTACAAGTTCCTGTGGAACGAGTTCTGTGACTGGTATCTGGAACTCATCAAGGCCGACATGAAGGAAGATGGCGAGGCGAAGGAAGAAGCGCAGTATGTGCTCTACACCGTGCTGCGTGAAATTCTTCTGCTGCTGCATCCCATGATTCCCTTCGTGACCGCCGAAGTGTGGAACTCCCTGCCCGGCCATGAAGGCACGGACATCGCCACGCAGCTTTATCCCGAAGCCCGCCCGCAGTGCGTGAAGAAGCGCGAATCCGACGAGATGATCTTCCTTCAGGAAGCCATCAGCGCCATCCGCACCATCCGCGCGGAACTCAACATCAAGCCGTCGTACCGCCTGACCGTGGTGCTCCGTCCGGCGAGCGACGAACAGGCCGCTCTGCTGGAGGCGAACCGCGGATTCTTCGATCTGGCGAGACTCGAAAGCCTCACCATCGACAGCAACGCCCATGCGCCCAAGGCTTCGGCCAGCAACGTGGTGCGCGGCTGCGAAGTCATCGTGCTGCTTTCGGGCGCGGTGGACTTCCAGGCCGAACTCGCCCGCCTCGACAAGGAAATCGGCAAGGTGGACAAGGATCTCGTCGCCCTCGACGCCAAGCTCTCCAATGAGAACTTCGTCAAGCGCGCACCCGCGGACCTTGTGGAATCCGAAAAGGCGCGTCACACGGAACTCATCGACAAGAAGGCCAAGATGCAGGCGCTGCAGAACCGCTTCAAGGAAGCCATGGAAGAATAGCGGCGTTTTTCCGCACGCGTGAACAAGCAAGGGCGCGGCTTCATCCGAAAGGATGGGGCCGCGCCCTTTGTCCAGGAATCTGGATGAGGAGGAGAATGAACGGGCTGCGACGTCTGCGCCGGGGAGGAGTTTTACGCAGGCGTCGCGCCCGTAAACGTGGAGCTGAACGAACTACCGGGCCGCGGCTCCGCTCATGGCGTGATTCAGGGAGGTGAACTTGCCGGAGGCCGCCAGATCGCCGAACCATTTGGCGTAGAGGTCGGGCATGTACAGGTTGCCTTCCTGAAGGTCGGTCTTGATGTAGTTCGCAAAGGAATTGCGGGTGGCGCGGCTCAGATCGACGTTGCTGTAGGCTATGCCTTCCGTGCCGAACGCGGCGGGATCGGTGCCGAAGTAGTCGAAATAGGTGAGCGTGCCGGGCTTGTCGTCGGAGGGGCCGACCACGCAGGAGCCGCCGGGGAAGCAGGTGCCCATGAATGTTCCCCTGGCGTCGTATTCCGCGCCGGCGAGGTCGGAGCTCGCCACGAACAGACCGCTCTGCACCACGACGGCCTCAACGCGGCTCTTGAAGCGGTTCACCCATTCCGTGTTGTTGCCCGCGGTGGGAAAGCCGTTGTTGAGGGGCTTGCCGTTCTTGAGATTCTTGTTGGAGTAGTATGCCCAGGACGTGGCCGTGGGATTGAGTATCATGCGGCAGCCGAGCGCGCCGTAGTAGCGGCCGAGCTCCGAATAGTTGTAGGTGTCGTAGCAGATGCTTATGCCCATGGGGCCCCAGGGTGTGTCGAAGGAGAAGGGCTCCGTGCCGGTCTTGCACCAGATGACTTCGCTGCCGAAGGGATGAATTTTGCGGTACGAGCCGAGATAACCGTCCGGTCCGGCCACGAAGGCGGAGTTATAGACGTTCAGCTTGTCGCTGCCGATGCGTTCCGGATAGCCGTAAACGATGTAGACGCTGCGATCCCTGGCAAGCTTCGTCATCACGGAGGCGCTCGGACCTGTTTCCGTTTCGGCAAGGCGTATCTGCATGCGGTCGGCGCGCTTCATGTCGCCCTGTTCCATGGCGTAGCCGGTGAGGCACATTTCGGGAAACACGATCATCTGCGCGCCGTTGTCGGCAGCTTCGTTCGCCATGCGGACCATCTTTTTAAGGTTGGCGTCCTTGTCGCCCCAGACGGGCTACATGTTGACGAGAGCCAGCTTGAGATGGTCGTCGTAGCGGGGAGCCTCCGCCGCCAGGCAGAGCGTGGCGGAAAGAACGGAAAGAAGGCAGGCCGCGCCTACTCTGCGGAATATGCTTCTGGAGAAAAGGTTCATGGCGAACTCCTTGAGAAGAATGATGCGTTGCCTGTTCTTATGCAAGAATGATGCCATAATTGTTTTTTCAATGATTTCAATGTGAAGCTGAAACACCTGGTACAAGACTTTCGGCACGGACGCGTACCGCGGCCGGTTAATGTACCGCCTGCGGCAGGCGGCGGGGATTCGGGGGATCGCCCGGCGGCGACGGAACGCGCGCGGAAGAGGGGGAGTAGGATGTCTCTTTGCGGAGCTGCTCCCGGACGAGGGAAGAAAATCCGCTGGCGCGCCTGCGGCGGGGCGCGAGGTGTTCTCTCTGTGCCTGCGGAGAGCGCTTTCTGTCCTTGAACGATCTGCCTTTGCGTTCAGCTTTTCCCTGCGTCTTCCGGGAGCGCCCTATTTTTCTCTTGGCATGCTCAGGCCGAGCTGCTTCATTCTTGCGCGCAGGGTGGTGTAGTGAATTCCCAGCACCTGCGTGACGCTGTTTTCGCCGGTGAGCTTGCCCCCGCATTTTGCCAGCACGGCGCGGATGTAGAGGTTTTCCATTTCCGCCAGCGTGGGCCAGTCGGAGGCGTTTTCTTCCGGCGCAGACCAGACCGATTCCTCGAATTCGTCCCTTTCAATGTCGAAGTGCAGCGTGCCGCTTTTGCCGCGGGCAAGAATCATGGCGCGCTCCACGACATGATCCAGTTCCCGCACGTTGCCCGGCCAGTTGTAGGCGTACAGTCTCGCAAGTTCTTCCTTGGGAATGCGGATGGTTTCCGGCAGGTCGAACTGCTTGGCCTTGGTGTGGAGAAAATGACGCAGCAGGGTGGGAATGTCTTCCTTGCGTTCCCGCAGCGGAGGCACGTGGATGGGAAACACGCTGAGCCGGTACCAGAGATCGCGGCGGAAGGTGCCTTCTTTGACTTTGCGGTGCAGATCCGCGTGGGTGGAGGCGATGATGCGCACGTCGAGCTGCACCGCGTTCGGACTGCCCACTCGCGTGATGGTCCGGTTTTCCAGCACGCGCAGCAGCCGCACCTGCGCGGAAAGGGGCATTTCTCCGATTTCGTCCAGCAGAATGGTGCCGCCCTGTGCGGCCTCGAAATAGCCGCGGCGTGTGTTCACGGCGCCGGTGAACGCGCCTTTTTCGTAGCCGAAGAGTTCGCTTTCGAGCAGCGTGTCGGGAATGGCGCCGCAGTTCACCTTGATGAACGGCCCGTTGCGCCGCGGCGAGAGTTCGTGAATGGCGTCGGCCACGGATTCCTTGCCCACGCCGGTTTCGCCCATGATGAGCACGGTGCTCGAACACGGGGCTACCTGCTCCACCATGTTGCGCACGTGATTCAGCCCCGAACACTCGAAGAGCTTGTCGCTGCCGGAAGTCAGAGAACGGCTGGACGGCGCGGCCGGACTTTCCAGATCCTGGGCCAGTTCTTCCGCAAAGCCGCTGGTGACCTTCTGAAGCTCGGGCAGATCGTCTTCCGTAAAGGCGTTGTAGGTGTCGGACCAGAAGTTGACCACGAAAATATACGCTTCCGTGCGGCACAGGGGCAGACGGGCCAGCGAGCGGTGATGGAGAAAGGGCAGCTTTTCCGCCGCGGGATCGCTTTCCAGATGCTTTTCCTTGTAGGGATCGAGATTGCCCACGATGAGCGGTTCGGCCAGCCTCTCCCAGAGCAGAAGGGGCAGCTGACGGCCTTCCCTCTTCATGGTGACGGGTCTGTTTTCCTGGGTGTCCACCATGGTGATGACGTTGGACCAGTCCGAAGGAATGTAGAGCGCGTTGATGCGGGTCACGGCCATGGTTTCGGCCAGAAAGTCGCGAAGGCATGCGTAGGTCTGATACATGCCGCGCGTGCGGTAGATGAGCTTGAAGGACAGGGCGCTGGCGCGCAGGGAATCTTCGTCGAAATGCATGAGGGACCTTTTGGCTGAGCGTGGAAAACAGGGGCGGGCTCTTTTGCGCGCGCCGCAAAGGTATATAGTTCAAGTCTTATGAAAATACAAACTTAAATTATAATTTCGCAATAATTATGATTTCGATATTTTTCACAACCTCCTTGTTTTATGGAATTTTTCATTTTGGTATGGATTTTGCTAATCATAGGATTGACAATATCACCCATACGCCCGCCAACGAGCAAGGAGAGAAAACATGCCCCCGGTCATCAATAAGGACCTGTGTATCGGCTGCGGAACCTGCGCCGATATCTGTCCCATGAATGTGTTCGAGCAGGAAGCTCCCAAAACGGTTCCCAGCGTCGCCTACGGCGAGGAATGCTGGCACTGCAACGCCTGCGTGCTTGACTGCCCCAAGAAAGCCGTGTCTCTGCGGATTCCCCTCAATTACATGCTGCTCCATGTGGATGCGGCCCAGTTCAAGGAGTAGGTCATGCTCACGCTTAAAAATACGTTGGAAACGGATGTTCTGGTCGTCGGCGGCGGTATCGGCGGTCTGTGCGCGGCCATTTCCGCCGCTCAGGGCGGCGCGAAGGTCATCGTGCTCGAAAAAGCCAACAGCAAGCGCAGCGGTTCCGGCGCGACCGGCAACGATCACTTCACCTGCTACTATCCCAAGGCCCACGGCAACGACATCGCTCCCATCCTGAAGGAACTTCTGGACAGTATGCTCGGCCTCTGCCACGACACCAAGCTTTCGGTGCGCTTCCTTGAGCGTTCCATCAGCATTGCCGACAAGTGGCATTCCTGGGGCATCAACATGAAGCCCTTCGGCGACGACTACGTGTTCATGGGACACGCCTTCCCCAATCGTCCCCGCATCTTCCTCAAGTACGACGGTCACAATCAGAAGCAGGTGCTCACCGCTCAGGCCAAGAAGGCCGGAGCCGTCATTCTCAATCATCATCCCGTGCTCGACCTTCTGCGCAACGATGAAGGCATCACCGGCGCGCTCGCGCTGGACATGAGCGGCAAGGAACCCTCCTACACCGTGGTGCGCGCCAAGAAGGTCATCATCGCCACGGGATCGGCCTCCCGCCTGTACTCGCCCGCCGGAACTCCCGGCTGGCTGTTCAACACCGCCTTCTGTCCTTCCTGCACGGGCGCGGCGCAGGCGCAGAGCTGGCGCATCGGCGCCAAGCTCGTGAACATGGAGCTGCCCAACCGTCACGCCGGTCCCAAGTATTTCTCCAGAGCCGGCAAGAGCACCTGGATAGGCGTGTACCGCTATCCCAACGGCAAGCTGCTCGGCCCCTTCGTCACCAAGGCCACGAGGGAAGTCGGCGACATCACCTGCGACGTGTGGAACTCCGCCTACAGCGATGTGCTCATGAACGGCACCGGCCCCGCCTACATCGACTGCTCGGGCACCGGCCCTGAAGACATGAAGTTCATGCGCGCGGGCATGATCAGCGAAGGCCTCGGCGCGCTGCTCAACTACATGGACGACAAGGGCATCGATCCTTCCAAGTACGGCGTGGAATTCATGCAGTACGAACCGCATCTCATCGGCCGCGGCCTGCAGATCGACATCAACGGCGAAACCTCCGTGCATGGTCTGTACGCTGCGGGCGACATGGTGGGCAACTTCCGCTCCGACATCTCCGGCGCGGCCGTGTGGGGCTGGATGGCCGGCGAGCACGCTTCCGCCAACCTGGAGACCGGTTCCCTCGTGGAAGCGGAAAAGTCCGAATGGGCGCAGGAACGCATGGCCTACTACGACAGATTCCTGACCCGTCCTTCCGGCGCGCACTGGAAGGAAGCCGCCATGGGCCTGCAGCAGATCATGAACGACTACGCCGCGGCCGGTCCGCACAGAGTGCGTTCCGAAACCCTGCTCTGCGCCGGCCTCAAGTATCTTGCCGACCTGCGCACGAACGCCGAGGAATGCGTGAAGGCCGCCAACGCTCACGAACTTCTGCGCACCGTGGAAGCCTTCGAGCTCATGGACAACGGCGAAGTCATCATGCACGCCGCCCGCGAACGCAAGGAAAGCCGCGGCATGCATCAGCGTTCCGATTACACCTTTACGAATCCGCTTTTGTCGGACAAATTCCTGACGGTACGCAAGGAAAACGGCAAGGTTATCACGGAATGGCGTCAGCGCTGGTCCGCGTAGCCGCGTAACGACGAAAGATACGGCATGACAGAGTCCGATGCGGCAGGCCCGGGATTTTCCGGACCTGCCGCATGCGGGCGTCAAAGACACTTCATCATCACCCGAACGCGCGGATGCGCTCCGCCGTTCAAGAGCGGATGCTGTTTTCCGAGAGCGGAGCAGACATCCGGCAAGTCGCAATTTCTGGAGACATCATGGCACTGGAAAAACTGCTTACCCCCGGACGCATCGGCAACATGGAGCTGAACAACCGCCTTGTTTTTGCTCCTATCGCCGCGCGCGGGGCCGGGCCCGAAGGCACGCTGAGCGACGCCCTTGCCCGTTTTTATGAAGTAAGAGCGAAGGGCGGCATGGGCCTTGTCATTATGGGCCACACCTACTGCTGGCGTGAAGAACAGACCGACGGCGCCATGGGTCTGTGGTGCGACGCGCACATTCCTCCTCTTGCCGACCTTGTACGACGCATGCACTCCTATGGTCCCAAGGTCGCCGTGGAACTGGGCGGCCGCGGCACCCGCCGTCCCGACGGGCACTCCATTGCGCCTTCGCCCGTGCGCTTCGCCTTTGAAGACAAGCCCCCGAAGGAAATTCCCGTCGAGCAGATCGAATATTTCGTGGAATGCTACGGTCAGGCCGCGCGTCGCGCCCGCGAAGCAGGCTTCGACGCCGTGGAAATCCACGCCGCTCACGGCAAGCTGGTGAGCCTTTTCCTTTCTTCCTACAGCAACCGCCGCACCGACGCCTACGGCGGCACTCTGGAAAAGCGCACGCTTTTCCCCCGTCAGATCGTGCAGGCCATCCGCAAGCAGGCCGGCGAAGACTTCCCCATCATCTTCCGCTTCAGCGTGGATGACATGGTCGAGGGCGGCAATACCCTTGAAGACGGCAAGCAGATAGCCCGCATCATGGCCGCCGAGGGCGTGGACGCCTTTGAATGCTCGGCCGGCAATCAGGAAAAAGGCTGGAACACCTCGTTCAACTATTTCTTCCCCCGCAACTGTCTGGCGCATCTGGCGCGCCCCGTGGGCGAAGCCTCGGGCAAGCCCGTCATCGCCGTGGGCAAGATTCACGATCCGCTTGCCGCTGAACTGCTGCTCGAAGAGGGCGCGGCGGACTTCATTTCTCTCGGCCGTCCCTTCATCACCGATCCCGAGCTGCTCATCAAGGCCAGGGAAGGCCGCTACCGCGACATCAAGCGCTGCATCTACTGCCTGAACTGCTTCACCTACAAGTCCAGAAAGGACCGCATTCCCACGCCCGGCATCACCTGCACGGTGAACCCTGCGGCCATGCGCGAGGCGGAATTCCCCAAGCCGGAACCTGCTGCCGAACCCAGGCACATTCTCATTGCCGGCGGCGGCCTTGCGGGCATGGAAGCCGCCCACACTCTCGCCGAACGCGGCCATCATGTGGATCTTTACGAAAAGGCCGAGGATCTCGGCGGTCAGTGGATCGTGGCCGGCAAGGCTACCTACAAGTCCGACTTCCGCACGCTCATTCCCTGGATGCTCAATGCCATGAAGGAGGCCGGCGTGCACGTGCACACGGGCGTGGAAGTGAACCGCGCTCTGCTGGAAAAGGAACGCCCCGACGTGGTTGTTCTCGCCACGGGCGCGGTGCCGCGCGGACTTCCCGCCGCCGTGGACAGACCCGCGCACGGCGGACCTTCCGTGGTGCAGGGCATGGACGTCATCATGGACCGCGCCGAAGTCGGCGACCGTGTCGTGGTGGTGGGCGGCCGCTACATCGGCATGGAAGTCGCCATCAAGCTCGCCAAGCAGGGCAAGGACGTGTCTCTGCTCGAAGCCATGGAAATCGGACACGGCGGCATTCCTCGCCTGGTGGGCATCTACCGCAACGAAATGGTGGCCGCCAAGGTGCGCTTCTATCCCAATTCTCCTCTTCTGCGCCTGAACAGCGAAGGCGTGGACGCCGCCAATACCGGTTCCATGCTCACGCTGCCTTGTGATACAGTAGTGTTAGCCATCGGCACGGTGCCGGTGAACAATCTGGTCGAGGATCTCGAAGCTCTGGGCCTGGAATATCACGCCATCGGCGACTGTCGCCAGATCGGTGACGCGCTCTACGCCATCCGCGAAGGCGCGCAGATCGGCCGCAGGCTGTGAGTCACCCGAAGGAGCCCCTTTTTCAACCCCCTGTCGTACAAGGAGAGAGGTCATGAACATTACCCTCAACAAGCTCGGAAAGGCTTGCGCCGCCGTACTGCTCGCCCTCGGTCTGGCATCCCCCGCTCAGGCGGCCTATCCTGAAAAGCCCATTACCGTCATCATTCCCTTCGGCGCCGGCACCGGCGCAGACAACAACTTCCGCGCCGCGCAGCCTTTCTATGAAAAGGCGCTGGGCGTCAAGCTCGTCACCGACTACAAGGCCGGCGCGGGCGGCGTGGTGGGCGCCAACTACTACATGAGCACGAGGCCCGACGGCTACACCCTGCTCTTCTACAACTTCCCGCACATCTCCATGCAGCAGGTCTTCCAGAAGACCTCCTACAACACCAAGAATCTCGTACCCATCGTTGCTTCCGTGCTCTTCGATGAAATCATCACCGTGCGCGAAGACAGCCCCTTCAAGACGCTCGACGATCTCATCAAGTACGCCAAGGAACATCCCGGCAAGGTGACCGTGGGCAACACCGGCTCCTACAGCTCCAACCATCTTACCTTTGCCTCCTTCGTGAAGGAAACCGGCGTGGACATGGTGCGCATTCCCTTTGAAAACGGCACCAAGCTGAACGTGGCCCTGCTCGACGGACAGATTGACGCCGCCTGCTCCAACGCCCAGTGGCTGACCACCCACAAGGGCAAGATCCGCGCTCTGGCCTCCGCCTCGAAGACCCGCATCATCGAAGGCGTGCCCACCTTTGCCGAATACGGCCTCGATATGGAAGGCTGCACCATGTTCAACTGCCTCATCGGCCGCGCCGACATGCCCAAGGAAGCCCTGGACTATCTGACCAGCCGTCTGGCCACGCTCCGGGACGACCCGGAACTCAAGGCCTCCATTGAAAGAATCGGCTCCACCTACGGCTTCCAGGACAGCAACGACCTGAAGGAAACCATCGCGAAGATCGACCAGAAGGTGGAAAACCTGAAGGACGTCATCAAGGAAACCGCCGACTGATTGCGGACGGGGCGGCGGGAGCGGATGCGTCTTCCGCCGTCCTTCTGTCTTCCGGGACATGGAAAAGCGCAGCAGAGAACGCTTCCGCCGCGAAGCGTTCCTGTTCCGAGGAGCGCCGGACGCGGCGCTGAGACGCTCCGAACGTTCGGGAGCTGGCCGGATTCGGAACCATCCGGGGCCCTTTTCTTTCGGAGCATTCGGAAAGGAATCCGTTTTTCCTAAAATTACAGTAAAGGTATTACTATGTTAGAAATGTTGTGGAGCGGACTCCTTACCTGTCTCAGCCCCATTAATGTGCTGGCGCTCGTCATTTCCGTTGCGCTGGGTATCGTGGTCGGAGCACTGCCTGGTTTCGGCGCGGCCATTGGTATGATCATCATTCTCCCGCTGACCTATACCATGGACCATTCCACGGCGCTCATCGCCCTTTCCGGCGTGTATGTGGGCTGTGAATACGGCGGTTCCATCTCGTCCATTCTGCTGAACACGCCCGGAACCTCCGCGGCCATGGTCACCGCTTTCGACGGTTATCCCATGGCCAGAAAGGGCAAGGCGAGAGACGCCCTGCTCATTTCCAATATCGCGTCCTTCTCCGGCGGCATGATGTCGGCCCTGGCCATGCTGCTGTTCATGCCGCTGCTTGCTCCCTTCGTCATCAAGTTCGGCGCGGCGGAACTCTTCCTGCTTGCGGCCGTGGGCCTGTTCCTCGTGGGCTCCATCAGCGCGAAGGATCCGCTCAAGGGCATCGTTTCCGCGGCGCTCGGCGTGTTCACCACCTGCATCGGCGTGGACGCCTATGTGGGCAACCCCCGCTTCACCTTCGGCAGCATCGACCTCATGGGCGGCATTCCCTTCATTCCCGTCATGCTCGGCACCTTCTCCCTGCCCAGCATGCTGAACATGGTGCTTGCCCCCACCTGCGGCGTGCAGGAACAGATAGCCTTTGAAAAGGCCGGATTCCGCGACAACGTCTCCGCCTTTTTCCGCCTGTTCCATATGATGTTCAGCAAAATGAAAATGCTGCTTGTTCGCTCCGGCCTCATCGGTGTGGGCGTGGGCATCGTGCCCGGCGTGGGTGCTTCCGTGGCCACCATGCTCGCCTACTCAAGCGCCAAGCGCTACTCCAGGCATCCCGAAGAATTCGGCAAGGGCGCGGAGGAAGGCATTGTGGCTTCCGAATGCTCCAACAACGGCCTCGTGGGCGGCGCGTTCATTCCCGTGCTCGCGCTGGGCATTCCCGGTTCTCCCGCCGCCGCCGTGTTCATGGCCGCCATCTTCATGCACGGCATGGCCCCCGGCCCGAACTTCCTCGCCAACGAAGGCCCCGTGGTGTACATGGTCATCATGGCCCTGTTCCTCTGCGCCGTGGTGCAGATGCTGCTCGGTCTGTTCACCATCGGCTCTCTGGCCAACATTCTGCGCATCCCCTCGGACAAGCTCTTCCCCGGCGTCATCGTCATCTGCGCCATCGGCGCCTACGTGGTCCGCGGCCTGAACCTCGACATCTGGATCTTCGTGCTCTTCGGCATCGCCACCTATTTCCTCATCCGACTGGGCTTCAACCCGGGCGCCTACGCCCTCGGCGTCATCCTCGGCCCCGTGGTGGAACGCTCCATGCTCGAAGCCCTCTCCCTTGCGAGAGCCAAGGGCGCGCTCGTGTACTTCATGAACCGTCCCGTGGCCCAGGGCATGCTGGTGCTCATCGCCCTGTATGTCATCTACCGCGTGTACAAGCGCGTGCGCAACGGCAAGGCCGCTCAGGCCAGGGGCGCGTCGGGCGAGATTCCGCGTCTGCTTGAAGGCATGCGCGGCGCCGATCTCATTTCCGGCGTCATCATGCTGCCCGTCATCGGCGCGCTGGCCTCCATGCTCGTGGACTACCCCGAAAAGACGGCCATGTTCCCCGCCATCGTGCTCGGCCTGCTCGCGTTGCTCATGGCGGCCATTATCCTCAAGGCCGTATTCATGCCGGCGAAGTACGCGGGCATGACGGAAGCTCCCTTCTCCTGCATCAACTGGAAGGGCATAGGCATGCACGCCGCGCTTCTCATCGCCTACGTATTGTGCATCAAGTACATCGGCTTCTACGTGTCTTCCGCCACGCTGGTGTTCATTCTCTGCACCGTGCTGAAGAACGATCTGAAGTCCAGGGATCTTTTCTGGAACGTGGTGTTCACGCTGGTGTTCGTGGCCGTGTGCTACGTCATCTTCTCCCTCGGATTCAGCGTCAACACGCCCCGCGGCATTCTGTTCTAGGGCACTTTTTCCAGCAACCATCAGGGAATTCGCCGGATTCGGGCATTACCGGTCTGGCGGATTCGTTTTTTCGGGGCGTGACGGACGTGTCGTCGCGCCTTCGGATGCGGATGGCGGCGGTTCGGACAATCTTCCGATGCGCCGCAAACGCCCGGCCTGCGCCTGAAGACGTGTTCGTACTGTCGGCAGAGCGCGCCTTAGCGCATCGTCGGGCGGCTCCGCAGCACGACAATCAAAATTCCGACAGTTTCTGCGCCGAGATACGGCGGCGTGTTGCGTCTGCCGGGCGTTGCTTAGATTACAAGGAGGCATGAGATGGCTTTTCCTCACCTTTTCACCCACGCGAAAATCGGGAATCTTGAAATACCCAACCGCTACGTTCAGACTTCGGTGCAGACCCGGGGCGGAACGGAAGACGGTTTTGTGGGCGAACCGCTGTTTGCCTTTCACAGGGCCCGCCTGGGGCAGGCCGGTCTCGTCACCGTGCAGCAGACCTTTGCGTGGCCTTCCGTGAAGCTGGCGCAGGGCCTTGCCCTGTGGGACGACAAGTACATTGAAAAGCTCGCGGAGCTGGCGGCGCTCATCAAGTCCGGCGGCGCAAAGGTGTTTCTGCAGCTCGGCGGCGCAGGCTCCCGCGCGGGCACGAAGAAGGAATGCATTGCGCCTTCTCCGGTACGCGGCTCCTGGGATCTCGTGGTTCCCAGAGAAATGACCCGTCAGGAAATTCTCGACTACATCGAATGCTACGCCCAGGCGGGCAAGAGACTCTACGAAGCCGGATTCGACGGCTTTGCGCTGCACGGCGGTTCGGGCAAGTTCATCAGTCAGTTCCTGTCGCCCTACAGCAACCGCCGCACCGACGACTTCGGCGGCACGGCGAAAAAGCGCATCGCGCTTCCCCGCATGATCGTGGAAGCCATCCGCGAGCGCACCCGCGACGACTTCCCCGTGTACATCCGCTTCCCGAAGTGCGACTACATGGAAGGCGGCATGACCCTCGACGAGGGCATTGAAGAGATGGGCTATCTGGCCGAGGCCGGTGTGAACGCCTTCCTCATGACGGGCGGCGGTCAGGAACGTCTGTGGCACGGCGTGCCCATCTATGCGGAAGGTTCGGCGCAGAACATCGCCGACACCGCCAAGGTCAAGAAGGCGCTTCCCGATGTGGCCATCATTGCAAGCTGCGGTCTGCACGATCCTCATGAGGCGGACAAGATGATTGCCGACGGCG
The DNA here is from genome assembly GCF_963931295.1 of uncultured Mailhella sp. Classification (NCBI taxonomy): domain Bacteria; kingdom Pseudomonadati; phylum Thermodesulfobacteriota; class Desulfovibrionia; order Desulfovibrionales; family Desulfovibrionaceae; genus Mailhella; species uncultured Mailhella sp. Next base: position 1,451,233 of record NZ_OZ007001.1, on the reverse strand, counting down.
TGGCCGACTTCATCGGCATTGCGCGTCCGCTGCTGGCCGATCCCGACTACGTGGGCAAGCTGCGCCGCGGCGAGGAAGACACCATCCGCCGCTGCGTGCGCTGCAACAACTGTCAGACCTGGGCCTCGCGCCCGAGACTGGTTGGCCGCGGCATGTGCTGCACGGTGAACCCCGCCCTGATGATGGAAGACACCTATGTGTCCCGTCCTGCCGAAAAGCCCAGGAACATCTATGTGATCGGCGGCGGTCTGGCGGGCATGCGCTGCGCGCTCGCGCTGGCCGAGCGCGGCCATCACGTGGATCTTTTTGAAAAGACCGGCGAACTCGGCGGCCAGTGGCTGGTGGCTTCCGCCGGCGACGACAAGGCGAGCTTCCGCACGCTCGTGCCGTGGCTGAAGGAGAACATGGACAAGGCCGGCGTGCGCATTCACATGAACACGACGGTGACGCGCGAACAGATCATGGCCGCGCATCCCGACGAAGTGGTGCTGGCCACGGGCGCCACGCCCCGCGCGCTTTCCGGCGTGGACGGTCAGGACAGCGGCATGCCCATCGTGTACGCCATGGACGTGCTGCGCAACAAGGTGAGCACCGGCGAGCGCTGCGTGGTGCTCGGCGGACGCTACATAGGTCTGGAAACGTCGCTCAAGCTCGCCCGCGAAGGCAAGAAGGTATGCCTTGTGGAACTCAACGAGCTCGGCCGCGGCCTTATTTCCCGCATCCGCGGCTGGCTGTTCCAGGAAATCGCCGATTGCGACAACATCCGTCTGTTCCCGGATTCCACGTTGTTCCGTCTGACCGCGCATACCGCGGAAATCGATCACGGCCACGCGCTGTTCCCCGTGAAGGCCGACACGCTGGTGCTCGCCATCGGCACGGTGCCGGACAAGAAGCTTCAGGAATCGCTGGGCGACTGCGGCATTCCCGTGCATACCATCGGCGACTGCGATCACATAGGCGACGCCTACGAGGCCATGGATCAGGGCCTGGCGCTTGGTCTGAAGCTGTAACCACAGGGGGCATTTCCCTGTCTGGCGGAAGCGTTTCCGCATGAAAAGAGCCCGTGTCGCTGTTCGGCACGGGCTCTTTTCGTCTCGAAGCTTTTCAGAAGCGGCCCCGAAGGGCATGTCGTCATGCTCGGATGATGTTAAAGTAGTGGTGGCGGGAAGGGATTCGCTCCCGTAGTTTTTTGATCCTGCGGTCATGAGGGCGGGCGGGGCGTTGCGCCCTCATGACATGCCGTCAGACGGCAGGACCTCGATGTCGGAAGGCGACGCAGAGATCAGTCGTCGCGCTTGCTTTTGGCGATGGCCACCACCACGCCGGAGAGGGCCAGCAGACCGATGAGGTTGGGCAGCACCATGAGGCCGTTGAACATGTCGGACATGTTCCACACGAGGTTCACCTTGAGGCCGGAGCCGATGACGATGAACACCACGACGATGGCGGCGTAGATTTTGACGTATTTTGCGCCGAACAGGGCCTTCACGTTGGCCTCGCCGAAGAAGTACCAGCCGATGATGGTGGAAAAGGCGAAGAAGAACAGGCAGACCGCGATATAGATGTTGCCGAAGGAGCCGAATACCGTGTCGAAGGCGATCTGGGCGAGTTCGGTGCCGGTGCTGCCGCAGTTCCATTCGCCGGTGATGACGATGACGAGGGCGGTGCAGGTGAGCACCACGAAGGTGTCGATGAACACGCCCATCATGGCCATCATGCCCTGATCGTCGGGATGGGCGACCTTGGCCAGCGCGTGGGCGTGGGGCGTGGAGCCCATGCCGGCTTCGTTGGAGAAGAGGCCGCGGGCCACACCGTAGCGCATGGCCTCGCGCACGGTGATGCCGAGCGCGCCGCCGCCGGCGGACTGGGGATCAAAGGCCATGACGAAAATGGTTTTGAACGCGCCGGGCAGGGCGGTGATGTTGGCGAAGATGATGACAAGGCAGCCGCCTACGTAGAGAAGGGCCATGAGGGGCACGAGCTTTTCCATGACCCAGGCGATGCGCCTGGCGCCGCCGAGGAAGATGGCGGCGGAAATGAGGGCCACGACGACGCCGACGAGCACGGGCGAGAGCCCGAAGGCGGTGCTGAAGGCCGCGCCGATGGAGTTGGACTGCACCATGTTGCCCATGAAGCCGAGGGCGAGAATGATGGCCACGGAGAAGAATCCGGCGAGAGCCTTGCCGAAAGTGCCGGGGAAGGCGGCGCGGATGTAGTAGGCCGGTCCGCCGACGGTTTCGCCGCGTTCGTTGGTGGTTTTGTACTTCTGAGCGAGCACGGCTTCGGAGTAGTTGGTGGCCATGCCGAAGAAGGCGCTCAGCCACATCCAGAAGATGGCTCCGGGGCCGCCGGCTGCAATGGCCGTGGCCGCGCCGGCAATGTTGCCCGTGCCCACCTGGGCGGCCACGGCGGTGGCGAGCGCCTGGAATGAGCTCATGCCGGTGTGGTCGGCGCTTTCGCCGTGCAGGGAGATGTTGCTGAACAGGCGGCGGAAGGCGTGGGGCAGCTTGCGCAGCTGAATGAAGCGCAGCCGGATGGTGTAGAAAATGCCCGTGCCGCAGAGCAGGAAGAGCAGAAGCCAGCCCCAGAGCACGCCGTTGACCGCATCGACTATCTGACTGATGAGTTCCATAAACCATTCCTTCGAGCGCATGAGGAGCGCTGTCCGCAACCCGTCATGCCCTCTGTTTCAGGGTACAAAAAAAGAGCAAATCCATGAGATTTGCTCCAGAGAAACGCTTAGGGATGAAGCGGCAGGTATGGTCGAGCGGCAAGATCCTAAGCTCTGTCCTTTGGCCTGAGAGTTTCGGCTTTCGCCTTGCACCTTCGGCACCCAAACGGGATTCTCCAGAGCTCCCTCCGCTGCTAGTCGGCCTTGCGGCGTTCAGGCAGTTTCAACGGGATCATGTGCTTTCCTGTGGAAAGCGAAAAAAAATCTAGTATGATTTGCGGACGAATGTCAATAATGTGCCGGTGAATCAGTAATGGATCGACATTCGGTGTGATTTCTGGAACAAAAATATATTGTTTGTGTGCTGTGCGACGTCTCTGATTTTTCTGAAATAGGCATTGAAGTTCATGTGGTTATGGGGATGAAACAGAAATTTGCCGGGAGGCGGCGCAGCGCTTTTCTGGAAAAGAGCCGAAACATTTTGAGTAGTCGGAGTTCTCTGGAGGGAGTTCGGATGCTTCCGGCAGGAGGCGTTCGGCGAATGGAACGCGTTTTTTTTCGTAAGGAGGAAGCGGCGGAGCAAATTTTTCTCTCCCCCTTGCGCGTCGCGTCTTTTTCTGACACCCTGACCGCAAAAACAGGAGTTGCTCATGCTGCCTACCATTTCGCCCCGCAGGGCGTTTGAAATGTTGAAGAACGGGGAAGCCCGTCTTGTTGATATCCGGGAAACGGCGGAATACGCGGAAAACTTTATTCCCGGAGCCCGCCTCGTGCCTCTGTCCATTGCGAAGATTTATCCGCTCAAGGACGCCGACGCCCCGGATAAGCCCGTCATTTTCTTCTGCCGATCCGGCAACCGCACGGACAAGGCTTCCGAACTGCTGCGCAGTCTTGCCGGCGACGCCGAGGCCTGGCAGATGGAAGGCGGCCTTTCCGGATGGCAGAAGGAAGGTCTGCCCGTGCAGCACGAAAAGACGCCGTTCCCGCTGTTCCGGCAGATTCAGATAGGAGCCGGAGCCCTGGTGCTTCTGGGCATACTGGGAAGCTACGTGTGGCATCCCATGTACTGGCTTTCCGCGTTTGTGGGAGCAGGCCTGGTGTTCGCCGGCGTGACGGGCTTCTGCGGACTCGGACTGCTGCTTGCGCGCATGCCGTGGAACAGAAAATGATCGTCGCATGATGAAGGAACGCCGGGAATATTCCCGGCGTTTTTCGTCGAGCCGCGGGGCATTGGGCGGAACGGTTGGGCACGCGATTCTTGTTTCGGTCGTTATGTCCTGGGAGCGCGCGTTCTTTTTTTTCGGAAGAGGAAGGAGCCCAGTGTCAGAATTACACATGCGGCCACAATGATGAGCAGGGCGTTCAGCAGTCCCTTTTCATGGGCGACGAAGCCGAGCATGGGGGGAAAGAACAGCAGGCCGCTGTAGGAGAGAATGGAAACAATGGCGCTTGCCCTGCCCGCACTGATGCCCGGGCAGCTTCCCGCGCGGCTGAAGAGCGTGGGCACGATGGGGGAAAGTCCGGCTCCCATGAGCGCGTATCCGGCAAGACATGCGGCGGGCAGCGGCGAGAAAAGCGCCAGCAGCATGCCGGCAAGCGCCAGCAGCGAGCCGCCGAACAGCAGAACGAAGTCGCTCAGCACGTGCCGCAGGCGATCGCTGAAAAGACGGCAGCATACGGTGGTGACGGAAAAGGCCGCGAACACGAGGGCGGCGGTGTGTTCGTCTGCGCCCTTGACGGTGAAGAGCAGCAGACTTCCCCATTCGGCCACGGAGCCTTCCGAGGCGTAGGCGAGCATGGAGAGAACGCCGCAAAGAAGCACGAAGAGCGGCAGCGAGCGGGAGTCGTCCTTGCCCCCCTGGCGGGAAACGGGCAGATCGTTCAGCAGACGGGAGGAGGCCTTTCCGAGAAAGCAGGCGTAGAGACCGAGCACGCAGGCGGCGTTGATGAACGGATTCAGGCCGAGACCGGCGAACACGGCCCCGGCGATGGAGCCGGTAACGCCGCCGAAGCTGTAGGCGGCGTGCATGAACGACATGCACGATGTGCGGTAGCGATGTTCCGTGTGGATGCCCTGGGTGTTCATGGATACGTCCACGAGGCCCATGCTTGCGCCCACGATCAGACAGCCTGCGCCGAGCTGGAGCGGCGTTTGGGCCAGACAGCTCAGCGCCGTGGCGGCCGCAAGCGTCATGGAGCCGTATTTGAGAAGATTCCGGCTTCCCCAGAGGGCGATGAGGCGGCTGCTGCAGAACAGAGCAACGAGGCTGGACATGCCGACGCAGAGCAGCAGAAGACCTATCTGGGACTCGTCGGCGCCGGTCTGCATTTTCAGCGCGGGCAGGCGGGAAGTGAACACGCCATAGGCGAGTCCGGGGCAGAGAAAGAAGTACGCGCAGGCCGCGCGGGTGATGGAAAACTCAGTCCGTTTCATGCCAAGATCCTTGATTTTTTTCCGAGACAACGCGAGTCGGCGTCTTTTCTTCGGTCGTTCGTCAGCGTAAACTACTGGGTAACACAAGGGTCAAGGAGAAAGGCGTGGGAAGAAAAAGTTTTTTGAAGATAGGGGAATTTGCCCGCATATGCCATACCACCAAGGACACGCTGCTTCATTACGACAGAAAGGGACTTCTTCGCCCGGCGTATATTTCGGAAAACGGCTATCGACGATACAGCATGAAGCAGTTTTTTGATTTTGATCTTATTTCTCTTCTCAAGGAAACGGGCAGCACGCTGGAGGAAATAAGGAAATGTCGCGAAAGCTGCGGGAACGAGGGATATCTTGGTCTTGTGACGGAGCGCATAGCCGTGCTGGAGCGGGAACAGGAACGCATGGCACATCGGCTTTCCATGCTCAGGGGCCTGGCGGACATGGGAGAGAAGGCTCGGTGCGCGACGTACGACCGGCTTTTTTTCGAGCGGAGAGAGGCGCTTGAGATACGCGTGTATCCTGTGGATTCCGAGAAGATCACCGTTCGGGAGTCGAGCGCGGAGTGCTACTCCGAGTGCCTGATGCGCAGTCTGATGGAAGGAAACAGTATTGATCCGCCGCTCGGCGTCATTATTCCCGAGGACTGCGCGTGCAGGGGAGAGTTTCGTATTGAGAGCATGTTTACCGCCGCGTGGCGCGACGTGGGACGGGAGCGCGCCGGACGCATGGAGTCAGGCCGGTATGCCTGCCTGTTCCATCGCGGCGACATGCGAAGTCACGAAGAGGCGTTTGTCCGCATGACGGCGGAACTTTCGGCCCGGGGAGAGCGTGCGTGCGGCCCCGTGTACGCGTTTGACCAGATGAATTACGTGCTCGGCGAAAACGGCGAGGAGTACGTTGCCGAATATGTCGTGCGGGTGGACGATGAGCGCGCCGCGGAAAAGATGGAGAACACTATTAATGGAAACTATTTCAGCCAGCCCGAAGAGGGGGCTTCTGAGCGCTGTTTGGTATGATGCTGGGAATAAAAGTGTAGTCACTTGTTTTAATAAAAATAATTTAAAATTATATCTGTTGCAGTTTTTTGATAAAAATGGATGAAATATGAAATTTTTTTGGAAATTAAATGTCTATATAATTATATTGTATTGAAAAATAAAAAATATAATATATTTAAATATGATATAAATGAAAAAAATACAGAATAAAGACGTATCTGAAAATACGAAATTTGTCCAAAGCGCAAATGGATATGATTGTAAATCTGGCAATATATTTGAAAGATAATATTTCATGATGGATTGACAATGCAGGTCAGGCGACGTGTGTTGTGCTGAATGCAGGTTTATTGTGAGAATCGTACGGCCGTACCGCTGCGTCATCAGCTTTTATACAACATAAATTTATTTGATTTTTTAGTAAGTTAATACTGAATTTGAGGTCGCTCGGTCTGGGAAGATCGCTCCCCGCAAACGAGAAAAAAGCAAAAAAACTTGTCAAAGTTTCTGGAAAGCAGAAGAAAGGGTCCGGAAAGGCGTCGGAGTGCGTCAGCGTATGAGGAATTGTGCTAACCGGATGAAAAAACTGTACGTTTCTGGGAAAGCTGAAGCAGACTTCCCATTTTTCGTGGTCGCGGGCTGAAAGGTGTCCGTTTGGGCTGACTTCGAGCGGAAATTCTCATGCCCGGAGCGGCTTCGGATCCGAAAGGTTCAATAAAAGTATAATGAAATTACATGATTGTTGTTTATAATCCTGGGGACTGCCCGTACAGGGACGGGAATAAAGCGTACGGCACTGAAAAAATTTTTTTCGCGAAAAAAATTTTTTTTTGAAAATGAAACGATCAACAGAGAACTGCCTATTCAATATCTTGAAATAAAAAGAAAAAAAATGAAGGAATCCTCCCGTTGAGATTGCTCTATCAGGCACATGCCGGAATGAGTCGATTTTTTTGATTTTTAATTGTAACTGTCACTAATTATTTATTAAAAATATCAGCTGCCAAAAAAAATTCGAGAAAAATAAACTTGTTGAACTTTTTTTGAATAATATTATTTTGAGTGCCGGTTGCGGGTGCCGCAACGCAAATTATCTTTTTAACAGGGGAGTTTATATGTCAACGAAAGCTGCTTTCAACGAAGACAAAGTAGCCCTCGTATGCGGGTTATTCATCTTCGTGCTGGCACTGGGCAAACTGCTCGGCCTGGATCTCCTGGGTTGGACCCTTAAGGTCGGAATGTGGGTGAGCAACCCCTTTGACGGTTTGTCTTCGGCGACGAAGGGACTCGTGCCCGGCTGGGCTGCGCTTCTTATCACGTACGTCTTCATCACTGCGGTTCTCTCCGTGGGCGTGAAGCTCATGAAAGGCAACGTGAAGAGTTTTGTCGGTTCCTTCACGCTTATCTTCTTCATCGCCATCGCCTGCTACACCGTGGGCGCCAACGCCTACATCGCCGCCAACCCCACCGAACTCGCCAAGATGGGCATTCCGTGGGCCCTGGGCCTCAGCACTGAAGCCGGTCTTATCTGCGCTCTGATTGCCGGTATCCTCATCGGCAACCTGGCTCCCGGTTTCACCGACAGCGTGCGCGAAGCCTGCCGTCCCGAACTGTTCGTGAAGATCGCCATCGTTATCCTGGGCGCCGAACTCGGCGTGAAGGCTGCCGATGCCGCCGGTTTCGCTGGCCACGTCATCTTCCGAGGCCTCTGCGCCATTGTTGAAGCTTACCTGCTCTACTGGGCCGTGGTTTACTACGTTGCTCGTAAGTACTTCAAGTTCAACAAGGAATGGGCTGCTCCTCTGGCTTCCGGCATTTCCATCTGCGGTGTGTCCGCCGCTATCGCCACCGGTGGCGCCATCCGCGCCAGGCCTGTGGTTCCGATCATGGTTTCTTCTCTGGTCGTTGTGTTCACCTGCATTGAAATGCTGCTTCTGCCTTTCCTCGCTCAGCACTTCCTGTACACCGAACCCATGGTGGCCGGCGGCTGGATGGGCCTGGCCGTTAAGTCCGACGGCGGCGCTATCGCTTCCGGTGCCATCACCGAAGCTCTGATCCTCGCCAAGGTTGCCGGTCTCGGCACCCAGTACGAACCCGGCTGGATCGTGATGGTGACCACCACCGTTAAGATCTTCATCGACATGTTCATCGGCGTGTGGGCCCTCGTGCTCGCCTACGTGTGGACTGCCAAGTTCGACAAGACCAACGGCGAACGCACCATGAGCTGGGGCGACGTGATGGACCGCTTCCCCCGTTTCGTGCTCGGCTACCTCGGCACCTTCCTGATCCTCCTGATCATGTGCCTCTCCTCGCCCGAACTGCATAAGATGGGCGGCGCCATGTCCGGTGCCATCAACGGCTTCCGCACCATCTTCTTCCTGCTCACCTTCTTCAGCATCGGCATGGTTTCCAACTTCCGCAAGCTGAAGGAAGAAGGCATCGGCCGTCTTGCCATTGTGTACATCGTGTGCCTCTTTGGCTTCATCATCTGGGTCGGTCTGTTCATCTCCTATGCTTTCTTCCATGGCATGACCCCGCCCATCGTCGGTGCCTAGTCTATTCTTATAAAGGAGCATAAAATGGAAGATAAAGAAGTTAAACTCCATGAAGAAATAAAGAATATGGAGTATGAGCCTCTGGATGAAACCGAACTCAAGCTCATTCACTGGAGCTGGGGTCTTGGCGTCACCCTGCTGGTCGTGCTGTTCCTCATCAGCAAGTTCGTGATGACGACGCACTAAGCCGTTTACTGAACGAATGATTGTTGTGCCGGAAAGAGAAGTATTCTCTTTCCGGCACTTGTTTGGAGTGAGTTATGCCTCGCTATCATCTGCGTTATCTTAAGGGCCCGAACTATACGCTCAATCTGGAATATGACGGCATAGTTGAAGCGCCTTCCTTTGAAGAAGCGCTGCGTCCTCATACGGACTGGCCCATTACGGAAAGTTACGATCACGCCACGGCTACGGCCTGGAATCCCGGCACCTGCATGTACTATCAGGAAATGTGGGAGGCCGCTCTCCTGCCTGACGACAAGAAAGACGCCTCTCCTTCTCAGAACAAGGCCTGACGACGTTTGCGTCGTCCGTCAGAGTTCGCCCTGGAAGGAAGAACTTGTGTCCGTCAGTGGGGACGGATGCATCATCGTTGCGTCGCCGTGAAGGCTTGATCGATGTGATGCGTCTATGCCGACTGTACGGGAGATGGACTGCAGTTTTGACGTCTTCGATCATGTGGAGCTGAAACAAGACGTCGGAAGCAGTCTTGATGTTCGCGTCAGATCGTCGGAAGTTGTATATTTGCAGACTGACTGCGGCGCACTTTCCTGCAGTCATCTGGTTGTCGGTGTACAAATGAAGTGCGCGTCGTCCTAACGTTAATTTTCGCACCGGCTTTGGGCCTCGCTGCGGGCGATTCGTTTTCTAGAGCGAATCGCCCGCAGCGAGGCCTTTTTTAGTTATGATGTCTGACCAGGAGGATGGAGAGTCGTTTTCATGCTGATGAGACTCTCCTAGAGAAGCGATGATGCTTCATGTTGGAAGTTGCTCAGCCTGCGTCCGATGATTCATGTATCAATGAACTTGTTAATGTAAACACAATAACGACTTTAACATATTTTTTCTAATAGCCAGAATTTTTTTTGAATTTGAAAAATAAATATTTATTTTTAGATTTAATAATGGAATGATTTATGATTGTTATGCATATATTATAATGAATGTGGATTATATGGTATAATGTAGTATTTTAAGGTTATGTGCAGAGAAGTATTCTTACGTGTGTTCTTTATTATTAAACAAGACCATATTTTTGAAGTTTCCGGACTACAGTGGCCTGATTGCACCCCAACACCTCTGCCGCTCGACGGGTAGAGGAATAGTATCGCATGACTTCGGACAATAGTTTTCTTTCCGTTTCTTCCACAGCCTCTCGAAGCGTAGGATATTCCTTTCTTTCATCTGATATCTGCTGCTCTGTAATGTACGTCGGCAGAAATTCTGTTCCTATAATGGCGTAAGGACAAAGCACAACAGCGTGTTCTATTGTATTCTGTAATTCTCTCACATTTCCCGGCCATGAATAACTTTGGAGACAGCGAAGAACGGCACGGGAAAGTTGTTTGGATGTATTATATTTTTTGTTGAATAGTTCCATAAAATGCCTGACCAGAGGAAGAATGTCGTGCGTGCGTTCCCGCAGGGGAGGGATATTAAGTTTGATGACATTAAGTCTGTAGTAAAGGTCTTCACGAAAATTGCCGGAACTGACGAGATTTTCCATCGGCTGATTGGTGGCAGTGATGAAGCGCACATTGAGATCCCGTACCTTTGTTCCTCCGACTCGCATGATCTGACGGTTTTGGATGCAGCGCAGCAGTTTTATCTGAACGGAGTAGGGCATGTCGCCTACTTCATCAAGAAAGATGGTGCCGTGATTGGCCATTTCCAGAAGGCCCATCTTCGATGTCGTGGCATTGGTGAAAGCGCCTTTTTCATAGCCGAACAACTCGGACTCTATGAGGTTTTCGGGAATGCTGGCACAGTTGATGATGACATACGGCTCGTTGGCCCTTGGACTCAGCTTATGAATCTGGTAGGCGATGCCGTCTTTCCCTACGCCCGTTTCTCCCAGAATCATGACGGTTGCTTCGCTTTTGGCAACACGTGGCAGAGATTCCATAATGACTTTCATTTGTTCGCTGGCAACGACAAATTCCTTTGTTCGAATCTCATCCATTTCCGTGATGACGGTACTTTCTTTATTTTCCTGCGAATAGGTGGTGATGGGTTCGGCAAATTTACCTATACCCACAATAAATTTTATTTTTTTACTGGAGTCCATCAGCGGATAGGAAGTGAGGGACAGTTTGTTTCCCGTTTTGCTCATGGACAGAGTAAAGGCGATTTTTTTTGTTCGAAGCGTTTCCACAAGAGCCTGCTCGGACACAAAGCCGTTGTCGGCAAGAGAAATGATATTGCGTCCGATAATGGCTTTCGGCTCTTCGCCATACATGGAAACAATGGAATCATTGGCAAAGAGTATGTCGCCCTTGCCATTATTGATCCATACGGAGAAGGGCATGCTGTTGGCCAGTTCCTTCAGAGTTTCCTTGTTCTCCAGGAAAAATTTTTCAAGATCATCCATGTGCATGCCTCCTGATAATGACGAATGATGCATTTTAGCATCGGATAAAAAACGTGATAATATAATATTTATATATAAAACAACTAGTTATTACATAAAAAATAAAAAAATATAGATGCATGAATGTCGTCAAAAAAATGGGAAAATTATATAAAAATATATATAATTTATATATATCAATATATTATAAAAAGTCCAGTATATTCTCGTGATGCATAAATGTTGAGAGAAAATTTCCATTTGTGCAAAAAAAATCATGTCGTCGGTGAAATGAAAAAAATAAAGTTATTTGTAATATTCCGTATTTGTTATATTTTATTTTTTTAACTTCCACGGATTCTTGAGAATAATTTGGTATCATTTTTGCAAGACACAAAATCAGGAGACCGGTTTCGCCGGCATTCCCCGAAAAGAATCACTTTCTAAAAAAGGAATCGGGTAGAATGATTATTGATTTTCGTGTACGTCCTCCTATTCCCAGTTATTTGAACTCTGGAGCCTTCCATGTATGGACCGATCCCGAGCTTGGCTATCAGTGTCAGTGGGAAGGGCGCATCAAAGATCCTTCGATGGACGGTGATATGGACGCATTCGTCAGAGAAATGGACGAAACGGGCATAGACATTGCCGTCATCATCGGTCGCATGAGCAAGTCTCACGACAAGGGCAGCGGAAACATCACGGCCGATGAGCTGGATGCCGTGTGCAAGAAGTATCCCGGACGTTTTATCGGCATGCCGGCGCTCGATCCAGAGGACAAGGACGCCTTTGCTCAGATCGACCATGCTCTGGAACTCGGCATGCCGGCCATTTGCATGGAGCCGTTCTGGTGCCAGACGCCCATGAATCTCAACGACAAGCGCCTTTTTCCTATTTATGAGTATCTTCAGGAAAAGCACATGCTGTTCAACACGACGTTGAACTTCAACTGCGGCTATCATTCTTCCACGAATGATCCTTTCCATCTGGAGCAGGTGGCCAAGGCTTTTCCCGATCTTCCCATTCTCGTTACTCATGCCTGCTGGCCGCGCGGCGTGGAGCTCATGGCCATAGCGGTGCGTTATCCCAACATTTACCTCGTTCCTGAAAGTTATGTCTATTTCCCGTTTGTGAATACGGTGAAAGACCAGATGATCATGTACAACCATATGCTTCAGGATCAGGTGCTGTTCGGAAGTTCTTATCCCATCCGAGGCTTCAAGCAGTCGTTGCAGCATTCGCTTGATCTGGACTGGCTGCCGGAACCCAGAGAAAAGTTTCTCTGGAAGAACGCCGCCCGCCTGCTGAACTTGAAACTCGTTTCTGCCGATGACTGATACCGCAGCACTTCTGCGTTTTTTCCCGGAGGTTTGTTATGATTATTGACTTTCGTGTGCGTCCTCCCTTCAAGAGTTTTCGTGAAACCGGTTTGTTCAAGGCCTGGATATCTCCGCCTCCCGGCCCCTTCACGCTGATGTCGGAAGGGCGTGAATATGTTCCTTCGGTCGTTACCGGCGACTATGGTCAGTTCATGGCCGAAATGGATGAGGCCGGCGTGGATCTCGGCGTCATCGTGGGGCGTGTGACGAAAACGACTTCCGTAGGATCCGGCAATGTCACGCCGGAAGAAATCCTCGACTTTATGAATCTGTATCCGGGGCGCTTCGTCGGCATGCCCGCGCTTGATCCGACGGCCCCCGATGCCTTTGCTCAGATTCGTCGCATGAAGAGCCTTGGCATGAAGGGCATATGTGTCGAGCCGTTCTGGCTGGATAAGTGCTATCGAGTCAATGATCCGAGCCTTATGGACTTCTATCGCGCGGTGGCGGCCGAAGGTCTTATTCTCGTCATTACGCTGAACTGGCTCTGTGGCGAAGACACCAGCTGGAACGATCCCAAGGATATTGAGGACATTGCCATCGCCTGTCCCGACATGCCCATTGTCGTTCCTCATTCCTGCTACCCGAAGCTGGTGGAATTTATGGGTATCTGTGTGCGGTACAAGAATATTTATTCTCTGCCCGACAGCTACTTCTATTTCCCGTTCATCAACACCGTGGATGACCAGATTATGATGTACAACCACATGCTTCAGGATCAGGTGTTGTACGCAAGCTCTTATCCCATTCGTGGACTCAGCCAGGCGCTGAGGGAATCTCTGGATCGGCCGTGGCTTCCCATTCCCCGGGAAAAGTTTCTCTGGAAGAATGCCGCCCGCCTTCTGCATCTTAAATTGAGCATCGGCAACTAAGATAGAAATATCGACGCTTCGGGAGCGGATCATGCTTTCGAGCACGATCTGCTCCCGGACAATATGCATAATTTATCGGGAAAAGAGGTTCACATGCGCGTCATTGCTATTAATGGAAGTCCACGAAAAAATTTCAATACGGCAACGTTGCTTCAGCATGCTCTTAAGGGAGCGGAGGAAGCCGGTGCGGAAACGGCCATATATCATATTGGAAGCATGATTTTCAGCCCTTGTCGGAGTTGTTTCATATGCAAGAGCAGAAAAAGACCTCAGACGGGAAAGTGTGCTTTACAGGATGATCTTACGCCTGTTCTGAAAGATGTACTGGAAGCAGATGCCGTACTGTTGGGGACGCCCATATATTTTTATACTGAATCGGCGGCGTTCAGGGCTTTCATGGAACGCCTCCTTTTCCCTCTTTCTCAATATTCAAAAGGAGAGCGTTCTCTTTATCAAGGTGTTAAGCCGATAGGTCTCATTTACACTATGAATATTACGGATGAAGAAGTTGTTGCAAGACAGCCTCCGTTTCCGAGTCCTTTTTCCTTGGATATTGTAGTCAAAACAGAATATTTCTTTAGGCGTGTTTTTAGATCTTGCACCACAATGCTGTGCACCGATACGATGCAGGTTAAGGATTACAGCGCCTATCATATGGAGCTGTTCGACGCTTCGGAAAAACTTAAACGTCATAAGGAAGTGTTTCCTAAAGACTGTCAAAAGGCATTTCTGCTTGGTAAGTCTCTTGCGGAAGGTACCGTATAGATGATTTAAGGAGTAGTTCGTGGGTAAGATTTTGAAACTGTTTGATGTAGTAATCACAGGTATAGGGATTTTATCCCTCGTCTGTCTTATTACGATTGCATTTATTCAGGTAATATTTCGGTATGTTCTGAATAATGCACTTCCGTGGCCCGAGGAAGTGTGCCGGTTCATATTTATTATTCTTGCTTATACGGGCATGGCCATGACGATGAAGACAAACGGGCATCTTCGTGTCGACGTCATACTCTCATTTGCAAATCATACTGTAAAGAAAATACTCAATATTATAACAATGATTTTTACATTTATATATTGTATAATAGGTGCTTATTTAACATATTATATGCTTGTTGCAATCAAAGATATGGAACAAATGGCGTCAACTGTTAATATTCCTGTATATATCACATGGATACCTATTCCTGTATGTCTGACAGTTACTGCAATATATGCAGTTGTTCAGCTGTATGCATATGCAAGAGACAAAAAAGATAACTAGGAAAGGGAGTTGATGTCATGGATCCCGTTCTCATTACGTTATTTTCTGTGCTTATTGTTGGCCTGATATTGTCCCTGCATATAGGTGCAGCCATCGGTCTGGCGGTACTCGCAGCCATCTGGGTGGGAGAGCTCGAACCGGCGCTGTTTGCGCAGAAAATGTACTCGGTATTTAATTCCTTTCCGCTGCTGGCGCTTCCGTTCTTTGTATGTGCCGGCGACATCATGCAGCGCGGCAGCATGGCAGGCGCTCTGCTCAAACTTTCCCGCACGCTGGTAGGACATATTACCGGAGGCCTGTCCCTGGTATCCGTGCTTACCTGTCTGTTCTACGGGTCGCTGTGCGGTTCTCCGCCCGCCACTGTGGCTGCCGTAGGCGGCATTATGATTCCCGCCATGGAAAAGGAGGGCTATTCCAAAGCGTATGCGACGGCCGTCAATACGGCATCGGGCACGCTAGGCGCTCTTATTCCTCCTTCGACGGCGCTTATCATCTATGGTGCAACGGCGGGGGTTTCCATCAGTGATCTGTTTATTGCCATCATTGTTCCCGGCTGCATCCTCGGCGTTGCCTTCATGGTCATAGGAACGATCATTTCCGGTGTCAGAGGCTATGGCATCAAAACTCCCCGTGCTTCCTTTAAGGAAAGAATGGAAGCTCTGTGGGAAGCGAAATGGGCGCTCATGGTTCCCGTTCTTGTTCTTGGCGGCATTTATACGGGCATTACCACGCCTACGGAAGCCGGCGTTGTTGCTGTCGTCTATGCGTTGTTTGCCGAAACCTTTATTACCAAGACCATGACCTGGAAGAAAATTGTGGAAATTTTTTCTTCCACCGTGCGTACTACGGGCATGATGTTTTTTGTCATCACTGCCGCTACGGCCATGGGAACCATACTCGTGTACTTTAATGCCGATACCGTGGTTGCTGAGATGCTTTCGGGCATTACCACCAACAAGTATGTCTTAATCTTCCTTGTCTGCACGCTGCTCATCATTCTGGGAACCTTTATGGAAACGGTGGCCATGATCATGATTATGACCCCCATACTGTTGCCCATGATGATGAACAGTGGAGTGGATCCCATCCAGTTCGGCGTCATTATGACGTTCGGCGTGATTCTTGGAAACATCACTCCGCCTGTAGGAATGAATCTTTATGTCGGCTGCGCCATCAGTGATATCTCCTTTGCTATGCTCAGCCGTGCAATTCTGCCCTTCATAGCCACCATGGTTGGATGTTTCTATCTGATTTCATATGTCCCATTTTTCTCTATGTGCCTGCTTTAACAGTAAATTAAGGAGTACGCATGAACAAGCTCTTCAAATCCGTTGTCTGTGCCCTCGCGATTGCCAGTCTGTTTTCCGCCGGCACGGCGTTTGCGGCCCCTAAAGTCATCAAGGTAACGACGCATTCTTCCATGTCCGGCGCTATTTGCCGCTCTCTCGTGGAGATGAAGCAGTTCATTGAGGAGAAAACGAACGGCAAGTATCGCATGGACATTTACGATCAGTTCAAGCTGGGCACCATGGAAGAAGCGTATCAAGGAATGGGGTTTGGCACGGTTCATATGCTGGTGGAAGGGGCTTCCAATATAGGCACCTTCATGCCGGAGCTGAGCATGCTTGATCTCGGATTTTTGTTCCCCAACTCCGATGTCGCAGATAAGGTTTTGAGCGGCCCTGTGGGGCAGAAGATCTGTGCGGCCGCGGCCAACAAGGCCGTGACTCCGCTTGTGTTTGTACGATACAGTTTTCGCAAGCCCTTCCTCACCAAGGACATCAACAGCATAAATGATCTTAAGGGCGTCAAGATTCGCGCTTCGTCTTCCCCCATGCATATGGCGCTTCTGGAGCATATGGGCATGAATCCCGTACCCATGCCCGGTTCCGAGGTGTATACCGGACTTCAGCAGGGCGTCATCGACGGCTTTGATGTGGACGCTCCTTTCGGCGTGAACAGCAAATGGTATGAGGCGGCAAAGTCCATAGCTCTGATCGATCACACCTACTGTGCGCAGATTTTGTATACCTCCACGAGATGGTGGAACAAGCTTCCTGCGGAAGACAAGCCCATTTTTGAGGAAGCGGTGAAGGTTTTTGCCAAGGCTCAGTATAAGAATCAGCTTGAAGACGAAGCCCGGGCGGAAGAAGCCTTCAAGAAGGCGGGTCTCAAGATTTATGTGCCCACCGATGCGGAAATGGCTCAGCTTCGCGAACAGTGCAAGGATATTTATAAGCAGTTCCCCAAGGTAAACCTGGAGCTTCTGAATGAGCTCAAGGCTGAAGTAGCTCGCGTGTCTGCTGCCGAGTAATATGTTGAGTAAGAGCCTGTTCTTATGAGAATAGGCTCTTTTTTAAAATTTTTCGGCGAAGTTTTCCTGCCGGCGCGCTGTCTTCGTATGAAGAACATCGCTTTTGTATTCCAATCTTCATTGTCGTCGAATGAAAAAATAAAAATAATGCACACTCTGAAGTGATTGCGTTGGCAGGCTCCGGCATGAACTTTGCGACGGGATACGGTCGGTGCGAACGTTGCTTTCATGATGACGTGTGGCGGTTGTCGTGAGAATGCGGAATTCGCGTCAGACCTGAAGGAGATGTTATGCCCGATCTTTTTTCTCCTATCAGCATTAGAAGTCTTACCTTGAAGAATCGCGTCATGATGGCG
The DNA here is from genome assembly GCF_963931295.1 of uncultured Mailhella sp. Lineage (NCBI taxonomy): Bacteria > Pseudomonadati > Thermodesulfobacteriota > Desulfovibrionia > Desulfovibrionales > Desulfovibrionaceae > Mailhella > uncultured Mailhella sp. The sequence goes on along the minus strand of NZ_OZ007001.1, from coordinate 1,433,824 downwards.
CCGATGGAAAACGGCATGGCTCATACCGGAGGTATGGTCAGCGAGCGTCTCATTCATTTTTTTGAAGAGCGCGCACGTCACGGTGTGGGGATCATTATGACCGGTTCCGTGACGATAGCTCCGGAAGGAGCCGGTCTTCCCGCTCAGATTGCCATTTATGATGAGAAGTTTTTACCTGGTCTGAAAGCCCTTTGTGATGCCGTACATAAGGCGGGAGCAAAGATCGGCGCGCAGATTTATCATGCCGGGCGTCAGGCTACGGAGGTGATTACCGGCCTTACGCCTGTGGCGGCCTCTGCCATTCCCTGCGCCATTCTTGGAAATCATCCCAGAGAGCTCGCGAAGGAAGAGCTGCCGGGGCTGGTGGAAAAATTTGCTGTTGCCGCGGACAGAGCCGTGCGCGCCGGTTTTGATCTCATCGAGGTGCATTTCGCTCACGGCTATCTGCTGGCAGGATTTCTTTCACCGCATTCCAATCACAGAAAGGACGAGTACGGTGGAAGTCTTGAGAACCGCTGCCGTTTTCCGTTGGAAGTTTTAAAAGAGGTTGTTCGCGTCGTGGACGGGCGTGTGCCCGTGACCATCCGCATTTCGGCCCAGGAATTTTTGGACGACGGACTTCAGTTTGAAGACGTGAAGGCCATCTGCCGCCGGGCTGAGGAGTGCGGGGCGCAGGCGGTAAGCGTGACGGCCGGCTGCTATGATTCCGTGTACACGAGCATACAGCCCATGTATGTACCACGAGGCTTTCTTATTCCTTATGCTGAGGAGCTGAAAAAAACGCTTTCCGTTCCGGTTATTGTGGCGGGAAGACTCAATAGTGGAACGCTCATTAAAGAGATCGTGTCTGACGGCAAGGCCGATATGGTGGCTGTCGGCCGTGGATTCTTTGCTGATCCGGAACTCGTGGAAAAGCTGCAAAGCGGAGCCTTCGACGATATTCGCTATTGTGTTGCCTGTAATCAGGGATGCTGTGACCGTATTTTTGTCGGCGAGGCTGCGACGTGCATGTTGAACGCGCGGGCGTCTTTCGAGATGGAGCGAAACATTGTTCCGGCGTCTTCACCGAAGAAAATAGCTGTTGTCGGCGGCGGACCTGCCGGAATGGAAGCTGCGCGGGTTGCGGCTCTGAGAGGGCACCAGGTAGTCGTATATGAGCAGGAAGCATTGCCGGGAGGAAAGCTGCCGCTGGTGGCGGCTCCTCCGGAAAAGGGAGATTTTCTGCTTTTTCTTGATTACCTTCGGCATCAGCTTGTCCGGCTGGGGGTCCCTGTCGTCAGACGCAGAGTGGAAAAGCCGGAAGATCTGCAGGACGACAGCCCCGATGCGATTGTCATTGCAACGGGAGCGCGACAGGTTATGGTGCCTGTTCCCGGACACGACCTTCCTCTGGTCGTGATGGCCGAGGATATTCTTTCCGGCAAGGCGTCGTTCGGGCAGAAGATTGTTGTTGTCGGCGGCGGACTGGTTGGCGTGGAAACGGCGCATTTTCTGGCCAGTCGCGGGGCGCATGTCGTTATTGTGGAGATGCTGGATGGCATAGCCCGGGAAGCTGGCCCGACGTATGTACAGCATATTCATGACACCATGAAAAAGTATCATATCGACATTTATACGAATACCAGAATCGAGCGCATCCTGAGAGACGGCATTGAGTTTCAGGGCAAAAAGGAGCCGGCGGATACGGTCGTCATTGCGGCGGGATATCGTTCAAATAATGCAATTGTCGATGTCATGCGCAAGCAGTATTCGGATGTTTATGTAATAGGAGATGCCAGAAGTCCTAAAAATATTTTTCAGGCCGTTCATGATGCCTTCTTATGTGCGGAAAAGTTGTAACAATATAATATTTCATATGATTATATGATATAAATATCTCATTCTTTCTTGTCATATAAATACGGGAGAAGGCGATCGCAACAGAAGTTCGGTTGCCTTCTCTCAAAAATGACTGTTTTATTATTGTCATAAACAAACGGGCCTCCATGTCGAAACATGGAGGCCCAAAAATTTATGGAGCCAGCTTGGAGACTTGAACTCCAGACCTACTGATTACGAATCTCTAGGTGTATACTTTTATACGGCTTCACTATGAGCAGGTAATATACAATTTTTATAAATAATTATGCTATACAATAAACAAAATTTACTTCATTCAGAGTCATTGACTTTACCTCTCTTTCACGCGAAAATTAGGGAGAAATAAGGGAGAATGCTGGACTAGTGACTTTGCCCATGGCAACCTCACTTGATGCGATAGAAGTCTGGAGGTAACAGTGAGTGGTCAGAAATGGATTACGGAGGAGCGTGGCATCCGCTACTACGAGCACGAAACGCGAATGCATGGAAAGAGACGGGATCGGTATTATACGCTCCGCTTCACTGTCGATGGTAAGCAGATAGAAGAAGGTCTCGGTTGGTTATCAGACGGCTGGACGCTGACAAAAGCCCGCATAGAACTTGCGAAGCTCAAAGAAGCCAAACGGATAGGCAATGGGGCAGTTACTCTTCGGCAAGCTCGCGACGAAGCAAGGAAGAAACGGACTGAAGCGGAAAAGGCTGAAGCTCAAGAACGGGCTACTAAGATCACAGTCGATGACTTTTGGAGCAGCACCTACAGACTTACCCAGGGCCATAAAAAGGAAAGCACGATAAAAAAAGAGGAAGACTTATACACACGGTGGTTGAAACCATACTTCGGCGAAAAGCCATTGATTGAAATCAATGAAGAGCAACTTGAAAATCTGAAACAGACTATGCTTGCCGATGGGAAATCTCCTCGGACTATCGAATACGCTTTGGCAATTTTTTCCCAGATCTGGCATCTGGCTAATCGCCGAGGTATCGTCTCTGGTATCCCGCCTACTCGAAACGTCAAAATCCCAAAATTTGATAATCGCCGAATGCGTTTCCTAAGCAGAGAAGAAGCGAAGACACTGCTTCAGGCATTGAAAATAGTGTCCTCTGACTTGTACACTACGGCGTTGCTTTCTCTTGCCTGTGGACTGAGAGCTGGTGAAATTCACGCTTTGATTTGGGCTGACGTAGACTTCTCCAATGAAATTCTATTAATCCGTGATCCTAAAAGTGGCAAGAACCGTCATGCGTATATGAGTCCGGAAGTGAAAGTTGTTCTCGAAGGTAAATTCCACGGCCAGCAGCCCGGAGAGCTTGTTTTACCTGCTAAAACAGGAGGACAGCGGGGGCAGGTATCAAAAGTTTTTGACAGGATAGTCAAAGAGCTTGGATTCAATGATGGAATTGCAGATCCACGCCAAAAGGTCGTCTTCCATACACTCCGACACACATTTGCTTCATGGCTTGTACAGCAGGGGACGCCTCTTTATACGGTCTCTGAGCTGATGGGACACTCTTCTCTTGCCATGACACAACGCTACGCTCATCTTGCTCCTGATGGAACGCGAATTTCAGCCATGCGAATCAATGACATTCTAAAATAATTTTTAGGTAACTATGCAGCGAGGGGATTAGCTTATAGAAACAAATAATTTCAAATAGTTATCTATACTTTGTTTTTGAAGTATAAAAAAACAACTTTATTTCAAAAAAAACAACTTCCGTTTTTGGAAGTTGTTTTTTTTATGTAAAAATCCCCTTATTTTTCAGCCTATTTTAGAAAAAAACAAAAAAACAAAAAAACAGGAAAAAAATACAGATTTTGCGAAATATATTTTTTTATTTTTTACTCATAATATGCAGAAAACCATCTGCGTTTCGAAAATAAGAAAAAGGAGTAGAAAATGAAAACTTTTATTTATTCTTGGAACAGAAACAAAAGTAATAGCACTTGGAAATTTATTGAAAACAGTAGTGAGGCAAGACAAAAGGCCATTGAAGAAGGTGCAACAGATTTCAGCATATTGTCCTTTGAATATGAGCCCACAACAGAACGCCTTCATCCTTTACGTTTCGGGGACCTGTTCATTGACTCTGATTCAAAAAAGTCTCCATTTTTAGCTGTCAAAGAAATATATCTCTTCTGCCGGTATTATTATGAGGTTTGGGATATAAATCCGAAACAATTTATCATTTGGCTTTCTGGTGGAAAAGGTTGTCATTTACAGATACCAGCCATCATCTTTTCGGGAAATGAAAATATTTTTATAAAAAATATGTGTATCGAAAAGGGATTATGGTAAACAAACGAGGACAATATAAATACTACCTACAGTAAATCATATAAAAACAGATATATATTGCGACAAGAAAACAATAGAGAGAAGTACAGGCTTACTGTCTGTACTTCTCTTTTTTATTACTCAGGAGCCCTTATGACTCAATCCACTGATATCACTAAACTTTCTCAGGCTATGCTCATCGTCCAACAGCAACTTCAACCGGCTATAAAGGACGCCAAAAATCCATTCATCGGCAACGAATACGCTACCCTCAATTCGGTCATGGAATCCTGCCGCAGCCTTCTTTCTTCCCAAGGCATCTGGCTTACCCAACTCCCATGTCCTGCTCCTGTAGAACTCGGGACAGGGCATATCGGATTAGAAACAAGGCTTATACATGCGGAATCTGGTCAATGGATTTCCAGCACAGCCATCATCCCTCTGACGAAAAATGATCCACAGGGAATGGGCAGTGCTATCACCTATGCCCGGCGGTACTCCCTGTGCTCCATCCTCGGTATCGTGACGGAAGATGATGACGGTAATGCTGCCTCAATTCCTACAAAACAGGCCAAAACGCGAATAAAGCCCGTAGAAGCCATACAGAGACAAAAAGTGGAATCAGACGGCTCTTTATCCACGAACAAAATTTTAGACGCCTCAAATCGCCCCGTATCGCTTCACCAAAATCTGCCCAAAATCGATGGCGTGAGCTTCAGGACGGTTCAGGCTGAGGACGGAAGAAGATGCATCGTGGCGTCTGGAAAAACTCTGGAGAAAAGGAATTGGCCAGGGATTCATGGTTCAAGTGGGATTCGCAGCAAAGGATCTGGTGGAAATACGATGATGCCGCATAATTTTTCTTTCGACTTGCATGAAGAGCTGTCCTCCACCGGGGCAGCTCTTCTTTTATGGGAGACCGCCATGGAACCTGATACTCGTGGCCAGAAACAGCTCAACATTATCGCCATGGACTAGATATTGTCGTCAATTAACTTTCAATTTCGCAGAACGCTGCTATCATCCTTATAGAAGGAGAGGGATATGCAGTGCGCACATCGTCGTCATGACATATCAGACAGAGTTTAAAAGCTTTTAAAAATATCATTCGGGGCAATAAGGCACGCGGGGCGTAACTGCCCGCGACAATCGATGCTTTCTTAACGTTGTTTTTTGGATAGTTCGCACAGGAGCGCCGTGGAGAAATTTGCCTCCTGATTATGGAGACTGGAAAAATACTCATCGTCGATTTTGTCGCTGGAGAGATCGCGGGGTTCGGGAGCAGGTTCCGGAAGTGGTCATCGTTGAACCTGATTTTGAATGGCTCATGATAGATGCAAGCCACTGCAAGATTCATCCGCATGCCGCAGGAGCGGTAGGAGGCAATCAGGATATGCGCCGTACAAAGGGTGGGCTCAACACAAAAATACATTTGGTCGTGGATACGCATGGTATGCCGGTCAGAATCCTTGTTCCAGCAGGTACCATTGCGGATTGCTCTCAGGCTTGCAGGCTTGTGGAGTGAATAACGACTGAATATCTTCTTGCGGCCAAAAGATATGACAATGATGCTCCGGCAGGATTGCTCAAGAGAGAGAGACGGCATCCGACCGGACATTATCTTCCCCCGGAAAAATCATAACCGCCTGAATGTGTATGCCGTTATCTCGTCAAAAATTCTTTTTGGAAATCGAAGCGTCGGCGAGGAATTGCCTCACGCTATGCCTCAAAATACTGCTTCATTCCCGGCGGCAGCCCATATCAGGTGCATCACCATTCTGGTTAAAATTAAATGACGATGCGATCTAACTTTCACTCGTAGAGCTTCCGCAATTTTCTCCAAAGTGTCGTTCTTGAAATCCCCAACTCTCGGGCAATCAATGCACGATTCCCATGCAGTCTGTCAAAAGCTTCTAAAAGTTCTTGACGTTCCCTTTCCTCTCTCGAAACTGAAGGCTCCACGCTTCGTTCGTGAAAATTCGACAGGTTGAAAATGTCGCCAAGAGTGATGGGACGTTTCAAATATTGGCTCAGTGCGACATAGCGGCGCACTACGTTCTCCAGTTCCCGCATATTTCCCGGCCAGTTGTAGGATCTCAGATGGCTGAGCAAAGAACACAGACGCTTCTTATCTGAAGCTGAAGAATCCGGAGCCTTCTTGACAAGCAGTTTTTCAACAATGTCCCCAAGCTGATCGGCATAATCACGTAGCGGCAACATATGGACATGAAAGATATTCAGTCGATAATACAGATCGCTTCTGAAACGGTGCTCCTCCACTTCGTGTTTCAAATTCTTATTGGTAGCCGCAATAATACGAACATCCACGAAAGATTCAAAAACAGCACCCAACCTGCGGACTCTCCTGGTCTGAAGCACCCGAAGCAGTTTCCCCTGAAGATTCAAAGGCAGTTCGCCTATCTCATCAAGAAAAAGCGTTCCTCCCTGCGCCGACTCAAACAGTCCAGGAGCGCCGTTTTTCCTCCCTCCGGTAAAGGTTCCGGGTTCATAGCCGAATAGCTCGCTTTCCATAAGAGTTTCAGGAATGGCAGCGCAGTTTATGGCAAGAAAAGGTCTCCTTTTCCGCCTGCTGGCATTATGTATGCTGCTGGCCATAACTTCCTTGCCTGTGCCGCTTTCTCCGGTAATGAGCACGGTCTCGTCCGTAAGAGCAAAACACCTCGCTTGTTCCTTCAGCGCGCGAAAACGTGGAGTATCCCCCAGAAAATCATCAAAAGAATATCTTGCACCATCTTCTTCCTCAGAAGAAGGTCTTCGGTACGCTTCTTCTATTTTCTTTATTTTCTCCAGCGATCGAAAAGAGCCTACACAACCAGAAAGAATTCCATTGACAGAAAGAATACTGTAATCTCCAATTATTTTCTGTGATTCATGCATAACATTCTCAATAGATTCTTTATTAATCAATACCTTATCAAAATAGTTATCATGTAAAAAAAATCGTGGTTTTTTTCCAATAACTGCCTTAGCGTCTCTTTTAAACATCATCTCAGCGCTATTATTGAAAAAAGTTACTTTATTTTCACTATTAACAACGACAACAGCATCAGAAAATTGTTTCAAAATAAGATTAGTATCATAGTTTACATTACGTGTAAATTTTCTTGTATCGGCAATTGAAACGGCTCGTAGTATAGTTTTTCTAAGAGTCGTCAAATTAATTTCCAACGGAAAAACAGAAAAACCTTCATCCTTTGCCAGATTACAGATGTACCCTCCCCCTACTATGGCTAGTACTCCTCGTCCTTTTAAAGATCTAAGTATTTTTTGATTGGTGCTGTCATCTTCTCCAAAAAGAAAGTTTATGAACTGCTGCCCGACCATTTCTTTGATATCTTGGATACGAGGGTTTTCCTCTTTATAGTGAGCCAAAGCTACGCTTCCGGGACAGAGGATCAGTGCATTTCGAAGTCCTTTGATGATATCGATGTTATTATATTCTATAGGAAGAATTGGTAACTTATTCTGAACTTTACTTTCAATAAGGCTGGCCATCCCTGGCATAGTCAGAATTACTTCTGTAGTTCCTGAAAGCTCTTCTGACACGAATTTAAGCACTCTCGTTGTACTTTGCCCCCAAAAAATATCAATACGATCAAGCCCCTCGTCGTCAATGATCTTTTCTGTTTTCTGCACAAGAGCACGTTGAGTAGCGATGATAAGAATATCCTTCATTTTCCCCCTCTCAATTCCGCTGCGAGACCTTCAGATGTTTCAAAATTGTTTCGATCATCTAAAACATTTAGTTTCATTTTGCAACAAAATCAATGAAAAAGAGATTAGCGGTGAAAAATAAAACTCTTATTAAGTCAGTGAGATAACATCTTGGCACAAAAATTGCTTAATTGAGGAAAACTTTTACTTTCAGGAGTTCTTATGATTCCCAATACTGAACAGAAAAGTGCGGACGTTCTGGTTCTTGGCGGCGGCATAGCAGGCTGTATGGGTGCCTGCGCGGCAGCAATGGAAGGTCGCAGCGTCATTCTTGTGGATAAGGCCTATGTCGGCGGCAGCGGTGAAAGCTGCTTTGCCGCCGGAGACATTCTGTACTTCGACCCCGAAGAAGACGACATTCACGAATGGCTGGAACGCTGGAACAAAAACGGGAACGGGATGTTCGATCCGGAATGGATGGAATGGTACGCCCACAGCTCCACTGAAATCATCAATATGATGAATGACTGGGGCATGGATTTTGAAAAGGATGCCAACGGCAAATTCAAACGCAAGCCCGGACGCGGCCATAACCATGCAGTTGTCTTTCCCGGCTTCAAGATGATGAAAAAGTTGCGTGCAAGACTACAGAAGCTGGGTGTGACCATTGTTGATCGCGTTCAGATAACCGATCTTCTCACGAATGGCGATCAGGTCGTCGGAGCCACGGGCTTCAATGTCCGCACCGGACAGTTCCATGTTTTCAATGCCAAAAACACCATTCTCAGCACCGGCAGCTGCAGCTTCAAGGGACAATATCATGGCCAGGACATGGAGTCCGGTGAGGGGAACACCATGGCGCTCCAAGTGGGGGCAGAGTTTACCAACATGGAATTCTCCAACACATACAACTCCACGGCCAAAGACTTTGACATCTGCGGTATGAGCCGTTTCCAGCGTCTCGGTGGTCGCTTCACCAACGCTCTCGGCGAACCTTTTATGGAGAAATACGACCCCGTCAACAAGGAAGGTGCGCTTCTTCATATTCTTGTCCGTGCCATGACCATGGAAGTCCAGGCAGGTCGCGGCCCCATCTACTTCAATCTCAAGAACATGAACGAGGAAGATCGGGAACTGAGCTATCGCATCGTTCCAACATTCTTTGCCGCGTGCAAGGTCTGCGGGATAGACCCTTTCAAAGATTCTGTGGAGTGGATTCCCGGCTTCATGGGTTCTTCCAGCAGCGGCAGTGGTCTTACCCTCAAGTCCTTTGACTGTGACACCACAGTGCCCCGTCTCTTTGCCGCTGGCGACATGGCCAATCAGGGCCTTCTCATCGGCTCCATTGCCGGTGCTGGTGCCGTTCATCTCGGCTGGGCAACGATAACCGGATTCCGTGCAGGTCAGGGAGCGTCCAAGGCATGCGAAACGACGGAACTTCTTCCCGTTGACAATGCCCAAGTAGAGTCCATCAAGGAAAAGACCTTCGCCAAGCTCGGCCATGAGGGCCATCTCTCGATAGACGATGCGATCTACCGTATTCAGTCCTACGTCATTCCCGCGAAATACAATATTATCCGCTGCGGCGAAGCTCTCGAGGAGGCACTGACAGCCTTGGACGAAATTGAGCGGGATATCGAAAAGGAAATCGTTGTCCGCAATACCCATGAACTCATGCTCTATCATGAACTTCGTGGTATGCTGACCACCGCCCGTCTTACCTTCACCAGTGCTCTGGCCAGAAAAGAAAGCCGCGGATCGCACTATCGTACGGATTATCCCGATATGAAAAGTGAATGGAATGTATGGCTCAAATCTAGGCTCAAGGATGGAAAAATCGAAATCACTCAGGAACCCATCCCGACCGACAAATTTGAACGTTACGGCCTTCCCGTCTATCCGCTCTAAGTCGAGCTGACCTACATACAACTTACGGAGTTCTTCATGCCCGTTTTTGCTATAGATCCTGAAAAGTGTGTCAACTGTGGAACATGCGTAAAGATTTGTCCTCTCGATGTCTTTCGTGCAGGCGAAACCACACCGGAAATCTGTTACCGGGAAGACTGTCAGTCCTGTTTTCTTTGTCAGATTTACTGCCCTAAAGACGCCATAAAAGTCGATGCTGTGAGAAACAGACCGACTCCTCTACCATATTAGTCATCTCTCTGGGAAGAACTCGTAGCTCCCTACGGTTCTTCCTTTTTTTTTCACTTATTCCATGAGAGAATATTATGGAACGCTCTGCCATCAAACAAAACTTCTCCATTAATTACTGGTCGATCTTCCACATCATCGTCTTTCTTGGCATTACCTTCTTTTTCAGCAAACTTGTGCCCACTGTCCAGCCTCTGACGCATTACGGCATGAACGTCCTCGGCGCACTTATCGGCGTGGTGTACGCATGGATTTTCATTGATATCGTCTGGCCCAGCATGGTAGGTCTTCTTGCCATTGGCCTGCTTGACATTATGCCCATCAACACCCTTTTCAATAAGGGGTTCGGTGATCCCACTGTGATCCTGATGATGTTCATCTTCGTCTTCAGCGCCGTACTGGATAAAAACGGCGTGACAAAGTGGATTTCCATGTGGTTCGTCAGCCGTAAAGTCGTACAGGGAAAGCCATGGTTGTTAACTTTTGCCCTGTTGCTGTCAATAGCCGTTCTTGGCGGTTTATCCAGCGCCACTCCGGCATGCGTCATCGGCTGGAGCCTCATGTACGGAATATTCAGAATCTGCGGGTATGAACGATGCGAAGGCTACCCCATGATGATGATCATTGGTGCAGTATTTGCCAGTCAACTCGGCATGGCACTCATCCCCTTCAAATCCCTGCCTCTGGTGGCCATCAGTGCCTATGAGAGCCTCTCGGGTGCTACGGTCAACTATGCCGTATATATGATCGCTTCCTTTTCTTCCTGCCTGCTCTGCCTGACGGCGTTTATCCTGATTGGCAAATTCGTACTGCGTCCTGAACTTAGTAAACTGACCAGTCTGGATATAAAAACGCTCATTACAGAAGATGAAATGAGACTCTCCGGTGTCCAGAAACTGCTTTTTGCTTTTCTTGTCGCGCTCATCCTCTTCATGGTACTTCCCGGATTTCTTCCCGAGAACCTCTCCATTACCGTTTTCTTCAAAAAAATAGGAAATACAGGAGTGTGCGTCCTTCTGGTGGCGTTGCTGGCAGCCATAAAAATCAAAGGGAAGCCTCTTTGCCCCTGGCGTACCATGGTCAACGAAGGTGTTGCATGGCCCATCATCTTCATCCTCGCCTTTGTACTTCCCCTATCAGGCCCCATCTCCGATCCTAAAAGCGGTATCACGGATTTCATGCTCAATTTTCTGAATCCTCTTTTCGGGGCGGGCGGAAGCACCAATTTCCTGATATGTATCGGTATCGTCGGCGTGATTCTTACGCAGTTCATCAACAATACCGCCATCGCTGTCGCGCTTATGCCTGTCGTCTATTCATACTGCACTGCCAACGGAATGCTGCCTGAACAACCGGTTATCCTTGTGACTGTGGCCAGCTGCCTAGCCTTCCTTACTCCGGCCGCAAGCTCAACATCCGCCATGCTTCACGGCAATGAATGGGTAACCACAAAGGCCATCTGGAAAACTGCTCCCATTCTTGTTATATCCTCGTTATGTATTGTAACCAGTGTGATTATATTGACGGGAAAAATTTTCCTCTAGAGATCATTCCTTTATAACCGTATGGCTCGGTCAAGTAAAAAATTACCACGACCGAGCCTTTCTTTATTATATGTTCCATTAGTATACTGATAGTCTATCTATTTATCATGGATGAATATTGTCAAATGAATTGCAACATAAAGAGATTTTCGTCTTCCCTTAAAACTCGACACTCGGTCGGTAACCAAACTTCTTGTGGGAACGGCGGGTTTGACTGTCACTGCTTTCGCTATTCGCTCATTGGTCAGCTTGAAAAGTCCATTCTTCGAGAAAAAACTACCCATGCAAGCCGTTACTCTGCTCATTAAGCGCTCGTTATCCCAGACAACCGTATATATGAAAGACTCAGCAGACTAAATAATCGACAACAGACTGAACTTATAAAAAATTTTTATGGCCGGTGCCATTCCACATTTCCCCACGTTCTGCGCTGGCTATGGGAAGGGCTGCGGGGCCTGTCGGTTCTTTCATCAGGGGCGCGGGCCGTTCTGTCTTGTGTGGGGTGCAGCGTGGCCGAACTTCCAGAGGAACGCCGAGACGGATACGGCGACATGGTGAGGGCCGTCTGTGCCTGTTTTCTGCATGGAGTGGCCCATTTATCGGAAAAATGAAAAACGCGCCTCTCCGTGGCGCAGGCGGGAGAAAATGAGCAAAAGACTTGAACTTGTGGAACTGCCGCCCATTACCGGCGACGAGGTGGAACTTGTTTTTCCGCAGGACGATGAGACGCAGGGGGCGAAAGAGTGAAGATCATCATAGACACGAGGGAGCAACGGCCGTTTGAGTTTCTGGGACAGAACGGCGACATAACGACGGAGCGCGGGACGCTGGCTCTTAGGGACTATTCCCTTGCCGGGCTGACTGATCGGGTGGCTGTGGAACGCAAGAGCCTTGCTGATTTGGTCATGTGTCTGGGGAAGGAACGGGAGAGATTTCAACGGGAACTCATGAGGGCGGCCGCTCTGGAAGCCTTCGCCGTGGTGGTGGAAAGCTCATGGCAGGACTTGGCGGCCGGGGCCGTCGGTCGATTATGTGGGGCTGTTCCTGGGAAAACGGGGGCGGCCCTTTTTTCTGCATGGTGCAAGGTCGCGGGTGTGGTCGCAGGGTGCGACTTAAAAAAAGTGGCGGGGTGGTAGCAGGTAGCCCCACAAAAAGGCGGCCATTTTCGGGAGTATAAAAAAGGCGTCTGTTTAGGGAATCTCTCTCCCGGCGTCACGCTTCCCCAAAAAAGGGGGGGCCATGCAGGACGTGCGGCCGTGGTCGGGATGGGATGGCATCGGAGAGGATGAAAGGGCGTGGGCGTGTGCGGGATGGGATGCGTTACCCGTGGGCTATGAGGCGGCAAGGCGGAAATGCAAGGCCATGCGGAAGGCAGGTTTCCGAGAGTATAACACGGCGACACGTCTTTGCCCTGTGTGCGGGGTGCAGTTCACAGACCGGGCAAACAAGCTCTATTGCTGCCATGCCTGCCAAAAGAAGGCGTACAAGCTCCGCGTGAAGGGTAGGCTTGCGCCGGTCTATGTGCCGGGCATGGCGGTGAAGCGCTCCGGGGGCTACAAACAGGTGCATATCCTTCGGACAGTGTGGGAGGATGAAGAGGCGGCCGAGAGCGTCAAGGAAACGTCAAGGGAACAGAAGCGCAGGGCAAGACGGGAAAGCAGGCGAGAGAGGCGGCGCAGGCTCCGGAGTGGTAAGGTAAAGGCTTTGGGCCTCCCAAAAGAAAACCTCCCCAAAGCCGGACGCAAAGGGGAGGTGAGCAAGGGGAGGTGTTGAGGGGGGAGTTACTGCCGGACTCCGGTATCAACAGCGAATGCCATAGCGTCCGCCTCTTCCTTGACGCTGCGGGTGAAGTCAAAGGCTATGCCCTTGGCGTCTGTGGCCTGCGTGTTGATCGTGATGGGGCCTGTGAAGTTTGCTGTCGTCGTGGAATTTCTGGCCGCGCTGTTCGTGTTGTACGCATAGTTATACACGGGCGGCGGCAGGGCTTCGAGCGCGTACTGTCTGCCTATGTCGATGAAAGGCCCAGAGACGGGCGCGGGAAGGGCCTCTTCCTCACCAAAGCCCAACATATTCCCTGCCCAATCAAGCGCGCCTTTTGCGCCTTCGGCAATGCTGTCTCCTACGCCGGACAGCTTTTTGCCTATGGAATCCGGGAGACCTGAAATTTTTTGCCATGCGTCCAGAATCCAGCCGAATTCTGCCCGGAACCATGAGCATATCTCTTGCCATTTGGCTTTCAGTGCGTCTCCGGCCGCCGTCATCTTGTCCGTGAACATGGTGCGGACTCTTTCCATGATGGCCATGATGTCATCCCAGTACACATAAAGCAGGGAGGCCGCCAAAATGACCGCGCTGAGGGGGTTCGTTGCAAGGACTGTCTTGAGAGCCTTGAAGGCGGAGCCGACACCGAGAACGGCCTCTGTGAGAACGTGCATAGTCCCCACACCGACGGCAAAAATGGAGAAAACGGCCCCGATCTTAAGCAAGGCAGGAATGAGCGGCTTCATTTTTTCAAGCCCTGCAAGGACGGCTTCCCATGTAGCCTTGAAGAAAGAAAGAATCTCCTCTCCTGTGCCGAACTGTGCCCAGAATCCGGCAAGGGCCGAGCCTCCCCCATGGACATAGGCCACAAGGTCGTCGATAAGCAGCGCAATGCCTGTCAGTACAAGTGCCCATGGAGCAAAAGCCTTGATTGCCTTGTCATGGGCGCGAATCGTTTTTTCAATGGCCGGAACCAGCCGCCCAGCCATAAAAACGGAAACCGTGCCAAGGGCAATTTTTATAAACTGAGAGTTTTCCTGAATCTTTCGAGAAAAGGCTGTGAGACCAACAGACAGCCAACGAAGGGCGGGCAAAATTTCCCTGATGATGGGGCGAGTTGCGGCCTCTATGGACTTGCCGAACACGAGGAAAGAATATCGTGCCTCCATGGCAAGTTCTGCGTCTTCTTTTGTGTAGCCGCCAAGCTCCTTCTGTTTGGCAATCATCGTTTCAATGTTCGCGCTGCCCTTCTGCATCATGGCAATCATGCCGGGATCAAGGCCTAGCTGCATACCGAAGGCGACGGCCTTTTGTTCGCCTACTCTCTGGAAGGCGTCGGCAAGGTCAAGGATAACGTCTTCCGTGGCCCTCATGCCTCCCTGTGTGTCCTTGAGGGCAATGCCGAGTTCCTTTGCTATGTCTTTGAGTTCTCCGCCGTCAAAGGTCGTGGCGTCCACAATCTTGTCGGACATATCGCGGAAGAGGTTGCCGACTTCTGCCGCTTCCGCTCCGGCGGCTTCCGCTGCGAACTGCCAGCCCTGCAATCTTTCCATGCTCATGCCGAGGGACTGGGAAAGCGTCTGAATTTCCGTTGCTGCCGTGGTAAACGTGTTGATAGCCGCTCCTGCCGAGAATCCGGCAAAGGCGGCCATAAGGGGCGCGGCAAGCGAAGAGACAATGTTTTTCACTCCGCTGTTGATGCGCTGTCGGGCTTCTTCCATGCCCTTATCCACGCCGGAAGACTCTACCCCATGGTCACAAGTAATGCGTCAACAATAGTCGCCATTTATCGCCTCCCTGTCTTGCTTCTGTCAGCATGGAATGAAGAGGCAGACACAGACAAAGGTGGACGCGCAAGGATAGGGAAATACGGAGGAATCAAGGTCAAGAGAGAGAGGCGGCGCAGGCTGCGGAAGCAACAAGGTTGCAGCATGGTTGCAGGGGGAAACTTAAAAAAGCAGTGCGGGGTGCAACGTCAACAACAAGTCAACGGTGTTGACTATAAAAAAGGGGCCTCACTACGCCGAAACTTAACACCACACTTAACAGTTCACCACAAAAAAGGACGGCGCATTGATGAGGGGCACTTGTTTGCCGGGTAGCCGGCAACGTTTGCGAGCTTGTCCAGGGCCGGAGTCATTACGACTAAGTATAGGGACGCTTGGGAGAACCTGGCGTCCTTTTTTGCCCCCTGTTGTTTTTCATGTTGTCCCCCGGTTGTCCCCCGGAGATGAGAGAATACGAAAAAAGCCCTTACAGTTTACCGTAAGGGCTTGATTTCACTGGAGCCAGCTTGGAGACTTGAACTCCAGACCTACTGATTACGAATCAGTTGCTCTACCAACTGAGCTAAGCTGGCGCTTCGGACATTCTTTTTATGGGTTTTCATGGGGGATGTCAACACCGCGGACGTCATTTCCCGCGGGAAGGACGCGCGGACTATTGCGCCAGAGGCACGGTGAAGAGAAACATGCCGCCGGGGCCTTTTTCGGCGCGGATCATGCCGCCGTGTCTTTCCACGATGTGCTTGCAGATGGCAAGGCCGAGTCCGGTGGACGAGGGCGAGACCCGTTCCTTTTCCACGCGGTAGAAGCGCTCGAAAATGCGCTCGCAGTCTTCGGCCGGAATGCCGGGCCCCTGATCGGACACCGTGAACACCGCCATGGATTCAAACGGCGAGGGCTCGCCCGTAATGGTGATGGCGCTGCCTTCCGGAGCGTAGCGGCAGGCGTTTTCCAGCAGATTGCGGAACACCTGCGTGATGTAGTGGGCGTCGGCCCGGATGTTCATGCTCCGGTCGATGTGAATGTCGGTCGTCAGATTTTTTGCTTCCAGATGGGGCAGGCAGGCGTCGAGCGCGTCTTCCAGCACGAAGGCGGCGCGTACGCAGGTGAGCTGAAGGGGTACGGTGCCGCTTTCCAGTTTGGAGAGTCGCAGCATGTCTTCCACGAGCAGCGCCATGTGACGGGCGTTGCGCAGAATGGTGCTCGTGAACTTCTGTCTGTCTTCCGTGTGATGGGGCGGCAGATCAAGTATGGTTTCGGCAAAGCCGATGATGGTCGTCAGAGGGGTGCGCAGTTCGTGCGCCACTTCGCCCATGAATTCGCGGCGTCTTCTGCTCATGCGCACAAGATCGCTGATGTTGTGGAACACCACTACGGCGTAGGGCGCGGTTTCGCAGGTGAAGAGGCTGTCGCGGCTTTTGAGCGGCGTAATGCGCACGCTGAGAATGACGTCCTTTTCCAGCGTGATGCGGAAGGCGGGGGAGGCGTGCGGCGTGGGCAGAAAGTCGTGCAGGAAGGCGTCGAGCATTTCCCGGAATGTGGAGCCGGGAACCACGGCGGAGGCGGGCATGCCCACGGCGCTGGTGGTGAAGAGCTGGCAGAACGAAGGATTGGCCTTGAGCACGACGCCCTGCTTGTCCAGAATGAGCACGCCTTCGTCGAGGCTGTCGAGAATGCTGTCGAACGACGCGGAGGTTTCCTGTTTTTTCGAGGCGTCGCTCTGGGCGTCGTCGGCGGCCGTGAGATCGGTGAAGCAGGATTCCCGGTTGGGAACGATGGACGGGGCTTTCATGCGTTATCCCTTGCAGCGGTAACCGATGCCGCGCACGGTTTCGATGATGTCGGCGGCTTCGCCGAGACGGGCGCGCAGGCGTTTGATGTGGGTGTCCACGGTTCTGTCGTAGCCGTCGAACTGATAGTCCCACACGGAACTGAGGAGTTCCTCGCGGGAGCGCACGCAGCCGGGATTCTGCATGAGATCCTGCAGCAGGCAGAACTGAATGGCCGTGAGTTCCACGGGCTTGTCGTTCACGGTGACCTTGTGGGCCTGCGGATCCAGGCACACGCCGTCGCAGCGCAGCAGCGGATCGTCGTTTTCCTGCGTGGATCGCCGGCGCAGCATGGCCCGGATGCGCAGCATGAGTTCCCGCGTGTTGAAGGGCTTGACCACGTAGTCGTCGGCGCCGAGTTCAAAGCCCACGATGCGGTCCACGTCGTCGCCGCGGGCCGTGAGCATGATGATGGGGATGTGTTCCGTGCTTCTGTCCTTGCCGAGTTCGCGGCAGACGGCAAGGCCGTCCATGCGCGGCAGCATGACGTCCAGAAGAATGAGTGCGGGTCTGCGGGATCGCGCCAGTTCCAGAGCGGTGCAGCCGTCGGCCGCTTCCAGCGTGGCGTAGCCCTCGCGTTTGAGATTGAACACCAGCAGATCGCGTATGTCCTGTTCGTCGTCCACGACGAGAATGAGGCTTTCGCTCATGATTTCCCCAATATTCAGCAAATAAAGGCTGTCGGCAGCCATTTTTGGGGAGAATGCCACATTTTTATAAAAAAGAGAAGGCTGTCACACAATTGACACATAACTGCCCTAAGACGGACACTCGAATTCTCTACGATGCCTTTTCATGAGGGAACAGCCAAACCTCAGAGAACAGAATGGGCCTCATGCTTCTTGTGGCAACGGAGCGTGCGGCAGCGCCGGCTCCACACCCGCAGGAGGCCGGATGGAATCGACCCGGGATCTTCCTTTCCGTCCCGGGTCGATTCTGTTTTAACCGTTCCGTTGCAGGACATACTGTCACGCAACTGCCATGATTCTGCCGCGCTGCGGTCACGGGTTTTCTGTAAGGTTGCTCCATAAGGCCGCCGCGCAAGGCCTCTCCGAAAGTCGGGGAGGCGTCAGGTCGCCTCATGGCCGTCAAAAAAAGGATTCCCTCATGATAAGGATTGGCATCAACGGTTTTGGGCGCATCGGCAGATATCTGCTTCGTGTCATGCACCTGTTCCCTCAGTGTGAAGTGGCCGTCATCAACGGTCACCGCGCGAGCAACGAGGAAATGGCGTACCTGCTCAAGTATGATTCCGTTCATGGCCGCTTCCCCGGCAAGGTGGAATCCACGGAAAACGGTCTGCGCCTCGACGGCCGTGAAATCGCCATCACCCGTTGCGACAAGGGTGAATGGAAGTGGGGCGACTACGGCGTCGATATCGTGGTGGACACCTCGGGCACCCTCAGAAAGCGCGATCTTCTGGCCCTGCACATGAACTGCGGCGCGAAGAAGGTCATCATTTCCGCGCCCTGCAACGACGCCGACGCCACCATAGTCATGGGCGTGAATCAGGACATCTACGATCCGGCCAGACACGACGTCATTTCCGCCGCGTCCTGCACCACCAACTGCCTGGCTCCGGCCGTCAAGGTGCTGCACAACGAATTCGGCATCCTGCACGGTCTCATGACCACCATCCATTCCTACACCATGAGTCAGCGTCTGCTCGACGGCACGCAGAAGGATCTGCGTCGCGGCCGCGCGGCGGGACTTTCCATCATTCCCACCACCACGGGCGCCGCGGCCGCCGTGGGACTGGTCATTCCCGAACTCAAGGGCCTGCTCAACGGCGGCGCGCTGCGCGTGCCCACGCCCGACGTCTCGCTGGTGGACTTCACCTGCGAACTCAAGACGGAAGTCACCGCGCAGGAAGTCAACGCCGCCCTCAAGTACGCTTCCGAAACCTGGCTCTACGAGGCGCTCGGCTACTGCGACGAGCCGCTGGTCTCCATCGACTACGTGGGCGACACCCACGGCGGCACCATCGACGCCTCCTTCACTACGGTCATGAACAAGACCATGCTCAAAATCGTGGTCTGGTACGACAACGAATCCGGCTTCACCCATCAGCTCGGACGTCTGATCCGCCTTGTGGCTTCCCATCTGGAAGCGTAGCGGCAATCATCCCGAACGTCAGCGGGGCGCTTCCCCGAAAACACGACAAGAGGCCTTTATGAGCATGGATACCATGAACGAAACTGGTTCCCGTTTTATTATGACCGGCGCGGACATCGTCCGCATGGGCGAATCCGCCGAAATGCTGGTGGGCGGCAAAAACTACAACACCGCGCTCATCAGCCGCGTGGAAGGCATACGCACGCCGCAGTTCCGCGCCATTCCCGCCACGGCCTTCCATGTGGTGCTCGATGAGAGCCGCGTGAACGCCTCCCTGGTGTACGAAGTGGTGGACACGGCCATGGCCGAGGTGGACTGGGCTTCTCCCGCCGTGGCTTCCGATCACACGTTCTTCAGCACCTTCGTGCGCAGGGCGGCCGCGGAAATTCGCGAACGCGGCGCGGGCAAGAGCGCCAGCACCTGTCTGCGCGACTTCATCAATCAGGTGGTTCACGGCTTTGCGGAATCGCAGGAGAACATCGACCAGCTCCGCCGCCGCTCCATGCTGGTGCAGGCCGCCATTCTTTCCATCACTCTGCCCGCCGAAGTGGACGAGGCCGTGCGCCGCGCCTACCGCGACATGTGCGACGAGGCCGGCGAGGGAGAATTCCCCGTGGCCGTGCGTTCGTCCGCCGCGGGCGAGGATTCCCGCAAGAAGGCTTTCGCCGGCCTGCAGGACACCTTCCTGAACATCACCGGCGAGGACGCCGTGGCCGAAGCCTATCTCTGGGACTGCGCCTCGGCCTACAATCTGCGTTCCATGACCTATCGCCGCGAGGCCATTCTCGACGCCGTGGCGCATGCCGAAAAGGAAGGCGATCCCTCCATTGCGGAAAGCGCCCGCAAGGAATGGGCCATTGAAAACACCGCGCTTTCGGTGTGCATCATGCGCATGATCCGCCCCGTGGTGGCCGGCACCGCCTTTTCCGCCGACACCGCCACCGGCTGCCGCGGCACCTCCCGCAACGACCTTGTGAGCATCGACTCCAGCTACGGCCTCGGCGAATCCATCGTGGGCGGCATGGTCACGCCCGACAAGTTCTACGTGTTCCAGCGCGACGACGGCACCGACGTGGTTCTGCGCTTCATGGGCCGCAAGACCGTGCGCATGGTGTACAATGAAGGCGACGACGGCACGCACATCGAACCCGTGCCCGCGGACGAAGTGAATCAGTGGGCGCTCGGCGAGAATCAGCCCATCGAAGTGGCGCAAGGCGTGCGCGCCATCAGCAAGGCCTACGGCGGCATCATCATGGACACCGAGTTCTGCATCGACGACAAGCAGCGCCTCTGGTTCGTGCAGGCCCGACCCGAAACCCGCTGGAACGCCGAACTCGACGAACATCCCCACACCATTTTCATGCGCCGCAAGGAAGTGCTGCCCGACGCCGCGGCCAAGGGCGAAGTGCTGCTTTCCGGCAACGGCGCGTCGCGCGGCGCAGGTCAGGGCACGGTGCGCTTCCTGCGCTCCGCTCTGGAACTGAACCGCATTCATCCCGGCGACATCCTTGCCGCCGAACGCACCGATCCCGACATGGTGCCCGGCATGCGCGTGGCTTCCGCCATCATCGCCAACGTGGGCGGCGACACCAGCCATGCGGCCATCACCTCCCGCGAGCTCGGCATTGCCGCGGTCATCGGCGTGCAGAATCCGCTCGCCATGCGCGCCATGGACGGCATGCCCGTCACCGTGGACGGCACGCGCGGCCTCGTCTATCGCGGCCTGCTGCCTCTGTGCGACGTGGGCGGCGAACTGGACATTTCCAAACTGCCCAAGACCCGCACGCACGTGGGCATCGTGCTTGCCGACGTGAATCAGGCGCTGTTCCTCTCCCGCCTGCGCGACGTGCCTGACTTTGAAGTGGGCCTGCTGCGCGCGGAATTCATGCTGGGCAACATAGGCGCGCATCCCGCCGCCCTGGAAGCCTATGACAACGGCACCCTGGAAGGCTTTGTGGAACGGCGTCTCGCGGACCTGGAAGATCAGGTCAGCCGCCGCGTTTCCGAGCAGATAGCCGTGGGGCAGGTGCCTGCGCCCTTTGCCGAAGTGCAGCTCAAGCCCTACGTGGTGCAGCTCATGGACATGGCCTCGCTTTACGCCAACACCTCCAGCGTGCCCCGCGCCGAAGCCCTCATGGCCGAGTACATGCAGCGCGCGGAAATGAACCGCGAAACGCTCCAGACCTCCGACGATCTGCGCACGCACATACGCCTGGTCATGGGCGCGGACGAACCCGGATCGACCGTGACCGAGGAAGACGTGAAGGCCGCCATGGCCGCGGCCTCCAAGAAGCCTCTCGTGCAGGAAGTGCTCATGCGCATAGGCACCATTCGCCGCAGCGTGGCCGCCCGCACCCGCCTCGGCAAGGAAATCGAGGAAGTGCGCAGCATTCCAGAAAAGATTGAGCAGCTCATCGTGACCAACGGCCACGTGAGCGGCCGCGATCACTACATCCGCACGCTCGGCCGCAACCTTGCCCTGTTCGCCATGGCCTTCTACGGCAAGGACATCGTGTACCGTACCACGGACTTCAAGAGCAACGAATACCGCAACCTGCTCGGCGGTTGCCTGTTCGAGCACAACGAAGACAACCCCATGCTCGGCTATCGCGGCGTTTCCCGAGACATTCACGACTGGGAAATCGAGGCCTTCAAGCGCGCCCGCACGCTCTACGGCGGCACGAACCTCATGCTCATGCTGCCCTTCGTGCGCACGCTGGAACAGGCCCGCTCCATGCGCTCCTATCTGGCCGACGTTCACGGTCTGCGCAGCGGCGAAGACGGACTCAAGATTCTGCTCATGTCCGAACTGCCTTCCAACGCCATTCTGGCGCGGCAGTTCATCAGCGAGTTCGACGGCTTCTCCATCGGCTCCAACGACATGACGCAGATGGTGCTCGCCACCGACCGCGACAACGCGGAACTCTCGCACATTTACGACGAAGAGGATCCGGCCGTCATCTGGGCCATTCTGACCACCATCTTCACCGGTCAGAAGTTCTGCAAGAAGGTGGGCTTCTGCGGTCAGGGCGTGGCCAACAGCGTCATTCTGCGCGGCATGGTGGCCATTGCGGGCATTGTGTCCGCCTCCGTGGTGCCCGACACCTACATGCGCACCAAGGCCGACTTCGCCGCCGTGGAAGCGGAAAACATTCCCACGTCCGGCCTCGGCGCATGGCTGGGCAGGCAGCATACCGCCAAGCTGCGCGCGCTGCTGGAAAAGCACGGCTACGAGGAAGCCGCCAAGCTCACGGAACCTGCGGCCATCCGCGCCTGGTACGACGAAGAGGTGGGCCGCCTTCACAAGGAACTTTCCGCCTGCTTCAGCACGCCGTTTGAACACGACGCCCGTCATAAGCTGGCCGAGTTCCGCCGCACGTTCCACAAGCCCGTGACCTACGCCTCCTGGGACTGGGACGCCACCGTGTTCGATGCCCTCCAGCAGGCAGGCTTCTCCAGCTGGGAAGAGCAGGCCGAGGCCATGAGAGTTCAGCGCGAAAAGTTTGCCGCTGAATAAGGAATCCTGTCCGGGCGGGGCGTTCGCGCTCCGCCCGAGCGCCTGGAGCAGGCGCTGCGCCGCAAGGCGCAAACGGCTCCGCACCACGGCGGGCATCGGCGTTTCTCCCGCCTTCTCAGACGGCCGACCTCTGCTCCCGGGGGTCGGCTTTCTGTTGTCTTGCCGGAAGGGCGGAAAAGCGTTCTGAGCGGGTGTCCTTGCTCGAATCGGGAAAGATCGGGCAGCGTGTTGCGCACCCGAAAAACTTGCCCGGAGAATGAAAGAAAAGGGCCGTCGGATATATCCGGCGGCCCTTCCTTGATACCGATTTGAGGATCGTTACTTCGCGTTGTTCACGGCGTCGAAGTCCTTGAGCATGTTTTCGTCGGGCTTGGCGGTGAGCAGGCTTACCACCACGATGACGGCGCAGGCCACGAGGAAGGCGGGCAGCAGTTCATAGATGCCCCACACGCCGCCGAGAGGCTTGACGAGGTATTTCCACACGAAGACCATGACGCCGCCGGCGGCCATGCCGGAGAGCGCGCCCCAGCGGTTGCAGCGTCGCCAGAACAGGGCGAAGAGCATGACCGGGCCGAAGGACGCGCCGAAGCCCGCCCAGGCGAAGGACACGATCTGGAAGATGGAGCTTTCCGGATCGCAGGCGATGACGGTGCCGATGATGGAAATGAGGAGCACGGTGCCGCGGGCCGAAAGCATGGTGGAGCGGTCGGTCATCTGGATGTGGAACACGCCCTTGAAGAGGTTTTCCGACACGCTGGAGGCTGCGGCGAGGAGCTGACCGGACGCCGTGGACATGGTGCTGGCCAGAATGCCGGCGAGCACGAGGCCGGCCATGAACGCGGGCACGACGCCGAAGGAGCTGAGCAGGCCGCTGATCTTGATGATGATGGTTTCGGCGTCGGAGCCGGTCTGATAGGGGGCGAGGGCTCCGGCCTGAATCATGGCGTAGCCGATGACGCCGATGAAGATGGCGCAGCCCATGGCGATGACCACCCAGGTGGAGCCGATGCGGCGGGAGATGGCGATTTCGTTTTCGTCGCGGATGGCCATGAAGCGCAGCAGGATGTGGGGCATGCCGAAGTAGCCGAGGCCCCAGGCCAGGGTGGAGAAGATGGTGAGGGTGCCGTATTCCGAAATTTCATGCGTCACCACGTTGGTGGCGTGGGTGAGGCTGATGTAGCCTTCGAGGCTGGCGGCGGTCTTCACGGCGTCCCAGCCGCCGGCCATGTGGATGCCGAAGGCCACGATGATGAACAGCGCGAGCGTCATGATGATGGACTGCACAAGGTCGGTCATGGATGCGGCCAGGAATCCGCCGAGGATGGTGTAGCCTGCGATGACCACGGTGCCGATGAGCATGCCCGTCACGTAGTCGAGGCCGCAGAGCGTGGAGAAGAGCTTGCCGCAGGAAGCGAAGCCGGCGGCGGTGTAGGGAATGAAAAAAATGACGATGATGAGCGCCGAGATGCCGACGAGCAGACTGCTGGAGTCATGGAAGCGGCGGGCGAAGAAGTCGGGAATGGTGATGGCGTGGATTTTTTCGCTGTACACGCGCAGGCGGCGCGCCACGATGAGCCAGTTCAGATAGGTGCCGATGGCCAGGCCGATGGCGGTCCATCCAGGTTCGGCGATGCCGGTGAACAGGGCGAGTCCCGGCAGGCCCATGAGCAGCCAGGAGGACATGTCGGAGGCTTCCGCGCTCATGGCGGTGACGATGGGCCCCATTTTGCGGCCGCCCAGATAGTATTCATGGGCGTTGCTGTTGCGTTTGGCGCAGATGATGCCGATGTAGAGCATGAGAAGCAGATAAATGGCAATGGCGATGTATATGAAGATCTGATAGTCGCTCACGGTAGATACTCGGGGAAAAGGAAGTGTCGGCATATTGCCGGAGAGCCCGGCCGCAGACCGGGACAAGGGGCGGAAGAGAGGGCGCTGCTTCTGAAAGGGACGGGCCGCCGGCGGAAGGGGCCCGGATGAGAAATCGGCGACGAAGCCTCAGCGGGGCTGCCGGACGGAGAAGCCGTGCAGAAGGAGAACGCTTTCAGACGCATGACGACGCCATGGCGGGATCAGACCGCCGCCGGCTGACTTGTGTGCGTGACAGGTTCTCATGGGACGCCTCGTTGAGGAGAGGTTGTGGAAATGCCGTTTTATGGGAGCATAGTCCGTTTTTTAAAAAAATAAAATCAAAAAAATTCCCCTGCGTCTTTTTGCGAGAGAGGGGGTTCAGGCTCTGGTTACGGAGCGCTCTATGCTTGCAAAGGCGTTGTGGCCGTGAATGGATTCCTCGCTTTCGACTTCCACGCAAAACCAGGTGACGTGGGCGTGCTGTTCGAGCTTGGTGGCCACGTTGCGCACCACGTCTTCCACGAAGAGGGCGTTGTCGTAGGCCTGCTCGGTCACGAATTTTTCATCGGGTCTTTTCAGCAGCGTGTAGATGGGCGCGGAACCGGATTCCTCGGCGATGTCGATGAAGCCTTCCAGCCACTCGAAGCGGCTCATGCGAATGCCCATGCGCACCAGGGCGCGCTGTCCGTGGGCTCCGGCGCGGCTGATGGCCTTGGAGCAGGGGCACACGGTGGTCACGGGCACTTCGAGCTCCAGCAGAAAGCGGGGGCCTTCCTGTCCCTGTTCCAGTTCGCCGGTAAGGCGGCACCGATAGCGCACGGGCGCGGCCTGCCCGGAAACGGGCGCGCGGCGGGTGCGGAAATAGGGAAAGCTGAACCTTGCGTAGGCTCTGTGGGCGTTCAGGCGGGTGAGCACGTCGGAAAGCAGGCGCTTCATGGACGTGTAGTCCAGCTCTTCGGCGCTGGCCTCGCGCCAGTTTTCCAGAGCCTCTACAAAGCGGCTCATGTGCGTGCCCTTGTAGGCGGCCGGAAGATCGACTCCCATGTCGACGCTCGCCACGGTGTGCTGACGGCCCTTGTCTCTGTCCTTCACCACCAGGGGCAGCTCCACGTGTTTGACGCCGACGCGGTCGATGTCGAGCGCCACGGTGGAGGGGCTGTTCTGTACGTCCTTGAGAGGCGCGCCGGATTCCGAAATTGTGCTCATGCGTGATCCTTATTTATGGGCATGGTCGTGGAAGACATGGTGTTCGGGCGCGGCTTCGATGGCGGTGAGGGCGCAGGAGCTCTGCAGCACGCCGCGCGAGGAGCGGAGCCTGTCGGCCAGTTCGTTCACGGCTGCGGCGGGCCCGCGCAGGGCCATGGTTTCCAGACAGTGATGTTCGTCGAGATGCACGTGCATGGTAGCGAGCACCATGCCGTGCGCTTCGTGCTGCAGGGAGGTGAGACGGCCGGGCAGGTCGTTGTCGTGATGATCGTACACCAGCGTGAGCACGCCGGCCACGGGCGCGTCGGGATCGGAAACGATTTCCTCCGACAGCTCGCGGCGTATGCAGTGACGCAGCGCCTCGGAACGGTTGGCAAAACCCTTGCGCTCGCTGTGACGGTCAAAGGCCGTGAGCAGGTCGCGCTCCAGCGAAACTCCAAAACGTACCACTTCGCTCATGTTTTCTCCCGGTTGAATGCTTTTTGGAGCGTACACCAGCGCGGCCTGAGCCTCAAGCGTTTATGAACGGCGCGTCGGCGCGAGTTCTTTGCCCGCGCGGGCTTTGTTTCGGGCGGGGCCTCGCGGAACCGGGTCAGGCTCTGCTTCTGGCCTGGGCTATTTCCCTGTCCATGAACTGGATGAGCAGCAGGGAGAGCACCGTGAGTCCCATGCCGCAGTAGAAGGGCAGCTGATAGCCGAAGGTCACCCACAGCCAGCCGCCGAGAGGCGGAATGAGCACGGCGGCGATGTGGTTGATGGTCTGGGCAAGGCCCATGCTGGGGGCCACGTCGGAGGGATCGGCGATTTTCTGGAAGAAGGTGCGCACGGCTATGGCGAAGTTGAAGGTCAGACTGTCGAGCACGTACATGATGCCGGCAAGCCAGGCGCTGTCGGTCCAGGCGTAGCCGAGAAAGATGAAGAAGGCGGAGGTGTATTCGATGGTGAGGAGGCGGCGTTCGCCGATGCGGTTGATGATGCGGCCGATGAGGGGATTGAAGAACCAGTTCACCGCGTAGTTCACCATGTAGAGGATGGCCACCGTGCGCACGGAGAATCCGAATTTTTCCACGAGCAGAAAGAGGGAGAAGACGGTGAAGATCTGCCTGCGGCCGCCCATGAGCAGGGTAAGGGCGTAGAAGAGCCAGTAGCGCGAGCAGAAGACCATGCCTTTTTTCTGGGGGGCGACTCTGGGGCTGGACGGATCGAAGAAGAGGCATGCCGCTCCGAGGGCCACGACGACCGCGCCCATGAGCGCGAACATGGCTTCGTAGGAAAGATGCCCGGAGCCGAAGAAGACGAGCAGCGAGACGGCGAGACTGCCGCCTGCGGCGAGACCGCGCATGCGGCCCATGATCAGGG
Organism: uncultured Mailhella sp.; assembly: GCF_963931295.1. Taxonomy (NCBI): domain Bacteria; kingdom Pseudomonadati; phylum Thermodesulfobacteriota; class Desulfovibrionia; order Desulfovibrionales; family Desulfovibrionaceae; genus Mailhella; species uncultured Mailhella sp. The sequence goes on along the minus strand of NZ_OZ007001.1, from coordinate 1,406,890 downwards.
GAGTGCTGGCGAGGTCGTAGTACTGGATCATGAGCGACTGATTGATGGTCTCGAAGAAGTGATAGCCCGCCGACATGACGAACACCGCGCCCGCGATGCCCCAGAAGGAGGAGAACATGCCGATGACGGCCGTGCCCACGCCGCAGACGACGACGGAGAGCACGCAGAGCCTGTGCTCTCGCATGACGAGCATGAGCGGCACCACGAGAAAGCAGAGAAATCCCGGCACTTCGCGCAGGGCCACGACGAAGCCGTTGTCCGCGGCGGAAAAGCCGCCGACTTCCACGGCGTAGTTGGTGTAGAGGAGGGATGAGCCCTGAAGGCCTATCGTGCTGCCCAGAGTGAGCAGAAAGAGGAAGAAATACATGCGCGTATTGCCTGACACGCTGGAAACGATGGCTTTCATGGGACTCCTTGGATGTTGGCGCAGCAGCGCAGGCCGCAAAGAGGCGGCGGATGTTTTGGAGCGCGCCTTTGCGGCGGGAGGGGGCAGAGGTGCGGGCCCGGCGCAGGCGGCGTGAAACAGCAAAAAATGATGTGTCTTTTTTTATTTTGAGGGGCGAGAGCGCAAAAGAGAAAGCCGCGGACGGGCCGCGGCTTTCTCTTTTGCGCTCGGGGGCGGAAGATCCGCCCCCGTTCAACGTTTAGGCAAGGGCCTGCAGGAGAAGCAGGGCAACGATGTTGATGATCTTGATCATGGGGTTGACGGCGGGGCCGGCGGTGTCCTTGTAGGGGTCGCCGACGGTGTCGCCGGTCACGGCGGCCTTGTGGGCTTCGGAGCCCTTGCCGCCGAAGTTGCCTTCTTCGATGTACTTCTTGGCGTTGTCCCACGCGCCGCCGCCGGAGGTCATGGAGATGGCCACGAACAGACCGGTGACGATGGTGCCCATGAGCATGGCGCCGAGGGAGGCGAAGGCGGCAGCCTGTCCGCCGCAGGCCTTGATGACGTAGTACACGACCACGGGGGCGAGCACGGGCAGCAGGGAAGGCACGATCATTTCCTTGATGGCGGAGCGGGTGAGCATGTCCACGCAGGCGCTGTAATCGGGCTTGCCGGTGCCTTCCATGATGCCGGGAATGTTGTGGAACTGACGGCGCACTTCAACCACGACGGCGGCACCGGCGCGGCCCACGGCCTTCATGCCCATGGAGCCGAACAGGTAGGGGAGCAGGCCGCCGATGAACAGACCGACCAGCACGTAGGGATCCTGAAGGGCGAAGGTCACGTCGAGGTTGGGGAAGTAGCGGCTCAGGTCTTCGGTGTAGGAAGCGAAGAGCACGAGGGCGGCCAGAGCGGCGGAGCCGATGGCGTAGCCCTTGGTGACGGCCTTGGTGGTGTTGCCCACGGCGTCGAGGGCGTCGGTGGTTTCGCGGATGTCTTCAGGCAGACCGGACATTTCGGCGATGCCGCCGGCGTTGTCGGTCACGGGGCCGTAGGCGTCGAGGGCGACGATCATGCCGGCGAGGGCGAGCATGGTGGTGGCGGCAAGGGAGATGCCGAACAGACCGGCCTGGGTGTAGGCGAAGAGGATGCCCGCGCAGATGATGACGACGGGCGCGGCGCAGGCTTCCATGGATACGGCGAGGCCCTGGATCACGTTGGTGCCGTGACCGGTGGTGGACGCCTTGGAAATGCTGCGCACGGGGCGATAGGAGGTGGAGGTGTAGTACTCGGTGACGAGCACGATGAGGCCGGTGACGACGAGGCCGGTGAGGCTGCACAGCAGCAGGCTGAAGCCGTTGAAGCTGATGCCCTGAATGGTCATGTCGCCTTCGTGCCAGAACACGAACATGGTGACGAGGGCGATGAGCACGGCGGAGATGACGGCCGTGGCGATGAGGCCCTTGTACAGAGCGCGCATGATCTTGCGGTCGTCGCCGAGCTTGACGAAGAAGGTGCCGAGCACGGAAGCGATGATGCACACGCCGCTGATGAGCAGGGGGAACATCATCATCTTGGTCTGGAGCGCGCCGTCGAAGAAGATGGAGGCGAGCAGCATGGTGGCCACCACGGTGACGGCGTAGGTTTCAAAGAGGTCGGCGGCCATGCCGGCGCAGTCGCCGACGTTGTCGCCCACGTTGTCGGCGATGACGGCGGGGTTGCGGGGGTCGTCTTCAGGAATGCCGGCTTCCACCTTGCCCACGAGGTCGGCGCCGACGTCGGCGCCCTTGGTGAAGATGCCGCCGCCGAGACGGGCGAAGATGGAAATGAGGGAAGCGCCGAAGGACAGGGCCACGAGGGCCTGCATGATGTTTTCGGTGGGAACGCCGAAGATGGCGAGCAGAGCGTAGTACACGGACACGCCGAGCAGGCCGAGGCCGACCACGAGCATGCCGGTGATGGCGCCGGACTGGAAGGAAATGTTCAGCGCGGGAACCATGCCCTGTTCCGCAGCGGCGGCGGTGCGCACGTTGGCGCGTACGGACACGTTCATGCCGATGAAGCCGGCGAGGCCGGAAAGCACGGCTCCGAGAACGAAGCCGAGAGCGGTGAGGAAGGACATGGTCAGAAGCAGCAGCACGGCGACAACCACGCCCACGATGGCGATGGTGCGGTACTGACGCTTGAGGTACGCCTGAGCGCCTTCCTGAATGGCGCCGGCAATACGCTGCATATCCTCATTGCCGGTGGAGGCGGCGAGGATGTTTTTGGCCGTCTTGAAGGCGTAGTACAGCGCAAAGGCCGCACACGCGAAGACGATTACCAGAGAAATGAAAGTCATACATACCCCCGACAGGTAGGCTGAAAGTGGAAAAACCGAAACATGGACGGGCAGGCGTTCCTGTCCGTTGCTCCCCTTATTAAAGGAACGTCAACGATATAAAAATTCCCTGCCGATGACAAGCCTTGCCCCCTGCGATCTCTGGTGCCCGCACGGCTGAAAACGCGCGCGGCGCGGCGCAAATCGCCTTGCTTTTCTGACGAAAACGCGCCACTTGCGGCGGCCTGCGCATCAGGCTAGGATGCGGAAGACCTTTTTTCAGGAGCACGCCATGTCATTGAAGCAGCGCCTCGGCTTTACCAAAGAACCCCTTTACGTGATGGACGGAAATGCCTTCCTCTTCCGGGGATTTTTTGCCAATTCCAGCATGTCCCGTTCCGACGGCTTTCCCACGGGCGCGCTGCACATCGTGGGGCGCGTGCTGCTCAAGCTGCTGCGCGAGGAGAGGCCGAAGCATTTCGTCTTCATCATGGACGGTCACGGCAAGCATTTCAGGCACGACATCTTTCCGGCCTACAAGGCCAACCGTCCTTCGGCGCCAGAAGGGCTCGTCATGCAGATAGAGCCCCTGCAGAATCTGGTGCGGGCTCTCGGCATGAAGGTGCTGGTGTCCGACGGCTGCGAGGCCGACGACTGCATCGCGAGTCTGGCCGCGAAGTACGGTTCGCAGCGGCCCGTGGTCATCATCGGCATGGACAAGGATCTGCGTCAGTGCCTGTCGCCGGAGGTGGTCATGTGGGATCCCGCCTCCCGCGAGGAAAAGCTGCTCACCCTCGATTCCTTCCGCGCGGAAACCGGTCTTGAGCCCTCCCAGTGGCCGGACGTGCAGGCGCTTATCGGCGACACTTCCGACAACGTGCCCGGCGTGAAGGGCATAGGCGAAAAGACGGCGGAAAAGTTGTTCCGCGACTTCCGCAGCCTTGAGGACGTGCGCGACCGCATGGCCGAGGTGCCGCCCTCCATCCGCAAGAAGCTTGAAGGCAACGAAGAGGCCATGTTCCTGTACCGGGAGCTCACCCGCCTGCACACCGACTGCTGCGCGCAGCCTCTGGAAGAGCTCGCCGTGGAGCCGCTGGATCGTCAGCACGCGCGCACCTTCCTGCGGGAATTTGAAATGAATTCGCTTCTGCGCGAGCTCGACAGCCTCATGCGTCAGGGCGTGGTGGCCTTTCAGGGCGAGGCCGAGGATGTTTCCGGCGCAGTTGCGCCGGGAGCGCGCACGGCGCGGCAGCTTTCTCTGTTCGACGAACCCGCGCCCGTTCCGGCCATGGACGACGTGCAGGACGCCTCGCGTCTGCCCGTGTGCGCCGGGCTCATGGTTGCCGTCACGCCTGCGCCCGTGGTGAACCGTTCGCAGAGTCACGGGCTGTGCGTGGCCGTGCGCAAGGGCTCCGACGTAGAGGAGAGCCTTTATTCCGGCGACGCCCGGGCGCTCGTGGCCTGGGCTTCCGCCGCCTCCCTTGTCGTGACGCCGGACATGAAGCGTCTTCTGCACGCGCATCCGGCCTGGGGCACCATTTCGCCGTCGCGCTGCTTCGATCTCGGTCTTGCCGCCTATCTTCTTGCGCCCGAAGACAGAGACTACGGCTGGCCCAGCCTTTCCGCCCGTCATGCGGAAAAGAGCGGTCTGCCCATGGAACGCCCGGCCTCCATCGCCCTTTCCCTGTACGACGACATGGTGAAGCGCCTCGAACACGACGGGCTGCTGCGCCTGCTGCACGACATGGAAATGCCGCTCATTCCGGTGCTGGTGTCCATGGAGAACGCGGGCATCACCATCGACAAGGCCGCGCTCAGGGATTTTCTCGACGAAGTGCAGACCGAGCTCGACGCGCTGACCGAACGCATCTATCAGGAGGCGGGGCAGCAGTTCAACATCCGCTCCGCGCAGCAGATAGGCGAGATTCTTTTCAAGAAGCTGGGCCTTGCGGCGGCCAAGTCCACCAAGGGCGGGCAGGCTTCCACGTCTCAGGCGGTGCTCGAAAAGCTTTCCGGGCAGCATCCCGTGGTGGACGCCCTGCTCGAATTCCGCAAGCTGGAAAAAATGCGTTCCACCTATCTGGAACCGCTGCCGCGCCTTGCCGGACCGGACAGCCGCATCCACACCACGTTCAATCAGACGGCCACGGCCACGGGACGCCTTTCCTCCAGCAATCCCAATCTGCAGAACATTCCCGTGCGCGGCGATCTCGGCAGGCGCATGCGTACCTGCTTCACGGCCGGGCCGGGCATGAAGCTCATTTCCGCGGACTACTCTCAGGTGGAACTCAGGGTGCTCGCCCACTATTCGCAGGATCCCACCCTGCTTTCCGCCTTCCGCAACGGCGAGGACATCCACACCCGCACGGCCGCGCTGCTCTTCGACGTCGATCCCGCGCAGATAGGCCCGGATCAGCGCCGCAGGGCCAAGACCATCAACTTCGGCCTCATCTACGGCATGGGCGCGCGCAAGCTCGGGCAGGACCTCGGCATTCCGCTTTCGGAGGCGCGCATGTTCATCGAGCGCTACTTCGCCCGCTTTGCGCACATCAAGGAATTCTTCGATTCCGTGGAGCAGGAGGCCCGCAAAAACGGCTACGTCACCACGCTTTCCGGGCGTCGCCGTCCTCTGCCGGACATGCTTTCCCAGAGCGGTCAGGCTCGCGCCCTTGCGGAGAGGCAGGCCGTGAACACCCTCATTCAGGGCTCGGCCGCCGACCTCATCAAGCTGGCCATGCTCTCCGTGTACAACGACGGGGAACTGCGCCGCATGAAGGCGAGAATGCTCCTTCAGATTCACGACGAACTCATTGTGGAAGCGCCGGAGGAAAACGCCGAAGCCGCGGCTTCGCGCCTGGCCTCGCTCATGACCGACACCTCGGCCTGGGGGCTGGATCTGCATGTGCCGCTGGTGGCGGATGCGGGCGTCGGCCGCAACTGGGGCGAGGCGCACTAGCCCGGCCGCCTTTCCGGCAGGGCAAGGGCGCAGGGGGCGGCTAAAGGCCGCCGGACATGTTTTTTTGACCGCGGCTCGTATCGGCCGCGGCGGATGGTATGGGCTTCGGCCCGGCAACTTGTGAGAATCTCATGGCACTTCTTTCCATTCAGGACGCCAGCCTTACGCTGGGCAACAGACAGCTTCTGGATCATACCGAAATATTCGTGGAGCAGGGCGACAGGCTCTGCATCGTGGGCCGCAACGGCGTGGGCAAGTCGTCGCTTTTGTCGGTGCTGGCCGGACGCCTTCCTCTGGACGCCGGAGAGCGTCACGAGGAACCGGGGCTGCGCATAGGCTACGTGCAGCAGGCCGTGCCCGATCACTGGAAGGGCTCGGTGTTCAGCGTGACGGCCGACGCTCTCGGCAAGGAAGGGCATCTGCTGGCCGCGGCGCACCTCATCGCGTCGGACAGGCGCGATCTTCTGCCGCCCGATCTGGCCAGAGAGGCGGATCTCGTCATGGAACACGGCGAGGTGTGGGAGCGGCACGGCGAAGTGCTCGGCGTCATCAACAGTCTCGCGCTGGATCCGGAGGCGGACTTCTCCACGCTTTCGGGCGGAACGCGCCGCCGCGTGGCGCTGGCCCGGGCGCTCATCGCCTCGGACGTGCTGCTTCTCGACGAGCCCACCAACCATCTGGACATCAGCACCATCAGCTGGCTGGAAGAGTATCTGGCCCGGCAGTCGCGCACGCTGGTGTTCATCAGCCACGACCGCGCCTTCGTACGGCGGCTTGCCACGCGCATGGCGGAGCTCGACCGAGCCAAGATCTACAGCTACGACTGCGGCTTCGATACGTACCTTGAGCGCCGCGAGGAGCGTCTGCACGCGGAAGACATGCAGAACGCCGCGTTCGACAAGAAACTCGCGCAGGAGGAAGTGTGGATACGCCAGGGCATCAAGGCGCGGCGCACCCGCAACATGGGGCGCGTGCGCGAGCTCATGAAGATGCGCGAGGAGCGCGCCGCCCGCCGGGAAAGAATGGGCACGGCCACGCTCAACGTGCAGGAGGCGGAAAAGTCGGGAAAGCTGGTGGCCGAGATGAAGAACGTGTCCTTTGTCTGGCCGGACGGCTACAAGGTGTTTGAAGATGCGAACGTCATCATTCAGCGCGGCGAAAAGATAGGCCTCATCGGCGACAACGGCGCGGGCAAGACCACGTTTCTGCGCGTGCTGCTCGGGGAGCTTGCGCCCACCTCCGGCACGGTGCGCCTCGGCACGGGACTGCAGATCGCCTATTTCGATCAGCTCCGCGACTCGCTGGACGACGAGAAGAGCGTGATGGACAACGTGGCCGAAGGCAACGACAGAGTGACCATCAACGGCGAACCGCGTCACGTGGCGAGCTATCTTCAGGATTTTCTCTTTGATTCCAGCAGACTGCGCACACCGGTGGGGCTTCTTTCCGGCGGCGAACGCAACCGTCTGCTGCTTGCCAAGCTGTTCACGCGGCCTTCCAACCTGCTGGTGCTCGACGAACCCACCAACGATCTCGACGCCGAAACGCTGGAACTGCTGGAAGAAATGCTGGCCTCCTACAAGGGAACGGTCATCGTGGTCAGCCACGACCGCGCCTTCCTCGACGAACTCGTTACCGGCACCATCGCGCTGGAAGGCGACGGCAAGGTTCGCGAGTATGTTGGCGGCTACACCGACTGGCTGCGTCAGCGCCAGAAGCCGGAGGAGAAGAAGGTTTCCTCGTCCAGGGAAACATGGAAGGAAAACGCGCCGAAGAAGCGGCGTCTTTCCTACAAGGAACAGCGAGAGCAGGAATCGCTGCTCAAGGAACAGGCCGACATGCCCGCGAGGCTCGACGCGCTGGAAAAGGAACAGAAGGCGCTGGAAGAGGCGCTGGCCGATCCCGATCTGTTCAGCCGCGATCCCGATGCCTTCAACGCCAAGATTGCCCGTCTGCCGCAGGTGGAGGAAGAACAGCTCGCGCTGCTTGAGCGCGGCGACGAAATAGAGGCAAGGCTCAGGGAACTGGAAATCTGACCCGGAATTTCGCCGGAACATGCGCCCGCGTTGTCGTTCGACGCGGGCTTTTTTTCAGCGTTTTCACCGCGGAGCCTTGCGGATGAAGAGTGGCGGAGAAGAACGTCTTGCCGTATCATGGGAACAGGGCGATCCGTTCCGGACGCGTCGGAAGAGACCGGCAGAGCGGGGCGCGTGCTGGGAGCGCGCCCGACCGGATGTCGGCAGACGCGTCGCGCCGCGGGGCTGCGGCGCGACGCAGGAGGCCCGGAACGTCCGCCTTCGGCATAAAAAATCATGCCGCCCGGCGACGGCGGCATTCCCCGCTGATCAGGGAGGTCGTTATGTGGAAAAAGGTTGTTCAACTGTTGGGAGTCGTTATGATGATTGCTTCAGGCAACGCGTCCGCGCAGACCGGGGACATTCCGTTTCATGAACTTTCCGTGGGCAATGTGAACGTCAGAGTCGTGTCTCTGGTGCAGAAGGACTTGAACGCGTCCATTCTGCTGCCGGGCACGGCGCAGCAGAAGAAGGCCGTGGCCGACGCCTACCCTGACGGCGCGATTCACAACGTGCTCAATGTGCTGCTTCTGCGCGCGCCCGGCGTGGCGGCGCTGGTGGACACGGGCTTCGACTGGACGGACGCCCAGATGGACGAGGCGCTGCGCGGGGCCGGACTTGAGAGAAACGACGTGACGCACGTCATCGTCACGCATGCGCACGGCGACCACGTGGGCGGCCTCGTGAAGGACGGCAGGGCCGCGTTCCCGTCGGCCGTGGTGCTGTTCCCCGAGCGGGAGCTTTCGTACTGGACCAGCGAGGCGAACCGTCAGGCGGCGAAGGGCGGCGCGGTGAAGATTTTCGAGAACGTGGCGAACATTGTTGCCGCGTACAAGGGCCGCGTGGCCACGTTTGAAGCCGGAGAGAGCGTGTGCGCGCAGCTTCCCGGCGTTCTGGCCGTGGACGAGGCCGGACACACGCCCGGACACGTGGGCATCATGATTTCCGGGGAAGACCGCACCTTCCTGTTCTGGAGCGATCTTCTGCATGCCTTCGACGTGCAGGAAACGAATCCTGCGGTTTCCACGAGCTTCGACATGGACCCCGCGGCCGCGGCCCGCGTGCGTGAAGACATGCTGAACCGCGCCCGCCGGGGCGGCTGGCTGGTGGTGGGCTCCCATGTGCCCTTCACCGAACCGCGCGTGCTGAAGTAGGCGAACGTTTTTTGTTCCGCCCTGTTTTCAGGCCGACGCGGCGATGAGTCCGGCGTGAAGGCGGCGTCTGCGGATTGCAGGCTGGCAGGGCGGATGTTCCGAAAAAAAGCGGAGGAAGAACAACGATGTTCTTCCTCCGCTTTCGCGTTCAGAAAGGGAAGACTACAGCTTGGCGGCGGTGATGAGATCGGCCACGGCGTCGCGCTTTTCCCAGGTGAATTCGGGAAGTTCGCGGCCGAAGTGACCGTAGCAGGAAGTCTTGCTGTAGATGGGGCGCTTCAGGTCGAGACGCTTGCAGATGAAGTAGGGGCGCAGATCGAACACTTCGCGCACGACCTTCGTGAGCTGTTCGTCGGGCAGCTTGCCGGTGTCGAAGGTGTGAACCAGAACAGACACGGGTTCGGCCACGCCGATGCAGTAGGCAATCTGCACTTCGCAGCGGTCGGCCAGACCGGCGGCCACGATGTTCTTGGCCACGTAGCGGGCCATGTACGCGCCGGAGCGGTCCACCTTGGAGGGGTCCTTGCCGGAGAACGCGCCGCCGCCGTGGTTGCCCATGCCGCCGTAGGTGTCCTGAATGATCTTGCGGCCGGTGAGGCCGCAGTCGCCCATGGGGCCGCCGATGACGAAGCGTCCCGTGGTGTTGATGAAGATTTCGCAGTCCTTTTCATCGAAGTAGCCGGTGGGCTCGAGAATGGGACGAATGACTTCCTTCTTCACGGCTTCCACGATGTCGTCGTGGCTCACCTTGGGGGAGTGCTGCGTGGACACCACCACGTTGTTGATGCGCACGGGCTTGCCGTCCACGTATTCAAAGGAGACCTGCGTCTTGCCGTCGGGGCGGAAGAAATCGACGATGCCGTTCTTGCGCACGCGCGAGAGCTGGAGCGAGAGCTGATGCGCCCAGTAGATGGGAGCAGGCATGAGCGTGTCGGTTTCGTTGGAGGCAAAGCCGAACATCATGCCCTGGTCGCCCGCGCCCTGATCTTCGGGCTTGGCGCGGTTCACGCCCTGCGCGATGTCGGGCGACTGCTTGTCGATGGAGGAAATCACGGCGCAGGTCTGGGCGTCGAAGCCCATGTCGGTGCCGAGATAGCCGATGTTGCGTATGGTGCGCCGCACGATGGCCGGAAGGTCGGCGTAGCCCTTGGTGGTGATTTCGCCGGCCACAATGGCCATGCCCGTGGTCACCAGCGTTTCGCAGGCAACATGGGAATCGGGATCCTGCTCAAGCAGGGCGTCAAGCACGGCGTCGGAAATCTGATCGGCCACCTTGTCGGGATGACCTTCAGTGACGGATTCGGAAGTAAAGAGGTATTTGCCTTTAGGGGGGATCATGGAGTCTCCTTGAAGTTCACGGGGCGCTCGGAGGGATGCGGCATGAACCGGACACCGTGAGCGAGAGGCATCCGGGAAAGAACATATCTTTATATCAAGCTATGGTAATATGCCTTTCACTCCGACACTATACACAGGGAAATGCGGGCTGTCCAGCTTCTTGACGGGATATCATCGTCACGTTATCCCCTAAGAAAGGGAAAACAGAAGGATGGCTCCTGGTGCGGGCCGACGGGTCCTCCTGCTTCACGTGCCTGTCCGGGAGTACGCCATGCAGCCTTTCTATCAGGGAAAAATTGATAATTTCTGCGCCATGTACGCAGTGCTCAACGCGCTGCAGGTGCTGTTCAGCATAGGTCCGCATCAGGCCCGGAGAATTTTCAATCGCGCGCTGTACGCGCAGGCCGCCGATCCGGACATGTTCGGAAAAATTCTCGAACACCGCACCGACTATGTTTCCCTGGTGGACTTCATGCTCGAAGACGTGCGCCGGCACGAGTTTCCCGGCCTTTGCGTGAGCGCGCCCTTTGCGCCGGACGCGTCCTGCGATCAGGTGTGGGAGGCGCTGCGTTCCTGCGCGAGACCTCCCATGCCGCTGGTGTCGATATTTCGCTTTCTGCGCATTGCCCCGCCTTCGGAACGGCCCTACGTGGATCACTGGACGGTGGGACACTATATGGATATGGAGGGGCTGCATTTTCTCGACTGCAGTCTGGAGGCGGGCGCGCTCTTCTGCCTGCCCTATGCAAAATTGACGGATCCTTGGCGACCGCTCAGCCGGGAATATGTGGTCATTCCGCCGGAGAGCGTGAGGATTCTGTCCGTTTCCCGAGCCGTGGGGCTTCCGGTATGAGTATGGCACTTACATCTCGGCAGAAAATGGGGGCGGCCGCCCTCATCATGGCGTTCAGCGTGCTCGTTTCGCGCTTCATGGGGCTTTTCCGCGACAAGATCATATCCTGGCAGTTCGGAGCCGGCGGCGAAACGGACATCTATTTCGCGGCCTTCGTCGTGCCCGATTTTCTGAATTATCTTCTGGCGGGCGGCTACATTTCCATCACGCTCATTCCGCTGCTTTCCCGGCGCTTCGAGGAAGACGAGGCCGACGGCTGGCGCTTCTTCGGAGTGGTGTTCTCCTGGGCCACGCTGTCCATCGGACTGCTTTCCGTGGTCGCGTGGGCGGCGGCCTCCCGTCTTGCGCCGCTGGTGGCTCCGGGCTTTACGCCGGAGCAGTGCGCGCGTCTTGCGGATTTTCTGCGCATCGTGCTGCCGGCGCAGGTGTTCTTCCTGCCGGGCGCGTGTCTTTCGGCCGTGCTCTACATCCGGCATCAGTTCACGGTGCCCGCGCTCATGCCCCTCATCTACAACGGATGCATTCTGCTCTTCGGCGTGGGACTGCCGTGGCTCGGACTGGCGCAGGGCATGGAAGGCTTCTGCTGGGGCGTGCTTGCAGGCGCCGCCCTCGGCGCGTTCGCGCTGCCGTTTGCGGCCGTGTGGGCCGGAGGGCTTCACCTTTCCTTCGGCCTTCTGCATCCGCTCATGAAGAAATTTCTGCTCATGGCCCTTCCGCTCATGATCGGTCAGTCCGTGGTGGTGCTCGACGAGCAGTTCGTGCGCATTTTCGGCAGCATGGCCGGCGACGGAGCCGTGAGCCTGCTCAACTATGCGCGGCGCATCATGATGGTGCCCGTGGGCGTGGTGGCGCAGGCCGCGGGCGTGGCGTCGTTCCCGTTCCTCGCGTCTCTGGCCGCCCGGGGCGACATGGACGAATTTCGCGCCACCTTGCGCCGCACCATGACGAACAGCATGATCGTGGCCGTGCCCGTCACGGCCTGGATGATCACCGCTTCCGGCCCGGTGCTCGGATTCATCTTCGAGGGCGGCAGCTTTTCCGTCGCCGAAACGCGGGGAGCCGCGCCGCTTCTGCAGATCATGATGCTCGCCGTGCCGTTCTGGCTTCTGCAGCAGGTGACGGGCCGCGCCTTCTACGCGCGGGAAGACACCGTGACGCCCGCCGTGGTGGGCACGGTGGTCACGCTGCTTGCCGTGCCGGGCTACATGCTGCTCATTCCGCTTCTCGGCGCAAGAGGCGTGGCGTTGGTGACCACGGCTTCCATTGCGCTGTACGCGCTTGTGCTCATGATGGTGGCCTGCCGCCGCTGGGCGTCCGGAGCCTTTGTCGGCATCTGGGGTACGGCGTGGCGCAGCGCGCTCATTTCCATGCCGGGCTGCGGCATCATGCTCGCCGTCATGCACGACGGATTCAGGCTCATGAAGGGCTGGAACGCCCTGCTTCAGCAGTTCATCGTGCTCGCCGTGGGCGGCGTGCTGTTCGTCGCCTCGTGGCTCGTCATCGCCTGGTTCTTCCATCGCGACTACTTCCGCCTTGTCACCTCTCCCTTCCTGCGGCGCGTGAAGCGCGTCCGGCAGTCCTGACGGAGGTCCTTCATGAACGTCATCCGCGCAAGTCACGCCGGATTCTGCATGGGCGTGGCGCTTGCCCTGCACAAGCTCGACACCATCGTCGCCTCGCGCCCCGGTCAGCGCGTGGCCACGCTCGGCGAAATCATCCACAACCCGCAGGTGCTCGAAGACTACGCCCGCAAGGGCGTGCGCTGTCTGCACGCCGTGGAGGAGGCCGAAAGCGACATGTCGGTGCTCATCCGGGCGCACGGCATACCCAGAGACGTGGAGGCGAGACTGCGCGAACGCTGCGCACGCGTGGAGGATGCCACCTGCCCCCGCGTGAAGAACGCCCAGCTCGCCATTGCCGAGGCCACGGCCGACGGCCGCGAGCTTCTGCTCTACGGCGAGGCGTCGCACCCCGAAGTGCGTGGCCTCATTTCCTACGCCGCGGGCGCAAGTCGCATTTTTTCCTCGCTGGCCGAGCTGGAGGCGCTGCTTTCCGGCGCGGAGCTGGACGGTCGTCCGCTGGTGCTCGCCGCCCAGACCACGCAGGACCGCCTCATCTTCGATGAAATGCACCGTCGCCTGTCCGCGCGGTTCGGCTCATCGCTCGCCGTGCTCGACACCATCTGCGACGCCACGCGCGAGCGGCAGGAGGAGGCCGGAGAAATAGCGGCGCGCGTGCAGGCCATGGTGGTGGCCGGGGGCAAGTCGAGCGGCAACACGAAACGTCTGGCCGAACTTGCCCGCATGCGCGGCGTGCCCACGGTGCTCGTGGAAACCGCCGACGAGCTCAAGGCCGCCGATTTTTCCGGCGTGCGCACCGTGGGACTCACGGCAGGCGCGTCCACGCCGCGCTACATCATCGACGAAGTGGAAAAAAGGCTGCGGCTTCTGTGAGGCAAGAAGCGGCAAGCTTCCTGCAACATATTGTAACAGGAAAAAGGGTGCGATTAAGTCCGCTCCCGGCTATAGTCTTTCCAGAATGTTCTGGAGGACCTTACCATGCCCGATACCGATACTTCTCAGATGCCTGCCCTGTCCCTTCTTGTCGTTGACGACGATCAGGATATCCGCGACCTCATGGCCGAATATCTGCGCCAGCACGGCTTTCTTGTACGGGTGGCCGACGGCGGCAAGGCCATGTTCGAGAGCATTGAACAGGAAGTGCCCGACCTCATCGTGCTCGACATCATGATGCCCGGCGAAGACGGTCTCTCCCTGTGCCGCCGCCTGCGCGCCATGGACAGCGCCTCGTCCGTGCCGGTCATCTTTCTCACGGCCCTCGGCGACACCGCCGACCGCGTGGTGGGCCTGGAACTCGGCGCGGACGACTATGTGGTCAAGCCTTTCCAGCCGCGCGAGCTTCTGGCCAGAATCCGCGCCGTGCTCCGCCGTTCCGGCCGCGCGCCCGGCGCTCCCGCCGACGCAGGACGCCCTGAAAAGGCCTATCACTTCAGCGGCTGGACCCTGGATATTTCGGCCCGTCACCTGATTGCTCCCGGCGGCATGGTGGTGAATCTGAGCGGCGCGGAATACCGCCTGCTCACCATTTTTCTTGAGCATCCGCAGAAGGTGCTCAGCCGCGACTTCATTCAGGACGAGCTTCAGGGCCAGGAAACCGACCGCAGTCCCTTCGACCGCAGCCTCGACGTGCAGGTATGCCGCCTCCGCGCCCGCCTGCGCGACACCGGCGACGGCGACAAGGGCCGCGAAAACAAGCTCATCAAGACGGTGCGCGGTGACGGCTACGTGTTCACCAGCGCCATCACCGTGGAGTAGTTCATGGCTGCCGCGGAAAGCCGGACGCATGCGGAAGGGAAGGGCTTTCTTTCCGGTCTGAAACATCTTGTTTCCAGACTCTCGCCCGATTCCCTTCTGGCGCAGCTCATACTTATTTTTTCGGGCGGCTTCTTCGCGTTGCTGCTGCTTACCACCATTTACGCGGGAGAATCCCGCCACTTCTACTTCATGCGCGGCCTCATGGCCGACAGAGCCCGGCGCATGGCCGAAGTGGCCGCGCTGCTCGATTCCACCTCGCCGGAAATCCGCTTCGTGCTGCGCGAACAGTTCAACAGCCGCGGATTTTTCGTCACGTTTACGAGCTCGCGTCCTTCCTTGTCCGTGCATGAGGATATGAAGGACGTGTCCACGCTTATGGAATACATGCTCAACGTGTCCCTTTCGCGCCTGTACGGCGACATGCCCGGGGGCTCCGGCGGCATGCATGGCGGCATGCATGGCGGCATGGGCCGTCACGGCAGAATGCACGGCGGCGACGGCCGGGGCGACGACGTGCCCCGCCGCGGCATGCTGGCCGTGCGCGAACTGAACCTGCCGAGCCCCATGGAATCCTTCGGACAGTCGGTGTGTCAGTATTTCACCGAGGACAAAAGAAAGCGCGGCCCTTCCGTGTATCAGGCCACGGCCGTGGTCCCTCTGCACGACGGCACGTGGGTGGTCATTGAGGACTCTGCGCCCGGCTATCCGCCCATGCCGTATTTTCCCTTCACGAGCATCATGGCCATCGAGATATTTTTTGTGGTCATCAGTTTTCTGGCCTTCTATCTCTGCGTGAAGCCGCTGCGCAGGCTCGCCCGCGCCGCCGACCGCTTCGGCCGCGACATCCACACTCCTGCCCTTCCTGAAACCGGTCCCACCGAAGTGCGCGAAGCCGCGCAGGCGTTCAACCGCATGCAGACGAGCATCCGCGAATTTCTCGACGAGCGGGAACGCACCCTCGCCGCGGTGTCGCACGATCTGCGCACGCCGCTCACCCGCATGCGTCTGCGCGTGGAGCAGCTCGACGAAAGTCAGCGCGGCCCGCTGCAGAAGGACATCGGAGAACTGCAGCAGATCATGGACACAACCATAGACATCGCGCGCAGCAAGAGCGAGAATGTCGCCGTTGTGGACGTCATGTCCCTGATTGAAAGTCTGGTTGAAGACCGGCAGGATATGGGGCAGGATATCCGTATGGAGGAACGTCTTCAGACGCCCGAGGCCATGTTCTCGATCCGTCCGCTCAAGGCGCGACCGCTCAGCATGAAGCGCTGCCTGGCCAACCTCATGGACAACGCGCTGCGCTACGGCGGTCACGTGGTTGTGGACGTCAGGGACAGTGACGACATGCTGTCCGTGATCATTTCCGACAGCGGCCCCGGCATCGCGGAGTCGGAACTCAAAAAGGTGTTTGAGCCCTTCTACAGGGTGGAACGTTCACGCAACCGCAGCACGGGCGGAACAGGGCTCGGCCTGTCCATTGCCCGGAGCATGGCCCGCATGCACGGCGGCGACGTGACGCTGGAAAACAGGCCGGAAGGCGGGCTGAAAGCCACGGCCACCTTCAAGCGGACGTGAACGGCAAGGTGGAAACAAAAGGAGTTGTCATGATTCGTTTTGGTCTTATCGCGCTTCTCTGCGTAAGTTTTGCTCTGGCCGGATGCGCCGTTCCGTCGCCTCATCACGACGGCCCGGAATACGATCAGCCCCGCGGGCACAGGCCGCCGCCCCCGGACTATCATCCCTACTGGGGTCCGAGAAGCCGCTAGCGTGAGGCCGCTTCGGCGGGCCTCGGAAAAGCCCGGATGAGCTCTGCGCTGTCCGGGCGTTTTCTCAGGGCCGTTTCGAGCGGCTGAGATTTCGCGCCGTGAGCGTTTGCGGCGCGTTTTTTCGCGGCGCAGAACTTCGGCGAAACGTCCGCTGGGCGTTTTGCCGGGCCCGTCGTTTCGGAAGTCCGCCTCCTGCGCCGTCTGTTCCATCATCTTGGAGGTATGCCATGCGCGCGCTGCCCATTGTTGCAGGATGTCTTTTTCTTCTGGCCGGCTGCCTTCCGCCGCAGCCCGGATACACGTATGCGGAGCCCTATCCCGGCCCCGCGCGTCACGACGTGCGCCCCGCGCCCCGTCCGGCCCCGCGCCCGCAGGTCCACAAGCCTGCTCCCGCTCCGCGGCCTCAGGCGAACAGACCGGCCCCTGCGCCGAAGCCGCAGATTTCCAGACCCGCGCCGCGCCCAGACGCCCATGTTTCGCCTGCCCGCCCCGGCAAGCCTTCCGGCCCGTCCGTGCAGCGTAGGCCCGAGCCCCGCAAGGACGGCGGCAGAGCGCCCGCGCCCGGCAGAAACGAACCGGGTCGTCCGGTTCACGGCAAGTAGCCTCTCTGCGGACGCCCGTGCGTCCGGATAGGCAATGACGAAAGACTGACCTCCGCTTTCCGGAGGGTCTTTTTCTATGAGCAGAATTACCGTTCGTTCTCTTGTATTCGTTTGTCTTCTGTGTCTTGTTCCCGTGACCGAGGGCTGCGCCGCCGCGCCCGCGGCCGCCCCGACCCTGACCGCGCGTCAGCAGGCCCGCGTGACTCCCGCCGTGCGCGCCGTAAGCGCCGTGGCTCCGGCCGTGGTGAACATCACGAGCACGCTGGTGGAGCGCCGCTCTCCCGCGGAGCTCACCCCCTTCGACTTCTTTTTCAACATGCCCGGCCGCGATCTGCGCAGTCAGAGCATCGGTTCCGGCATCATCATCGACGGCAGCCGTTCGCTGGTGCTCACCAACGCCCACGTGGTGAACGGCGCGTCCGCCATTTCGGTGCGCCTTCTCGACGGCCGCACCTTCGACGCCGACGTGGTGGGCGCGGAGCCGGATTTCGACATCGCCGTGCTGCGCCTCAAGGGCGCGAAGAACCTGCCTTCCGTGGCCATGGGCGATTCCACCGATCTCATGCCCGGCGAGAGCGTCATTGCCATCGGCAATCCCTTCGGCTTTTCGCACACGGTGACCACGGGCGTCATTTCCGCCCTCGACCGCACCATTGAAGCCGAAGACGGCGTGTTCACCGATCTCATCCAGACCGACGCCGCCATCAATCCCGGCAACAGCGGCGGTCCGCTTCTGAACATCCTCGGCGAGCTCATCGGCGTGAATACGGCCATCTATGACAAGGCGCAGGGCATCGGCTTCGCCATTCCCATCAGCAAGGCCCGCCGCGTGGTGGACGAAATTCTCGATCAGGGCCATGTGAGCACGCCGTGGCTTGCGCTCATCGGTCAGAACGTGGATCCGCGCACGGCCCGCTACCTGCGCCTGCCCGAAGCCGAAGGTCTGCTCGTCACGGAGGTGTTCGACAACGGCCCGGCGGACAAGGCGGGCATACGACCCGGCGACGTGATCATGGAAATTTCCGGCAACGCCGTGACCGACAGAGACAAATATCTTTCCCTGCTGCGCAACCATCAGCCGCACGCTCCCGTGACGCTGAAGCTGTGGCGCAACGGCTCGGAAAAGACAGTCACCCTGACCATGACGGACTTCGATGACGGCACGGCGGCTTCGCTTGCGCTGCGCCGCTGGGGCATGGCCGTGAAGGACGGCAGAAACGGCGCCGTGGTGACTGAGGTGCGGCCCAATTCTCCCGCGGCTCGTCTCGGACTGGAGAGGGGCGACGCCGTGACGGCTGTTTCCGGCCGGGCGACCGGTTCGCGCAAGGCGTTTCTCGACGCGTTCCGCCGGGATTTCCTCAAGCGGCAGATACTGCTTCAGGTGCTGCGAGGCGGCCGTCTCTATCAGGTGCGCATGGGAATTTAGCAGGTCGGCCCGGCGTTGCGTCCCGGACATAAAAAGGCTAAGGTGTGAAATCCCTTTTTCAGGAGTTGAGGTATGATTCATTTCCGTCGTCTTTCCCTGTCCATGTGTGCGGTTCTGATGTTCGCCGCTGTGGCCCTTACCGGCTGCCTGGCCCAGAATAATGTCCGCCTGCTTTATAATCCCAGCGGAACGGCCGCCCTGCCCGTGGCTACGGCGCCGCGCGTGGCCGTGGTCGTGTTTGAAGATCAGCGCGGCCGCATCGACATCGGCGCCCGCAAGGACGGCAGTCCCTTCCAGCCCAGCTCCAGCGTGGCGGAATGGGTGAGTCAGTCTCTGGCCGACGAACTCGCGCGTCAGGGCGCACAGGTGTCTCTGGCCACCAGCATGGCGCAGGCCCAGGCCGGACAGCCCGACTACATCGTGGGCGGCGTGGTCGAACGCGTGTGGCTCACGGAAAAGAGCATCAGCAGCTACGACGCCGTCATCCGCATCCAGACCCGCCTCTACAGCCAGAAGCAGGCCACGGTGTCCAGAAGCTTTGCCTCCCAGCAGGAAAAGACCGGCATTCCCGGCGCGGCGCTTGCCGAACAGACACTGTCCAGCACGCTGGCCGACGTGCTCAAGAATGCGTCCATGTCCATCATGGGAGCCATGCGCTAGAGTGCTTGCGCCTTCGTCGATGTTGAAGTCGTCCGGCGCGTCTTCGCGCCCCGCGGTCCGGCATCGCGAAAGGCGGAAGACTCTGCGCTTCGACGCTGAAGTGTGAACATTGCGCCGCGTCCGGTTCTTCCGGGCGCGGCGTTTCAGTCTGAACGCCTTTCTCTGCGGAAAGGCGGATACGGAGCAGCTATGAGACCTGTGCTCGTGAAGGCCTACGGGGCCCTGAATCCCGCCACGGAGGAAACCTATCGCGCCGTGCGCGCCGTGCTTGAAGACTGGTACATTCCCGACGCCGTGGAGTTGAAGGGCGATCTTCTGCGCATCAGCTACGAAGGCGAGGTGTTTCCCGACGCCGAAGTGGTGGAGGCGCTCCGTCCCTTTCTCTGCGATCAGAGCGAAGGCAAGCTCGACATCCTTGATCTTGAGGCGTGGACGCTGCATCGGTACTTTTTTGCCTACGGTCGCCTGCGCGATCACACCGCCACGCTGGACAAGGCGCTGGAAGCCTGCTCCATGCACTAGGCGACGCCGAAACGGCGCGCCGACTCTCTCAATTGTTTTTCATCCGCGGGATGCTTCGTTTGCCGGAGCGTCCCGTTTTTTTGCGCCGTCGTTTGGGCGCTCCGGCTTCTGAGAGGAGTCGGTCGTCCTGCCTTTGGGGCTGTAGGCGTCGCTCCGGCGCGGCGGATGATGCTGCTCCGGCTTCGGCGGGCGTCCTTTCAGGGACAGGCGCGGCGTCCGACGGTTCGTCGTGCTGCTGAAACCGTGGAGAGCTCCGGTACGCCCTCCGGCGGCCGGCCTTTGCTTCGGCTGCCCTGACTCCGGTCGGCTCTGCGCTGCCTCCCTGAAGGCTGGCCCGGCGTTTCTCCCTGAAGACCGCTTGAGGTGATGAGGCCGTTTCTTTCGGAAAAGATTTCGACCTCCGACTGCGGATTTTGGCGCAGTCGAGAGCCGCCCGCGTCTGCTGTGACCCCGGAGGCCGCTGTTTTTGAGGCGGCGGGGTACGAAAAGGATTCATCGTTATTCTTGGATTGATACAAAAAAATATTATAAAGCCTTTCCTATTGAAAATGTTGGAGAAAATATTTTCTGGCGCAAAAATGCGTGGGAGGACGACCGGCGGGAAACAGGATCGTGCCGAAACGTTATTGTATCAATGCGGCAATCGGCGTTTTGAGGAAGATGTCAGTTATTTTACCTCGTTGAATTATTTTTGGTGAGTTGGCACGGTTTATGCATCGTCAAGAACAGAATCTGACGTTCTGGATGAAGGAGGAAATATCTATGAACGCTGCTGATACCGGTTTTGTTCTTATCAGCGCCATGCTGGTCATGCTTATGGTGCCGGCACTCGCTCTGTTCTACGGCGGACTCGTGGCTTCGCGCAACGTGCTTTCCACCACCATGCACAGCTTTGTTCTTCTCGGCGTAGGCGCGCTGGTCTGGCCCATCGTAGGCTACACGCTAGCCTTCGGTCCCGACATTCACGGCCTTATCGGCGGTTTTGAAAACATCATGCTCTTCGGCGTGGGCAAGGAGCCTCTCAACGGTGGCTCCATTCCTGCGCTTGCCTTCATGGCCTTCCAGTGCATGTTCGCCGCGCTCACGCCCGCGCTCATTTCCGGCGCGTACGCCGAACGCATTCACTTTCAGGCCATGCTGCTCTTCTCCACGCTGTGGCTGCTCGTGGTGTACTGCCCCATGGCCCACTGGGTGTGGGGCGGCGGCTGGCTCATGCAGATGGGCGCTCTTGACTTCGCCGGCGGCGCGGTGGTGCACATGAGTTCCGGTTCGGCCGCTCTCGCCGCCGCCATCGTGCTCGGCAAGCGTTCCACCATGGGCCGCAGAGCCGGTCTGCCTCACAACATTCCCATGACCGTGCTCGGAGCGGGGCTGCTCTGGTTCGGCTGGTTCGGCTTCAACGCGGGCAGCGCGCTTGCGGCCAACGGTCTTGCCGCCAACGCTCTGGTCACCACGCATCTTTCCGCCGGCTGCGCCATCCTCGGCTGGCTCGCCGTGGAACGCTGGCACACCGGTCACTTCACCGTGCTCGGCGCGGCTTCCGGCGCGGTGGCGGGCCTTGTGGCCATCACTCCCGGCGCCGGCTTCGTGGAACCCTGGGCGGCCATCATCATCGGTCTGCTCGGCGGCGCGGTCTGCTACGGCGGTATTTTCCTCAAGAGACTTTTCAACTATGATGACGCTCTCGACGTCGTGGGCATTCACGGCGTGGGCGGCGTGCTCGGCGCACTGCTTACGGGTGTGTTCGCCTGTGCCGACGTCAACGGCGTGGACGGACTTCTGTACGGCAATCCGTATCAGCTCTGGGTGCAGTTCGTGTCCGTCATCGCCACGGTGGGCTTCTGCTTCCCGGTCAGCTACGTGCTGCTCAGACTCACCGACATGCTCGTTGGCCTGCGCGTGCCGCTGGACAAGGAAGTGACGGGTCTCGACATTTCGGAACATTCCGAATCCGGCTACCAGATATAACTACCGACTGATGAGGATACTGTCATGCAGAAAGAAAATTCCCTGAAAAAGCTGCAGGTTATTCTTAGACTGGAAACCGTGGACCGCGTGAAGGAAGCCTTGAGCTCCATAGGCATAGGCGGCGCCACGCTCATGGAAGTGCGCGGATTCGGACGTCAGCGCGGCCATACCGAAATTTATCGTTCGCAGCGCATGGAAGTGGACTTCCGCTCCAAAATGATGCTGGAAATCGTGATGGAAGAGGAAAAGGTGGACGACGCCGTCAAGATCATTCTGGAACACGCCCGCACCGGAGCCGTCGGCGACGGCAAGATATTCATTCTGCCCGTGGACAACGTCATACGCATCCGCACGGGCGAGTCGGGCAAGGCGGCGCTGTAGATTTTCCGACGTAAACGGGAACGGAAAACGGAAAAAGAAAGGACCTGAGTCCTCCTCTGGAAGACGCGCGGTGACGGAAGTCGCCGCGCGTCTTTTGCGCGCTTCGGAGGACGGCCGGGAGAGTGTTCCGGTCGAAGCGGCGGAGGCCGGAAGCGGACGGACCTTGCGGCCTCCGCCGATGGGAAATGGGGAGGTTCCCCGTTGGAGGCGCGCTGTCCGGCATGACGCGGCAGGCGTGAGGCTAGAAGAGCACGGGACCGAGAAGCATGGTGACTACGGCGGTGGAAAGGTAGGCCCCTATGATGGCGATGGGCGCGGTTTTCCAGATGACGGCGGTGTTGCTCCATTCGTTGCCGTGCAGCAGGGCGGCGCTGGCGCTGGCGGCGGGGGTGAGGAAGGCGAAGTGCACGCACATGACCACCATGATGAGCGGAATTTCGGGAGCCATGCCGGTGGCCTGGCTGAAGCTGTAGATGACGGGCATGAGCACCACGCCCACGGCGCCGTTGTTCATGACCTGCGTCAGCAGCATGGCGCCGAAGCCGATGATGAGGGCGAAGGTCATGGGAGAGCTTTCGCCGAAGAGCGGCATGATGAGGCCCATGAGGAAGTCGGTGATGCCGCTGCTCGGCGCGGCCATGCCTATGGTGAGCGGCTGCACGAAGGCGAGCAGCAGCACGATGCCCCAGGTGACGCCGGAATCGACCATGACCTTGAAGTTGAGCAGGGGCTTTCCGTCTACGCGGATGCAGGCCATGATGGTGACGAGCAGAATGACCACGCCGGTGTTGTCTATGGCCTTGAGGAAGCGGGTGAGGAAGAAGTCGGCGGGCAGGAAGCTCGGCGCGAGCAGCAGGAGCACCAGCATGAACAGAAAGACGAGAATGGTCTTCTGCACGTTGTTGAGGTTGAGCGCGCCTTCGCTGTCCAGGTCGTCGGCTCTGAGGTCGCGCAGCCTGGACATGTCGGGCTTGAACACGTACTTGCCCATGAGAATGAAGAACAGCGAGCAGAGCACGCAGATGAGGCAGGCAATGATCATGTACTTCGCGTAGTCTATGCCGCTGCCGGACATGGTTTCATAGGCGCTGAACACGGTGAGCGCCACCTGCTTGAAGGGAATCATGGACTGGCCTATCTGGGTGGCGAACACGATGCCGAACACCATCATGGTGGGGTATCCGTCGCCGCGCTTGTAGCCGCACACTTCGCACACGCCGTACAGGATGCTCCAGCCTATGAGCGCCGCGGGCGAGGCGCTGGTGAGCGCGCCGAGAATGAACATGGAGGCCAGAAACGTGAAGGTGAACAGCCACGGTTTTCCGCACACGCACTTTCTCGTGATGAACCAGAGCGAAATGAACTTGGAAAGGCCGTAGTAGTTGATGGTGGCGCAGAACACGAAGATGAAGAACATCATCTGCACGATGGGGTGGCCGAAGCTGTTGTTGAGCAGCTTTACCGGAGTCATGCCGCCGATGAGCATCATGGCCAGCAGTCCGGCGAGGCTGGGCCAGACGATTTCGATGAAGATCCATCCGTAGAGCACGCCGAGGAAGATGCCGACAAGATTCATGCCCAGGGGCGTGAGCGGGGCGAGAGGCGGAAGCTGACCCACGCCGAACATGATGATGAGGCAGACGGCGGTGTGAATGTAGTACGAAAGGGAGAGGGGGCGTTTGTGCGCGAGAGTTGCGGTGCTCATGCTTTTCCTCGAAAAAGATGGGATATTTTTCACGCAGGATGCGCGGCAGAGGCGCGGCCGCCGGGGGACGGCCGCGCCGATATCGTTCCGCTGCGGACGGAACTAGCCTGCATGCCGGTGTTCAGGCCAGGTGAAGTTGTCCATGTAGTAGCGGTAGGGCTTGATGGGATATTCGTTGACGGGCACGGGCACGGTGTGCAGTTCGCGTCTGCCGTCCACCATTTTCTGTTCGATCCACTTGAGCCAGTGTGCGTTGTCCCGTTCGGGGAAGTCTTCGCGGAAGTGGCCCGCGCGCGATTCCTTGCGGGTGAGGGCGGCGGTGAGGCTGAGATCCGTGAGCAGAATGGTGGACTGCGCCTCGAAGAGCTTGGCCAGTTCGTGGGCGTCGCGGGCGCCCATGCGCGGAGCGAATTCCTCGCGCACTTCGGCCACGCGGTCGAGGCCGTGGGTGAGGCCCTGCCCCGTCTTCATGAGGGCGATGTCCGGGGCGCTCATCACTTCGCGCATGTCGGCAATGACGTCCTTGGGGGCGATGCCGTCTCTGCCCAGATACTTGAGCAGGCCGTTCACCTTGTCTTCGGCGTAGGCTCTGTCGAAGGCCACGGCGTCGTGTCCCTGCACGAAGTGCGCGGCGGCTTCGCCCGCGCAGTAGCCGGTGGTGGCGGTGATGCAGGTGGCCCAGCCGCCCATGTACACGCCGGGATCGGGGTTGCGCGCAAGGCCTGCGGCGTAGAGGCCCTTCACGGCCGTGGAGCCGTCGAGGTCGGCCACAATGCCGCCGTAGGTGTGACGCACCTGCGGCATCCACTGGAGCTTCTGGGCAAAGAAGTCTATGCCCATGGCGCGCAGCTTCTTGTCGTTGAGACCCATCCATCCGGCGCGCGGACGCATGGTTTCCACGTCTTCGGGCTTCATCTGGCTGCAGTCGAACACGATGGGACCGTTGCCCGCGCGCACTTCGCACACCATGCCGCGGGTGTTGTAGTGCGGATCGGCCTTGGCGCCGAACTTCGGCGAATACTTGCGCATGAAGTCTTCGCCCTTGTTGTTGAGAAAGCGCGCGCCCTTGGGCAGCAGGCCGGTCTGACCTTCCCAGGCGAAATCCACGGGCACGTTCCACACCTTCCAGAATTCAAAGTTGCGCATGGCGCAGCCTGCGTTCCAGGCGATGCTCACGCCTTCGCTCGCCGGCGTGTTCTGATGGTAGGAAGGCTTCCAGCCGCCGGTGTTGGTGGCGAGCAGCACGGCGCGCGCCTTGATGAAGACCGGAACGCCGCTCTGCGCATGAAAGCCCACCGCGCCGGTGACGCGGTCGCCGTCGGTGACGACGTCGGTGATCACGGTGCGGCCGAGGCGGCGCACGCCGCGCTTTTCGCATTCCTGCTTGAGCAGACGGGCCTTTTCAATGCCGCCCATGCCGTAGGGATGGTAATAGTAGTAGCGCATGTGATCGAGCGCGCGCTGGGGAATGAAGCACAGTTCGCCCTTGTCGTTGCGCACGAACTTGTGGCCCCAGTTTTCAAAGTCCATGAAGCGCTCGTAGGACTGGGTGAGAATCTGGCCGAGAATGCGCTGATCGGCCAGACCGTCGTAGTAGTACACGAGGTCGTCGAGCAGGTCGTCGAGATTCATGTCGGGCTGCTTGACGATCATGTCGCCGCCGGAAAGTCCGCCGAGTCCGCCCCAGTCGCGGGGGCCCTTGTCCACCACGAGCACGTCGTCAAGAAAGTCCTTGGCCCGCATGGCGGCCCACATGCCGCTGAAGCCGCAGCCGATGACGAGAAGGTCGGTCGTGTATTCGTATCCTCTGGTTTCTTTCATGATATCCTCCGGGTTCAGCTCTTGGCGACTTCAATCTGGTCAAGGGTTCGGGCAAAGCGTTCTTTGAAGGGATGAACGAAAATGGCGCCGGAGGGGCAGTGGAGCTCGCAGTTGAAGCAGGTCATGCAGTCGTCGGTGTAGGTGATGCGGGACTTGCTGCCGCAGGTCATGCAGCGCAGCGCTTCGGCAAAGCAGGCTTCCATGTCCAGAGGCTTCGTGTGTTCCGCAAAGGGATGTTCCGGATCCGCGGGAAGCACGGCGCGTTCGTGCCGCACTTCGTGGCGGATGCCTTCGCCGGGCAGTTTGTCTTCGGGCACGCAGGGGCGCTTTCTGCCGCGTTCGCCGGTGAGGTCCGCGCCTTTCAGCATGCGGTCGATGGAGCAGGCGCATTCACGGCCGCCCGCAATGGCGGCCACCACGGAGGCCGGGCCGGAAGCCGCGTCGCCCGCGGCGAAAATGCCCCATGCCGACGTGGCGAAGGTGACGTCGTTCACGACGATGCGGTTGCGCTCCACCGTTACCTCGCCCGCAAAGCCGCTCAGTTCCGGAGTCTGGCCGATGGCGAAAATGACGTGGGAGGCGGCAAGATGCAGCGTTGAGTCGACGTCGAAGAGCGGGGCGAAGCGTCCTTCCTCGTCCTTGAGGCGGGTGCAGGCGTGCAGCTCTATGCCGGAAACGTGGCCGTCTTCGGTAAGAATGCGCGCCGGGCCGAAACCGCAGTGGAATTCCACGCCTTCGTTTTCGGCGTCCTTCTGATTGTGGGGGTACGCGGGCATGGCGTCGCGGCTTTCAAGGCAGGCCATGTACACGCGGGCCGCGCCGAGGCGTTTTGCGCTGATGGCCGCGTCCACGGCCACGTCGCCGCCGCCGATGACCACCACGTCGCCGGAAATTTCCGGTTTTTCATCGTCGCGGCAGGCGCGCAGAAAATCGAGTCCCCAGTGAACGCCTTCGGCGTCTGCGCCCTCGATGTCCACCTTCTTGGCGGCGCTTGCGCCGGGAGCGAGCATGACGGCCTTGAAGCCGCGCTTTTTCAGATCGGCGAGGCTGACGTCGGCATTGTCGCCCACGAGGGTGTTGCAGCAGAACGTCACGCCCAGGCGTTCCAGACGTTCAATCTGCCCCGTGACCACGGCGTCGGGCAGGCGGTAGGCGGGAATGCCGTAGCGCAGCATGCCGCCGGGGAAGGGACGGGCTTCAAATACCGTGACGGGATAGCCCATGTTGGCCAGGAACCACGCACAGGACAGTCCGGCGGGGCCGGAGCCTACCACGGCCACCTTGGTGATGTGACGCTGCACCTTTTCTTTCTGCGGAAGCGTCATGCCTCGGTCGCCGAGCACCTGCTCGATGGCGTTGATGTTCACGGCCTGATCCACCTTGGCGCGGGAGCACCTGGATTCGCAGGGATGGAAGCAGACGCGTCCGGTGATGGCCGGGAACGGGTTGGCGTTCAGGAAGTTTTCCGCCGCCTCGTCGAGCCTGCCCTGCTGGATGAGATAGTTGTTCCTGCGTATGTCCACGCCGGAGGGACAGGCCGCCATGCAGGGGGACAGCTCTTCCTGCTGCGTGTCAAGACGGAAAACGTCGAGCGGGCATGTTTTGGTGCATGTGCCGCATCCGGTACAGGCTGCGGGGTCGATACTCTGAATCATGGAATCTCCTTGGCGGGTTGCAATGCAGGACCGATGGTTGTTTCAGATGAATTGCCCCTTATGTAGCAAGAACCGTGCCATGATTATAATATGCTTTATTTATTGGTGTTTGTCGTTTTTTACCCCTTGTGAAGCAGAGATATTTCGTATTTAAAAAATATAAAATGTCTTGTTGCTGTGCGTAAAAAATACAGTTACGATGAGCGGGCCTGCGTCTGTGCGCAGGGCGCTTGTCAGTACAGGAGAAGGAACATGCGGCAGCAGAAGACGGACTGGGAAAACAGCACGGAAACGGGAGCGTTTCTGCGGGAACTTTTCGGAAGGCACTGGCGTCCTGAAATGCTGGTGAAGCTGGCCGGACTCGAACCTTCGGCCGCGGGTCGGGGCTGCTTTGCTCCGGCCGGAGGAGAGGCGGCAGAGTGGCAGGCGCTGGACATTCTGCTGGCCGGGCACGAAGAGGCGGCCGCGCGTCTGCGCTCTCTTGCCGGAACCTCTCCCTTCGAGCGCTTTTTGCGCAGCCTTGCCGAAGGCGACGAGCTGGGCGCTCTGGAAACGTTTCTGGAGCAGGGCGAGCGGCGCATCCGTGCGCTTTCCACGGACGACATGCGCGCCATGCTCATGTTTGCGCTGGAGAGGCTGCGGAATCTTTCTCCTTCCTCGCTTTTGCAGATAAAGCGCTTTCTCGGGCTGTGCCGGGAGCTCAATCTGTTCATCGTGTGTTCGGGCATCTTCATTCCCGGGCTTCCGCAGTTCTTCTTTCAGGCGCGGGAAACGGCGCTCGGCACCGGAGACATGGGAGAGACGGCCCTGATGGATCTGCTCATAGGCTCGCTCAACGTGTGCAACATTCCCGAGCACAACAGCGCGTATTTTCATGAAATCATGGCCCGGGGCAGGGCGGAGCTCGATACGGTGAAGGATCCTGTTCTCGTGGAGACGGCCGTGCCCTATCTCGGCATTTTCGCGTTTCTGGAAGGCGACTACGAACAGGCCATGAACTTTTTCTCCCGCGCCAGCCGGAAAATGCGCATCCAGCGCCGCCGCTACTTTGAAATGTTCTATGCCCGGCACTGGGGATTTGCGGCGGCCAACCGCGGGGATTTCGATCTGGCGGTGAGGCTTCTGCTCACGAGACTCCGGCAGGCCGAAGTGAGCAGCGACTCCTCGCTTTCGCGCAACATGCGCAGTCAGCTTGCCTTCGTGTATCTGCGCATGGGCAGGAGCGAAAAGGCGCTGGAACAGCTGGACATGGCCCTCACCGGCATAACGAGGAAGACGGACATTGCCAGCGCCGTGACCACGCTGCGTCATCTGGCCTGCTATCACATGTTTTCCGGGCACGTTGAGGCGGCCTTCAAGGTGCTGCTGCCCGCCCTGCGCAAGGCCGAGGCGCAGGGGTATCAGCGGCCGGTGTATCTCAACGGCGTGTTTCTCGAACTGCTGGCCTGCATGCACGAAAAGGGACTGCCGCCTCTGCCGTGCTATTCCTTTGAAGAGGAACTGGCCCGATGTCTTTCGGGTCCGAACCGTCTGCTGCGCGGGGTGGCTTTCCGCGTGCAGGGGCGGCTGCTGGAGCGGGCGGGGAAAAAGGCCGAGGCCGTGGAGGCCTACCGCAGGAGCATTGCCCTGCTGGACGCCATTCACAACACGCTCGGGGCAGATCAGACGCGTCTTTTCCTGGCCTCGCTGCTGCTGGATGAAAACGAGAAGGAGGCGGCTCTGCTCGTCAACGAAGCCTGGCGATCCTACCGGTATCAGAAGGCGTTCTTCTGGTCCGACAGGCTGCTTCGGCTGGTGCCGTCGTATCTGAACGCGGGAGAAGAGAGCGTGGTTTCCGCCCACGCGCTGGTGGAAGCGTTTCGCGACAATTTTGCGCCCCGGCGTTCCGGACTGTCGTTTGAGGAGTTTTCCCGCATGCTGCTGACGGAGTCGGGGAGGCTGCTCGGCGCGTCGGAGGGCTGGCTGTATCATCGTTCTCAGCCTTCCGCGCCGCTGCTTCTTGTGGAAAAAAACGGCTCTGCGCTTGAGGGGTTTCTGGGGGCCGCCACGGTGGAGGAAATGGCGGAACTCGTGGCGGAAGGGGAACCGGTCATTCTGGACAGCGTGACGGACGGCGAGAAGCGGGGCATGTTTGTCGGGCTGCCGCTGGACTGCCGGCCCTATGGATTATACGTGCTCTGCCTTGCGGGCACGTTTCCCGAAAAGCTGAGGGCGGTGCTGGACGAAACGCTTCTGCGCGACATAGCCCGGGTGCTTACCTGGCCGTGCATGCTCACGCTGGAAACGGAACGACGCACGCAGAGCGTTTCCGCCACGGGCGAGAGCTCTCAGGAAATGATATGGGTTTCCTCGACGATGCGGAATTTTCTGGCGGACGTGGACAACGCGGCGGGCACGGATGCGGCGGTTCTGCTCAACGGCGAGTCCGGCGTGGGCAAGGAAATGCTGGCCCGGCGCATTCATGAGCGGAGCGGCAGAAGCGGCCGTCTTGTGACCATCAACATGGCGAGCCTGCAGGACGAGCTTTTTGAAAGCGAGTTCTTCGGCCATGAAAAGGGCGCCTTCACCGGAGCCATGAACAGCAAGCTTGGACTGGTGGAACTTGCCGAGAACGGCACGCTTTTTCTGGACGAGCTGACGGAGGCGAGTCCCAGGGTGCAGGCCAAGCTGCTGCGGGTGCTGCAGGAGCGGAGTTTTCTGCGGGTGGGCGGCACAAGACCCATACGCATCAATTTCCGTCTGGTGGCGGCCACCAACCGCAATATCGGCGAGGCCGTGCGCACGGGCGCGTTCCGTGCCGATCTCTATTACCGGGTGGCGGTCATTTGTCTCCATATTCCGCCGCTGCGGGAGCGGCGTCAGGACATTCTTCCTCTGGCCCGCTACTATCTGCATCATTTTGCCCACAGGCACGGTCGCGACGTGGTGCAGGATTTTTCCGAAGTCAACTGCCGTCTGCTAGAGCAGTGGCCGTGGCCGGGCAACATCCGCGAGCTGCGCAACGTGGTCGAGCAGTCCGTCATTCTCAGCGGCGGACGCACGCTCGCCTTTCAGGAGGGGTTCTATGAAGCGCCCGTCAGAAGCGCTACCTTGGGCGGGCGCAACGAAATTCCGGCGGCGGAGCGGGAAGAGCTAGTCTGTTCCGTGGAGGAGGCTGAAAAGCGATGCATTCTCGCCGCGCTTCGCCGGACGGGCTGGCGTATCGACGGCAGGTACGGAGCACTGGCCGTGCTGAAGATAAGTCGTTCCGCACTGTACGCGAAAATGCGCAAATACGGTCTTTCCCGGGAGAACGACGCGCGGGAGGAAGTTTCCGACAGGCGCTGACGAACGCTTTCCGAGGACGATGGACGGGAGATTTCCGATGCTTTTGCCTCGATCTTCTGCAGCAGCGCGCGGGAGAGCGGGAATCCTGTTCGTTTTTTTGGATCGTGAAGAAGAACTTTTTTGTAAATAACACGTTGTCCGGCACGCTTTTGCGTCATGCATGCAGGCATGGGGATCCTTGGGGAAAACATAAACGTATCGCAGCGAAATAGCGTAAAATGTTGTTGAGCTCCGCGGCTGCGTCATGTATTCTCGAACAAGCGGCCCGGCGTCTTTCCGCATTTTTTCGGACGGAAGCGTCTGTCGCTCTCACCATGGAGAACAGTATGAAAACTCTGCAATGCGATGTCGTTGTCGTGGGCGGCGGTCCGGCCGGAACCTTCGCCGCCGTGAAGGCGGCGGAAAACGGCGCCGACGTCATTCTTCTTGACAAGGGCTATGTCGGCAAAAGCGGCTGCGGCACGTTCGGGGCCGGTTCGTTCAAGGCCTATCTCAAGGAAGAGGACTCCCTCGACCTGTGGTACGGCAAGGCCGTGGAAGAAGGCTTCTACATCAACGATCAGGACTGGCTGAAAAAGCATTTCGACACCATCGGCGACAGGGTGAAGGAACTGGAATCCTGGGGCGTGGTGTTTGAAAAGAACGAAGACGGCACCTATCGCCGCATTGAAGGACAGGGTTCTTCCGATCAGCGCCCCATCAAGACGCTCATGTTCCACGGACCGCAGTTCATGGAAGTCATGCGCAGAGTCTGCAAGGAAAAGGGCGTGACCATCGTGGATCGCGTCATGGTGGACGCGCTGCTTCATGAAAAGGGCAACAAGAGCGTCATCCGCGGCGTGGTGGGCTTCCACGGCGTGACCGGCGAAGTGTACGTGGTCAAGGCCCGGGCCGTGGTGCTCACCACCGGCGCGCAGGCCTACAAGTCTCACTACGCCGATCTGCACATGGAAACGGGCGACGCGCACATCATGGGTCTTGAAGCCGGCGCGGCGCTCGCCAACTACGAATTCAACTGCCATCAGCTCACGCACGGCAACTTCGCCACGCACGGCATGAACGTTTCGCAGGGGCTCGGCGCCAAGTTCGTCAACGCTCTCGGCGAGGACTTCACTGCCAAGTACGACCCGGAATACGCCTCCCACGGCAACCTGTGGCGCATTTCCGCCTCCATGGCCCTGGAAGTGCATTTCGGCCGCGGCCCGCTCTATTTCGACTATTCCTCCTTCACGCCCAAGGACTGGGAACTGTTTGAACGCACGCTGCCGCTCATGTACCGCTCCTACGAGCAGGCGGGCTACGTGGACAAGAACCGCAAGGTGATTCAGGGCAAGCTGAGCTGGGTTTCCGCGCTCATAGGCAACGTGGGCTTCGGCGGCGGCCTGTACATTGATCTCGAAGGCCGCACCACGCTGGAAGGCCTGTACGCCGCGGGCGACGCCACGTTCGGCCCCACCTCGGGCGTGGAGGGCTTCTGCGCCTACGCCATGCCTGCGGCGTCCACCACGGGCGCGGTGGTGGGCGAATCCAGCGCGAGATACGCCCGCACCGTGGGCGAACCGGATGTGGACGAGAAGGAAATCGAGCAGGTGGTGGAAAAGCTCACCACGCCGCTCAGACATCCGCAGGGCGTGGATCCCTCCCATGTGGTCATCGCCGTGCAGGAGGCGCTCTTCCCCTACGACGTGTACATTCTGCGCACCGAAGAAAAAATGCTCGCCGCGCTGAACCGCATTCGGGAAATCAAGAAGTACGACGTGCCCCGTCTGCGCGCGCTCGACGCGCACGGCCTGCGCTTTGCCCTGGAGGCGCGCAACATGGTGCTGAGCGCGGAAGTCATGCTTACCGCCGCCTTGTACCGCAAGGAAAGCCGCGGCTCGCATCTGCGCCTCGACTACCCGGAAATCGACAACGAGAACTGGCTGAAATGGATTCTCGTGGAACAGCAGAACGGCGAACTTGCGCTCCGCACGAAGGATATTCCCATCGACCGCTATCCGCTGCGTCCCGAGCACAAGCACGAACTTCACGCCTCCATTGCCGCGGCCAGAAAACTTGGGGAGAACATCTAATGGGCATCCGTCATATCGATTACGACAAGTGCGTCCGCTGCCTGCGCTGCGTCACCTACTGCCCGCAGGACGTCTTGCGGGCCGACGAGGACAAGCATCCGTACATCGCCTATCTTCAGGACTGCCAGTCCTGTTTTCTGTGTGAAAAATACTGCCCGGCAGGGGCCATCGCCGTTTCCGCGGACCGGGAACGCCGTCCCATCCTGCCCTGGAAGATCTGATGGCTCGGCCGCCCTCCGGGGCGGCCTGCCGTTTGCAAACGCATCGGAACAACGCGGGAGATTCGCTCATGATTGCCAATATGCCCACTTCAACCTTTCTTCTCTACATCGGCGCGTTTCTGGTGCAGTTTGTGTTCGTCATAGGCTACGGCATCTGGTGGTGCCTTCAGGGCAGAACCCGCCCCGACGATAAGAAAAAGAGGAATTAAAAGGGGCGCGCCATGATGATTGCCATACTCGTCGTCTATTTCGGACTCATGTTGTTCATAGGCTACCTCGCCTCACGCAAGGTGAGGGATTCGAGAGACTACTTTCTCGGCGGCAAAGGTTTCGGCCCGTGGTTCACGGCCTTCAAGTTCGCGGCCACCTGGGAGAGCGGCGTCAAGCTCGTGGGAAGTCCCGGCATGGCCTGGAATGCGGGCTGGTCTTCGCTTGCCATGGGCATAGGCACGCCGCTGTGCTACTTCTTTTCCTTCCGCGTGTTCGGACAGCGCCTCAAGCTGGCCTTCGATCACTTCAACGTGCTTACCCTGCCGCAGATGCTGGAAAAGCGCTATAAAAGCCGCGCCATCCGCATTGTGGCGGCCGTGGCCATACTCATAGGCCTCGGCGGCTCGCTCGTGGCGCAGTTCAAGGCCACGGGAGAAATCTTTTCCACCATTCTCGGTCTGGACTATCTTTCAGGGCTGTTCATCGGCGCGGTCGTCGTGGGCGTGTACTGCGTCATGGGCGGCTATCTCGCCTCGGTGTGGACGGACTTCATTCAGGGCATCATCATGGTGCTCGGCTCCATCGCCATCTTCACGGCTACGGTGCAGGCGGCCTTCGGCGGCGTTTCGGCGGATCTGCTCTCCCAGCTCAACGCCGCGCTCGGCTCCATTGATCCCAATCTGCTCGACATCACGGGCGGCGGAAAAATGAGCTGGTCCAATCTGTTCATCATTCTCGCCATCACCATGCTCGTGGGCATTGCCATGCCTCAGCAGAGCGTGGCCATTTTCTCCATGCGCGACGTACGCACCGCCCGCGTGGCCATGATCGTGTGCGTGGTGTTTTCCGCCATTCTCGCCTGGACGCTGGCCACCACCGGCATGATGAGCCACATGGTGCTTGCGCCCGGCGAGGTGAAGAATCCCGATATGGTCATTCCGCTGCTCATTCCCAAGGTGCTCTCGCCCATTACGGGCGGCATCTATCTCGCTGCCGTGCTCGCCGCCATCATGTCCACGGTGAGCGGCTCCATCGTGGTGGCGGCCTCGTCGCTCACGGAAGACATCTTCAAGCTCGCCATCCCGGAGCGCTACACCCGACATCCCATGTTCTACAACCGTCTGGGCGCCGCCGTGTTCGTGCTGCTGCCGCTGCTCTTCGCCGTCAAGCCGCCGACCATCATTTTCTGGATCGGCGTGTTCGCCTTCGGTTTCCTGGTGTTCACCTTCCTCATGCCCATGATCGGCGTCATTCTCATTCCCGGCGCCTCAAAACAGGCCGCGCTGGCGCAGATGGTAAGCATCATGATCATCATTCCCGTGTGGACCATCTGGCTGCAGAAGCCCACGGGCATTCCTGCGCTTCTGGTGGGGCTGATCGGCGCGCCGCTCATCTTCTTTGCCGTCAACGCCGTGTTCAAAAAGCGCGAGCTCGATCCGGACATCCGGGAGCTGTGGGAAAAGTTCCGTCAGCTCTGATCGTTCAGGGGCTTTCCGGCCGCTTCGTCGGAAGGCCCTGCAACATTTTGGGGCGGAGTTTCAGTTTGTTTGCCGCGCTGTCTGAAGCGGCTCTGGAGCCTTGAGCGACGGGCGCTCTGAACAGGCGCTTTCAGTATTTTCTTGATTCGGTCAGGCCGCATTTTCGGCTTGCTGGTGACGGCATGGACACGACGCTGACGCTGAACTCTTCCGGCCTTGCGTGGGACGCAGAGGCGCTTTGTGCGCGGTATGCCTTTCTGCGCAAAAGACGGGAGGAAGTTCGGCTCGATCTTCTGTATTACCCCTACCGGCTTTTTCATCTGCGGGGGCAGGCGAGCTGGCGCTTTTTCGGAAAAAGACCGCTGGAAATGTTGCTTGTGGTCGATGCGCGCACGGGCAAGTGCCTTCGGGTGTCGTCGTTTCCCGAAGTTTGCGAAGAACGGATTGTTTTTGAGCACGGCGAGGCGGAGCCTGCGTTTTCCCCCGCGCGTGTGGAAGCGGACGGGCAGGCTCTTGAAGCGTCTGCGCATGTTGCCGCAGCCGTTCTCGACGAGGCTGAGGCTGCGTCGAGGGCGGAGGCGTTTGCGATTGCCGCGTGGGGGCGACGCTGCAATCTTCCTCTCGGTCCGCGCGCGGACATCCGATGCGCGGAGTCGTCGTCCCGCCTGCTCTGCAAGCCGTTCTGGATCATGCGTCCGAAGGAGCGTCCGGCCGAAGGAAAAATGTTCGTGTTCGACGCCACCACCGGCCTCGGCGGCGTTTCCGAGTACTGGAACGTGGTCGAGTATGTGCTCGACATGGAGCGGTTTTAGATAATTTTTTAGATAAGCTGATATTTGTGAAAAAAAGTATTTGCGTATTTTTCTGGAAGTTTTGGAAAAGACCTGATAGTTTTTATGAACTGACAATATAATTTTATTTATAATATATTGTTTTTTATATTGTTTTTGTGCATTTTTTTAAAAATGATTAGTCAATGTTTACTTATTTTTTTGGGGATTGTGGATTTTTTTGTTTTTATTTTTTTACCGTATAAAGGAAAGAATTATGGTAGATAATCCACTTCTTTCTGTTGTTATTCCTGTTTACAATGCTGAAAAGTATCTAACACGTTGCCTTAATAGTGTATTAAATCAGGAATATAAAAATATAGAAGTATTATGTATCAATGATGGGTCTACTGATTCGTCATTGAATATATTAAATATGTACGCTGAAAATGATAATAGGGTTATAGTTATTGATCAAATAAATTCAGGAGCTGCAATATCGAGAAATAATGCTATTAAAATTGCTAAAGGTGACTTTATTACTTTTGTAGATAGTGATGATGAGATTAAATATAATATATATAGCAAAACCATACCATATATGAAGAATAATGATATAGTTTGTTTTGGTACAGAAGAGCATATTGGTGATTCTATAGATTCAGATGTGAAAGACTCTAGTTATTTTTGTATTGAATCAAATAAAAAAATTACAATAGATGATAATTTTATTTATAAAATATCAAAAACTGTATGGAATAAGATATTTAATAGGTCAATAATAGTTAAAAATGATATACTATTCCCAGAAACTAGATCATTTGAAGATAATGGATTTGTCATAAAGTATTTGTTAAATTCTAATAATGCATATTTATTAAAAGATAAATTATATATTTATTATAAAATATGTAATTCAATTATGGATAAAGCTCGTAACTATAAAAAAAGTAATGGAAAAGATTTGATAAATATGATCGATGATCTATTTAATTATATAAATAATAAAGGTATATATCAAGAAAAATGTCAAATTTTTGAGTGTTTTGCATATGGATTTTATAAAAATGCCATTCAATTTTCGCATCTATATGAACAGGCTGAAATTACAGGACGGTTGATAACTGTTCTACAAAAAATTGAATATCCTATTCAAAATAAGTTTCTTTCAGATCTTAAGGAAGGAAACTATATAATAAAGACAGAAAATACATCTACTAATAGTATATTATTTTTTAAGAAATTTAATTTTTTAGAAAAGATATTTTTTGTTGGAAATATAAATGGCTATAAGTGTATTTGTTTATTTACCATACCAATTTTAAAAATAAAAAAATAATGTGATAGCCAAGGAAATAGGGGGGAATTATGAAATTGGATAACATCAGTGACATTGTAACTAATAGTTCTATCTTTTGTACTGGATGTAGTGCATGTGTATACACATGTCCTGTTTCTGCCATTCATATGAGTGAAAATGAAGAAGGATTTTTATATCCGAAAGTAGATGAGAATATATGCACGCATTGTGGTTTGTGCCGCAGTGTGTGTCCGGTATATTCGCCAGAGTATTCAAATAAAAAAAATCCAGATTGTTTTGTGGCAATGGCAAATGATGAATTACGAGAGGGAAAGAGCACCTCAGGCGCTGTTTTCCCCATATTGGCTCAAGAAGTATTACGCCGCGGAGGAGCTGTTTGTGGAGCCGCGTTTCGTCCTGACTGGACGGTTGCTCATATCATTATTGAAGATAAGGAAGGACTGGAAGGGCTGAAAAATTCCAAATACGTCCAAAGTGACATGTCTGACTGCTTCCCAAAGATCAAGAATCTGTTGGAAGCCGGACGGCTTGTACTCTTCAGCGGTACAGGTTGTCAGGTTGCTGGTTTAAAAGGTTTTTTGCGTAAGGAGTATCAAAACCTCTGGTGTATTGAGGTGATCTGTCATGGAGTACCTTCTCCTGGAGTTTGGAAAAAATATTTAAATGAAAAATTTGATGTGTCACATATAAGATCAATTGAATTTAGATCAAAAAAATATTTATGGGGAAATGAATCTGTTGCTCTCATAGAGTTTTGTAATAATAACTTATATAAAGAAACATATACACAAGGATTGTATTATTATAATTTTGGTAACAATGTTTTTCTTCGTAAGAGTTGTGGATGTTGTCAATTTAATAGATTGCCTAGACAAGCAGATATAACAATAGGTGATTTTTGGGGGATAGATAAAAAGTATCCTCAATTTAATGATGGAAAAGGTACGTCTGTTATACTTGTAAATAATATTAAAGGATATGAATTGCTAAATAAAGTAAAATATAATTTTAAAGTGTTTAATAAAGTTTTATTAAATGATGCAATTCCAGGAAATCCAAATATAATATCATCTTCAAAGGAAAACAGCTATCGTGATATATTTTTTAAAATATTTAAAAAAAGAAGTGTACAAGAAGCTCTGAGCTTTACTGCAAAAGATTTGTCCGATTGTAAAATTATTAATTTTTGGTTTACCAAGAATTATGGCGCGGCACTCACATGTTATGCATTACAAGAAGCATTGTTTAATATTGGATACACCGCTAAGGTTATTAATTATATGCCTTCACATTGGAGAAAAATGTACTCGAATACTTTTTCTGAATCTTTTGCTAAAAAATATTTATATCTTACCAAACCGCTAAAAAATTATGCAGATCTTATTGATCTTAATCATGTAACAACTAATTTTTTAGTTGGTTCGGATCAGGTTTTTCGATATGACTTTTATAAAGGTGATGGCGATCATGCATATCAACTGGGATTTGTGCAGCCGAATAAACGTAAAATAGCCTGTAGTGCATCATTTGGTACTCTTGATTATATAGCACCTCCAGAAGAAATTGAACGCTTTTTTTCAAATTTAAATCAATTTGATGCCGTTTCTGTTCGAGAAACGCCAGGTGTTTCTATTTGTAAAAAAAGAGGCATTTCGGCCGAGCAGATTATCGAGCCTGTATTTTATTTATCTCAAGATGAGTGGAATAAATTGGCAGATAATCATAATGAAGAACATAATAAAGGAGTAATATACTTTTCATTGGGATATAAAAATGCGTCTAAAAATCCTAAAGTTATAGATTTTATAAGTAAAAAAACTGGTGAACCAATAAATATACAAACTTTTAATTATCAAAGAAGTGTTGAAGACTGGCTGGACTCCATTAGATCAGCTTCTTTTGTCGTGACCGATTCTTTTCACGGAATGTGTTTTGCTATTATTTTTCATAAACCTTTTGTTGTCTTGTGCTCTTATAGTGAAATGCGAAGCCGAATGGACGAAATTTTAAGTCTGTTGGGTCTTCAAAATCGTATTATAGATCCTGAAGCGGATGGTAATTTTGAAGAACTTCTTATAGATATTGATTGGAATAATGTCGATAGCGTGCTGGAAAAGGAAAAAAATCGAGCACTTTCCTGGTTGAAGGAAAAATTGCAAGCTCCAATAAAAAAGAAGGAATTATTAAATGTACGGCTTGATTATTTAGAAGAAAAAGTTAAGCAAATGACTTCAAATAATTCTTCTAATTTTTCTTCTGAAAATTATCAGTGCTATGAAGATATAGCTTTGATCTATAATAGATTTCGTATTATACGAAAATATTATTGGTATAAATTGTTGTCAAAAATAACATCAGGACAACGTCGCAAGCACTATAAGACTAAAAGATATCTATGGCATGATAAAATACGCAGATTACGTGAGTTGAAAAAGCGTTTTCATAAAATTATTCGGTAATCTATTATGTCTCCCACATTAGTAATATTATAAATATTAATATTACTAATGTGGGACTATGATAGTCTAATTGTTTATACTATAAGTGATAATATAATATTTTATAATTTTTTACTAAATATTTTATATGTAAAAATTCGTATTACTTTATATCCTTCCTCGTGTTTTGCGCTAAAAATTTTTTCTAACAATGTGCTTAATCTTATATTGAATTTGAATTGGGTGGTAATTATTTGTTTTATATGACGACTAATTACTTTAATTTTTAATATTGTTTTTTCTAAATCATTGCATGGTAATATATCTATGCATTTAATCCATATTTTTGCTAAATCAAAATGTCTTTTTATATTGTTATATTGAGTTCGAGAATGAGAATTTTTTCTAACTACATATTTTGCTAAAACTTCTGATATGACCCCGTATGGCTGTTTATATAGCATGGGCATTTGCATTTGACAGTTTTGTCCACCTCTTGCTACAGGAATAGTTCTTGTGGGGTTTATTTTTAAAAAAGATGATGTTCTAATAATTGTACAAATTGGAGGCCATGGCACATTTTTATCGTTGATAATGTTTTTAAACATATCTTCATTTTTTTTAACAGTTTGTGTATAATATACATTATCAATTGATTCTTCATCTGCATAATCAATAAAACAATAGGCAATACCTATATTTTTATAATATTCCATATATTCTACTTTATGTAAAATGTGGTTTTTATATAAAATATCATCACTATCTGGCCATAAAATATAATCCCCTGTGATTAATTTTAGTGCATTATTTAATGCAGCAGCTTGACCTTGATTTTTTTGATATAAATATTTTACAGACCATCCTTTTTTCTTTAGTGATATATCATAGTTATCAAAAATTTTTTTTGTATTGTCAGTTGATCCATCATCAACAAAAATAAATTCAACATTTTTATAATTTTGTATAAGTAAAGAATCAAAAAAACGATTGAGATATCTTTCTCCATTGTAACATGGAGAAATTATAGAAACTTTTGGAAAGCTGTCTAGTGAAGTATGTATATCCATGTCATTACCTCTCTAATATTTTTTTATTTTTTCTAATATTTTATAATTAATGTCAAGAAATTATTATATTTTATTAAATTAATTTCTATTAAAATTATTATATAAAATACATAACTGTTGGTTCTCCTGGAGCAACTGGCTGTAGAGAAGAGAGTATGATATTGGGGCGTTATGGAGCGCCGGTATTTTGTGGGGAAGGCGCGGCAAAGGAGAGGTTGTTGTGGCGACGAATACCATTTTTCCCCAGGATAAGAAGTGCGGAGTCTGCCGGTGGTGGGAAGGCAAGCGCGTTCCCGAGATTCATATGTTCAAGGGTGTTGTCAGAATCCGCTGCGAATCTGCTCCGGGCTATTGTCCTATACGCAAGATGAAGATGCTCTCCGGCGGCTCATGCCCGCGCTTCAGCAAGTGGGAAAAGCTCTGATGCCGCAGGTCATGAGGGTGTTGCCTGGCGGCAAAGCTTTGCATTTGTGCTCTTCGGCATGTTGTATTGAGGGACAGAAGAGCCAGAGTCTCTCTGCCCGGCATCCATTGCGGTGAGGGGGACCCCTTTGCCGCCGCTCGGCCTCTGGGGCTCACTGCCATGAGCCTGTCTGTTTCAGGTCGGAGTAGAAGAAGGTTGCGTCTGCAGGTGGCGGTGATCAATCCGTTTCGGGAGGCGTTCCGACATGGAGCATGACGCCGCGCTTCCTTGCCTGTTCATCGCAATGCTCCGGCATCATCGTCTGAGCATGGTCCCATGTTTGGGGATATTCCAAAACGGTTCCGGCGGATTCAAACGGATTCACGGGTAGTACAGACGTATGGTACACGCGGATTTTTCAAAGAAATCGTTTGTTAAAACAGAAAAGCCATGTAAACACACGGCTTTTCTTCGGAACGTCAAATGCTGGTGGGCGGTAAGGGACTCGAACCCCTGACAGTCGGTGTGTAAGACCGA
Source organism: uncultured Mailhella sp. (assembly GCF_963931295.1). Lineage (NCBI taxonomy): Bacteria > Pseudomonadati > Thermodesulfobacteriota > Desulfovibrionia > Desulfovibrionales > Desulfovibrionaceae > Mailhella > uncultured Mailhella sp. Next base: position 1,366,121 of record NZ_OZ007001.1, on the reverse strand, counting down.
TACTCTACCAACTGAGCTAACCGCCCCCGCCGTTTTTTCTAGGGGAAGTGCCCTGTTCTGTCAAGCAACGGATGCCCCGGCGGGTGCGGGGCCTGCTGCAAAAACATGAGGACGGATTCACCGGAAAGGCCGGGGCGTATCCGGTGCATGTTTTTCATCGGGCAGAGCGGCGCCCGTTTGTTCATGCCGAAAAGCATAAAGAGAAGGTCTTCAGGCAGGCTGTATTCTAGTATTTCCATACTTGCAGGAGTGCGCACTGGTATCGGGCTTTCATTGGGCGTAACTCGTACAGAGGCTTGTCGCCCATGGCAAGAATGACATATTTTTGTGTGGCGTACTCCGAAACGTGCGACTCTTCAGCTGGGGAAGGCGTGTGCTGTTTCGATGCAAACGCATCCACTGAAAGCCTGGTCAAAGATGGGGCTCTTTTAAAATTACCGTGCTTTTTTCCGAGAGGCACGTCTGGAAGCTGATCATCGTCCTGTACGCATGCGATCGGAAGTGAGGTTTTCGGCCGGATCAGCTTCCGAACAATTTCGACGGAATCTCTCTGTTCTGCCGTTCCTGCTCTGAATGGAGAGAACTCAAATTCTGTTTCTTCATGGTTGAGGAAGACAGTCTATGTTATTTTTGCCGATATGTTGTTGAACAATGATATGTTGTGCTGAATATGAAGTGTTTCTGATTCTTTTATAAAAAGTTTTGTACATAATTTCTGCAATTATATGAGATATCATGACAGCTGTTTTGTTTTTAATTATGATTGGAATACAGGTGTGATTGCAGATGGGAGATGCTCGGTAAGACACGTTGAAAAATATGGTCATGATGGTATGTTCCATAACCGTATGGCATAGGTCTTCATCAGCCACCTTTACATGAGGTAGTCATGTTTTTTAAGGAAAAATCTGCGTCTTCCTCCGGGCGGATTGTCATCATCGGCGCAGGAGAAGTCGGCTTTCATACGACAAGGCGGCTTGCCGAGGAACAGCGGCAGGTCATTGTCATCGACCATGACGAAGAGCAGCTGCGCAAGATACAGGAAGCGTTTGACGTGCAGACGCTGACGGGCTCGGGGGCCAGCCCGCAGGTGCTGCGGGACGCCGGAATAGACAAGGCCGAACTGGTTCTTGCGGTGACGAACTCCGACGAAGTGAACATCATGGCCTGCATGTTCGCCAGAGAGCTGGCGCCCCAGGCCACACGAGTGGCCCGCGTGCGCAATCCCGACTATCATCTTCTGCCGGGCTTTCTGGAAAAGAGTCTCGGGCTCAGCCTTCTGGTCAATCCCGAAGAGGAAATCGTCCGGTCCATATCCCGCCTCATCACCATGCCCGGTTCCGTGGAATACCATGAATTTGCCAATCGCCGCATTCGCATGACGGGCATGAAGGTGGACAGAGGCCCCCTCATCGATCTGCCGCTTTTCCGCTTCCGCGAGGTGCTGCAGGAAGAGCGCGTCATGATAGGCGCGATTTACCGGGAGGACAGACTCATCATTCCTTCCGGTTCCGATATCATTCGGCAGGGCGACATCGTTCACTTCATCTACGAGCCTGCGGCGCTGCCTTCCATACTCAGGGCGCTGGAGCAGAAGCGCCGCCCTGTGCGCAGCGTGTGCATTTACGGCGCGGGACTCATCGGAACGGCACTTGCGAGAAGTCTGGAGTCGATGAACGTGCAGGTCTGCCTGATCGCAGGGAATGCCGCGGAGTGTGAAAAACTTTCCTCCAGCCTCGGATCTACGCTGATTCTGCACGGCGACGCCAGAGACCGCAGCCTCCTTGAAGAAGAGAAGATAGGCGAGATGGATGCCTTTGTCGCCGTTTCCGAGAACGAGGAGTCCAATATTCTTTCCTGCATGCTGGCCAAGAAGCTCGGCGCCGGGCTGGCGGTGGCCAGCATCAACAAGGCCGAATATCTGCCGCTGGCGGACACCGTGGGCATCGATCATATTGTGAGTCCGCGCATAGCCACCGTGAGTAGCATTCTGCATTACATCCGGCACGGCAACGTGCTGGCCTCGGTGGCGGTGAGCAATGAAGCCGCCGAAACCATGGAGGTCTTCGTCGAGCAGAACTCCGCGCTCTGCGGCCGACGCCTGCGCGACATCTGCCTGCCCAAAGGAGTGCTCTTCCTCGCCATCGTTCAGGGGGATAATGTGTTCATTCCCAAGGGCGACACGGTCATTCAGCCGGACGCCCGCGTGCTGATTCTGGCGGAAAAGCAGCATATTGCGGAACTGGAACGCATTCTTGGCGATGCGGAGGCCTCCGAGTGCGGAGGCTCGAATCTATGACGCTCTGGAATATCATCTACCTTGTCGGCATCATGATCGCCTGCGTCGGCGTCATGCAGATCCTTCCTCTGGCGCTTTCCGTCGGTTTCGGCGACGGGCACGCGGCTTCTCTTGCGCTGACCTGCGCGGCGTCCGTGCTGTTCGGCCTTCTTCTGGTGCGCGCAGGGAGCAGAAAACGCCGCACCATACTCAGCAACAGCGAGGCGCTGGCCTGTGTGGGCCTGTGCTGGATAGCCGCCACCTGCGCCGGAGCGCTTCCCTATGTGTCCACGGGATTCATGAACCCCGTGGACGCCTGGTTTGAATCCGTTTCAGGCTTTACCACGACGGGGTCTTCCATTCTTTCCGATATCGAGGCCCTGCCGCAGAGTCTGCTGTTCTGGCGCAGTCTCACGCAGTGGTGCGGCGGCATGGGCATCATCGTGCTGTCTCTGGCCGTGCTTCCGCATCTCGGCGTCGGCGGCATGCAGCTCTACCGGGCCGAAGTGCCCGGCCCCACGCCGGACAAGCTGGCTCCCCGGATTCAGGATACCGCCAAGATTCTGTGGAGCGGCTACTGCGTTCTTACCGCCGTCATGGTCGTGTGCCTGATGATGGCGGGAATGAATGTTCTTGACGCGGTCAATCATGCCTTTGCCACGCTGGCCACGGGAGGATTTTCTACGAAGAATGCTTCGGCGGCGGCGTTTTCTCCGGCCGTTCAGTGGATCATCATTGTTTTCATGTTTCTGGCCGGAATCAACTTTACTCTGCATTTTCGTTTTATCTCGGGAAGATGGAACGCCTACAGCAAAAGCGAGGAATGCCGTTTCTTCGTGCTGCTCTGCGCTGTGCTTACGCTGCTTACCGCAGGCTTTCTGTATGTGGAGAATATGGCCTCCGTTCAGTCTTTTTCCGATGCGGAAAAACTGCTGCGCGGCGCGATGTTCCAGATAGTGTCGCTTCTCACCAGCACCGGTTTCGTCAGTGAGAACTACAGCCTGTGGCCTCTCGGCACGATGCCGATGCTGCTGTTTGCCGTTTTCGTCGGCGGATGCGTGGGCTCCACCGCCGGCGGATTCAAAATCATGCGCATCATGGTTCTGGGAAAGGTGCTGCGCCGTGAGTTCTTTTCCATGCTGCATCCGCGCGGGGTGTACACCATCAAATTTCAGGACAGGCCTCTTTCGGAAAAGATCATTTCCGGCAGCGGCGTCTTCTTCATTACCTACATGCTCATGCTGTTTCTGTGTACGGGCCTGCTTCTTTGCTGGAACATCGACTTTTTGACGAGCTTTTCCGCCGTGCTGACGTGCCTTTCCAATGCCGGACCGGGGTTCGGCCGTGTGGGAGCCGTGGACAACTTCGGATGGATGCCGCAGGCCGTCAAAATGATTCTTTCCTTCTGCATGCTTGCGGGGCGTCTGGAATTTTACGCGCTTCTGATTCTGCTTCATCCCTCGCTCTGGCGAAAGCCGGGAGGGCTGTAAGCCGCGCTGACGCCGGGCGCGACGTTTTTGCCGGAGTGCTGCGGACAGACAGAACACAGGCCGGAGCAGGAAGAGAAGTCCTGTTCCGGCTTTTTGGCAGGCGGGGAAGGACGGCGATGCCTCGCTGGCGTTGGGCCGCCCGAAACATGCCGTAACGTCTTTTCATGGCCGTGGACGGGATGATGCCAGGGCCGGGCCCGGCACAGGTGCGCGTAGTCGGAAAGCTTCGCAGCGCGGCGTTTCAGAACGTCGCAAGCTTGGTCGCGGATCGAAAGGTCGGCGGCCTTTTGTCTTTGTGGGCCGTGTTCGTTTTTTCGTGAAAATCGTCAATAAAAACAAATGGATTTTTCCTCAGGTCCGCATGTTTTCCTCAAGGGAAAGCTGCGGGCACAGCCTGAAGGCAAAGAGAAAATTGCGTTTTTAAGTTGACATTGAATTTCAATTTCTTTATTGCTCAGAAAAAGTTTGATTAGTATAACTTTTGCCCAGCGGCAAAACGTTGAGAGAGGATTTCATGAGCGCCGCCATAGAACGGTTTGATCGGGAACGGATTGATTCCGAAGAGCCTCGCCTGAACGGCGCGGCGTTTTCCGCTCCGCAGTCGGACGACTGGAGCGTGGAGAGGTATTTTGCGCGGGAGGACGCCGATCCGCTTTCCCGCGCGTTTGACGGCAAGATAGCCGTGCATCCCGGCGTGGGCGGAAGGCTGGTTGCGCCGCAGGAGCGGGAGGCGCGTCTTGAGGCGCTGCTCGACGAGCCCCGCCGGGGCGACAGCGTGGCGTACATTCATGTGCCGTTCTGCGAAACGCATTGTCTGTACTGCGGCTTCTACAACCGGGGCTATTCCCGGGAGGAGAGCGCGCGTTACGTGGACGCGCTTGTTCGGGAGCTTCGGCTCTGGGAGGGGCGCGCGGCGCAGAGTCAGGGGCCGGTGCATGCCGTGTACTTGGGCGGCGGCACGCCCACGGCGCTGGAGAGCGGCGATCTTGAACGTCTGCTCAGGGCCGTGCGCGGGCATCTGCCGCTTGCCAACGACTGTGAGATCACCGTGGAAGGGCGGCTGCACAACTTCGGTCCGGAAAAAATGGAAGCCTGTCTTGCGGGAGGCGCGAATCGTTTTTCGCTCGGCGTGCAGAGCTTCAATACGAAGATACGGCAGACCATGGGGCGTCTGGCCCCGCGGGAAGAGGTGTTCCGCAGGCTGGAGCGCCTGAAGAGCTACAATCAGGCCGCCGTGATCGTGGATCTCATTTTCGGTTTTCCCATGCAGAGCATGGAAGTGTGGCTGGACGACATTGCCGCCGCCTGTTCCGCCGGGCTCGACGGCATGGACTGCTATCAGCTCAACGTGTACGACCGGACGCCGCTCGGCCGGGCCATACGGGAAGGCAAACTTCCTCCCGCAGCGGACATTCCGCAGCAGGCGGCCATGTTCGCCGCGGCCGTGGATGTTCTGGAAAAGGCGTTTTACCGTCGGCTCTCGCTCACGCACTGGGCGCGCACCAGCCGGGAGCGCAATCTGTACAATCTCAAGGTGAAGGGCAGCGCGAACTGTCTGGCCTTCGGGCCGGGCGCGGGAGGGAATCTCGCGGGCTGGTTCTACATGAATGAGAGCCGGTACCAGACGTGGCTGGACGCAGTGAGTGCCGGACAAAAGCCCGTGGCGACGCTGGTTCGGCCGGACGCGCACTTTTACTTTTTTCGCGCCGTGGCTGCGGCCCTGGAACAGGGCTGGATGGATCTTGCCGACATGGAGAACACGTTCAGGCTGTCGCTCCGAACCTGGCTGGAACCGCTTCTGGAGCAGTGGGGCCGCGCCGGACTGGTGGAGCTTCGCGGGGAAAAGATGGTGCTCACGCTTGCCGGGCAGTTCTGGCAGGTGAACATTTCCCAGCTCATGCAGGATTTTCTCAAGCACGAGCTGGAGAAGGCAACGAAACAGTGATGTTGAGCGCCCCTGCCGGAAAGGGCAGGGCAGGGGCGAGGGTTCCGGCAGAGGGCGCGGCCACGGCAGTCCGTGCATGCGCTTCGGGCCGGGAATCTGAGGAACAGAGCGCGGATTTAAAAGGCCGCGCAACGAAAGGAAGGGATGATGAAGAAGACGACAATGACCTGGACGGCGTTTTCGACCGTGCTGCTTGCCTGTGCGCTGCTTCCGGCCCCGCTGGCCCTGGCGGAAGAGACCGTGAAGGCGGGCGACGTGTACGTGACCGCGACGCGTGTGGAGAAGGAACTGCAGCAGGTGCCCATGAGCGTGACGGTGATGACCGCCGAGGATGTGCGCAGATCCGGCGCGCGCACCGTGGGCGAACTGCTGGAGGACGTGCCCGGCGTGCAGGTGCAGAACGACGGCTCGCAGGGCCTGAAGCGCATTTCCATTCGCGGCGAGGACGCCTTCCGCACGCTGGTGCTCATCGACGGGCAGAAGATTTCCGAGCACAAGTCCATGTCCGGCTCGCCCATGCTCATCGACGCCTCGCGCATTGAACGCATCGAGGTCATCAAGGGACCGGCGTCGGTGCTGTACGGTTCCGACGCCATCGGCGGCGTGGTGAACATCATTACGAAGAAGGGCGGCGAAAAGCCCGTGGAAGGCGAGGTGTGGACCGGATTCAGCGGCGCGTCCCGGGGCTTTTCCGAGGGTATGGCCGTGCGCGGCAATCTGGACGGCTTCAAGTACAGCCTGTCCGGCTCGCATTCCGATCAGGGAAACATCCACACGCCTGAAGGCGAGCTGGACAACACGAATTTCCGCCAGACCGACGCGTCCGCCTTCCTGAGCTACGACTTTTCCGAACATTTCACCGTGGGCGCGGGGCTCGACTACTACAAGGGCGCGTTCAATTCCACGTCCATGAAGGACAACGGCAACGGCAATCGCTTCTTCGTCCGTGTTCCCAAGTGGGCGCGCACCAAGTACTACCTGTTTGCGGAAGGGAAGGACATCAGCGAATATCTGGCCCGCGTGCGCTTCGACGCCTACTATCAGAAGAACGAAAAGGACATGCGCAACTATGTGGGGCAGGCGAGCGGGCCCGGCAGCACCAGCATGAACGGCAGACCCGTTTCCTACGCCTCCGCCGACGTGGTCATGGACAACTTTGCGCACAACATCATCCGCAGCCGCGGCATCTCGCTGCAGACGGACTGGCAGCTCGGCGCGGATCACTATCTCATCGCCGGGTACGAGCTGAACTACGACAGGCTCAATTCCGACGGCAGAACCTATCTGAACAACCGCATTTCCATGTCCCCGGTCATGAGCATTCTCATCAACAAGACCACGGACAAATACTACGACGGCAATCAGCTCAATCAGTCGCTGTTCGCCTCCATGGAAAGTCAGCTGCCCTGGAATCTGGCGCTCACCTACGGCGTGCGCTGGACGCATGTGCGCACCGAGCTGACGCGCGGCGAAGAAGTTTCCAATCCCTACACCGGCACGATGCAGATGGGCGGCATGAAGCGGCCCATGTTCGACTATTCCGGCGCGGTGGAAAAGCGCGCGCTCGGCGACGACACGAATTCCCGCCCCGTGTTCAACGTGGGACTCGTGTGGACGGGCATTGAAGATCTGGCGCTGCGCGCAAGCTGGGCGCAGGGCTTCCGCGTGCCGAACCTGACGGAAAAATACATCGGCACGGCCATGGGCGGCGGCACCATTTACGGCAATCCGAATCTGGATCCTGAAACATCCAACAACTTTGAAATCGGCGCCCGCTACAATCACGGCGCGCTGGATCTCGATCTTGCCTTCTTCTATTCCATTGCCGACAACTACATAGCCTCCGTGCCGGTGAGTTCCGGCAGCAGCGTCTATACCTACACCAACGTGGCCGACGCCACCACCTTCGGTTCGGAACTTTCGGCAGGCTATCGTTTTTCCACCCCGTTCGGCGACGTGACCCCCTACGCCTCGCTGACCTGGATGCGCCGTCAGTACGACGACGGCAACGGCTGGAAAACCTACGATACCGCCACTCCCGAGTGGGTGGGCCGATACGGTGTCCGCTACGCGAAGGCCCTGGCCGAAGACCTGGATTTTCGCGCCGACGTGTACGGCCGCAGCCAGTCCGCCACGGTGTATCGCTCCTCTTCCGGCAGCAGCAACTACGATCTCGGCGGTTTCACCACGGCCAACATTGCCCTCGGCTTCGACTTCGGCCCGGAAAAGCAGTTTTCGCTGCTCACCGAGGTGCTGAACATCTTCGACAAGCGTTATCAGTACAATACGGCCATTCTTGAACCCGGTCTTCACGCCAACGTGAAGCTGAGCTACCGGTTCTGATGAATACCCTGCCGCGCCGCCCGTTTCGGAGAAAAAGCGGACGGCGCGGCAGCCTTGCCTTGTTTCGTTTTCCGGTCGGAGGTCTGGAAATTTCATGACTCGATTTCTTTCCCGATGGAGCGCGCAGGAACTTGTGGTCGTCGGCGTGTTCGCCGCGGCGTCCAAGGTGTCCACGCTGCTGATAGCGCTTGCGGGCGGCGGCATGAATCCCGTCAGTCTCGCGGGCAAGAATCTTGTGTTCACCACGCTGCTTGTGGTCATGCTCTGCAAGGTGCGCAGGCCGGGCACGCTGATGCTGTTCACCGTCATCAACATGCTCGTCAGCATGCTGCTGCTCGGCGCCAGCGTCACGCTGCTGCCGCCCATGCTGATCGGCGCGCTGGCGGGCGAGGCGGCCATGTGGCCGGGCAGAGACAAGGCGGGCGCAGGCAACGCCGTGCTCGGCGCGGCCGTGTTCGATGCCGTGGGCAAGGCCCTTTCCCTCGGCGTTTCCTGGCTGTTCATGCGCGAGAATCCGGCCATGATGGTCATGGTGATTCCCTTTGTCGCCATCGGCTATCTGGGCTCGGTGGGAGGACTTTTTTCCGGCGTGAAGGCCGTCAGGGAGCTGCGTCATGCGGGCATCATTCGTCAGTAGGAGGGCGGGCGTCGCGGAAGGCGAAGGCTTTGCATCCGCCTCGCAAGGGGCGTCGGCCATGAAACTGGAACGTTTTTTGCCGGATGAGCAGGGAGCCCCGCAGAGCGGGTTCGACGTGCGCGCCCGCATGGTCGTCACGCTGCTGGCGTCTGCGGCGACGATTGTCGTCGGCTCCTTCGAGGGGCAGGCGGTGCTGTTTGCCGCATCGCTGGCCTACGCGTTGTCCGTGCGCCGTCTTCGCGCGCTGGCCGTGGCCTATGCGGCCCTCGCGCTCATGATGGGCATTGCCGCCGCATGTTCGTGGGGCGTGTCCCGCGCTGTTTCCGGCATGCCGTTTTCTCCGGAAAGCCTTGTGGTGCCTTTTCTGCGCAGCGCGGTCATGCTGAACGTGGTACTGCCTCTGGCGCTCGCTTCCCGCATTCAGGCGCTGCTCACCGCGTTGAAGGGGCTGCGCCTGCCGTTCTGCGTGTATCTGCCGGGCGCGGTTATGATCCGTTTCATTCCCACGTTTATGAACGACGTTCGGCAGGTGGCCGAAACGCTGAAGATTCGCGGATGCAGCCTCGGCCCGGGAGAAATGTTCCGGCATCCGCTCATGATGCTGCGTCTTCTGCTGGCGCCGCTGCTCTTCCGCTCTCTGCGCACGTCCGAGGAACTGGGCATTGCCGCCGAGCTCAAGGGGCTTGAGGCGGGCGGGCGCTTTGTGCCTTTCCGACGCCCACAGTGGACTGCGCGCGACACTGCGCTGGTTGTTCTGGCCGTGGCCGTCGTTGCGGCAGCCCTGTACTGTCACGCGCGCTGGGGAAGCGCCTCGTCGCCCGCCATGCACTGAACCGGCGGCCGCAAGTTTGGAGATGACGGCATGATATGCTTTGAAAATGTTACCTACACCTATCCGTTTTCCGACAGGCCCGCCGTGCGCGACGTCAGTTTCCGCGTGCGCCCGGGGGAACTTGTGCTGGTTTCCGGGCCGAGCGGATGCGGCAAGAGCACGCTCATGCGCCTGGCCAACGGTCTGTGCCCCGGCTGCTTCCGGGGCGAGATGAAGGGGCGGGTGCTGGTGAACGGCCGCAGCACCGGCGAGACGCCCGTCCGGGAGATTTCCCGCAGCGTGGGCACGCTTTTTCAGGATCCGGAACAGCAGTTTTTCGCGCTCGGCGTGGAGGATGAGCTTGCCTTTGTCCACGAATGGCGGGGCCTGCCCGCCGAAGCGACCCGGGAAAAGGTGCGGCGCGCTGCGGAATCCTTCGGTCTTTGCGGCGTGCTGCATCAGGCCGTGCATGAGCTTTCCGAAGGGCAGAAGCAGAAGGTGGGGCTTGCGTCCATACTTTCCCAGGAGCCGAAGGCCCTTGCGCTCGATGAGCCTTCGGCCAATCTTGACCCCGAAGCCACGGCGGAGCTGGCGCGGAAACTGCGCACGCTCAAGGAAAGCGGCATGGCCGTGCTTGTGGTCGATCATCGTCTCTACTGGCTCGAAGGCGTGGCCGACCGCGTGCTGATCATGAAGAACGGCGAGATCTGCGCCATGGGCAACTTCGCCCTGCTTGAGGATGAAGGGCTCCGGCGCGGCTGCGGACTGCGCGAGTGCCGCGTGGAGGATATGCGCGCCCAGCTGCCGGAAGAGTCCGCGCCCGCCGACGCCGGACTGCGCGCGGAGGGGCTTTTTTTTGCCTACCGGGGGAGCAGGCCTCTGTTTGACGGCGCGTCCTTTTCTCTCGGGCCCGGCGTGACGGCCGTCATCGGCGACAACGGTGCGGGAAAGACCACGCTGGCCCGTCTGCTGACGGGGTTGAACAAGGCGCAGTCGGGGCGCTTCTTCCTGCATGGCCGGGAACTTTCTTCCGGGGAGCTTCTGCGCCGGGCGAGCATCGTGCTGCAGAACGCCGATCATCAGCTGCACATGAGAACCGTGGCCGAGGAGATCGCCGTCAGTCTTCGCCTTGCCGACCGGCAAAGGCGCGCATCCGGCGGCGGGAAGGCAGAGAGGGAAGTCCCAGCGTCGGAACTTCTGGAACTTTTCGGACTTTCCGCGCTGGCCGAAAGGCATCCGCAGTCGCTCTCCGGCGGGGAAAAGCAGCGCCTTGTCATTGCCTGCGCCCTGGCCAAGAGTCCCGAGGTGCTCATTCTCGACGAGCCGACCAGCGGCCTTGACGGCGGCAACATGCAGCGCATTGCCCGGGCGCTGGACGCTCTTGCGGAAAAGGGCGTCTGCGTGCTGGTGATTACCCACGATCTTGAACTTATGAAACGTTCCTGTTCACGCGCGCTTCGTCTGCCGTTTCGCCCTTCCGGGGAAGCGGCGCGCGCCGATCAGGCGAAGGAGGCATTATGAAGGACGAGCGCGCATCATCGAATCTGGCCGAGAGCGTGGCGGCTGCCCTTGAACAGCGGAAGCCGTGGATGCTTTCCTCGCTGGCCGGGATGTTCAACGTTACGGAAAAGCAGGCGGCGCAGGTGCTGCCCGAAGGCATGTGCGCCTTTGCCTCCGGCGGGGATTTTGCCGGCATATGGGAGGCGCTCGGCGAGTGGGAAAAGGCGACGTTCATCGTGCAGCACGAAGGGCACGTGTTTGAAGTTTCCGGGCGCATTCCTGCGGGCTCGCCGGGAAACGGATACTGCAATCTTGCCGCAGGCGAAGCCCTCGGCGGGCACATCAGGGCCGATCTCATTGCGGACATCGCCTTTCTTTCTCTGCCCTTCATGGGGCTGGAGAGCCATTCCGTGCAGTTTTTCGACGGGCGGGGAGGCGTGGCGTTTGCCGTGTACGCGGGGCGGGAACATCACCGTATTCTGCCCTCGGTGCGCGCGGCGTTCTTTGCGCTTCGCCGGAAAATGACCGGCGTGTGACCGCCGTTTGGGAGCGCGGTTTTACGTCCGGCGTTGCTGCGCGCAGCGGTCTGGCGGCGTCAATGTTTGAAAATGAAAACTATTGTCAGGAGAATGATGATGAAAACGCTTGTGGTGTATTCCTCACGAACCGGAAACACGAAAAAGGTGGCGCAGGCCATGGCCGAGGTCATGCCCGGATGTGAGCTTCTTCCCGTGGAGGAAGCGCCTTCGTCCGTGGATCAGTACGACGTGGTGGCCGTGGGCTACTGGGTGGACAGGGGCATGCCCGACGCCGCAACCCGCGCCTGGCTCGAAGGCGTGCGCAACGCCAGACTGGCCTTTTTCGGCACGCTGGGCGCGTGGCCCGATTCCGATCACGCGAGGGAGTGCATGGCGCACGGCGAAGCGCTGGCGCTGGAGCCTGCGCGCGGCAACGTCGTGCTCGGTTCCTGGCTCTGTCAGGGGAGGGTGGATCCGAAGGTGCTGGAAATCATGGCCCGCATGGCGGGCGACGTGCATCCCATGACCGAGGAGCGGAAGGCGCGCATTGCGGAGGCGGCCAGACATCCCGACGACGAGGACTGCCGCTGCGCGCAGGCGTTCATTTGCCGCTTTCTGGAACGGTAGCATTTTCCGCTCCGGAGGCGGGGCGGAACGGAAGCAACATTCAACAAGGCCGCGAAGCTGCGGGAGCTGGCCGGACGCCTGATCCGGACGCCTTTTCCCGCAGGCTTCGGTCAGGGAAGGACAAGGAGATGAACTGGTCGGAAATATACGACGCCATAGGCCCGGCGGGCGTGGTGCTTGCGGCGGTGGCGTGCGCGGGCGTGTACCTTGCTATTAAAAGCTATGCGTTTTTGTTTTTTGTCTGGAGAGATTTTCGCCGCACCTTTCCCGAGCTGGAAAACGAGGAGCGGAGCGGAGAGTGCATGAGCTACGAGGGCGACAATCCGCTCATCTGCATCGTGCGCGACATCGTGCAGACGCATTCCGGCCATTCGGAAGACATCCGGGCGGAAATCGCCTATCTCTTCCATCGCAATTTCGAGCAGCTCACCCGCGAGATATGCTATTTGCGGCTGATTTCCGTGCTGTCGCCGCTTCTGGGGCTGCTCGGCACCATTCTCGGCATGGTCACGGTGTTTCAGACCATCGGGGAGAACGCAGCCCCCGACACGGCCATGCTGGCCAACGGCATATGGGAGGCGCTCATAACCACCATCATGGGGCTGTGCGTGGCCATACCCGCGCTCATGGTCTATTATTTTCTGATGCTGCGTTTCAAGGGCTTTCATATCGAGGTGGTGGAATACAGCTATCGGGCGCTGGACTTCTGCCAGAAGCGAAAGGGCGGCAGGCCCCGCGGAGAGGACGACGATGTTTAATTTCGGTCTGGACGACGAGCCGAGCATTGATCTGACGCCGCTTATCGACACCATTTTCATGCTGCTTATTTTTTTCATCATGACGACGACCTTCAGCCGCCCCGTGCTGGACATTCTGCTCCCGGCCTCCGGCGAGGCCGAGGCGTCCGACAACAGGCGCGAGCAGGTGATTTCCATCAAAGCCGACGGCTCGCTGCATTACGAAGGCCGCCGGATAGAAAAGGACGAGCTTGACGCCGTGCTTTCGGAGCGGCCGGAAGCGCTGCTCAATCTGTACGTGGATCAAAAGGCTCCGTTCGAGGCTTTTGTGAGCGTCGTGGATCGGGCCAAGGTGAAGAAGGGAGGCCATTTTGTCATCAGCACCAGACCGGCGGAAGGCCGGTAGATCCGAGACCTGTCCTCTGCGGTCGCCCTTCGGCGCAACGCAGCTGCGCCGAAGTCGCCATGTGGCGGCCGCGGGCATGTGCGGCGTGATGTCGTTCACCATGCTGAGCGTGTTTTCGCTGCTGGCGGAACAGACGCTGACGCTGCCCCCGGTGCAGGCGGGCGGAACGGCTCTCGTGCATGCGCAGTTCCGGACGCTTGTTCCGGCTCCGGCCCCGCAGACGGAAGTGAAAAGGCTGCTGGCCGAGGACTCGCCGTTTGAGATTCCTGAACCGGCAGCGCCGGAAAAGAAGGTGGAGCCTGAGGTTGCGCCTGAACCGAAGGTTGCGGCCACGCCGAAGCCTGCGCCGAAACCTGAACCGAAGCCGAAGGCGAGGATGGAGCCGAAGCCGGAAAGAAGGCCGAAGCCTGCACCTGCACGAAAGCCCGCAAAAGCCGAAGCGGTGAAAACGCCGCAGCCGAAGGCGGTGCAGCAGGGAACGGTCGATAGGGGCTCGGCGCAGGGGGCTTCCGGCGCTGCGGGAACTGCGTCGGTGTCGGGAAAGGCGGCGTCCATGCCCGGCGCGGCGGGCAGCGCCGAGGCCGAGCCGGACAAAAGCGCGGCGCTTGCCGTGCTGCTTCAGGCCGTGGAGCGGCACAAGCAGTACCCGCGGCAGGGGCGTCGCTCCGGCGCGGAGGGCACGTGTCGGCTTCTGGTGCATGTGGCGTCGGACGGGCGCGTGAGTGCGTGTTCGCTGTCGGAAGGTTCGGGAAAAGCCGTGCTCGACGCCGCGGCAAAGCGGCTGGGCGAAAAGCTGGTGGGGCTTTCCGTGGCGCAGACGGGCGGATTTCAGGTGCTGATTCCGGTGCATTACCGTCTGACGGACGGGTAGCGCTGATGGCGCGGCAAGGCTGTGCCGAGCCTTGCCGAGAACTCGCCGGTGCCTGCGCTGATCCGAGCGCCGTCCCGCAGGGCGTGAGAGGCGCGTCAGCCTGTGGCGGCTTCCCCATGCCGCAGCAAAGGAAACGTTGCGGCGTCGAGCTGCCGCAACCTGCCGGTTTACCTACCGGTATTTTCGGGCGAGCTCTCTGGCTTCTTCCTGATTGTCGAGCGCGCCCATGTTGTGAAAGGTCTCGTTCATGGCTCCGACCAGCGAGGCGCGTTCTCTGCGGTAGTCTTCCTGCCAGTTCTTCCAGAAGTCCCGGCCGCGCAGGTAGAGCACGAACTGTCCCCAGCGGCGGATGACGTTTGGCGGCACCACGTGTTCGAGCTCGCAGGCTACGGCGTCGGCTTCGGATTCCTCAATCTGCAGCACCTGAAGGAAAAACTCCCGGAAAATGATGTGCCGGTGGGCAATGTCGCGCCCGATGCCGCGGCCCGCTTCCGTGAGATGAATGAGGCCGTAGGGCTGGTAGTCCACAAGGCCCAGCGACTTGAGCACCTTGAGCATGGTGGTCACGGTGGAACGGCTCACCCCGGCGGCGTCGGCTATGGCGCTCACGCGCGCCGCGCCCTCGCGGGCTTCTTCCAGAAAGATGATCTCAAGATAGTTTTCCAGCGCGGGAGAAAGCGCTTTGTGTTCCGTCGGCGCGGACGGCGGACTGTTGAGCTGTTCCGGCATGGCTCCTCCGTGTTTTCAGGCAGTTTGACGTTTCCGCAGGCCGTATTCAAGCCATTTCTTTCCGTGAAAGATGCGCAGCGTCCAGAGAAAGGCCGCCGTTTGCGTGGCCGCTCCGGCGGCGTACACGCCGCCCGCGCCCAGATGAAGGCCTAGGCCCAGGGCCAGAGAAAGGGGAATGCCCACGATCCAGCATGTGGCGGCCCCGACCCGGCAGGACAGAATGGTGGCGCCCGCGCCGGAGAACAGCGCGTTCATCATGCCCGTCATGCCCGTGAGCGGCACGTAGAGGCAGGCGAAGAAGAGGAACAGCGAGGCCTGTTCCAGCACCGCGGCGTTGTCGGAAAACAGCGCCGCCGCCTGATCCCGCAGCAGCCAGAGCGCAAGCGACGGCGGCACGAGCGCGAGTCCGAGCCTGAGTACGGCGCGGTGCCCGAACAGGTACAGGCCGGTTCTCTCTCCGCTTCCCAGAAGATGCCCGCTCACGATGACCATGGACATGTGCAGCGCGCCCAGCGGAAACAGCAGCATGGCGTGAACGCGTCCGCCCACGCTCATGCCGGCCAGGGCGTCGGTGCTGTCGGGCAGAAGGCCGATGATGGCAAGCGTGGTCAGACTGCCGAGATGGGTGATGATCTGCCCTGCCGCGGCGGGCATGCCCACCCGGAAAAGATACGGCATGGCGCGCCGGTTCCAGCGCCACGGCGCAAAGGTGCGGCGATGAAGAAGGCCGTAGCGGGCCGCCAGCGCAAGATTGCTCAAAAGCCCGAGCACGGCGCAGGCAAAGGTGGTCCAGGCTATGCCTGCCGCGCCGAAGGCCGGAAGAGAAAAACGTCCGAGCCCGAAGCCGAGATCGCCGAACAGATTGGCCAGCATCATGAAGAGAATCGTGAGCAGCGGAAAGAGCACCTTCTTGTAGGCCCGGAAAATGGAATTCACCATGACGAGCACGTAGTAGAAGGGAAGCTGGCAACAGTAGGCGGTGAAAAAGACGGAGAGCACGGGCCGCAAATCGTCGGAAATGCCCATGAGGTGAAAAATGACCGGCCGGCAGAGCAGAGCGAGGGCGGCCACCAGCGTTCCCATGCCTGCGGAAAGCATGATGATGAGCCCGGCGTAGCGATTGGCGCGGAGCGGAAGTCCCGCGCCGAGCGACTGGCTTACCGTGGCCATGCATCCGCTCGCCACGAGCGAGGTGAGCAGCATGAGCAGGGAGAATATCTGCGCCACCACGCCGATGGAAGCCTGTGCTTCCGGACTGATCTTTCCCGCCGTCCACACGTCGGTCATGGAAATGGCCAGATGGCAGAACATGAGACCCATCTGCGGAAGCGTGAGTCGGATCAGTTCGGAACGCGACGGAAGTTTGCGGCTCGGCGTCATCCGGCGGTCGTCGCAAGGCGGCGTGGACAAGAAAAACTCCCTGGCTGAAGGTGCGGCGGCTTTGTTCAGGCTAGGGGGAATGGTATGATTTGTCAAATAAAGTTTTATGAGTAAAACTTTAATGCGTCTTCCGACGAAGAAGCGTCCTCGCTGCGTTTCTTGCTCCTTGCCCTGCGCGCGCTGCTTTTTGCTTCCTCCGGCGCGGGCGGATTCGCCTCGTGGGCCTTCTTCCAAGCCTTGATGTTTTCCAGGCGCTGCCGACAGCGGGCCTCCAGTCCCTGATCGGTGGGCGCGTAGTAGGTTCTGCCGAGAAGGGAATCGGGCAGGCAGTGCATGTTCGTCAGCTTTTCTTCGGCGTGATGCGCGTACTGATAGCCCTTGCCGTAGTCGAGTTCCTTCATCAGTTTTGTGGGAGCGTTGCGTATCTGAAGGGGCACGGGCTCATCCAGCATGGAGAGTGCGTCCTTTTTTGCCCGGGTGTAGGCCACATAGAGGCTGTTGGATTTGGGGGCCAGGGAAAGATACACCACGGCCTGCGTGAGATGCACGGAACATTCCGGCATGCCGATGAAATGACAGGCCTGATAGGCGGAAATGGCCATGTCCAGAGCATGCGGATCGGCGAGGCCCACGTCTTCGCTGGCAAAGCGCGCGACGCGCCTCGCGATGTAGAGCGGGTCTTCTCCGGCTTCCAGCATGCGGGCGAGCCAGTACACGGCGGCGTCCGGATCGGAATTGCGCATGGACTTGTGCAGCGCGGAAATCAGATTGTAATGCTCCTCGCCGTTCTTGTCGTACAGCAGAGATTTGCGCGAGGTGCACTGTTCCAGCGTTTCATCCGTAATTTTGACGGCGTCGCCTTCCGTTTCCCCATTGAGCACGATCATTTCCAGCGTGGAGAGGGCGGAGCGGGCGTCGCCGTTGGCAAAAACGGCAACGGCTTCCAGCATGCCGGACGGCATGTCGATGGTCTGACGGCCGAATCCTCTGGGATCGTGCAGGGCCCGCTTGAGCAGATCCTTGAGGTCCTCCGTGGAAAGCTGATGAAGAACAAATACCTTGCAGCGTGAGAGCAGCGCGCCGTTCACTTCAAAGGAAGGGTTTTCGGTGGTCGCGCCTATGAGCACTATGCTGCCCTTTTCCACAAAAGGCAGAAAGGCGTCCTGCTGCGCCTTGTTGAAGCGGTGTATTTCGTCCACGAAGAGTATGGTGCGCCGTCCGTACTGACGGTCTTTTTCCGCCTGCTGCATGACGGCACGGATTTCCTTGATGCCGCTGGTCACGGCGGAAAAGTCGATGAAGTTCGACTTCGTGTGTCCGGCGATGATACGGGCCAGCGTGGTTTTTCCGACGCCCGGAGGCCCCCAGAAAATCATGGAGGAGATCTGATCGGCCTCTATGAGTTTGCGCAGCACCTTCCCCTTGCCGAGAAGGTGTTCCTGTCCGAAAAATTCATCCAGCGTGCGTGGGCGCAGACGGGCGGCCAGCGGCTGGGAGGCTTCGGTATCGAAAAAGGAATGCTGTTCCATGCGTTCTCCTGACGGACGGGCTCGGCGCGGCGCGCTGCCTGTGCGCGACTGCATGCGTCTTCGCGTTTGCGGACATGGTACTCCCGGCGCTTCGGGGAGAAAAGAGCGGAAGCTGTGCCGCCGGACGCAAAAAAGGCCGCCCGAAGGCGGCCTTTTGGCGTAAAAGCGGAGCGGGCCTACATGAGGATGAAGGCTACGATGCCGACGGCGATGCCGTAGAGAACGAAGGGAATGACCGTGCGGCGCAGGATGTCGCCTTCCTTGCCGATGAGGCCGAGCACGGCGCAGGCGGCCACGATGTTGTGGATGCAGATCATGTTGCCCATGGCGCCGCCGACGCCCTGAGCGGCCACGATGACGAAGTGCTGGGGCACGGTGTAGCCGAGGGTTCTGGCCATATCCCACTGGAAGTTGGCGAAGAGCATGTCGGACACGGTGTTGGAACCGGTGATGAACGCGCCGAGGCCGCCGACGTAGGAGGCGAGGGCGGGCCATGCGCCGCCGGCGAGGTCGGCGAGGCACTGGGCGAGGGCCATGGGCATGGAGACGTGGTTGGTGGCTTCGCTGACGCCCGTGCCCTTGAAGATGGACACGAGGGCCACGGCGGCGAGCAGGGAGATGGTGGGGGCCTTCATCTTGGCGAAGGCGGTGGACCAGGCCTTGCTGACCTTGTTGCTGCCGATTTCATCGTTGCGCAGCATGCCGTGCAGGAAGATGGTGATGATGGAAACGAGGATGAAGGGAATGGTGCCGGGCAGGTTCATGATGGCGATGTAGGAGGTCACGCCTTCCTGACCGAGGATGTTGGAAGCGCCGATATTGAACATGGGGTCGGTGACCAGGCCCTTCAGATGGAAGGCGGGCACGCGGGTGAGCACGAGGATGAGGCCGCAGAGCACGTAGGGCAGCCAGGCCATGAACTGGCTCATGTGTTCCTTGTATTCGGTCACGTCGGAAGGCTTGATTTCGCCGATCCAGGAAGGATCCCACTTGTCGCTGGAATCAAAGTCCCAGGTGCCTTCGGGCACGCAGATGCCCTTCTGGGTGAGCTTCACGAGCACGCCGAGGCCGATGATGCCGCCGAGCAGGGAGGGCAGTTCGGGACCGACGGCCCAGGCAAGGATGAAGTAGGGCACGCCGAAGCAGACGGAGGCGAGCAGGCAGTACTTCCAGGCGGCGAAGCCTTCGCTCCAGGACTTGTTCTTGCCGTAGTAGCGGGTCATGAAGCCCAGCAGGAAGATGGGCAGGATGAAGAGCATGGGCAGGTGCATGAGGGTGACGTATTCGCCGATGGTCTTGTACACCACGGCGGGATCGCCCACGCCGAGGGCGGTCATGGCAAGGGTTTCAATGGACTTGAAGCCCTGAAGCACGGGGGTGCCCACGGCGCCGAAGGTCACGGGAATGCTGTTGAAGGCGAGGCAGATGACGGCGGCGCAGAGGGGCGGGAAGCCGAGACCGAGCAGCAGCGGAGCGGCAAGAGCGGCGGGGGTGCCGAAGCCGGCCGCGCCTTCGATGAAGGCGGCGAACATGAAGCCGATGATGATGGTCTGCACGCGGCGGTCAGGGCTGATTTTCTTCATGCCGGCCTGGATGGTTTCCATGGCGCCGCTGTAGGTGAGCGTGTAGTAGATGAGCAGAGCACCGAAGACGATGATGAGCACGCCTGCGGCGGTGATGAAGCCTTCGAGGGTGAGAGCTATCACCCGGACGATGGGCAGCTGCCATACGAGAATGGCGAGAACGGCGCCTGTGGCCCATGCCAGAGGCATGGCGCGCATGGACGACCAGCGCAGGCCGACCATGAGAACCAGCGCCACCAGAAGCGGTGCGACGGCGAACAATGCCAGCAGTTCAATGTTCATAGTGCTCTCCTCTATCTGTAAGAAGGTAAACGGGATTATGCAGGAAAAAGCGTGATGCCTGGGACCTGACAGTGTAATTTTGCGGCTCCGAAGGAGCGGAAAAGGGGTTTTTGGATGCAAAGACGGAAGCCGCGCCGCGGTGAACGCAGGCGGCCGCGACGCGATCCGTCGTCGGGAATATTTTTGTTGGGTTTCCGCGCGGGGCTCTCCGACAAAAAGGGGTTCTTGACTCCGCGCAGCGGAGGAAAGTTTCGTTCGGAGGCCGGCGGGGGAGAAGGCCCCGTCCCGCAGGACGGGGCCTCGAACGCAGTTTTACTTCATGTGACGGGCGAGCAGTTCGGCGATGTGCTCGACCTTGAGGGTGGAGTCGTTTGCGGTGGCCACGCCGCGGATCTGCATGACGCAGCCGGGGCAGTCGGTCACCAGGAGGGAAGCGCCGGATTCTTCGCTGTTCTTCAGCTTCTTCTTGCCGATTTCGGCGGAGAGTTCGGGGAACTTCACGGAGAAGGTGCCGCCGAAGCCGCAGCACACGTCTTCTTCGGCTGCGGGCTTGTAGTCGGCAACCATCTTGATGAGCGCGCGGGGTTCTTCGGTGATGCCCATGTTGCGCATGTGGCAGGGCGAATGGTAGGTCACCTTTTCATCGGTCTTCACGAAGTCGTCTTCACGCAGTCCGAGCTTGTTGTACACGAACGAGGTGAAGTCCATGACCTTGGAAGCGAAGATGTCGGTGCGGTAGTGGTCGGGAGTGTCCTTGAGCAGGTCGGGATAGGCGTGCTTGAGGTGACCGGCGCAGGACGCGCACAGGGTGATGATGGCGTCGTACTTGCCGGGCTCGAAGGCGTTCACGTTCTGCGAGCTCACCTGCAGGCTGGTTTCGCGCTGGCCCATCATTTCGAGGGGCAGGCCGCAGCAGGTCTGCTTGAGGGGGAACTCCACATGCACGCCGTGTCTGTTGAGCAGACGCACGGCGGCCACGAGCTGCTCGGGATAGACGAAGTCCTGCGCGCAGCCGGAGAAGATGGCCACGCGGAACTTGGGCTGGGCGGGGTTGTTCACCACGCTCTTGAAGAGCTGGCGGAACGACTTGGGAGCCAGCGCGGGCAGCTGACGGAAGCTCTGATCGCCACCCATGAGCACGGCGGGCAGATGACGGATGAACTTGCCGCCCTTCACGGTGAGGGGCTTCTGCGAGAACTTGATGAACTTGAGCAGACTGTGGAAGCGGTCGCGGTCCTTCATGACCATGCTCATCACGGAACCGGCGGCGCTGTTGCCGTCGGCCTTGACGAGGCGGGAACGGATTTCCATGGTGATGCGCGGCAGATCAATGCCTGCGGAGCACACGTTCTTGCAGGATTCGCAGCCTATGCAGTTCTGAACCAGGGCGCGGGCCTTGTCTGCGCCGTGATACAGATAGGTGAGCGCGAGGCCCACGGCGCCGATGTACACGTAGCCCATCTTGTGGCCGCCGATGAGACGGTACACGGGGCAGACGTTGGCGCAGGCGCCGCAGCGCACGCAGCGCAGGATGTCCTTGAAGGCGGGATCCTGAGCGATCTTGAGACGGCCGTTGTCGAGGAAGACGATGTGCATTTCCTTGCGGCCGTCGGGACCGGTGGCGCATTCGTTGGCGCCGGCAATCCAGGTGATGTAGGAGGTGATGGCCTGCGCGGTGGCGTTTCTGGGCAGCACCTGCAGCACCTTGAGGGCGTCGGCAATGGTGGGAATGAGCTTTTCAAGACCGGCGAGCACCACATGCACGCGGGGCATGGTGGTCACGAGGCGCAGGTTGCCTTCGTTGGTCACGGTGCCGATGAGGCCGGCTTCGGCCACGGCGAAGTTGGCGCCGGAAATGCCCATGTCGGCCTTCACGTATTCGCCGCGCAGTTCCTTGCGGGCCACCTTCACGAGCTTCTGAATGTCTTCCCTGTCCTGCTGAACGTGGGTCACGTCGGTGAACAGGTCGGCCACCTGATAGCGCGAAAGGTGAATGGCGGGCATGACCATGTGGGAAGGCCCTTCATGGCGCAGCTGAATGATCCATTCGCCGAGGTCGGTTTCCACCACGCGGCAGCCTTCCTTTTCGAGGGCGTCGTTGAGGTGGATTTCTTCCGCCGTCATGGACTTGGACTTGATGATGTTGTGGCAGTTGTTTTCCTTGGCGATCTTGGCAATGATGCGGTTCGCTTCGGCGCCGGTGGAGGCGAGGTGAACGTGAACGCCGCGCTTTTCGGCTTCGGTCTTGAACTGGGCGAACAGCTCCATCATATGCTGCGCGGCATTGTCCTTGATGTCGGCCACTTCCTTGATGAGGCCGTCCACGTCCATGCCTTCAAAGATGCGGGTGCGGTTGGCCTTGTATTCGACGGCGAACTTGTCCAGCGTGGCGCGGAGGAACTTGTCGTCCAGCGCTTCCTGAATCTGACCGTGGTATTCCTTCATGTCTTTGGCGTCAGCCATAATTTAGTCCTCCAGCAGCACGATGTGAAGTTCGAGGGGGCCGTGCACGCCGAGGGCGCCCACGCGTTCAATGTCCGCCGTGCGGCTGGGGCCGGTGATGAAGGCCGTGTAGGACGCGCCGCCGCGGTTCACGAGGTCGAGCAGAAGATCGTTGGCGTCTTCAATCTTGTTGAGCAGGGTGGACTTGCGCACCAGCATGATGGAAACTTCGGCCACCATGGTGCCGAGACGAACTTCCTCGCGGTTGGAATTGACCACGCAGGTGACGGTGTCGGCCACGAGGCCGTCGGCCCAGGTGATGCTGGTGTCGAAGCCGCCCATGTGATCGCGCAGACCGGAACGCAGCAGATGGATGTCGGTTCCGGCGGCCTTTTCTTCCAGAACGGCGTATTCTTCGTCGGACAGGCCGGGGGCGGCGATAAAGCGGTCAAGAAGGGTGGGGAAGCCGTTTTCGCTCGCGGGGCCGTACTGTTCGCCTTCCACGGGCAGGAGCATTTCGCAGTGACGCTTCTTTTCAGTCACGTCCACGGCGTACTGCATGGCGTCCGCAAAGTCCTTGGCCTCGTAGAGAGTCACAGGAACAGAGGGAGCCTTGGCTTTCACCACTTCAACGAGTTGATCCTGAGTCATTGTTACTCCTTAGGCAGTGTTCCGCCTGAATGTGCGGTAAAGACGGGAAGAGCGGCTCGTTGGGGCCGCTCTCCCCGATAATGTCAGTCGGGCAGCGTTTCCGCGTAGATTTCAATGGGATGCTTGACCTGCACCTCATCCTTGTTCTGCGAGAGCATGTCGGAAATCTGCAGCATGCAGGCGGGGCAGCCGGTGGCCACCACGGACGCGCCGGAACGCACGATGTTGTCGCGCTTGCGCTGACCGATTTCTTTCGACAGGTCGTAGTGGAACAGGGTGAAGCTGCCGCCGCAGCCGCAGCAGCGGTCTGCCTCGGCCATTTCCACGAGCTCGTAGTTGGGATTCATGCGGATGAGCTTGCGGGGCTGTTCGGACACGCCGACGCTCTTCTTCAGGTGGCAGGAATCGTGGAAGGTCACGCGGGTGACGTCGCCGGGATGCCGTTCGCCGGGTTCCATCTGATCCACGTGGAGCACGTCCACGAGGAAGGCGTTGATGTCCATGACGCGGTCGGCCACGGCGCGCACGGTCTTCTGCTGATCGGGCGAGAATTCCTGAATGAAGTAGGGCCACCATTCCTTGAGCGTGGCGGTGCAGGAGCCGCAGGGCGTGACCACGTAGTTGATGCCGCCGCCCACGAGTTCCCGGCCGATGACTTCAAGGTTTTTCTGCGTTTCCATGACGAAGCCCTTGCGGTCGCCGGAAGCGAGAGCGGGAATGCCGCAGCAGGTGAGCTTGGAGGGCATGACCACGCCCACGCCGTGATGTTTGAGCACCTTGAGGCAGGCTTCGCCGAGCTGGGTGTAGTACTTGTCGGCCATGCAGCCGGCGAAGAACAGGACCTTGATGCCGATCTGACCCTCGGTGTGCAGGTCGCCGTACTTGGCGTGCAGGGACTTCGCGGGCAGCTTGGCGATGTGGCGCGAGCCCACGAGCTTGCTCAGAAGCGGCATGTCGTAGGTTTTGGCGCCCTGCTGACGCATGACCAGGCCCTGGAAGGGAGCGGCGGTGCGCATGGCGGCGCTGAACAGCTGCGGATGAGTGAGCAGTTCGCGGAAGACGAGCTTCTTGATGGGGTTCAGGCCGCGGTAGTCCACGAGGGCCTGACGGGCCTCGACGAAGATTTCCATGATGGACACGCCGGAGGGGCAGTTGGCCTGGCAGGAGCCGCACAGAAGGCAGCGGTTGAGGCGTTCCTCCACGGCGTCGGGGTCCTGGATTATCTTATGGGCGAGGTTGTCGAGCAGCGCAAGCTTGCCGCGGGTCACGTCGCCTTCCTTGTGAGTGACGCCGAACACCGGGCAGACAGCCTGGCACAGACCGCAGCGCATGCAGTCGGCCAGCTTGTCGTCCAGCTTCATCAATGTCTTGGCAAGACGGGAGATATCGCTCATGACTACATCCCCGTGATCTTGCAGGCGTTGAACAGACCCTTGGGGTCAATGGCGCGGCGCATGCGCTGGGAGAAGAGAATGGTGCCCTTGCTGGTTTCCTTTTCCATCCACTTGGCCTTGGCGGTGCCGATGCCGTGTTCGCCGGACAGGGTGCCTCCGAGCTTGAGGGCCACGTCGAAGATTTCATCGACGGCGGCTTCCACGCGGGAGAATTCTTCCTTGTCGCGCTTGTCGCACAGGATGGTGGGATGCAGGTTGCCGTCGCCGGCGTGACCGAAGGTGCCCATATCCACCTTGTACTTGGCGGCGATTTCATTGAGATTCTTGATCATGGCAGGAATCTTGGAACGAGGCACGGTGGCGTCTTCCAGCACGCAGGTGGGACGGGCGCGGGCAAGCGCGGGCAGGGCGTTGCGGCGGGCGGCCCACAGCTTGTTCTTTTCTTCGGCGTCCTTGGGCAGATGAATGCCGGTGGCGTTGCACTTCTTGAGCACTTCTTCCACGATGGCGGCTTCGTCGGCCACCTGACCGGGATGACCGTCCACTTCAATGAGAAGCATGGCGGCGGCGTCCACGGGCAGGCCGATCTTCTGGTCGGCTTCCACGTACTTCAGCGTGGCCTGATCGAGCAGTTCCAGCGTGCAGGGCACGACGTGGGCGGCGATCATGGCGGCCACGGCGTCGGCGGCGTCCTGCACGTCGGCGAATTCGGCGGTGATGGCGCGGGAGGCGCGGGGCGGCGGAACCAGCTTGAGAATGGCCTTGCTGATGACGCCCATGGTGCCTTCGGAACCGACCATGAGGCCGGCCAGGTTGAAGCCGGTCACGCACTTCACGGTGCGGGAGCCGGTTTTCACCAGATTGCCTTCGTAGTCATAGAATTCCAGGCCCATGACGTAGTCCTTGGTGACGCCGTACTTGAGGCCGCGCAGACCGCCGGCGTTTTCGGCGATGTTGCCGGCCAGCGTGGACACGGACATGGAACCCGGATCGGGCGGATAGAAGAGGCCCTTCGCTTCCACGGCGGCGGCGAACTGGGCGGTGACCACGCCGGGCTGCACCACGGCGTACAGATCTTCGGTGTTGATTTCGAGGATTTTCTGGAGGCTGTTGGTGAGGATGACGGCGCTGTCCACGGTGTCCGGCACGGTGCCGCCGGAAAGGTTGGAGCCTGCGCCGCGCACGGTGATGGCGAGCCCTGCCTCATAGCACAGACGGACGACTTCGCCGATCTGTTCCGTCTGGGTGGGACGAAGAACCAGCGCCGGTACCTTGGGAGGCAGCACGGCGCTGTCGTAGGAATAGCACTGCCTGTCGGCTTCGCTGGTGAACACGTTTTCAGCGCCCAGCAGAGCACTCAGGTCTTTGACGAGATTGGGACTAATCATGACATACCCTCCCCGAAGGGTTATAAAAGTCAACGGACTAGATATAATTTTTACGGTACTAAGATAAAGGGAAAACCCCAAGTAAGGCAAGGGGTTTTTGCTGTAAAAGATGAAACTTTTGCGTGTAGTTTTTTTCTCAAGGTAGAAACTTGGGGCGCGGTATATAGCCTGTTGATATTATAAAAAATAAAAATTGCACAAAGTAAAATGTTTTTCTTGTGGTCAAAGTTCTTTGCCCCAAAAATCAGGAATATGATTTTTGGGGCACAAAAGTTCGGTAAATTGTGAATCAACAGCGGCTGACATGGCATTGAGACGCGGAGATCTTATGAGCAATTTTCCGATCTGGGCAACGCTATTGACTGTCTTACGGAATATGGCTAAATAACTTCTAATAATAGAAGTTACTTTCTATATTGGAATAACTTGGAGGAACTCCCCGGCGGGAGGGGCGCTTTGCTTCAAGAGTTTGGACAGACAATCGATGGAAAAGGAAGACCATCGGTCTGCTGTGTCCGAAAGCACATCTATAATTATTTTAAGGAAAGGAAAGGTATGAGTTCATTGTCACGTGGACTGGAGATTCTGGAATTTGTTGCTTCCAATCAGGCAAAAGGCGTGGCCTACCCGCAAATCCTGAGCTATACGGGTTTTCCGGCCAGCAGCTGCTTCAGAGTGCTCAAGGAACTGACGGAGTTAAATTATCTTAACTTTGACGAAGAGACAAGAAAGTATCATGTGAGCATGAAGATAGCGGGTATCGGCGCCAGCGTCACAAGAGAAAACAACATGTCGAAGCTGCTGCATCCGTACCTTGAAAAATTGCGCGAAGAAAGCAATAAGACGTGTAATCTTGGCGTGATGAATGAAGACAGCGGCATGTTTTTGGATGTGCTTTATTCGCATAATAATGCCATTAAGCTTCTTTCACAGATAGGTGCTCCGTTTCCTCTGCATTGCACGGCCATGGGTAAGGTTCTTCTGGCGCATACTACTCAGATGAAACGCGATAAAATTCTTTCCGGAGAGCTTCGCCCGTTGACCGATCGCACCATTACCCAGCGGAGCATTCTTGAAAAACAGCTCGAGCAGGTGCTCATTGACGGGTACGCTTCGGAACACGAGGAGTCGACGCGTGGGATTCACTGTTTTTCTGCGCCTATTTTTGATTATCAGAAGGTGAATGTCGCTGCGGTGAGCCTGGCTTGCCCGTATTTCGAATTTGAAATTCCCGGCGAGCCGGAGCGAATCATCATGCTGGTCAAGCGGTACGCCGCAGAGATGTCCGAGGCCCTCGGCTATCAGTCTAATTAGCTTGTTGCCCGGCCCGGCTTTTTACCAGGCGGGTATGGCATTCAGGAAATTGAAAAAGCGACCGAAACAAAAAATGCCCGCTGAGCGGGTGTTCTCAAAAACTGTTAAACCTGGGAAACACCTTTTCGATAAGACGGAGTTGTTCAGAATTCCGTCCGTCGAAGAGGTGTTTTTTTATGAAGAAAGAAAAATATCCGGCACATGCAAAATGGATGCGCAGGAAGCAGGGGACTTCGACCACTGGAATGGTAGAAAAGCAGTGTATGAATGGTATTGTAAATGAATTTAATCGTTTGGAAGTTGATGCTGAAGTTTTTGTGCCTTTTGCCGGCTGAAATACGGCTTGAGAGTCAAAGATTTCGGAGTGTGGACACTGCGTCCAGTAATTTTAAAGAGGCGACAGTCAGAAAGGATATACGGGCGCAGCATCGAAAAGATCTCTTGCCTGATACGAGGAATTGCAAGGCGTATGCAGATCCGTTCAGTCCGAGCCTGAGAGCTCTTTTGAGGGCGGACTGCGGGCCATGTACGTGAGGGCTTGAATTGTTGAAAGGTCAGGGGGCCGACCTGGGAATTCAAGTCGGAGCCATTATGGCGCGTATAAGTAACAATTGTTTAGAAGGTGAAACAGAGGGGCCATTTTTTGAGTGGATCTGGCCTGGGATTTCGTACTCCCTGTGCTCCGGACGGCGTTGAGACTTGGTCTGAGAGTGGTGAAAGAATGGACATGATTCTGTCGCCCTTCTTCACGAGGATGTCTGAGTTGGCGAGGGACATATTTTTAAAGATAAAAGGTCTCTTCGGAGCGTTCGTTGGGCGCGACTGCGCTTGGGGAAAACGGTCCGCTCTTCGTCCTTTCTGAACCGTGGGGGGGCTATGCAAAAGACGTGCCGACAGTTTTTTTACATAGAAAATTTTTTGTCGGAAATTAAGGAGAGATTTCGCAAAAGATGAGGCTTGGCGGTTGGAGGACAAATACTGCACTACCCCGGAATAATTTTGTCGAGCAAATTTTTCAGTGTAATCAATATGTAAAATAAAGTACCAAATATGAAAATAAAGCTAAGAAACAAAAATGTTTTACGATGAGAGCAAACGCACTGGAAAAAAATATTTTCAGGAAAAAAGTTTTCCTTTTCAGCCTGTTGACACTTTTTTTTATTATATGTAAAGTGTAGTTACTTCCAAATATTGAAGTAATTTATCAATAATAGTACTTTTGGGAGTAAAATTAATAAGTTTGGCCTGAAATTATTATGGAAATTAGTTTCATATTTGAAAACAAAAAGCGAAGATTCGTAAAGGTGACGAGCAATGAAAATGGAAGGCCTTTCCGGTTGGAGTGAAATTTCCCCCCGCGAGATCTTGGGAAACAGCGCTGTGCATCTGGATAAAGAATGGATGCTGCTGACTGCCGGAGATTCTTCTGCCGGCGTAGCTGCCATGACCATAAACTGGGGCATGTTCGGCTTCCTGTGGAATAAGGATGCCGTCTTCGTCAGCGTTCGAAAGTCTCGCCACACGCTTCCCTTCATTGAACGCAACGGCTGTTTTTCTCTCGGTATTTTTCCTGAATCCTGCAGAGAGAAACTTCTTTTTTGCGGAAGAAATTCCGGACGGGACGTAGATAAGATCGGCCATTGCGGATTTTCAACGCTTTTTTACGACAATATTCCGTTTTTTGCAGAGGCCGATGCGGTATTGTTCTGCCGTGTCATGTACAGCGGAGATATTACGGAAGACAGATTCCTGGACAAAACCGTTTATGCCGACTGGTACACTCACGGAGCGCATGCTGGCGATATGCATACCTTCTTTATTGCCTCGGCAACCGGAGCATTGAAAAAAGCTCTTCATTAAGTACAGGTCTGTTTTAGAAAGCCGCGTTTCGCCTTTTATATTTGTCTGGTATCTGCCCATGGTTCATCCAATGAGGCAGGGTTTCAGATATTTTCAACATGAGGAAGAATCATGAAACATTCCAAACTTCTTTCCATTATGGCCATGGGCGCTCTGTTCTTGGGATTTTCCGCAAATGATGCCTCTGCTGAGATGACGTTGCAGACAAAGAATCAGACCTACGTTCTTGCTACGCAGGACGTGAATACAGCAGTGTACAGCCGCGTCAGCGCATTCCTTGAAGTACTCGGCGGCAAACTTGGTTCCAACACCATCAACGTGCAGCCCATTTCCACAGGCGGCGCCGCCAGTGCATTGCTCATCGAAAAGGGACAGGTCAAAATTGGCACCGGTTCCAATATTCCGGTCAAGAAGCTTGCCGAAGGCACCTACGACAAGAATTTCAAGCCGCTCACCAAGGTGGCCGCACTTTTTGGCGGTTCCGACATTACCTGGTGCACGGTCATGTTCACCGATGACTTCGTCAAGAAGACCGGATTCACCACGCTGGAAGAAGTTATCGCTGCCAAGTATCCCGTCCGCATTGTGACCAAGGCCAAGGGCTCCTTCGGAATGGACGGCGCTACCGACTTGTTGGACTGCATGGGCGTGACCTGGAAGGACATTGAAAGCTGGGGCGGTTCCCATACCCACATCGCGCCCGCGACCATGGCCGATATGCTTAGGCTCAGGACTCATTAATTGCCAAAAGGGTAAAAAGTTCTTATTGTCGGCATAGGGAGGATGCCATGAAGGAACTTTTTTATCTTTCTCATGAACAGATTGCTCGTATCAAACGCAACTTTCCTCGTTCCCATGGCATTCCGAGAGTCGATGACAGGCGTGTCGTCAGCGGCATTATCTATGTCATCAAGCACGGCCTGCAATGGAGAGATGCCCCGCGCGAGTATGGACCATACAAAACTCTCTACAATCGTTTTATCCGCTGGAGCCGATTGGGTGTCTTTAACAGGATTTTTGCGGAGCTTGTTGAACAAAACGGCTCCACAACACGCTTGATGATTGATACCACACATCTCAAGGCACACAGGACAGCAGCAAGTTTGCTGAAAAAAGGGGCCTTTCCCGATGTATCGGACGCACAAAAGGCGGCCTGAATTCAAAACTCCACGCTGTCTGCAATGCCTTCGGTCAACCGTTGGCCTTCCATCTGTCCGGCGGTCAGGTGAGCGACTACAAAGGCGCTGCTGTCCTGCTTGATACTCTGCCGCAGGCCAGGGAGCTTCTGGCGGATAGAGGCTATGATGCCGACTGGTTTCGTCATGCCTTGTCCCGTAAAGGAATCACGCCGTGTATTCCTGGCAGACACAGCCGAAAAACTCCGGTGGTCTATGACAAGGAGGTTTATAAGCAGCGGCACAAGATAGAAATCATGTTCGGCCGACTCAAGGATTGGCGCAGAATAGCCATGCGTTATGACCGTTGTGCACACACGTTCTTTTCGGCCATTTGTCTCGCTGCCATTGTCATCTTTTATATTTAATGAGTCCTGAACCTAAGGAAGGCCAGGCCGACGTTTCCATGGACGTGGTGTCTATCGGTCAGGCCGCATTCTCCGAACTGTGTCTGACCTCCACCATGCATGTGGTGCAGCTTTCTGAAAAGACCAGAGAGGCCATGAACAAGAAAGGGTATGCCAACATGACCATGCCCGCCAACAGCTGGAACGGCCAGGACAAGCCGATTGAAACCGTGGTCGGCTGCGAATGCCTCCTCGTGTCCAAGGATCTTCCTGAAGATATCGCGTACATCATCACCAAGACCATCTGCGAAAACAAGGAAAAGCTGACCAGCATCGTTCCCGCCATGCGGTACTTCCAGCCTGAAAAGGCCTGGGATCCTCTGTATTGCGGTATTGAACTTCATCCTGGTGCGGCAAAGTACTTCAGAGAAGTCGGATACATGAAGTAAGCATGAATCCCGGGGAGTTCCGCCCCGAGCATTCGGAACTCCCCCTCTTCTCTTTCTGCCCGGCGGCACGAAGTCGGGAAACATCTCAGAGGATATGTTCATGGCCAATGTCGTAGAAGAACGCATCGTTCCCGTTCTGCTTGGGGTCATCGGTGTCGTATGGTTTGTAGCGCAGATTATGTTTTCGTTCTTTTTCCCCATCAACCCGATGACGTTGGCGCCGATATTTCTTTCGTTCGCCTTCTGCATTGTCTTTTTGATGCGTCCTTTCCCCGGTAGCCAGCGTTTTCCAATTCTGCGTATCTTGGATTTTGCCGTCATCCCCGCCTGTATCTGGATGGGATCCCTGTTTTATTTTGAACAGGAACGCATCATCACCCGCATTCCGTATATTTCCGAAATCCTTCCTTCCGACATCGTGGCGTGTGTGCTCATGATCGTGCTTCTGCTCGAAGCCATGCGCCGCACCATCGGTTGGAACCTGCTGGGATTTGTGCTCGTGGTCATCGCCTACGGCGTGTTCGGACCCCATTTCCCCGGAGTTCTCCGCTTTGACGGTTTCAATCTTGAGGCCTTTACCGAAATCATGTCGCTGACTTCCAACGGCGTGTACGGCACAGCGCTTTCCACGACGGCCAGCTTCATCTTCTATTTCATCATCTTCGGCGCGCTCTTTGCCGTCTGCGGCGGTGGTCAGGTACTTATTGATATCGGCATGAAGGTCAGCGATCCGCGTTCCGGTGGTCCTGCCAAGGCCGCCGTTATGTCTTCGGCTCTCATGGGCATGATTTCCGGTTCGGCCGTGGCCAACGTGACCACCACCGGCGTTATGACCATCCCCATGATGAAGAAAGCCGGTTATCAGCCTCATCAGGCTGGCGCCATTGAAGCCGTTGCTTCCACCGGCGGTCAGATCATGCCTCCCATCATGGGCGTGGGAGCGTTCATCATGGCCGAACTGCTGGGCATGAGCTACGGTGAAATCGCCATCTGCGCCATCATTCCTGCTTCGGCGTACTTCATTTCCGTGTTCATGCTTGTAGGCCTGCTCGCCAAGCGCAACACGTTTGAACGTCACGGTGCCATGGTTTCGGCCGAGTCTCTCACGTTCAAGGTTGCTCCCATTCTCCCCAGACTGTATCTGCTCATTCCGGCCATCATTCTCATCTTCATGGTGCTCTCCGGCAGCTCGCTCCGTCTGGCCGCCGTCTATTCCACCATCGCCGTTCTTGTCATCAACCTGTTCAATCCGAAGCGTCTCGGTCCGAAAGATCTTTTTTCGGCCTTCATGGACGGCATACGCCAGAGCGCGTCTCTGACCATTCCCGTGTCGGCCTGCGGCATCATCATCGGTATTGTGGTACAGTCCGGCCTTGCCAATAAGTTCGCCTCGCTGCTGGCGGTGGTTGGCAACAGCAGCCTGCTGCTCGCATTGTTCATCGCCATGGGCTGCTGCATGATCCTCGGCATGGCCATGCCGACGGTCGCTGCCTACCTCATTTCCGTGACTTTGTTCGCCTCCGCTCTTGTGCGTCTCGATCTGCCCATCTTCATCGTCCATATGTTCTGCTTCTACTTCGGCGTCATGGCTCAGCTTACGCCTCCGGTGTGTCTGGCCTCCTTCACCGCGGCGGGCATTGCGGACGCAGACTCCTGGAAGACGGGGTGGACGGCCTTTACCTACGCCATTGTGGCCTTCCTCGTGCCTTTCGCCTTTGCCTATGAGCCTGCACTGCTTCTGCAGGGAACGATGATGGCCACGGTCACCTCGACGGTGTCTCTGCTTATCGGCTGCTACGCGCTGGCCGTCGCGATTTCCGGTTTCCATACCAAGCCCTTGTCCATGTTCTGGAGAGCCGTTGTCCTGGCTTCGGCCATCTGCTGCATCATTCCCGGCGTAATAACCGACATCATCGGGTACGCGGTGCTTGCCGCGGCCCTGCTCATCAACCGCAACAAGAAGACTCCTTCCGCCCCGTCCGCTCCCGCCGACGCTTCTTCCGAACCTTCAGCCTGATAGCTTTTCTGCGCTGTCTTGGATGCCAACATTAAGGAGAGAATCATGTCCGAGTCCGATATCAAGGAACTGGTATATAAGTATGGTCTTGTTCCGGTCGTGGCCGTGGATACCCGCGAACACGCCGTGCCTCTGGCCAAGGCCCTTTGCGACAGCAAACTGGAAATTGCGGAAGTGACATTCCGTACGGAATGTGCTGCCGAAGCCATCGCCGACATGACGGCGGCTTATCCCGATATGCTGGTGGGAGCGGGCACCGTGCTTTCCGTGGAACAGGCTCAGAAGGCGTTGGACGCCGGTGCAAAGTTCATTGTAACCCCCGGATTTGACGAACGCATCGTCAAGTTCTGTCAGGAAAAGGGGATAGTTGTCATTCCAGGCTGTGCCACTCCTTCCGACGTGCAGAAGGCCGTTGCCTGCGGACTGGACGTTGTCAAGTTTTTCCCTGCGGAAGCGGAGGGTGGCTTGAAGATGATCAATTCCCTGGCCTCTGTGTACAAGGGGGTGCGTTTTCTGCCCACGGGCGGCATCACTCCCGAGAAATTCTCCGAGTACCTGCTCAATCCCAACGTCATCGCCGTGGGGGCCAGCTGCGTCACGCCCCGCAAGCTTGTGGAAGCGGGCGATTTCGAAGGCATACGCAAGCTGGCCCGCGACGCCGTATTTGCGGTGCTCAACTTCCAGTTCTGCCACATGGGCATCAACTGCTACAGTGACGAGGAAGGATATAAGAATCTCTTTGCTCTGGCGGACATGTTCAATCTTGTGATGGGCGACACTCCCAGTTCCTCCTATGTGGGACGAGAAGTCGAAATCACCAAGGTTCCCTTCAAGGTGCGCGGGCCGCACGGTCATCTCGGCTACTATACCGATAATCTTGAACGCGCGGTGTTCTATCTTGAGAAGAAGGGCGTGGAATTCGATC
The DNA here is from genome assembly GCF_963931295.1 of uncultured Mailhella sp. NCBI lineage: Bacteria > Pseudomonadati > Thermodesulfobacteriota > Desulfovibrionia > Desulfovibrionales > Desulfovibrionaceae > Mailhella > uncultured Mailhella sp. The sequence continues at coordinate 1,332,493 of NZ_OZ007001.1, read as the reverse complement.
ACGAGCATGTGAAGCCGTACAAGGGCAAGATGTATGTGATCTACCTCAAGGAACAGATTGCCGGCTTTGCCGTTCACATTGAAGAGCGCAACGATCACAATCCGCCCGCCTGGGAACATCGCGACGTCATCAAGGCCCGCATAGGCTGGAAGGACTAGGGCATGGCCATAGAACTTATTCCCCATACCGGACGTCTCAACGAAGACGTGCCCCTCGATTTCGGAGAGGCTCCCGCCATAACGCCGCGGATGTATCAGGAACGCATAGAGGCCCTTCTCGACGCGGGGTGCGAGTTCACCCATCTGGTCATTTATGCGGACAGGGAACATTTCTCCAATCTGGAATACCTGACCGGGTACGATCCCCGCTTTGAGGAATGTTTCCTCATTCTTCGCAAGGGGGAAACGCCCACGCTGGTTCTCGGCAACGAGGGGATGGGACAGTCCCTTTGCGTCACCGTGCCGGTGCGCCGCGTCCTTTGTCAGATGCTCAGCCCTCTGGGGCAGGCTCGGGGAAACAGTCAGTCTCCGGCGGGCGTGTTCCGGAGCGCGGGCATAGACGAACATGCCCATGTGGGGCTCCTCGGATGGAAGAGCTTTTGCGCCAAGGAAACGCCCGCCTGGGAACATACCTTTGAAGTGCCGTCCTTCATTGTGGACGCGTTGCGCGAAGTGTGCCCGGACGTGCGAAACGCCAACGGCCTGCTGATGGACAATCAGACCGGCCTGCGCATGACGCACGGCGCGGAAGAACTTGTTCTTTCCGAGCTGGCTTCCACCAAGGCCAGCCGCAAGACATGGGACTTCATCCGCGGACTGCGTCCCGGGCTGACGGAACTGGAAGCCTCACAGGCTTTCAACATAGACGGCGAACCCTGTCCGACGCATCCCAATATATGCTTCAAGGGCAGGGGCATACTCAGCCCTGATCCCTGGACGCGTCTGGAATACGGCAAGGATATCGCCTTCGGCATGGGCTACCGCTGTGCGCAGATACATCGCGTGGGCGTGTACGCTCGCAACCGGGAGGAATTCGACCGGCATTTCCCCGGAGCCTTTGAAGGACTCTATAAGAAGTATTTTCAGGCGGTGTGCGTCTGGTACGAATCCGTTGCCATAGGCGCAACGGGCGGGGAAGTGTGGCAGGCCGTGCGTGACGCCATAGGATGTTCCTATGAGGAGTTCGGCATAGGACTCAACCCCGGCCACGTCATTCACACCGAGGAGTGGACCAATTCCCCCTTCTCGGAAGGGGACGCCACGGTATTGCGTTCGGGCATGATGCTTCAGTGCGACTTTACGGCCCGTCAGAGTCGTTTCAACAATCTGGGCGTGCATATCGAAGACGGCGTGATTCTGGCCGACAAGGCCATGAGAGACCGCATCCTGACCATGGCTCCTCTGTGCATGAAGAGAATGCTGGAACGTCAGAGATTCATGCGCGAGACCTTGGGCATACGGCTGCATGACGAAGTGCTGCCCACATCCGATCTGGCCGGACTTCTGTTCCCCTTCCTGGCGAGCGTGGATTGCGTGTTCGCCCAAAAAAGGAATTGAGGCTCCCGGCTTGGAAAAAGTCTGAAAGGAGGCCGTCATGCGTCATGTCGGTCCGGCGGTTTTGTGCGACAACGGACCTGGGCCGCACACCGGTCGCTGACGGCTGGGGAAACGTTCATCTTTTCCACATCATGAAGGATCTATAACAGCTCGCTCGGAGCGATTTTGGAGGAAAACAATCATGGCTACCAGAAAGATTCTTGTTCCTTATCCGGTTCTCAAGGACGGCCTTGCCGAGCTTTACAACCGCGGATACGAGGTGTTCTATCCTGAGGACTACTATCCCAAGAGACAGGATATTCTGGATATTCTTCCGAAGTATGACGCGCTTATTTCCTGCGGTTTTCAGGCCAACGCAGAAGCCGTGGCCCGCATGGACAACGTGAAGATCATGAGCACCTACGGTGTGGGTTACGACAACGTGGCGCTCAAGGAAATGACGGAACGAGGCATTCTCGTCTGCAACCTGCCCGACGTCGTGACCGAATCCACGGCTGAATTCGGCATGGGACTCATGCTTGCGGTCATGCGTCGCATTTCCGTAACGGATCAGAAGCTTCGCATTCTGCCTGAACTTCGCTGGGGTCCCATCGCCAATCTCGGCCACGGTCTCAACGGCAAGCGTCTCGGCATTCTTGGCATGGGACGCATCGGTAAGGCTGTGGCCCGTCGCGCCAAGGCCTTCCTCATGGACGTGACCTATCATAACCGCCATCAGCTTCCCGCGGAAGTGGAAGCTGAATACAGCGCCACCTACGTGCCGACTGCGGACCAGCTCTTCCGTGAATCCGACGTTGTCATCATCAACCTGCCGCTCACGGATTCCACCCGTCAGAGCATCGGCATGGAACAGTTCGAAATGATGAAGCGCACGGCGTACTTCATCAACGTGGGCCGCGGCCCCATCGTGCGCGAGAAGGAACTCATTGAAGCTCTGGAAAAGGGCGTCATCGCCGGTGCCGGTCTGGATGTGTTTGAACATGAACCGAACATTCCCGCCGCGTTGAGAGGCATGCCCAACGTGGTGCTCGGCGCGCACATGGCCACTGCCACCTACGAAACCCGTTCGGAGATGGTGCGCCTGGCATGCAAGAACATCATTGATTATCTGGAATACGGCCAGCATCCCAACCTGGTGAATCCTGAGGTTCTGGCCAACAAGCGCCCCCTGTAGTTTTGAACCCCGGCCGCTCTCAGCAGGAAGCGGCCGGGGTGGACAACCGTCATGGACTGGTCACTGATTCCTCTGATTTTTATTCCTACCGTGCTGGGAGGCGTGTTTCAGACGCTGACCGGATTTGGTTCCGGCATACTGCTGATGATGGTGCTGCCGTTGTTCATCCCGCTGCTTCAGGCTTCCGCCATCTCCACGGTTACGGGACTTTGTCTGACGTTGTCTCTCGGCATATCGTTACGCAAGCATGCGTATTATCGGGGAATGGTATTCCCGCTGGTGATATTCCTGTGCTGTTCCGCGACGGCCATTCATATCGGTCCGTCAGTCAACACGAGACTGCTGAGCGTCTTGTTCGGTCTTTTTCTCATCGGTCTTGCCGTGTGGTTTCATTGCATCGAAAAGACTCACGGAGCCAGAAAGTTCGGCAAGGCGGCCACAGTGGCCCTGGCCGGTCTTTCTGGAGTGACCAGCGGCTGGTTCGGTCTCAGCGGGCCTCCCATGGCCGTGTATTTCATGACTCAGCTCGGTGATGACAAAATGCGTTACATCGCGACGACGCAGATATTTTTTTTCGTCATCGGAGCGTTCAATACGGGTGTCCGCATTTTTGAAGGCATTCTTACCTGGCATCTGCTTTCTCTCGCCGTATGGGGCGTCATAGGCATGTGGCTGGGAAAAACCTTGGGACTGAAGCTGCTGTCCCGCATCGATGCCGGAAAAATGCGTTCTCTGATCCATGCAGGACTGGCTGTCACCGGTCTGCTTACGGTGCTGAAGAACATTATTTCTTAAAGGCATGACGTGCTCTTCGGGGAACGTCGACATCGACAAGAATCTGTTTTGCAAGAACAGGAGGAAACCATGCCTCGTTTTATCAGAGCGTATGATAATCATAACGAACCGCTCATCAACGCCAACGACGATTTTCTGCCCCGCACGTATTTCAACATCGTGCGCCTGAAGAAGGGGGAAACGCAGTACACCTGCGTGCCCGGCTATGAAACCTGCTGGGTGCTGACCCACGGACGTTGCGACATCGATGTGGACGGCAAGGTCTTCGAGAACGTGGGCAATCGCGACAGCATCTGGGAAAACCAGCGCGCCGATTCCGTGTACGCTCCCGCCGGAGCGAAGATCAACGTGACATGCGTGTCGGATGACGTGGTGATTTTTGTGGCCGGCGGTCGCTGCGAAGAATATCATGAGCCCTATCGCATCAAGCCCGAAGATGTGAAGCCTGTGGAAGTCGGATCCGTGGAGACCCACTCCCGCCGCGTAATCAATCACATTCTCGGAGCCAAGGACGAAGGTCGCACCGGCAATCTGCTGGTGAGCGAGCTTTACGCCGATCCCGGCTGCTGGGCCGGCTATCCGCCTCACAAGCACGGCAACGACATTCCTTCGGCCGAAGGCGTGTGGAAGGAAACCGGCTTTGAGGAGGTGTATCACTTCCACTACAATCCCGAAAACGGCTTCGGCGCGCAGTTCGACTACACTCCCGGCGATGAAGTGTCTCCTCATGTGTGGCACATGCGCTCCGGCGACACCTTCCTCATTTCCAAGGGATATCATCCCGGCGTGACGTCTCCCGGTCATGCCGCGTACATCTTCACCATTCTTGTGGGCCATACCCAGCATTCTCTCGTGCAGAATTTCGAACCGCAGTACGCCTATCTCGGCAAGCAGCTGCCCGGCGTGCAGGATATGGTGGCGCTGTTCACCGGCGACAAGAAGTAAGGGGACAAGATCATGAAGATCATCATTTCCGACTGCGATCACGTTAATCTGAATGAAGAGACTGCGGTTTTCGAGGCCGCCGGCCTTTCCTTCGAACTGAAGCAGTGTCATACCGAGGACGATCTCATCCGCGAATGCAAGGGCGGGGAAATCTTCATCAATCAGTACGCGCCGTTCACCCGTCGCGTGCTGGAGGCCCTGCGTCCTGAAATCAAGCAGATCGTGCGTTATGGCGTGGGCGTGAACAACATCGACATCGCAGCGGCCACCGAGCTCGGCGTGCAGGTGTGCAACGTGCCGGATTACGGCATGAACGAAGTGGCGGATCAGGCTCTGGCCCTGACCCTGGATCTGGCTCGCAAGGTGTCTTTCATGAACGCCGGCGTGCGCAAGGGGCGTTGGAATTATGAGGATTCCATTCCGCTGTTCCGTCTTTCCGAGCAGACGCTGGGAGTGGCCGGGCTTGGCCGCAACGGCCGCAACTTTGCCAGCAAGGCGCGCGCGCTTTTCGGCAGGGTGATCGGCTATGACCCGTACTACACTCCCAACGCGGCAGACGGCACGGATTATATCGAGCCCGTGAATCTGGACACGCTGCTGCGTGATTCCGACTTTGTGGTGCTGCACATGCCGCTGACGGCGCAGACGCGCAATATCGTGAATGCCGAAGCTTTGGCCAAGATGAAGCCCACCGCGTACCTCGTGAATACGTCTCGCGGCGGTCTCATCGACGAAGCGGCTCTGGACAAGGCCCTTGCCGACGGCGACATCGCCGGCGCGGCTCTGGACGTGACGGAAAAGGAACCCATTGATTTCGATTCTCCGCTGCTGCGCCATGACAACTTCATCTGCACTCCGCACATGGCGTGGTATTCCGAACAGGCTGCTTCCGAGCTGAAGCGCAAGGTTGCGGAAGAGGCCGTGCGCTTTGCCCGTGGAGAAGCGCTGCGCAGTCCTGTGAACAAGATTTAGATCCCATGACCCGGGTCGGCCGTCAGGCCGGCCCTTCCAGAGGGGAGTATGAGCATGCATCTGTTTGATCTTACCGGCAAGAAGGCCATCGTTACCGGAGGCACGCGAGGCCTCGGCCATGGCATGGCCGAAGGGCTCATGGAGGCCGGGGCGGAAGTCGTCATCGTGGGCACTTCCGACAAATGTTTTTCGGTGGCGGAGAGTTTTCGCGAGAGGGGGTTCCGCTGCCACGGCGTGAAGGCCGACTTTCACAGTCGCGACGAGGTGTACCGGGCTTTCCGGGAATGCGTGGAAAAATTGGGCGGCGTTCTGGATATTCTCGTGACCGCGCACGGCATTCAGCGGCGGCACAGCGCGGAAGAGTTTCCCATGAGCGAGTGGGATGAAGTGCTGAACGTGAATCTGGATTCCGTGTTCGTGCTCTGCCAGGAAGCGGGCAGGATGATGCTGAGCGCCGGCCACGGCAAGATCATCAACGTGGCGTCCATGCTCTCTTTCTTCGGTGGCCAGACCGTACCCGCCTACTCGGCGTCCAAGGGCGGCATCGCTCAGCTTACCAAGGCTCTTTCCAACGACTGGATGAAGCGCGGCGTCAACGTCAACGCCATCGCTCCCGGATACATGGATACGGACATGAACGTGGCCCTGACCGATAAGAACAATCCACGCTGTCAGCAGATTGTGGATCGCATCCCCGCCGGCCGCTGGGGCACTCCCGACGACATGAAGGGAACCGTTATTTTTCTGGCCTCTGCAGCCAGCGACTATCTGGGCGGCGCCGTAATCCCCGTGGACGGCGGTTATCTGGTGAAATGAGAGGTTGGTCATGTCCCATCCCAGACCATGGAACGTCGCCGTCATCGGCGAATGTATGATAGAGCTTCATAAGGAAGGCAGTCGTCTTGTGCAGACGTTCGGCGGCGACACTCTGAACACGGCGGCCTATCTGTCTCGGATATGCGGCAAGGATGTCCATGTGGAGTATGTTTCCGCCGTGGGGGCTTCGGATACGTTTAGTCGTGAAATGCTGGAGTTCTGGCATGAGTGCGGCGTGAATTCCACGCTTTCTCAGCGTATTCCCGGCAAGCTGCCCGGTCTGTACGCCATTGATGTGGACGCTTCCGGTGAGCGCCATTTCCAGTACTGGCGCAGCGAGGCCGCGGTGCGGGGCTGCTTTGAAACTCCCGAGGCTCAAGACGTGCTGGACGGACTGGCGCGTTTCGATGCCATCCATCTGAGCGGCATCAGTCTTGCCGTGCTGTATCCGGAGAGCCGGGAACGACTGCTCGCAGCCATGGAACGTCTGTCGGCGCAGGGCGTGAAAATTTCTTTCGATTTCAATTTTCGTCCGCATCTGTGGGGGCGGGACCCGGAAAAGAATGCCGCGCCTCATTACCGTCGTCTGGCCCGCGTGTGCCGCTGGGTGTTTCTTTCTCCGGAGGAATTGCGCGCCGCCGGTTTTGCCGAGGGCGGGTATGACGATCCGGCGTTCCGGGCCGCACTTGCGGCACTCGGAGCTGAGGAAGTGGTCATCAAAAACGGCGGCAAGCCCTGCCTCATTCTGAATAACAGGACAGGCAGTTCCAGTGTGGTGCCGCTGGGCCGCATGCTGGAGCCCAGGGACACCACGGCCGCCGGAGATTCTTTCACCGCCGGTTATCTGGCGGCCGCCCGTTATGGCCTGTCCGCCGAAGAGGCCGTGAACCGGGCGCACAAGCTGGCGTCGGCGGTCATCATGTATCCTGGCGCGATCATTCCTGCGGAGGCCACGCCGCATGTGTTTGCCGACTGTCAGAGTGCCTGACTGCCGGTACAGTAACCTCTCTCTCGGGGAGAAAAACACTGAAAGGACTTTGCCATGAGTGCTGAAAACTGTCCCTACTGCCACGGCGGTCCCGCCTTGGCGGATTTTGCCATCAAGATTTGTGATCTTTCGGAATATTCTTCGCTGTATCTGTTCAAGGAGCAGAGTCATCCCGGCCGCATGGTGGTCGCTTATCGCGGTCATGTCAGCGAAATCGTGGACATTGCACCGGAGCAGCTTCAGGCCTACATGGCCGACGTCGCCCGCATCGCCCGTTTGATCCACAAGATGTTCCATCCGCAGAAGGTGAATTACGGAGCCTTTGGCGATTTGAACCCGCACCTGCACTTCCATCTCGTACCCAAGTATGAAGGTCAGTTCGAATGGGGCGGCACGTTTCAGATGAATCCTCGCTCCGTCATGCTTTCCGACAAGGAATATGAGGAGCTGATCGAACGCATCAAGCGCGAGCTGCCCAGCGTGTAGCGGCGGCGAGGAGCATGTTATCATGGCGAAGAAGATAGAACGTTTCGGTCTTCCGGCTCCAGGAGCCACGCCTGCGGCCAAGGCAGTCAAGGCCGATGGATGGCTGTACATTTCCGGCATGGTGCCCAAGGACAAGCATGGTGACATCGTGTACGGCACCATCAAGACGCAGGGGCGTCAGGCTCTCGACAATCTGATGGATACGCTGCGTCTGGCCGGTTACGAACCTAAAGACGTGGTCCGCGTTACGGTGTATCTTGATGACGCGCGTGATTTTTCCGCGTTCAACGCCGTCTATCGGGAGTATTTTTCCACGGAGAACGCTCCCGCCCGCGTGTGCATCCTTGCCAGCAAGCCCACGGACATCAAGGTGGAGCTGGACTGCATCGCCTGGAAAGACGAGTAGGACGTTTTAAGTCCTCCTGCGGGAAGCCGGCGAAGCGAAATGGAGAGACCGTGTCGCTTCGCCGGCTTCTTTTCAGCAGATCCCGTCGTTCAAGGTGAGCAGGCCATTTTGCATCCATTCTACGCAAAACGACGACCGGACGTCACATGGACGTCCGGTCGTCGTTTTGCACATTATCGCGTTGTCGCTGTGAAATATGAACCGGCCGGAGGTGCGCGGCCCCGGGTTCATGGGGTGATTCAATCGTGTTCAGAACGAGGCGGGGAAGAGTTTTGCATCGGCAGCCTTGAAGTTCTTGTTCAGAAAATCCTTGCCGGGCCTGGTGTCGGTGCCGACGATGGTGATGACGCTGCCGAGCTTGCCGTTGGAGGTGAAGTAGCTGACGCCCCTGGCCTGCTGCTGGGAGAATTCGCCGACATAGGAGTCGCCGGAAGCGACGGGCTCGGAAACGGTGAAGCCGCCCGATTTCATGTTGTTGAGCGTCTGGACGGCAAGATCCTTGGCGGGAAGCGGGGCCGGCGTGACGGTCACGCTCACCGCGCCTTGGCCGTCGGGATACTGCACGATGGCGACGACGGCGCCGTTGGCGCTCTGCACGGGCTTGGGCATGGTCCAGCCGTCGGAGAGGGCAAGCGTGAAGTAATCGGTCTTCACGTCCTCGGCGAGGGCGACGGAGGCGAGAAGAAAGACGCTGACGAGACCGGTGGCCAGACAGGACATAAATTTTTTCATGCTCTCTCCTTGACTGTTTGCGCGTCGTCATGTTGTTGCGCAGGGATGACGGAACTTCTCTTCGGAACGCACGTCCGAAGAAAAACTGTGACAAAAATATGCTTTTTTACCCGTCAAGTCAATCTGTTCCGGAATCAGGACGCATGGGACGCCCGTGCATCGTCAAGGCGTGTTACGCCCTGTCGAGGGCGAGCGTCGCGCGTGTCAGAAGGTCCACGGAAGGCTAAAGCACGTCTTCGTTGAAGGCGAAGTCCGGGGCGAGATGTCCTGCGGCAAGGCGGCGTTCCAGCATGAGATGGGCGTCGTCGCCGCCCTGCCCTGAGGCGAAGCCAGCCTTTGCCGGACGCTCGGGCAACGTATTTTCATGCACGCTGACGACGTCGATGTCGAAGTGCAGCACGGTGCCGGGGGGGCGGGGGACAGATCAACCACAAGGCCTGTCGTGCCGTTCATGCGCTCAAGCCACACGCGCGACGCGCCTTCGGCTTCGGCCCTCTGCAGCGCTTCGCGCATGATTTCCGGCAAAGGCACGCCCATGCGGGCTTCGGGCGCGGTGACGGAGTCTCCCGCCACGGGCGAAAGGCCGAAGCCTGCCAGTTCTTCGGCCAGGTGAGCGGTAGTCCAGAATTCGGCCATGCCGGTTTCCGGGTGATGATGAAACAGTCGGTGCAGGGCCGCAATTCTTTCCTGAGAGAGTGGAAAATGATGTTCTGTCGTGGCGGATGCGCCTGCAGAAAAAAGGGGAAGGAACGCATTCCTTCCCCTGGGGGTGACGGGCGGGCGCGGGAGATCGCTCTCTCGCCGAAATGACGGCGGAGCCGGAAAATCAGATTCTCAGGCTGTCGCGGATGTCGGTGAGTCTGTTGCGGGCAAAGAGCAGGTAGGAAATGATGAGCTCGCCCGAGTTGAACGACGAAGTGATGTACATGGGATCGTAATTGCAGATGAGGTCCATGTAGCGCATGGCCTCGGCCATGTTCTGTTCGTTGTTCTTGGTGCCTATTTCGGGGTAGAGTTCATACATGGTCTTGAGGTAGTCGCGCACCACCATGATGACGCCCTGCGCTTCATAGATGCGGTTGTCCAGCGTGTAGAAGGGCAGGTCCTGACTGTCGTTGAGCAGACCGAGCGCATAGCCGAACACCGTTTCGCCCAGAATGAGATTGAAGGCGGAATAAATGTCGTCGGTGCGGCAGTTGTACACGGCCTTGCCGGCCAGCAGATCCTTCTTGTACTGCTCGGTCATGGAAAGGGCCTTCTTGAAGGAGCCTTCGGCCGAGGGAATGAAGAGCATGCCCCAGCGCTGGGGGCTGATGGCAAAGTAGTTGAGACGGGCGTTGTAGAGCAGATCGTTTTCACGGTCGTTGTTGCCGAGCTTGGCGATGACCGTGGAATAGTGGTCGAAGAGCATTTTGGTGGCCACGTAGGTGCCGAACTGGCGATAGGCGCGGTTGTCCATGATCCAGCGGTTGAACAGAATGTCGTTGGCCGTCCAGCCGAAGGTGGAGGAGAGTTCCGCGTCCATGCGGTGGGTGAGTGCGGAAAGGAGCGCCGCGCCCTTTTCCTGATCCGTCATGTTGTCCTTGATTTCCGCCTGATAGACGGGGAACTTCACCGGATCAATGAGGGTGTAGAGCTTCTGCGAGCCCCACACCGTGAACAGAATGCCGACAAACAGCAGAACCTGAATGCCGAGAGTCTTGGCTACAATGATGAAATGCCGCTTTTCGGGGTGAATCATGCGAGTCTCCTGAAGAGTGGATGTGTCGCCTCGGAAGAGGGCAGCTTCTTCTCCGGCAAAGAAAAGATAATCATACTCCTGGAATCGTCCAGAGCTCCGTGGCCGGGCAGGCGTGGCGTTTCTCCCCTGGAGCTGACGCCCTTCCGCGGGACAGACGGCGTTTTTTTGCCGAGGGGAGCGAGGCCGGGCCGATCGTCGCCTTCGCCTGCGGGGCTTAGAACACCCGGCAGCCGTCTTCGGTAATCACGGCCATGTATTCCCAGCGGGCTCCGCCCCATCCGGGGAAGTAGAGGCCGGGTTCGATGGTCACGATCATGCCGGGCTGAAGAGGCTTCGTGCTTGTGGGGCTGAGGCGCGGCCCTTCGTGGGTTTCCAGGCCCACGCCGTGCCCCAGCGAATGGGTGAAGTACTGATCCATGCCGCAGGAGGCAAAGTAGTCCACGGCAATCTGATGCACCTCCCTGCCCGTTGCGCCGGGACGCAGCGCGGCAATGGCGCGCCGCTGCGCTTCCTGCACGCGGTCGAGCATTTCCGTGAAGCGCGGAGATGGCTTGTCGCCTATCCAGCAGGTACGGGTCTGGTCGGAGCAGTAGCGGTTCAGGCGGCAGCCTTCGTCCACGAGCACCATGCAGTTTTCCGTGAACACGGAAGGCTGTTCCGGGGCGTAGTGGGGGAGCGCCGCGTTGGCGTTCATGGCCACGATGGAGGGGAAGCTCAGTTCCGAAGCGCCGTGTTCGCGATAGTATTTTTCAATGGCCCAGGCCGCGCCCGCCTCGTCCTGACCGGGAACCAGCACGGAAGGCAGCCACTCGAGCATCTTGTGATTGAGCGCCACGGATTCGGCGATGAGGCGGATTTCCTCCTCGTCCTTGACTTCGCGCAGCTGTTCCACCAGACCGTCGGCGGCCTTGAGCGAGAGTCCGGGTTCGAGGCGCTGCACGTAGCTCCACGCGAGGTGTTCGGCTTCCATGCCGACGACGCCGGAGCCGCACAGGCTCTTGAGCAGACCGTTGAGCGCTTCGGAAGACGCGCCGCGGTAGATGAACACCCGCTCCCTGTCCCAGAGCTGGGCTGCGGCCTCTTCGTAGCGGGAATCGGTGCAGAGCCAGTCCTTGCCGTCCTTCATGACGATGAGGCAGCCCGAGCTTTCGTTGCACTGGCAGTCGTGCAGTTCGAAGCCGGAGAGATAGAAGCGGTTGGCGGGCTGACTGACGATGAGCGCGTCGAGCCCTTCTTCATGCATGAGGCGGCGCAGTTTTTCCCGGCGGGCCTCAAAGGTTTTCTTGTTCATGTTGTCCTCGTTTGTTGCGCCTGTTTGGCGCGGGAAAAGGAGCGCGCTCCGCGCTGGGGGAACGCCGGAGCGCAGGTCTCGCCGTCCGCGGAAGAGAAGCGCGAAACCTGTGTTCCTTCCCGGGAAGATAAGGCTTTTTCCGCTAAAAGCCAATGCGTCCTCCGCAAAACGGAAGAAGCGCGGGCGCGGTTTTGCGTGTCGGCATGTTCCGGGAGGGGGCGGAGGGGAAAAGACGGGAGCACGGACGGGAAGAACGGCGGGGGAGGGCGGAAGCGCGCCGGGCGCAGGCTCACATGGGTGCGCAGCCATAAAGCAGCAGGGGCGCTCCGAGCGCGCCGGGTGCAGTTTTTTGGGGGAGGGGGCGCGCGGCGCGGTGAACGCGGCCGCCGGGCGCTTATGACTTGTCCTTGTCCGGAATGAGGCGGCTCACCACATAGGACACGCTGCCGATGAGCACGGGCGCATGCACGGCCCACAGCAGCAGGATGACGCCCGCAAGCTCGCGGTCGGTCAGGTAGGCTCCCTCGTCGGGGTCATGCCAGACCTGGACCAGCCCGAACAGCTCGATGATGAGAATGACGGAGGAGTAGAGCAGCACTTTTCCTGCCTGCTTCCACCAGACGCGGCCCTGAGCGCGCTTTTGGGCCATGAGAGCTCCGATGAGATAGGGGAAGAAATACAAGGTGAAGAGCTGGAGGGATGAGGCGAGCATGAGCGAGCTGACGGCTGCGCCGATAAGCAGCAGAATTTCCGTCAGCAGGAGCTGTTTGTCGGCCGTTTTCATGCCGTCTGACCTCGTTGCCGGAGGCGGATAAAAGGAGCGGAGGGCGGGCTTTTGCCGGACATGGAAAAATTAATGCACAAAGGGGGAGAAAGAACGGCGTGTTCTTTCTCCCCCTTTTCGTGCGCGGTTCATTCCGGAAGAAGGGTTTTCGATCCGGAATGCGCGGGGATTACTTTCCGGCCTTGGCCTTCCTCACCATGTCCTTGTAGTCGGCGAAGAAGGTGCGGCTGTCGGTGGGACCGGCGGCCGCTTCGGGGTGATGCTGCACGGTCATGATGGGCTTCGTGGGATGGCGGAAGCCTTCCAGCGTGCCGTCGTTGAGGTTCACGTACACCTTTTCCACGCCTTCGGGCGGAATCACGCAGAAGCCGTGGTTCTGGGACGAGATTTCAATGCGGCCGGTGAGCAGGTTCTTGACCGGATGGTTCACGCCGTGGTGGCCGAACTTCAGCTTGGTGGTGGTGCCGCCGAGGGCGTGGCCGAGAAGCTGATGGCCGAGGCAGATGGCGCCGATGGGGAAGATTTCCGCCATCTTGGCGATTTCGGCGATTTCCGGCTTGAGGGTGGCGGGGTCGCCGGGGCCGTTGGAGAGGAACACGCCGTCGGGGTTCACGGCCTTGACCTGTTCGCAGGTGAAGGAGGGCGGAACCACGAGAAGTTCCATGTCCTGCCTGCTGAGCAGGCGCAGGATGTTCCACTTGATGCCGAAGTCATAGACCACGATGTGAAGCGCCTTGCCGGCGGGCCAGTCGTAGGAGCCGTCGGCGTTCAGGGCGACGGGAGCGGGGCGTCCGGCCGCCTCGTCCCAGCGGTAGGGCTTGTCGGGAGCCACGCGGGTGACGAGGTTCTGACCTTCCATGGAAGGCAGCTCCTGCGCCTTCTTCACGAGTTCTTCAGGGTCGAGAATGCTGGTGGAAATGCATCCGCGCATGGCGCCGTTCTTGCGAAGGTGCAGGGTGAGGGCGCGGGTGTCGATGCCTTCAATGCCGGGCACGCCCTCGCGGATGAGAAAGTCGGGCAGACTTTCCGTGGCGCGCCAGTTGGAAGGTTCCTTGCAGCATTCCTTGACGATGAGCGCCGACATGTGAACCTTTTCGGATTCCATGTCGTCGGGATTGATGCCGTAGTTGCCGATGAGCGGATAGGTGAGGCACACCATCTGCCCCGCGTAGGAGGGGTCGGTGAGCAGTTCCTGATAGCCGGCCATGGCGGTATTGAAAATGACTTCGCCGCCGGTCAGTTCGATGGGACCGGTGAAGGATTCCCCTTCAAGGACGAAGCCGTCTTCGAGGGCGAGCAGAGCTTTCATGCGCGTTCTCCTTTGGGCGATCCGGCATAGTAGTCCTGGAGGCATTCCACGTGAAGGGCCTCGTTCTGCTGATGCTGGATGGCGCGGGCAATGGCGCGGGCGCCGGAAATCGTGGTGGTAAAGGGCACGCCGTAGTGCAGCGTGGTCTGCCGGATGGCGCGGGAATCGTGATTGGTGCGCTTGCCGGACGCCGTGTTGATGACCATGGCGACTTCGCCGTTCTTGATCATGTCCACGATGTTCGGGCGGCCTTCATGCACCTTGAGCACGGGCTGCACCTTGAGACCGGCGTCGTTGAGAAGGGTGGCAGTGCCGCGGGTGGCGAGCAGCTCGAAGCCGAGGTCGGCGTAGGACTTCGCAATGGGCACCACGAATTCCTTGTCGCGGTCGTTCACGGAAATGAACACCTTGCCGGAGGAGGGCAGGGTCTGACCTGCGCCGAGCTGGCTCTTGAGGAAGGCTTCGTCGAAGGTGCGGGCCACGCCCATGACTTCGCCGGTGGAACGCATTTCAGGTCCGAGCAGGATGTCCACGCCGGGGAAGCGCTTGAAGGGGAACACGGCTTCCTTCACGCAGACGTAGCCGGTCTTGCGCATGGACCAGGGATCGAGTTCCTTGAGCGTCTTGCCGAGCATGATCTGGGTGGCGAGGCGCGGCAGCGGCACGCCCGTGGCCTTGGACACGAAGGGCGCGGTGCGGGAGGCGCGGGGGTTCACTTCCAGAATGTAGATCTTGTCGTCCTTGATGGCGAACTGGATGTTCATGAGACCGACCACGCGCAGTTCCTTGGCGAGGGCGACGGTCTGACGGCTGATTTCCTCAACGATGCTGTCGGGCAGGGAGTAGGGCGGCAGGGAGCAGGCCGAGTCGCCGGAATGGATGCCCGCGGCTTCGATGTGTTCCATGATGCCCGCCACGTACACGTCCTTGCCGTCGGCGAGAGCGTCCACGTCCATTTCGATGGCGTTTTCAAGGAACTGGTCGATGAGGATGGGGTGCTCGGGAGTATCCGTGCCCACCACGTTGTGGAAGTAGTCGTCGAGGTCGTCGGGGCCGTAGCAGACCATCATGGCGCGGCCGCCGAGCACGTAGCTCGGCCGCACGATGATGGGGTAGCCGATGCGGGCGGCTTCTTCCTTGGCCACGTCGAGGGAGATGCAGGTGCCGTTCTGAGGCTGGAGCAGATGCAGCTTCTGAATGAGGGCCTGGAAGCGTTCGCGGTCTTCGGCGCGGTCGATGGCGTCGGGGCTGGTGCCGAGAATGGGCACGCCCGCGCGCTGCAGCGGCACGGCGAGGTTCAGCGGGGTCTGTCCGCCGAACTGCACGATGACGCCGTCGGGCTGCTCGGTCTTCACGATGTGCATCACGTCTTCAAAGGTGAGCGGCTCGAAGTACAGGCGGTCGGAGGTGTCGTAGTCGGTGGACACGGTTTCGGGGTTGGAGTTCACCATAATGGCTTCCACGCCCTCGTCGCGCAGGGCGAAGGACGCGTGGCAGCAGCAGTAGTCGAACTCGATGCCCTGACCGATGCGGTTGGGGCCGCCGCCGAGAATGATGACCTTCTTGCGATTGTGGACTTCCAGTTCGCGGCCGGTTTCGTAGGTGGAATAGAAGTAGGGGGTGTAGGCCTCGAATTCCGCGGCGCAGGTGTCCACGAGGTAGTACACGGGTTCGGTGTTCGTGGCCTTGCGCAGGGCGGCCACGTCGCTTTCGGGGCGCTTCCACATTTCGGCGAGCTGCTTGTCGGAGAAGCCGAATTCCTTGGCGCGGCGCAGAAGGCGCACGAGCTCGGGATTGTCCGGCGTCATGGAGTTGCCGAGGGCGAAGTCGCGAAGCTCGCCTTCCATCTTTACGATGTCGCGTATCTGGCGCAGGAACCACAGGTCGATGGCGGTGACGGCGTGGATTTCCTCCACGCTCATGCCCGCGAGGATGGCGTGACGCAGGGCGAAGATGCGCTTGGAATTGGGAGTGCGCAGCCTGGCCATGATTTCGTCCATGGAGGGGAGCGGATCGCGGAAGTGGCTGCCGAGGCCGGGCGCGCCGACTTCCAGAGAACGGAGACCCTTCTGCAGCGCTTCCTTGAAGGTGCGGCCGATGGCCATGGTTTCGCCCACGCTCTTCATGGAGGTGGTGAGCTCGTCCTTGGCTCCGGCGAACTTTTCAAAGGTGAAGCGGGGAATCTTGACCACGCAGTAGTCGATGGCGGGCTCGAAGCTGGCCATGGTCTCGCGGGTGATGTCGTTGGGAATTTCGTCGAGCGTGTAGCCGATGGCGAGCTTGGCGGCGATTTTGGCGATGGGGAAGCCCGTGGCCTTGGAGGCGAGAGCGGAGGAGCGGGACACGCGGGGGTTCATTTCAATGACCACGAGCTCGCCGTTTTCGGGATTCAGACCGAACTGCACGTTGGAACCGCCGGTTTCCACGCCGATTTCGCGCATGATGGCGATGGAGGCGTCGCGGATCTTCTGATATTCCACGTCGGTGAGGGTCTGCACCGGAGCCACGGTGATGGAGTCGCCGGTGTGAACGCCCATGGGATCGAGGTTTTCGATGGAGCACACGATCACGCAGTTGTCCTTGCGGTCGCGCATGACTTCCATTTCGATTTCCTTCCAGCCGAGCACGGACTGTTCGATGAGCACTTCGCTGGTGAGGGAGGCGTCGAGGCCGCCGGCGGCGATTTCTTCCAGATCTTCCTGGTTGTAGGCCACGCCGCCGCCGGAGCCGCCCAGCGTGAAGGCGGGACGGATGATGAGCGGGAAGGGCATTTCCGCGGCGATGCGGCGCACGTCTTCCATGTTGCGGGCGATTTCGCTGCGTGGCACCTTGATGCCGATGTTTTCCATGGCGGCGCGGAACAGCTCGCGGCTTTCAGCCTTTTCGATGACCTTGGCGTTGGCGCCGATGAGTTCGACGCCGCATTCCTTGAGCACTCCCATCTTTTCGAGGGCAAGGGCGGTGTTCAGGCCGGTCTGACCGCCGAGGGTGGGCAGAATGGCGTCGGGCCTTTCCTTGCGGACGATGGCGGCCACGGTTTCGGGTTCGATGGGTTCAATATAGGTACGGTCGGCCAGACCGGGATCGGTCATGATGGTCGCCGGGTTGGAATTGACAAGGATGACTTCGTACCCTTCTTCCTTGAGGGCCTTCACGGCCTGGGTACCGGAATAGTCGAATTCACAGGCCTGGCCGATGACAATGGGGCCCGAACCTATGACCATAATGCGCTTAAGGTCTGTACGCTTAGGCATATTCCGCTCCTAAAGTAGGTTTAAACTTGCGTATGATTACACGTTGCCCCGAGATAATCAAGCGTTGCGCCCCTCCTTCGGGCGGAAAGCGGCCGTTGTCCTGTGCGGCGGCTCTGCAGAACGCCGCGGAAACGGCGCGTCGGAGGCGTTGAGTGCTGCGGAAAGCTGAAGGATTCCATGCGCGTCCTTGTTCTGCGCTGCGGAAAGAAAATGCAGCGCCGGTCGCCCGGCGTTTTTCGTCCGTTTGGCATGCACGGCGAAAAAATGCGCAGCGAAGGAGCGTCTTTTGCGGAAAATCGCGGGGCAAAGCGCGGCGCAGGGCACACAAAAAGGGCCATGAGCGTGTGCCCATGGCCCTGAAAAGGCGTTATTCCTCGCGCGTCGCTATGACGGTGTGAATCTGCTTTGCGTCCGCGTCGGCAATGGTGAACAGCCACCCGCCTATGCGGAATTCTTCGTCCTTCTGGGGCACGTGTCCCGCGTCGAGGCTGAGGTAGCCGCCGATGGTGTCCACCTCGTCGGATTCCAGATGGATGCCCAGCTCTTCGAGTTCCTCCAGATAGGCGCGTCCGGAAAGCTCGTACTTTCCTTCGCCTATGGGCCGGATGTCCTCTTCCTTGGGGGCGTCGTGCTCGTCCTCGATGTCGCCCACGATCACTTCCAGCAGATCCTCGATGGTGGCCAGTCCAGACGTGCCGCCGTACTCGTCCACCACGATGGCCAGATGATTCTTGCGGCTGCGGAATTCCTGAAGAAGCTCGCTGGCGATCTTGGTTTCGGGCACGAAGAAGGGCTGACTCATGATGCTGTCCACGGGCGAGGACTGGAGATCGGCCTGCATGAGGGAGCTCAGCATGTCCTTGGCATGGACGATGCCGATGATGTTGTCGCGGGTTTCCTTATAGATGGGCAGGCGGGAGTGGCCGGTTTCCACGATGGCGCCCGCCGCGTCGCGAATGGTGGTTCCGGAGGGCAGGCAGTCGATGTCGGTGCGGGGAGTCATGATGTCCTGCACCTGCAGCTCGTCCAGAGAAAGGATGGAAAGCAGCATGGAACCTTCTTCCGCCTTGAGCTCGCCGTCTTCGCGCGCTTCGCGGATAGCCTGTTCCAGATGATCTTCCGAAGACTTGCCGGAAAAGAAAGCACCAAGTTTCGACCACACGGTACTGTGGGATTCGCCGTCCAAGACGATACTCCTTACAAAAGGGTTCAGGCCGGAAAATTGACCATGCCGCAACGGCAGGCGCCGACAATCATCGGCTCCGGCTCAACAAGGGCCCCCACACGGGGCGGATTGACGGAAAAATGGAGAGAGCCGCCGCAAAAGGCGCGCGGCCGGAAAGCCATGACGCTTCCTGCCTCTGCGTTCCCCGCAAGAGGAACGTCGGCAGACTGGCAGCCGGAATCCTCCATGTCGGAGAACAGGCTGTCGCCGCGGTGCGTTGTGGTTTGGCAGGTGTCGTTCATGTGAGATCCGTATTTTGCATGGAGCGTAGCGTGTTCGGGGTAAAAAGGCAAGCGCGGAGGGGAGAGGATAGGCCGGTCTCGGCCTTTGAAAGGCGTTCCGCCTGCGGAAAGGTTGACCTCGGGCCCTGAAATCTATATAGAAGCAGCTGGGCCGGAATGGTGGAATTGGTAAACGCAGCGGACTCAAAATCCGCCGGCAGCAATGCCTTGTGGGTTCAAGTCCCACTTCCGGTACCAGATATTTCAAGCACTTGCAAAAAGCAGGTGCTTTTTTTGTTCGTGGCGGGTGAAAGAGAAAACGTTCGGCCTGCGCTGCGACGCACTGCGCGCGGTTCGATCACGCTCTTTTCTCGTCGGGAAAATTTCTGTAGAACGCGTTTACAGGGCAAAACCCGGAAACATGGAACTCAGGGAGCGGATATGGCGTTCAACGGATGGGAAAACGTAAAGGAAGGCGAAGAATTCTCCATGCAGGAGATTACCGCATATTATGGAGCGGTGGGGCCGTACTCCCTGCTCGGTCCTCTGCAGCGCAGTTTGTGGGGACGGTATCCGCTCATGGCGCAGGCCGTGGCGCTGGACGGCGTGGAAGACGCGTTCAAGCCGGGGCAGCGGGTGAGGCTTTTTCTGCGTGAGGAAGGGGAGGGCTATGAGATAAAAGCCTTTCCCGAGAGCATTTTTGACAAGAAGGACAGTTATCGGCCCTTCATCGGCATGGCGGAAGAGAAGTTCGTGCAGAATTCTTCCCCCACGGGGAACGAGCCGTGGACGGACATGTTCTGCGCCCGGGACTACTGCCAGCCGTACTGTGATTCGCTCATGGAGCTGAAGCCGCCGTACACGGACGAGCAGATGGAAGAGCTGTACCGCTCCTTTGCGGACAAATATGCGGAATACGACGGCCGCTGCGCCATGATTTCGGGCCTGTACCGCACGGGCGCGGAAAAGTTTTCGGCGTTCTGCTTTGCGCTGGCGCGCGAAGGGCTGAACATGCCCGACGGTTCGCGCCTTTTTGCGCCGTGGGACGTGGTGCTGCTTTTTCTGGAAATAAAGAATGAGGGGGAAGTCGGAGAAGTAGCTACCGTGCCGATGCGCATGGTCAACTTCTACGACGGCGAAAAACTCAAGGCTTTTGCCGAAAAGCTGGCCGCCCAGGCCTAGATGAGAGAAAAGCACGTCCGGCGCGGAAAAGCGAGGAAAGCGTCGCCTTTCATTTGACGGCGGGGCGTTTTCCGGCAGGCGGCGTGCGTTCCGCATGCCTGAATCTTCGCACGAGAGAGAAGCGCGGGCGTCGCGCCCGCAGCCATTGAAGTTAACAGCAGCAACCCCGGAGAAACGATGCTTCTCCGGGGTTGTCGTTTATGAGGCGCGGGACGCGTTTTCGGGGAAAGCGCGTGCTGATGATGCAGCGGCGAATTAGAACTTGTAGCCTATGCCGATGCCGAAGTTGTGCGCATGGGGATGGGTGGTGCGTCCGGGCACCACGCCGCTGAGAGTATGGAGTCTCGCGGAATCCGAGTAGTCGAGCACGTGGTTGTGGATGTACATGTACGCGAGGTCGAGGGTCCAGTTCTTGTAGAAGAAGCCCACGCCGGCGGTGTAGTAGTTGCGGCCGTTGGAAGGAACCATGTAGTCGGCGTTGCCGAGGTTCATGGGCGAGGTTTCATACATGAAGCCGAGGCGCAGGGCCATCCAGTCCACGGGCTTGTATTCGCCGGAAATGCCGAGGGTCCAGCTGTTTCTCCAGTGCCTGTCGGAATTTTCCCACATGTTGACCGGGTCTTTCATGTAGATGTTGAAGTCGCGGAAACGGCTCCAGAGCGTATAGACGGCGTCGGCTTCAAAGCTCAGATTTTCCGTGGGGTTGTAGGCCACGCCGAAGCCGATGGAATCGGGCAGATGCAGGGTTCCGCGCAGACGGGAATTCTGAATTTTGCTGATCGCGGGAAGCATGCTGGCGAGAGGCGTCTGACCGAGCTGATTGTCGTAGCGGGTTTTGCCGCTGACCTTGAGGCTCATGGGCGCGCGATAGGTGAGGCCCATGGACCACTGATCGTTGAGTCTCAGATGCAGGGCCACGTTGCCGCCGAAGGAAACGCCGTGACCGTTCAGGTTGAGGTCGCCGGGTTCGCCGAACATGGGCGGAACCTGCTGGAGCAGCGCATTCTGATTGAGATTTTTGCGCATCTGCATGGAAGCGGTCATCATTTCCACGCCCACGGCGAGGGAGAGATGATCGTTGAACTTGTAGGCGATGCTGGGATTGAGCGAATTGGTGATGAGCTGCACGCTCTGGAGGTTGGCGCCGCCGGGCCATTCATTGGGATACTTCACGCCGAGGCCGAAGCGGGTGTAGGAAGCCAGACCGAACCAGACATTGTCGTTGATCTGGTGGGTGATGTAGAAGGAGGGAATGGGCCAGGTCTGATGGGCGCTGTGATAGTTTCCGGTATCCTGCCCCGACAGGGTTCTGGTGTCCACGCCCCAGTAGAACTGGGAAACGGCGAGGTTGGCCTGCATCTGCGTGCCGTCGAGGAGCGTCATGGCCGCAGGGTTGTAGGCGAGCGTGGAAGGATCGCCGCCGCGGGCGATAAGGCCGCCGGCGAGCGCCATGCCGCGGGCGCTGTTTTCCATGATGGCGAACCCTTCCGCCTGCGCGCGGGACACCGGGAAGAGAAGGGTGAGAGAAACAAGGAGCGCTCCGCAAAGACGAGCGCCGGAGAAGAAACGGTTCATCGCATAACTCCTGCTGCCGCTGAGAAAAAAAGACAGGCTGACCTGAGCCATGCGGTAAACGATAGGACGTGTTGATAGTTTAAATCAAGATTTGAATGTATCCGTAAATAATGCGGTGGCCTTGTCGCAGAGCGCCTTGGCGCGTTCCCTGCTTCTGCGGCTGATGACGGGTCTCCAGATGCGGCATTCTTCGGGGGCGTCGGAGCCGTCTTCGAGCTTGGCGGAGCGTCCGGCGGCGGCTTTGGCGCTGCGGGTGGTGTCGAGGGTCCATTCCCAGGCAATGCCCTTCATTTCTTCAAATTCTGCAAGGCCTTTCTTCCAGAGCTCGCTGAACAGTCCCTGAGCTTCCCATTTTTTGAAGTAGGCGTGGATGGAGCTGGGGCTGCCGTAGAATTCCTTGGGCAGAGACTTCCACTGGGTGCCGGTTTTCAGCACATAGACGATGGCCGAAAAGACTTTGCGATAGTCGAGCGGCTTGCGTCCGCCGCCAGCGATGCGCTGATAAACCTTTTCCGGATCACGGACGGTTTCCGGAATGAGCGGTTTGACAACTTCCCAGAAGGAATCGGAAATTTCCCAGAATTTCATAGTGTTAGCCTGTTGTATGGGTGAGATGGTGAAAAGTTTAGCATAAAAGAAGCCGGAAGTCAGCCATTGGTTATTTACGGATAAAAATAATTAAAAAAAATTTAAAATTCTCGAAAAAAAACTGTTGACAGCCCCCAGGCTCCGGTCTATATATAGCGAACACGACGCGGGGTGGAGCAGCTTGGTAGCTCGTCGGGCTCATAACCCGAAGGTCATTGGTTCAAATCCTTTCCCCGCAACCAAGAAATTCAAGCCCTTACGGTGAAAATCGTAAGGGCTTTTTCTTTTTTTAAATTTTATTCCCACCACTATTCCCACCAGAAAAAATAAGGCAGAAAGCGAAGCGCTTTCTGCCTTATGGTTATATGGTTGCCTGAGAAATTTTGGCTACTCTGATAGGTAAGCTGTCAGAGATAAGCAAATAGGGAGAGCTGATTTTTAGCCTAGCTTGAAAAATGATGTTATGTTGCTACTTACAGGGCATTATAGAGAGCGTCATTGATTTTCCAAAATACACCGCTTTTTTGGAATTTGTTTATTCTTTCAGGGCGTTCATTGATGATATCCAGAACGGTCTGGCCTTTTGAGGTTTTAACAGTAACATCGGCGCCTTTCTTGATGAGCAGGTCGGCTATTTCAGGAAAATTGTTTGTCGCAGCTACATGCAAGGGGGTGATGTTACTCTCGCCATCATCTATCATGATAGGGTGATTAATTGTTGCTCCATGCGATATAAGAGCCTTAGTAATCGCAAGATTACCTTTTGCTGCAGACATATGAAGAGGACTGAAATAAGGTGATGTGATCTTTTTCATATCAGAGCCATTAGCAAGTAGAACTTCTACAGTTTCGAGACTGTCGGATTTTATAGCCCAAACAAGGGGAGTACAGCCTTGGCCATCAAGAATATTTACATTTGCATGATATGTTATGAGTTTTCTTACAACTTGCGATCGTCCATGACGAGCAGCATTATGTAGAGGCGTGAGTTTACCTTTGTTGGCGGCGTTGGGGTTCGCACCTTTTTCCAGTAGCAGAGATACCATTTCCAACTGAGTCGCTCTCAAATGTAATTCCAGTTCATTTTTATCTTTTTGCGAAAGTTTAATACCTTCTTGTTCAAATTTATCAACTATATAGCCGAGTGTTGAGCTTGTCCCTGTTGCCGTATGTAGTGGTGTATTCCCTTTCAATGAGCGGGCATTAACATTTATTCCACGCTGAATAAGCAGAGCAGCTTTTTCAATATCCTGAAATTCTACGGCAGCATGAAGGGCAGTGAGTCCATCACTGGTTCTGAAGTGTATGTCAGTTCCGGAATCAATAAGGAGTTTTGGTATCTCTGTAGAGTGAATAAGACTGGGAACAAAAAGCAGATTTGCCTCAATATTGCCTTCATCTGGATGATAGTTAGGATCAGCGCCAGCTTTTAATAGAGTTTTCATGATGTCGATATCGCCGACAAAAACGGCAAGAGCTAACAGCTTGTTTTTATCTGCGTCGGGTGATTCTGCCAGTAATTTTTGGAAAGTCTTGTGGTCATACTTGAATATGGCATCTTCCAAGCGTTCATGAGAAGAAAGCTCTGTGTAGTCATCATTGGAGACAGACGGGACGGCAGAATTTTGTTCCTGTTTCGGTATACACCCAGAGACAATCAAAATCGAGAGTACGGCTATAATAATCCGATAAATTCGCATAGGATCTCCTGAATACTACATCACCAGAGCATTATCCCGTACCGACCGGATAACGGCAAGCAGTTTCTCCTGCTGGAGCTTGTCGAAGTCCAGAAGCTTTGCCGGCTTGTCGAATGGCGGCTTTGCAAGGATGGAAAGATCTTCGACATAGCCGTTCTGTTCGATATGCGTGATGACCTTCTGGACGAAGGCTATCTGGCGGGAGTTCAGCGACTGGTCGTTGATGAATTCCGAGAACGCGGCAAGAGCGGCCTCATGATCCATTTGGGCGATTTTGCGTATCAGCAGGCCGAAGGGCGTGTCGCCGAAAGTCTTTTGGTAGTCTTCTCTGCTGCCGAGCTCCTGCGTAAAGACGCGTTCCAGTTCCTCGTAGTCCTTTCTGGTCAGGGGAATATTGTGCGTCAGGTTATGAATGGCTAGGGAATTTTTGTGCTCCTCAATGTAGCGGTTGACCTTCATTCTGTAACTTTCAAAGGGATCGTCGGAGGGCAGAGGTGCGCCCTCGGTCGATTGCAGCACGGGGTCGGTCAAAATGGTGATGATGTCCTTTCTTTTGCTGCCTTCATCCAGAAAGCAGATAAGCGAGCGAAGTTCCCGACGGATATGTTCCAGCTTACAGATGTCGATTTCCTTCCAGAAGTCCGGGTCGGCAATCTGCCGGATTAGCGACAGCTTTTCCGCAACCTGCGGGATGGAGGATTTTTTTTCAAGGAGTCTGACCGTCTTGATGAGCTGAGCCAGATTGTGCTTGACGCGTGGGCTTTCATCCAGCGCATTCAGGATGAAGCCGTAGATGAAATTATCGAAGCGCAGGGCCATGTCGTCGGGATCATCGAAATGCACCAGAGGGGCGATGTGTTCCGTCAGTTCCTGCTGATCCAGTTCGGAAAGGCAGACAAACGCTTCCGGCTTTTTGAATTTCTCCACATGCTTCAGGGCGAGCCGGACATGAAAGAGCTCCGTGTTGAGGGCAGCAATCTGCCGGAGGCTGGATTCCGTCAGTTCCCTGCGCCAGAGCTGATAAACTTCATCGGATTTCGATCCGTCCTGAAACGCCGCGATCAGTCGGATGCCTTTTCTGAAAATATTTTCTGAAAGCGAGACTGGAACTTCTCCCTCCGTGGTGTTTTTGACCTGTCGGAAGAACTCGAAGTTGCCGCAGTAGTCGAAGATGAGGAAGCGTTTTTTGCTGGTGTACTCCGTGCCTTCTATGAGGTCGGTACAGATGAGTTCCGGGCAGAGGCGCGTACCGCGTCCAATCATCTGCCAGAATTTGGTTTTTGAGCGGACTTTTTTAAAGAATACCAGATTCACACATTCCGGCACGTCGATGCCCGTGTCCATCATGTCCACGGAAACCACGATATACGGCGTTTCGTCGGCTTTCTTGAAGTTGTCGATGACGGTCTGGGCGTAACTGTCGTCGCAGATGACGCGGCTGGCCCATGTGCCGTGATACTGCGGATAAAGCTTGTTGAAGCGTTCCAGAATGAACTCGGCGTGCTTTTTGTTCTGGGCGAAGATGATGGTCTTGCCGATGCGTTCGCCGCCGTTCACCTTTATGCCGCGCTCCATGAGGTCCTGAAGCACGAGGTCCACGGTTTTCTGGTTGAAGACAAAGTCGTTCAGCGCCTGTGAAGGCACGAAGTCCGGCATGACGCCGTCTTCGGTAAAGTCGTCTTCATAGCGTTCCCTGTCATCGTCGGAAAGCTCATCGTAGGTAATGCCCTCCGAGAGAAATTTTGTCGTGACTTCATAGTTGTAGTACGGCACCAGCACGTGATCCTGATACACGGCGGTATCGTAGTCGTAGGCATAGGTGGGGACGCCGTTTTCGAGTTCGAAGAATTCATAGGTGTTTCTGGAAACTTCGGTTTTGGGCGTAGCGGTCAGACCGAGAAGAATGGCGTCGAAGTATTCAAAGATGGCGCGATATTTTTTGAAGATGCTCCGGTGGCTTTCGTCGATGATGATAAGGTCGAAGCGCGCGGGAGAGAACAGCATGTCGCCGTCATCGCGCTTTGAGCGGTCGATGGCGTTCGCGATGGTGGGGTAGGTGGAGAAAACGATTCGAGCGGAAGCGTCGTCTTTGTTGGTGCACAGATTGCAGAGCGACATGTTCGGCAGGTACGCTTTGAAGTCTTTTTTAGCCTGCGAAACAAGCGCCGTTCTGTCGGCGAGGAAGAGCACGTTGGTGATGTGATGCCCCCGGCTCAGTACATCGACTAGGCTGGCGGCCGTTCTGGTTTTGCCGGTGCCTGTCGCCATGACGAGAAGATGCTTCCGCACGCCGCAGCTGATTTCTTCGCATACAGCGCGGATGGCTGCCTTCTGATAGTAGCGGTTTGTGATGTCGTCGCTTATGCTGATGCTTTTAAGCGGCAGTTTGGATGAGCGCCGTTCGATGATTTTTTCCAGGTCGGCCCTGCTGAATATGCAGCTTACCTTCCGCGGGGTGCTGCCCTTGTCGTCCCAGAAAAAGGTATCGAATCCGTTGGTCGTGAACATGACGGGGCGTTGCCCGAAACGGCGTTCGAGACAGTCGGCGTAGAGATTGGCCTGTGTTCTTCCGGTATTGGGGTCCTTGCAGGCCTTTTTGGCTTCCACCACGGCGAGCGGTTTGTGGTCTCTGCCCCAGAGTACATAGTCCGCATAGCCCTTCTGACCGGGAACGTCGGCCATGCCCTCCACTTCGTATTCCTGAGAAACGTCGCTGTCCGGCCCTTCCAGTTTCCAGTTCATGCTGAAGAGCATGGCGTCGATATAAATCTTTCGGGTCTTGAACTCGGAAAGGTCTTCTATGGTGAGGGTGCGGCTCTGGCGGTTGTGTTCCTTCTCTTCGGTGTATTTGTCCGCCAATGAGGCAAGCTGCTGCTGGAGGCGTTCTATTTCCGCGTTTTTTTCGCCGAGCAGACTTTCCTGTTCTCGGATTTTCTGCATATCAAGGAGGACATGCATTTGGGGAATCAGTCGTTCATCGAAGGTGTGTATTTTATAGTCGTTACCGTAGGAATAATCGACCCATTGAATGAATTCAAAAAGGCTTTTCAATGCCTGCACGGCAAAAGCGGAAGGAACGGTCTTATTGGTATGGACGGCAATGTTGCCGAACGTGACGATGCCTTTGATTTTGTCGAACAGAAGGCCGGGGAGCTGTTTTTTGAAGGTGTACTCGTGGATGAGCGAGGAGAGGGTATCCTTATAGGGAGCCTGTATACTTTTATCGACAGCGTAGACCCACTTCACGGCTAGCTCCAGAGCCTTGCGGCAGCCGATGACGCACATGACGGGCGACGTGGCAAAGACCTTTTCCGCCTCTATGGCGGAAGCGGCGAACATGGAGAACTCTTTGCGGCCGTTCAGAAAGTCGAAGTTAGGCATACATGCATCTCCTCTTGTGGGTCATCATAGCCGTGAACTTTTTTAGTGTAAACCGACAAAGAAATTTTGATTTGTCGACCTGTTCGACGAAGGCTGCAAATTGCTCCTGTAGTGCCAGCGGTGGAAGTAGGACCGGTAATGCTTTTAATTGCCTCATGTTGATGCTTGCAATTCCAGTAGTCTGTTTTGCACACCCAATAAAATAACGCTTAGATTTTTGATGCTTTAAGTACTCTGCAAAGAAAACCGGCAAAATCACTGACTCATTTAAACGAACACGGAATATATGATTTTGATGAATACAATTTTCTAAAGTTTCTTTGATAATGGCCCCTCTACCGAGTTTATCAGGATCGCCACCTTCTGTCATCAACACGTCATCTGGTAATAACTGATACTGTTCAATTTCCTGTTCTGTTGCTTCAATAGTTTTAACGGTAGTCCAATCAATATAGCCATCCTTTACATTTGATACAGCCATGTATGGGACTTTTATCATACTTTGTCCTTTGATTTTACGCCCTTTCGTAATGCCCGAAACAATATCCGCCATTGATTCCAGAGGCTGTTTATTCCACATCTTTGTATTTAAAAGCATATCTCCAAACATCTCGATAAATCGGGATTTGAGATTAGCCGATGAACCGCCGATGGGCCTGTTTGACGTTTTGTTGGTCAACCATGGCGTATTGCATGGTGGTGTCGATTTTTGTATGTCCCAGGAGGCGCTGCACCTGTTCAATGGGCATTCCTTTGTCGATGGCCCGGGTAGCAAGCGTTCGGC
Organism: uncultured Mailhella sp.; assembly: GCF_963931295.1. NCBI lineage: Bacteria > Pseudomonadati > Thermodesulfobacteriota > Desulfovibrionia > Desulfovibrionales > Desulfovibrionaceae > Mailhella > uncultured Mailhella sp. The sequence goes on along the minus strand of NZ_OZ007001.1, from coordinate 1,304,588 downwards.
GGAATTTGTGGGGATGCACTCTGGTGATATTCAGTCTTCTGCCAAGTTGCCGAAGACGAATCTCCACGCCGCTTATCTCAAGTCTTTTAAAGGGGTGGAGCAAAGAAACAAATAAGGCCGGATTTTCGTCTGTTCGAGAGGCAAGATAGTTTTTCAGGTGAATCTTCGTTCTGGCATCAAAATAAACAGGGCGTTCTTTGCTGCCTTTTCCGAGCACTACGCATTCGCGGTTTTCAAAGTCGATATCAGCTCTGTTCAAGCGTACCAGTTCCCCCACCCTCATTCCTGTCGAGGCCAGTAGGTCAATAATAGCGAGGTCGCGTAGATTGCCGCAATTATCGCGCATGGTTTCCAGCATTTCATCAGAGTAAGTTTCTTTTATGGGTTTGTTCGTTCGTATTTTGTGAATACGCCGAACAGGACTTTTTAAAATATAGCATTCATCTTCAAGCCATGCGAAAAAACTGGAAAGAATTCGTCGTATGTTATCAATATTCGTTTTGCTGCAGGATCGGTTGACTTGATATTCTGCAAGATATTGGCGCAAATCTTCTGTGGTTATGCGGAATGCTTGCTTTGGAAGTAAGGAAAAAAGTTTAGATAAGCACGCGTTATAATATTTTATAGTTTTATCGCTGCATCCTTCAACTTTTTTTGAAGAAAGAAACATGGATACAAGTTCGACATTGTCGGGATCATGTTTGACCTGTTGTTCTTTTTCCACAGGGAGAAGGGAGACATTCCAGAGGGTAGAAGTCAGGACAAAATGGAGCTGCTCCATCTGGGCATTGTCCAGGTGGAGCAGCATGGAGCGTTCGATTTCAGCGATGATTTGATCTTTCATGGCGGCATCTCCTTGTGCTTGGTGTCGCCATAGTATCTGGAATCAGCCGAAATAGTCCTGCATCAGAGATTTTTTTAGAGTTTCCAATTTTTCAAGGCTCTGCTTCACTGCCAATTTTGATTTGTCGACCTGTTCGACGAAGGCTGCAAATTTTTCTTGAAGATCTATTGGTGGAGTAGGAATATCTAAGGTAGCAAGAGTTTGTTGATTAATATTCTGAATATTAGCTCCACGACCTATCATTTTTTTTCGTATTGAATCTGTTTTTAACACGCATAATAAATAGGTTATATTAACATCGAAGCTCGTTAAACGATAGCGAATACAGAAACCGCTGTAAGTGGTTGGCGTATTATGGGGATAAACAACCAAAGAACGACCGACAAGAGCTTTATTACCATTGGAGCGAACGAAGAGGATATCACCATCTTGTAGCATGCTTTCTTCTGGTGGTGTTTCTTTCAGAGATATCGTGGGCAAATGGTCTGTACCATCAATAATAGAATAGTCTTTAAAATCTCCAACCCCTAGGCAGTGCATTTTTATTCCACTATCGCCTGTGTGGAAGTTCATGCCGTTTTTACAGTATCCCATGCTGAGGAAGGGGCTAGTATTCCATCCAAGAGGATTTTTAACCGGGTCTCCAAACATCTCGACAAATCGGGATTTAACGAGAGTGTCTAATTTTGATAACTGAACTGTTTTTTGATATATAATTATATCTATTTTGCTAAGAATATTGGTAATTTTTGTTTGTATTTTTAAATCTGGAATGTTTATAGTTATATCAAAAAGATTAGATTTTGTAAGGCTTGGAATTGTTACTGTTGTATTTAATTTTTCAAAATTAAAAAATATACAAAAATAATATAGAAAAAGAGGTAGTAATATATTCTTATTTGGAATAATTCCAAATGCAGTATCAACATTCCAGAATTTTTCTTTTACAAAAATAGGTTTATTGATAGATCCTTTTCTTCCTAATATGATGGAATTTTCAGGACATAGAAAGTCAGTCGCATACCCTATAATACCTCCACTTCCATAAATAGGATATGTTCCATTTGGGTTTTCAACGTATTTTTGATTCTTACCATTGACAATAGAAAGCACTTCTCGCCATTTGTAGGATTTCATGCGGCAACCTCCATCTGCAAGGAGGTTTTCTTCCCTACAAGTCGGGATTTGACGAGCTGGTCGAGTTTGGAGAGCTGCTGTTCGCGGATAAAATATAGATTGTTTATTTTATCTAAAGTGTCTGAAATTTTTTGTTGTTTTAGTAAAGATATTTTTTTAATTTCTAAATTTTCTAAAATTTCTTTTTTTATTCCTTTAATAGTAGCCCCTCTAGCAACGCTATTTAAATATGCTTTTTTTGCAGATATGGCATATATTAAATACTTTTTGTTCCATATTTTTTCATCTATATCTATTAATGCAAGAATATCTTGATTTGTTGATATTGGTATTGTGTTTATTGCAACTTTTCCAATACCGACACGAGTTCCTACTAATATAGATTGAGCAGGTACTATTTTTGCAGCAGTGTCACTTATAGCTGTAGGTGTAATCCAAGCGATAGCATCATTTTCTGTAATAGTTGATCCATTAAGTGCAATAGTGGTAATCCAAGGAATATTTCCTCCATAATAAGAGGAAATATTTTTTGATGGCGTTCCTCCAGACTGAAAGCGACATATATCACCAAGTTTTGCCATCACAGCATCTCCTCCAGTTCGGCCAGACCTTTGGAAATCTGCATTTCCAGTTCGTGCAGCTCGGTCATCAGTTCCTGCGTGGAAGGATATTCCACCGGAGTATATTCCACCTGCTTGTATTTATTTATGGAAAGATCGTAGCCGTTGGCGACAATTTCCTCTTTTGGTACAAAGAAGGACTGTTCCGTGCGGGCACGGTTCTTTTCCTTTTCCAGATCGGCAAAGCGGGTGAGAATGTCGGGAATGTCGTTTTGCTCCACGGGCGTGCGCTTGTCGTCCAGAGAAAAGCCGTCGGCCTGCATGTCGTAGAACCAGACGTTGTCCGTGCCGCCTGCCGCGGTTTTGGTGAAGATGAGCACGGCGGTGGATACGCCCGCATACGGCCTGAACACGCCGGAAGGCATGGAGATGACGGCCCGCAGCTGATGATGCTCCACAAGTTCCCTGCGTATGGACTGATGAGCCTTGCTGCTGCCGAAGAGCACGCCGTCGGGCACGATGCAGGCGCATTGTCCGCCCTTCTTCAGAATACGCAGAAAAAGAGCGAGGAACAGCAGTTCCGTTTTTTTGGTGTTGGTCACGGCTTTCAGAGAATCGCTGATGCCTGCGTCGTTGATGCTGCCCTTGAACGGCGGATTCGCGAGGCACATGGTGAACGCGGCGTTCACGGTGTTTTCCTTGGACACGCTGTCCCGGTAGCGGATATCCGGGTGGTGTATGGAGTGCAGCATGAGATTCATGGCCGAAATGCGCAGCATGGTGGGGTCGGTGTCGTAGCCGGTGAAGGCGGGCCCGGTAAAGTGGTCCCACTGCTTCGTGGTCATGGTGCTTTCGTAGTGCGTGCGGATGTATTCGGCGGCGGAAATGAGAAATCCTGCCGTGCCGCAGGCCGGGTCGCAGATGATATCGTCGGGCGTGGGGCGCAAAAGCGCGACCATCATGTCACGGATGTGCTTGGGCGTGCGGAACTGCCCATTGCGGCCCGCGGTGGAGAGCTTGTCGAGCATGTATTCATACAGGTCGCCCTGCATGTCGAGGTCGGCAATGTCGTGCTCATACAGTTCTTCCAGCCCGGTGACCACCTTTTCCAGCACCTGCGGCGTGGGCATGAGAAACACGGCGTCCTTCATGAAATGAGCAAAGGCCGTCTGTGTCGTGTCGTTGTTACTGTCGGGCAGGTGAATGAAGGTGCCTGTTTTCTCGTCGAAGTCCGGCAGTTTTCCGCCCTTCATTTCCTTGATGGCCGGAAAAACGCGCTGAGAAATGACGTCGAACATGTACTGAGCGTTTTTGTTTTTGAACTTGCTCCAGCGCATGGACTGGCCGAAGGGCGTCTGCGGGAAGATTTTTTCGACCTTCATGCCGAGCGCTTCATAATTCTCGTTTTCCAGCTCTTTGACATCCAGCGCGCGGATGAACATGAGGTATGTCAGCTGTTCAATGACGGTGAGCGGATTGGCCAGACCCGCGGAAAAGATGTCGAGCCAGATTTTATCGACTTTATTTTTTACGGCACCCGTAATCATGGGCTGCTCCTGAATACTGTTGGTGTTGGCCTGCCGGAACGGGCAGGGAATCATACCGGGCAGGGTAGTCAAATTCGGGAAAAGAATAAAGGAAGAGGGTAGGGCTTTTTTTGTTCGCGGCGTATCCGTGCTGCCTTTTAGGCGCGAGAAGCGCAGCGCCGAGCGCCGGGAGTCCAGAGGCTTCCTCTGGCAGGATGATAGTTGTGTGTTACAACTACCATCCTGCCTCGAAGAACCCCGGTCGCAAAGGGGATAGGAAAGGGCTACTGTTCCGTGAGATTTTGCGGAGGGCTTTTCTGGCCTTCAGGCGGATGCCCGGCCAGAACAAGAGGCCAGACGTTGCTGAAAAAATGCAGGCGCAGGGCTGTGTCTTCCGGGATTTTCCACACATGACCTTTCGGCGCTGTCACAGCCGATTTTTCTTCGGGAGACAGACCGGAAAGCCATGCCTCAAAGGCGGAATTTCTGCGACTTTCCCGCACAATTTTTTGCCGTTCTTCTTCCTCGGCAGCATCCAGCTCCGCCTGTTCTTCCGGGGAAACGTACCCTTGAGGTCTTCGATAATATCCGGTTCTGGCAAGACAGCTGAACACCCAGTTGACCGGGCTTGCAACGGGCTCGTTGTTCTTGTCGCGCATGATTCCATGTTCCAGCTCCCACTCCGCATGAGTCAATCCCTGGATGACCCGTTCCGTTCCCATCCCGATTTGTGTGAGCCGCTGAATGATCTGACGGATCTGGCAGGTACCGAATCCCTGCCGGAAAAGATTGGGCCAGTGAAAGGCCAGGTCCTGTTCCGTCAGATGTTCAAGCGTGGAGGTTTTTCCCGGACGTTCGTGCTGCTCAGCCCAGACAGAATTTCTTACTGTCTCTTCTTTAAAAAGAGATGGAGCGGGATTGCGCTCATAGGAGACTGGTGAGTCCATGACGGAATCCATCCCGGACTGATCAGAGTCTCGGTAAGGTATTATGTAAGGGCACGGATCTGAGGTGAACGCATAGCGGTTGCCCTGCATTTTGCCTCTGGCTGCACGTCCGCGAACCAGAAAGCCATATTTGAAAAGGCGGGTTAACGCGCCGCGCACCGCGCCTTCTGAAACATTCAGGCCGAAAACGGAGAGGGCTTCCGCAAGCTGCCAGTAGGCAATGACCGGAGGAGAGGTTTTGAGAATACTGAGTATGGCTATCTGCATTTCCGAGAATCCGAGCGGACAGCGGGATTTCCGTGAAGCGGACTTCGCATCTGTCTCTTTGTCTGAGTTCCTGCCTAGACGCACGGCAGAATGCGTACATGCCCGTGAACACGGTTGAGTGCGTGCCGGACTATCCGCCTTAATGCTGGAATACATGGAGGACTCCTCGTCGGTATTCATGTTCACCTCCATTATTCCAAGGGTACTTCGCCCGCTTCTACAAAGGCAATCAGCTCGGAGAGGCGATAGCGGACGGCATTGCTGCCGGGCAGTTTGATATAGGCAGGGGGTTGCGAATAGTAACGGCGCTGCTGAAGCGTGCGGTCTGTAAGGCCAAGAAAGGCGGCTGCCTGCTTTTCGTTGAGCAGAATAAGATGAGGATCAGCAAAAGCCGATGCTTCGGGGGAAGGCTTGCAGGAATGCGGGCGATTTTGTTTTACGATTCTTTCTGTCTTGGTATCCATGGTTCACTCCTCAATATGTGGATTTATGAGGAGCATAACGCGTGGAGTTGAAAGAAAAAGACGTAAAAAATCAAAGGAGGGGGAAAAAATGGAGAGGTCCCCCTTAAAAAATGGTAACAGAAAGAACTGGATCAGGAGGAATCGAAGTATTTAGTCGCCCCTATGCAGGATTTCTTTCGGCATGAGAGCGCGGAAAAGTCCGTCCGCTTCCACCATGAGAGGCTCATACCCCTGCTTTCTGAGTGCGGCGGCATATTCTTTGCGCGTTACCGGAGTTCCGGTGCGCTGGTATTGCTCCAGACAGAAAAGAGCAGCGGCGATGCCGGAGGAAAATTGCTGTTTCCATCGTGCTTCCGTATGGCTTCGCTTCTTTTCGTTTGCCTTGCTCATATCTTTTTTCTGAACAGGCCCAGTGGCGTGTTCGCCTTTTTGTGCCGTTGATACTTCTTGCAGAAGAGCTTCGATGACGGTCTTCGGTCCTTCTTCGGGAAAATACTCCTTGAGGAAGGAAAGTTTCCGGTATGCCTTTGGAGCGTTTTGGACATGGGGAAGACTGAAGTCGTTTTCCACGGCAGAGAGTTCCAGAGTGAGGATATCACTTTCTTTGAACACTATGCCGGTGAAGTCAAAGATGAGATTATCGTTTTCCCACCGGTACTGAAAAGGAAAAAGGTCAAGAGCTTCCAGAAGAAAGTAAGCAGGACGATTGTTCGCAGTATCCCGGCGCGTCTTGCATAACAGAAACGGCCTGGGAAAGTCGCAGGGCTTGTTCAACTTGGGGAAGAGTATGCTGTTGTTGATGGCGAGAGCCATCTCAAACGGTTCAAAACCGCTGAACCGGCGAAGCAGGTCTTCCGCGGGAATGATGGCGGTCTCAACGATATACTGCTGATCCACCCCAAGAGTGGAAAATGTGGGATAAGGCCAGTAGTCCGTATAATTACCTTGATCAGGCATGGCGATGATCCTTTCTTCTGACGCTCTGCTCAAGAAGGGGATAACTGTTTATTCATGGTTCAGCATTTTGCGGATCGTCCTGTCAAAATCGGACGTGATGTGTTGAGTCTTATTGAATTCGTCATATTCTGCTTCGGCTTTGAGAACTGCCTGTTCTCTGGAAATTTTTCCTTTATCGGGCAGGATGTCATAGCGCCGGAAGGTAAGAAATTCGTTAATGCTGGCGGCGAATTCTTCCATGGTGAAGGTATTTTCCCGCTCTATCAGATCTTCGATATAATCAAAATAGCCTGTTACCGTTCTTTCCAATTGTCTGATCTGCTGCTCGGTCAGATAGTTTTTCGCTATGGTAACGTCTGATTTAAGAATACGGCCCTCCGGGGCATTTTTCCAGGTTGTCAGTCCCATATGTTCCTTATGCCTGTCGGCTCCGGCATAGATGATTTCCGCAGAGGTCTGGCTGGTAATGGCATAGTGGAACTTATTCTGTACCATGGCATAGAATTGGCGGGTTACCGGGGAGTTCCGGTCATAGTCCAGACTGCACTCGGCAAAAATATCGGTAATCTGCTGCCAGATACGGCGTTCACTGGCCCGGATGGAGCGAACCCGTTCCAGAAGTTCACGGAAATAGTCTTTGCCGAAAGCTGTACGTCCCTGTTTGAGGCGTTCATCATCCATGGCAAAGCCTTTGATCATGTATTCCTTGAGTACGTTGGTGGCCCAGATGCGGAACTGGGTGGCTCGTCTGGAATTTACCCGATATCCCACGGAGATGATGGCATCGAGATTATAGAAAAGAGCATCTCTAGTTTGAGTTTTGTCGGGTATGGCACCGTGTTGCGTGGTTATTTCCATTTTGGAAACAACCACGTTCTCATCCAGCTCGCCTTCAGCAAAAATATTTTTCAGATGCTTGTTAATGGCGGGAGTTTGTACTCCAAACAGCTCGGCCATAGCTTTCTGCGTCAGCCAGATGGTTTCATCGCGGATGACGGCGTTGACGGAAATATTCTGCTCCGCAGAGTGGTACATCAGGAAGCGGAAGGTGTTGTCCATGCGGGAGTCCTTTGAGTAATGAGGAAAATATAAGATATTGTCGGGAAAGCTCGGACAAGAGCAGGCTTATCCTTTATCGTCCAGATCTGCTATGGCCAGAAAGTTTCCTACCTGAGCGGCTGCGTTTTTGAGTGCCTTATCCTCGAGGTGCGCATAACGTTGCGTCAGGGAGGGATCCTTGTGAGTCAGCAATTTCTGCACATGGGAGAGCGGAACGCCGTTGGATACGGCAACGCTGGCAAAGGTGTGCCTGAGGCCGTGCAGGGGGCGGAAGTCGTCAGGAAGGCGGGCCGCTTTCTTTATGGCATTGACCTGCTTATGAATATCGGTCATGCGGCTTATGCCGTCCCTGCCGGGAAAAACATAGGCGCTGCCTTCGTTTTCTATTTCGGAAAGCAGTTCCCGGACCGGTTGTGTCAGGGGAATACGTTCATCTCGATGACTTTTTGCTCCTTCCTGACCTTCCCCTACTATATTGATGAAGCCCTGTTCAAAATCAATGTGCGTCCATTTGAGTCGGAAAAGTTCGCTTCGGCGCATTCCCGTGTAGTAGGCCATGAGCATAAGTTGTCCTGCCTTGCGATTTTTTGCATGGTGGGCAGCTTCAATGAAGCGGGTACGTTCTTCCGCCGTAAGCATTTCCGTCTTCACGTTGTTCAGATGCGGCATTTCGAAATGCAACTGTGAAGGCGGAATCCATGGGCAAAGCCCTTTTTTGACTCCGAAGTTGATGATGCGTCGGAGCAGCTCCAGAATATTTTTTATGGTTCCTGCTTTTTTCCCCGCCTTGATGAGACGAAGACGCAGGTGGTCTATATCTCCGGTGCAGATTTCTTCCGGCGTTCGGTCGGCAAATTCCCTTAAATAATTTTTGTAGCGGTTTTCATCGGTAGTGAGGCCTTTGAGGTCAGGCTTATTTATCTTGTAGGCATCCCAGAGTCGGGCAATGGTCCAGCGTGATTCAAGAGCCTGTTTTTGTTCTTTGCGGATACGACGGCGTTCGGTATTGGGCAGACTGATGCCGTTTACCCGTTGTTCTCTGATTTTTGCGGCTTTGGCCGGGGTCATTCTTTCGGACTCCCGCCCGACCTTTTCTTCGATTTTTTTCCCGTCCAAGCGGTACATGATGTAGTAGATTTTATCCGGTTTTGCCGACTCGGCTTTGTCTCTGGACTTCATCCGAGGCTTTCCAAGAACAAAAAATACTCCTACTTTGTCGGTCTGATGTCGCGTAAGTGAAGACATGGCAAGGCCTCCAGGAAATATACATATGATTTTATTCCCACCATATTCCCACCACGTCAAGCCGAAAAAGGCCGAAAATCAGAAAAATGGAAAGAAAATGTAAATATATATTTTTCAAATAAATAGTAATAGTTAGAAAAAATAGAAAGCAATAGAAAGATATGACCTTAGTTCTCATAACCCGAAGGTCATTGGTTCAAATCCTTTCCCCGCAACCAGAGAATACAACCCCTTACGGTGCATGCCGTAAGGGGTTTTTTCTTTTTAATTTTATTCCCACCAGAAAAAATAAGGCAGAAAGTGAAGAGCTTTCTGCCTTATGAGTGTCTGCCGAAAAGGTGATACGACAGTCCGGCTCATACCGGAGTGTCATGGTTAGCCGGCGTGCCATGAAGCCTGTGGGGGCAATGCAAGCCTATCCTTCGTTATAGGCGCGCTCAATCAGAGGTTTTGCTTTTTCAAAATCTTCCGAGTTTCTAATGATGACTTCCACGTCGCCGGTTCCGTGATGCCCGACATTGCTGACGTCTCGGGTAAAGTCTTTGGTGAGTTCCACCGTGGATGGATCAAGAGTTAAAAATAATTTCAGTTGCTTGCTGAAAATTTCTATGCAGGCGAAATTTCGGAGTTTTCTGTAGGCAAGACATTGTTTGAGCTGATTGGACGCCACGTCGTCGCCAAGAGATTCGATATAGTTGCAAATGTTTTCGTAGAGTTCTTTAAGCTCCGGCGATATGGATTCAAGCTTGTCAATATGAAATGATGTGTCATGCTTTTGTGATTTATTTATGACAGGTTCAGTATGACATGTGTCGTTATTTCTTGAGCTGGAAGTAGATGGCGTGTTAAGATGCTCGAATAGCAGCATTCCATTATTATATTTTCTATATTCTACCAATTTTATATTAACCTGCATTCTGTCAACCGCATGAATATCATATTTGTTGAATTTGTGCGCTACACAAATGACACAGGGGGCCGACCAGTCTATAAGATCAGCGGCGTCTTTTCCCAGAACAGTCATGACAAGAAGTTTAAAGTCTGCCTTATGGTCGAGGAGCCAGTCCAGATAAAATAAGCCCTGATTGATGACATTTTCGTTGGAATTGCGCTTGTATTCAAAAATAACCGGGCAGTTGTTTTCATCGATGCCTATGCTGTCCATCCTTCCACCGGTTATCGAATACTCGCTTTTAAGGAAGCGAACACCGAAGAAGGTAGCCATGTTATTTTCGATAAGTGTTTGCAGTTCTCTTTCCAAAAGAACCGAGGAAGATATCAGTTCCGTGACCTGCCCGTTGGTATCGTAAAGTTTTATTTCCGACATGGTTAATCTCTTCTCGTCAGGATGATGTTGCGGAGAAAAATTTACATCACCAGAGCATTATCCCGTACCGACCGGATGACGGCAAGCAGTTTCTCCTGCTGGCGCTTGTCGAAGTCCAGAAGCTTTGCCGGCTTGTCGAAAGGCGGCTTTGCAAGGATGGAAAGATCTTCGACACAGCCGTTCTGTTCAATGTGCGTGATGACCTTCTGAACAAAGGCTATCTGGCGGGAGTTCAGCGACTGGTCGTTGATGAATTCCGAGAACGCGGCAAGAGCGGCCTCATGATCCATTTTGGCGATTTTGCGTATCAGCAGGCCGAAGGGCGTGTCGCCGAAAGTCTTTTGGTAGTCCTCCCTGCTGCCGAGTTCCTGCGTAAAGACGCGTTCCAGTTCCTCGTAGTCCTTTCTGGTCAGCGGAATATTGTGCGTCAGGTTATGGATGGCCAGGGAATTTTTGTGTTCCTCAATATAGCGGTTGACCTTCATTCTGTAGCTTTCAAAGGGGTCGTCGGCGGGCAGGGGCGCTCCCTCGGTCGATTGCAGCACGGGGTCGGTCAGAATGGTGATGATGTCCTTTCTTTTGCTGCCTTCATCCAGAAAGCAGATGAGCGAGCGCAGTTCCCGCCGGATATGTTCCAGCTTGCAGATGTCTGTTTCCTTCCAGAAGTCCGGGTCGGCAATCTGCCGTATCAGCGGCAGCTTTTCCGCAACCTGCGGGATGGAGGATTTTTTTTCCAGAAGTCTGACCGTCTTGATGAGCTGAGTCAGATCGTGCTTGACGCGCGGGCTTTCATCCAGCGCATTCAGCATGAAGCCGTAGATGAAATTATCGAAGCGCAGCGCCATGTCGTCGGGATCATCGAAATGCACCAGCGGGGCGATGTGTTCCGTCAGCTCCTGCTGATCCAGCTCGGAAAGGCAGACAAAAGCTTCCGGTTTTTTGAACTTCTCCACATGCTTCAGGGCAAGACGGACGTGAAAGAGCTCCGTGTTGAGGGCGGCAATCAGCGTGCGGCAGGTTTCGGTCAGTTCCCTGCGCCAGAGCTGATAAATCTCGTCGGATTTCGATCCGTCCTGAAACGCCGCGATCAGCCGGATGCACTTTCGGAAAATGTTTTCCGAAAGCGAGACCGGGACATCTCCCTCCAGGGTGTTTTTGACCTGTCGGAAAAACTCGAAATTGCCGCAGTAGTCGAAAATGAGGAAACGTTTTTTACCGGCGTACTCCGTGCCTTCTATGAGGTCGGTGCAGGTCAGTTCCGGGCAGAGACGTGTTCCGCGTCCGATCATCTGCCAGAATTTGGTTTTGGAACGGACTTTTTTAAAGAAGACCAGATTCACGCATTCCGGCACGTCGATGCCCGTATCCATCATGTCCACGGAAACCACGATGTACGGCGTCTTGTCGGCTTCCTTGAAGTTGTCGATGACGGTCTGGGCGTAACTGTCGTCGCAGATGACGCGGCTTGCCCATGTGCCGTGATGCTGCGGATAAAGTTTGTTGAAGCGTTCCAGAATGAATTCGGCGTGTTTCTTGTTCTGGGCGAAAATGATGGTCTTGCCGATGCGTTCGCCGCCGTTCACCTTTATGCCGCGCTCCATGAGGTCCTGAAGCACGAGGTCCACGGTTTTCTGGTTGAAGACAAAGTCGTTCAGCGCCTGCGAGGGGATGAAGTCCGGAACGACGCCTTCTTCGGCAAAGTCCTCAAAGTCGTCTTCATAGCGTTCCTTGTCTTCGTCGGAAAGTTCATCGTAGGTGATGCCCTCCGAGAGAAATTTTGTCGTGACCTCATAATTGTAGTACGGCACCAGAACGTGATCCTGATGCACGGCGGTGTCGTAGTCATAGGCATAGGTGGGAACGCCGTTTTCGAGCTCGAAGAATTCATAGGTGTTTCTGGCCACTTCGGTTTTCGGCGTGGCGGTCAGGCCGAGCAGGATGGCGTCGAAGTATTCAAAGATGGCGCGATATTTTTTGAAGATGCTCCGGTGACTTTCGTCGATGATGACGAGATCGAAGTGCGCGGGCGTGAACAGCATGTTGCCGTCTTTGTTCTTTGCGCGGTCGATGGCGTTCATGATGGTGGGGTAGGTGGAGAACACGATTCGCGCGGAGGCGTCGTCCTTGTTGGAGCACAGATTGCAAAGGGACATGTTCGGCAGGTACGTTTTGAAGTCGTCCTTTGCCTGCGAGACAAGCGCCGTTCTGTCGGCGAGAAAGAGCACGTTGGTGATGTGGTGCCCCCGGCTCAGCACATCGACCAGGCTGGCGGCCGTTCTGGTTTTGCCGGTGCCGGTGGCCATGACGAGAAGATGCTTGCGCACGCCGCGGCTGATTTCCTCGCATACGGCGCGGATGGCCGCCTTCTGATAATAGCGGTCGGTGATGTCGTCGTTTATGCTGATGTTTTCAAGCGGCAGTCTGGACGAGCGCCGTTCGATGATTTTTTCCAGATCGGCCTTGCCGAAAAGGAAGCTTGCCTTCCGCTGGGGGCCGCTCTTGTCGTCCCAGAAAAAGGTATCGAAGCCGTTGGTCGTGAACATGACGGGGCGTTGCCCGAAACGGCGTTCGAGGCAGTCGGCGTAGAGCTTGGCCTGCGTTCTTCCGGTATTGGGGTCCTTGCAGGCCTTTTTGGCTTCCACCACGGCGAGCGGCTTGCCGTCTTTGCCAAAGAGCACATAATCCGCATAGCCCTTCTGACCGGGAACGTCGGCCATGCCCTCCACTTCGTATTCCTGAGAAACGTCGCTGTCCGGCCCTTCCAGTTTCCAGTTCATGCTGAAGAGCATGGCGTCGATATAAATCTTTCGGGTCTTGAACTCGGAAAGGTCTTCCAGGGTGAGGGTGCGGCTCTGGCGGTTGTGTTCCTTCTCTTCGGTGTATTTGTCCGCCAATGAGGCAAGCTGCTGCCGGAGCCGTTCAATTTCCGCGTCTTTTTCGCCGAGCAGACTTTCCTGTTCCCGTATTTTCCGCATGTCGAGCGAGACGTGCGTTTTGGGAATCAGCCGTTCATCGAAGGTGCGGTCCCGATAGGTTTTTCCGTAGGTGCATTCAACCCATTTGATGAAATCAAAAAGGTTTTTCAAGGCCTGCACGGCAAACGCGGAAGGAACGGCCTTGTTGGTATGAACGGCCATGTTGCCGAACTTGATGATCCATTTGATTTCCTCGAACAGAAGGTCGGGGAGCTGTTTTTTGAAGGTGTACTCGTGGATGAGCGCGGAAAGCGTATCCTTGTAGGGAGCCTGTATACTCTTATCGACGGCATAGACCCACTTCACGGCGAGCTCCAGAGCCTTGCGGCAGCCGATGACGCACATGGCGGGCGACGAGGCAAAGACCTTTTCCGCCTCCACGGCGGAAGCGGCGAACATGGAGAACTCTTTGCGGTCGTTCAGAAAGTCGAAGTTGGGCATACAGGAACTCCTTTATCCGAAATACTCCTGCATCAGAGATTTTTTCAGCGTTTCCAGTTTTTCAAGGCTTTGCTTTACGGGCGATTTTACTTCGTCGACCTGTTGGACGAATTCGGCAAATTGTTCTTGGAGAGGAAGAGGGGGGAGGGGAAGGTCCAGTGACTTGAATTTCTCCATTGAAACGTTAAACATTGATCCACTTGTTCCTGTAGATATAGATGAAATTTTTTTTCTATAAAAATTATCACTTAATATATATTTTATATAGTATATATTAATATTATTATTTAATTTTATCCTCCATAACTTGTCAGGTAGTATAAATTTTGGGTAATCTTTATCTATAATAGCTGTTGCTCCAACAAGTTCTCTTGTGTTTGCACGACTAAATATTAAATCATTTTTTTGTGGATAAATATATTTTTTTATATTTTTTTGATCGTTTAAAACTTTATATTCATGAAAATCAAAATATCCTTTTGTAACAGAACTAACTTTAAGAACTGCAACTTCATTTTCTTGTTTTTGTCTTTGTATACCGCTTCCACTCCATCCAGCTTCACAGGATTTTATAACTTGATTTAATTTTACCATATTCCAAGAGGAACTATTACTTTCTATTTTTCCAAACATCTCAATAAATCGGGATTTGACGAGCTGGTCGAGTTTGGAGAGCTGCTGTTCACGAAGTACAACTATTTGTCCAATAGCATCAAATTTGGAAGCAATTTTTTGTTGTTCTGAAATAGAAAATGAAGGGAAAGATAATTTTTTTAGTGCAGATATGGTAAAGCTGGCTTGGTTTACAGATGGTTTCGTAATACTTGCTATTTTACGATGGAAGTCATCAGATAAAAAATAGTATAAAGCAAATGAACTATGTATTTTATCCTTTTTAGGACGAAGGCAAAGAAGATTCATTCCATGAATAATCTTTTCATTGCCTATTTTTTTATATATAGCAGCTTTTCCAAGATGCTGTATACTATTAATATGAGACATTAATATATCTTCATCTTGCAGAATATAATCTTTATATTTAGAAATATCCGTTATTCCTGCATATCCCATTCTTGTTCTGTCAACAACTCTATTTGAAATTGTTTCAATGCGGGTAATAGGAAAACCTGACTTTTCAGGATGTTGTTTTATGGAGACTCCATTTCTAATAAGGTCAAAAACATCCTCAATTGTTGTCATCACAGCATCTCCTCCAGTTCGGCCAGACCTTCGGAAATCTGCATTTCCAGTTCGTGCAGCTCGGTCATCAGTTCCTGCGTGGAAGGATATTCCACCGGAGCATATTCCACCTGCTTGTATTTATTTATGGAAAGATCGTAGCCGTTGGCCACGATTTCCTCCTTGGGAACAAAGAAGGACTGTTCCGTGCGGGCGCGGTCCTTTTCCTTTTCCAGATCGGCAAAGCGGGCGAGGATGTCGGGAATGTCGTTCTGCTCCACGGGAGCGCGCTTGTCGTCCAGAGAAAAGCCGTCGGCCTGCATGTCGTAGAACCAGACATTATCCGTGCCGCCTGCCGCAGTTTTGGTGAAGATGAGCACGGCGGTGGAGACGCCCGCATACGGCCTGAATACGCCGGAGGGCATGGAGATGACGGCCCGAAGCTGATGATGCTCTACCAGTTCTTTGCGTATGGACTGATGCGCTTTGCTGCTGCCGAAGAGCACGCCGTCGGGCACGATGCAGGCGCATTGTCCGCCCTTTTTCAGCATGCGCAGAAAAAGCGCGAGAAACAGCAGTTCCGTCTTTTTGGTGCTGGTCACGGCTTTCAGAGAATCGCTGATGCTCTCGGCGTCGATGCTGCCCTTGAACGGCGGATTCGCAAGGCACATGGTGAACGCGGCGTTCACGTTGTTTTCCTTGGATACGCTGTCCCGGTAGCGGATATCCGGGTGATGTATGGAGTGAAGCATGAGATTCATGGCCGAAATGCGCAGCATGGTGGGGTCGGTGTCGTAGCCGGTGAAGGCGGGCCCGGCAAAATGTTCCCACTGCTTCGTGGTCATGGTGCTTTCGTAGTGCGTGCGGATGTATTCGGCGGCGGAAATGAGAAATCCCGCCGTGCCGCAGGCCGGGTCGCAGATGACGTCGTCGGGCGTGGGGCGCAGAAGGGCGACCATCATGTCGCGGATGTGCTTGGGCGTGCGGAACTGCCCGTTGCGGCCCGCGGTGGAGAGCTTGCCGAGCATATACTCGTACAGGTCGCCCTGCATGTCGAGTCCGGCAATGTCGTGTTCATACAGTTCTTCCAGCCCGGTGACCACCTTTTCCAGCACCTGCGGCGTGGGCATGAGAAACACGGCGTCCTTCATGAAATGAGCAAAGGCCGTCTGTGCCGTGTCGTTGTTACTGTCGGGCAGGTGAATGAAGGTGCCTGTTTTCTCGTCGAAGTCCGGCAGTTTTCCGCCCTTCATTTCCTTGATGGCCGGAAAAACGCGCTGAGAAATGACGTCGAACATGTACTGAGCGTTTTTGTTTTTGAACTTGCTCCAGCGCATGGACTGGCCGAAGGGCGTCTGCGGGAAGATTTTTTTGACCTTCATGCCGAGCGCTTCATAACTTTCGTTTTCCAGCTCTTTGACATCCAGCGCGCGGATGAACATAAGGTATGTCAGCTGTTCAATGACGGTGAGCGGATTGGCCAGACCCGCGGAAAAGATGTCGAGCCAGATTTTATCGACTTTATTTTTTACGGCACCCGTAATCATGGGCTGCTCCTGAATGCTGTTGGTGTTGGCCTGCCGGAACGGGCAGGGACTCATACAGGGCAGGGTAGCCAAATTCGGGAGAAGAATAAAGGAAGAGTGCAGGGCTTTTTTGTTTGCGGCGCATAGGTGCCGCCTTTTCAGGCGCGAGGCGCTCGGCGGGGCCTTTCTCCGGCGGAAGATGGTTTTTCGTGCCACTGCCGTCCTGCGGCGAAGAGTGCCGGTTGCAACATGAGGGGAAGGGGGCAGCATGCCGTGACGCCGGAAGAGAAGGCGTTTGCTGCTTTTTCCTGTCCGGCAACGGTTGAGGCCGTGCGGCTGTCGTCTTATGGTGGCCGGGGCGTTCGGGCGCGCTTATCTTTGCTGCGGCCGAGCGACACCAAAGGGAACAGGAGGATCCATTCATGCAGAACAGGAAAGCTCTGCTCGCGCTGGGGCTTGCCGTGCTTCTGGCGGCGCTGCTTGCGCTGCCCGTGCATATGGGCAACGGCGTCAATGCCCGGCTGCCGATCATCGGCGCCGCGGAAAAAATTTCGGAAGAGTACTGCGAAGAAACGCTGGGTAAGGCCGCCAAGGCCTATGTGCTGACCAAGGTCATAGACAAGACGGTTTCCACGTTGCAGCGCATTGAGGTGTCGATAACGCCGTTCGGCCTGGGCATGAGCGTGGCCCCCGGCGAAATGCTGGCCGCCGTGAACGACGCCATCGAACGTGTCAGTACGGCGCTTTTTTCCGTCATGGGCCTGATGCTTGTGGAAAAATTGCTGGTAGGCATGATTTCCTGGGCCAGCTTCAAGCTCATGCTTCCCCTTGCCGTGGGGCTTGCGCTGCTCTACTGCCTTTCGGGAAGGCGTTTCGCGTGGACCGTTCGGCGGCCGTGTTCCTTGCCAACACGGCGCTGATCTGCTGGTTGTTTTTCCCGGTCACCGCGCTGGTCGGCAGCTATGTGGAACAGGCGTATCTGGGGGAAATTTACGCGGAACAGATGCACGAGGTGGATTCTTCCGCCGGAGCCATCAGCGGCATGGACGAGGTGGAGACCGACATGCCCGGCGTGGTTGACGAGGATGCCGACAGCGGATGGTTCTCCGGCACGATGGAAAAGCTTGAATCCATCCTGAATACGGTGAAGAACGCGCTGCACAGCATCAACATTGAAAGTCTTCAGGCCAAGGCCGGCGAAATTCTGAACTACGCCGACAACGCCACGGACAGACTTTTTCATGTGTTCTGTATTTTTGTGCTGACGACTATCGTCATTCCTCTGTTTATGTTCTTCCTGCTTTATAAGATGCTTTATCTGCTGACAAAGAATTTCATGGAATCCTCGCCGGAGGCAAAGCGGCTTGTATATTCCGCCGCGGAGGATGTGAAGCGCATCGGCGAGTGCAGAAAGGAAGAGACCGCGTCGAAGGAATGACGGCGCTTGCCCGGCAAGGCGCAGTCTGGCTTCGGCGCGGAAGAAGCGGCGTTTTTGCGGCAAAGACGGACGTGCAGCGCAAAAACGCCGACAGATGAACGAGCGCCGGGCGCGGAACGAAAAACGGCGATAGGCCGGAGCCTGTTGCCCGAACGGGCGTAGAGCGCGGAACGGAGCGTCGGCAGAGCGCTGAAAAAACGGAAGCCGCCGGACGCGGCAGCGATTAAACGCAAAAGGCCCCGACAGAATTTCTTCTGTCGGGGCCTTGCGCATATCTGACGAAGGAAGCCGTTTTCAGAGGAGGAAAACGGGCGTCAGGGTATCAGTCAGATCGTCAGGCAATGGCGATGGTCTTCTTTTCGGGTTCCTTCTTTTCCGGAGTCTTCGGGAAGGAGAGCTTCAGAATGCCGTCTTCAAAGGTAGCGGAAACGTCCTTGGGCTCAAGGGCTTCGCCGACGTAGAAGCTGCGGCTGCATTCGCCGGTGTAGCGTTCGCGGCGCAGATACTGTCCCTTCTTGTTTTCCTCATCCTTGTCCAGCCCCTTGGCCGCACTGATGGTGAGGTAACCGCCGTCCAGTTCAATTTTCACTTCGTCCTTCTTGAAGCCGGGCAGATCAATATCGAGCTCGTAGGCGTTTTCCGTTTCCCGCACGTCAGTCTTCATGAGGTTTCTTGCGTTCTTGCCGAACAGAGGATCATGACGATTAAAGGCAGGCATAAAAGGATCGCCGAAAAATTCATCAAAAAGTCTTTCACCAAAAATACTAGGCAGCATAATAAAAACCTCCAGCCATAAATAGAATCAATGCATCAATGACGGAAAAGCGTTCCGCGTTCTTTTATTCCCGGATGGAGATACATTCTTCATCTTGCGGGAAGATGATTGATTCTGTTTCTCATGAACGCCTTCCTTAGGAATGCGTCCCTGAAAAACATACCCTTACAATAGGAACGATTTTCCAGGTGTCAACGCCGCAGAGAAATTTTTTTTGCGTTTGAGGGGAAATTTCGGCGGATCGGATTCGCCGGTCGCCTGAAAATCGCCGGATGACGGCTCTTTCCGGGCACGTCAGTTTTTGCGGTGACGGCGAAAAATTTTGCATCGGCCGCATTGACGCTCCGCTCACGCCGGGGGTTGAGGAGCATGTTTTCTTCTTGACGGAAAGGCTGAGCGCCTTTTCCGGAAGGGAGAGGCGTCGGAGACTCATTCCGTCAGGGGAAAGGGCCGCGGTCGTCTTTGCGGGCACGGGCGTCTTGCCTCGTTCTCTTTTTGCACTCCCCCGGGAGAGCGCGAACGCCTGAGAAGAAAACATAAATCATGGCAATCAGTTCTGCCTTTCTCCATAGTCGTAGGCGGAGGCGTCGAACGGCGCGGCCATCGACTCGACAGGGGGGAATGTTCATGACTCAGTTCAGGCGGAAGCGTTTTTCGGGCATCGGAAGACCGGCGTTGCGGCCGGCATGGGCAGGATTGCTGCTGGCGGCGCTGCTTGCGGGCGCGCCGGCCCGGGCGGCCGATCTGACGGGAAGCGGCAGCGCTTCCGTTGTTTCCGGCGATTCCTACGCCTACGTGTACGGCACTCGTTCCCAAGGCGGCGACGCCGTGGCGAACGACAGCCTGGTGAACGTGTCCGGCGGCGCGGTGTCCATGGATCTGTACGGAGGTTCGGCCCTGAGCCGCAACGGTTCGGCCGAGGCCATGAACAACAGCGTGACGGTCAGCGGCGGCCTGACGGGCTTCAACGACAACATTTACGGCGGCTACGCCCGAAGCTACACCAGCGGCGTGATGGCGGACGGCAACAGCGTGACGCTGGAAGGTTCGCTTCGTTTCGGGCCGTGGGTGCAGGTCTTCGGCGGCTATGCCAGAATGTCCGGCGGCAGCGGCTCCGTGGAGGCGCTGGACAATCATGTGAGCGTCGGGGGCAGCGCAGCGCTCAATTTCGTCGTGGGCGGCGAGGCCTACGCGGAAAGTTCCGCGCAGGGCGTGTCGCTGGCCGCAGGCAATACGGTGAGCCTCAACGGCGGATCCGCCGCCCTGATGTACGGCGGCTATGCCGTGGCGCAGGGCGATGCAACGGCGAAAAACAACGTCATTTCCGTGAACGGCGGTTCGTTCGGCGACGTCGTGGGCGGCGAGGTTCACAGCTACACGGGAAAGGCGCTGGCCGAAGGCAACGTCGTCACGATCTCCGGAGGCGAAGGCTCGTCCACGGTGGTGGGCGCGTCGGTGCAGAGTGATTCTGGATCGGCCGAGGCTTCGGACAACACGGTGAGCGTGTTCAACGCTTCCGTGGCGGGCAGCGTGAGCGGCGCGTTTGCGCCGGAAAGCAGCGTTCCGGCCTCGCTTGTCGGCAACCGCGTGGTCATAGGCTCGGGCGCAACGGTGGAGGGCGACGCGGTCGGCGGCGCGGTGACGGGTTCCACGCCGGGCAGCCGCGCGGATTCCAACATCGTGGCCGTGGTGGACGGCGGAAGCGTGGCCGGCGACGTGATCGGCGGTCTGGTTGAGGCGGAAGATTCCTCGGCGAGCTACAACACAGTGCTGGTGCGCAACGCTTCGGTGGGCGGCAGCATTTACGGCGGCGATGCGGGTGCGGGAAGCGCGGCGACGCACAATTCCGTTATTATAGGAACGGGCGCGGACCTTTCCGCGGACGCCGCGCTCTACGGCGGCTGGATTGGCGGCGCGCCCGTGGCGGCGGCCGGAAGCGGCAACACGCTTTTTGTGGACAGCTGGCAGGGCAGCGTGGCGAGGGCGGCAGGCTTTGAAAATCTGCACTTCGTGCTCCCCTCGCCGGGGGTTCCGGTGGACGTGCCCATGCTCACCGTGACCGATGCGCAGGAAGGCGATTTTGCCGGTTCCACGGTGACGGCGCAGCTTCCCGACGTCATTACCGGGGGGCGTGCCTATCTGGGCGAGACGTTCACGCTCATCAGCGACGCCGGAGGAGCCGTGGGACAGGCGTCCGCCGGGAGGCTGGTGAGCCTTCTGCAGGGCTACGCCGCCTATTTTGACGGCGTGCTTGAGAACACGGGCACGGCGGTGCAGCTACGCCTGGAGGAAGTGCGCATGAATCCCCGCATTGCGGCGCTTACGGAAGCCCGGGCCGCGGCGTCGGGACTGCTCAATCAGGGCGGCGATCTTGCGGCGGACACGGGCATGCGTCATGCCCGCGAGGCGGCGGACAGCGAAGAAGACGAAGAGTGGCATCCGTTTGCGGCCGTGTACGGCGGCGCGGCGCGGCATCACACGGGCTCCAGAGCAGACACAGAAGGCTTTTCCGGTATGACCGGCCTGACGGGAAGCTTCCGTTCCGGGAGCGGACGCGTGCTCGCGGGCGGATTTTTTGAATTCGGCAGGGCGCATCTGGACACGTTCAACGGTTTTGCTTCCGGCGACGTCAACGGTCGGGGCAACAGTCAGTACACGGGCGCGGGCGTGCTGCTTCGATACGACGTGGAAACCGGGCCTCTGGCCGGACTGTACGCGGAGGGCGTGGGACGCCTCGGCAACGTGGACACTCAGTGGCACAGCGACGATCTTCGGGACAACATGGACCGTCCGGCGGACTACGATCTTTCCACGCCGTACTATGGGGCGCATGTGGGCCTGGGGCATGTGCTGTCGCTGGCCGACGTCGTGAACGTGGATACCTACGGCAAGTTCTTCTGGACGCATCAGGGCGGCGATCGCGCGGACATGAACGGGGAAATCGTGAACTTCGACGACGTGGATTCCCGGCGTCTGCGCCTCGGCGTGCGCTTTGATCTGACGGCGTTTGAGAGCATGAAGCCCTACGTCGGCGCAGCCTGGGAGCATGAATACAGCGGCACGGCGCGCGCCGTGGCCCGGGATTTTTCCATTCCCGACGCGTCGCTAGAGGGCGACAGCGGCGTGTTTGAGCTGGGGCTCGCTGTGGAGCCTTCGTCCCGGCCGCTGACGCTGGATCTTGCGCTTGTGGGAAGCGCGGGCGAGCGGGATAGTCTGGGCGGACACCTCAGCGTGCTCTACCGCTTCTGAGCGGGGAACGGCCGTCGGCCGGAGCGGGATGTTTCCGCTCCGGAGGGCCCGACAGAGCGCTGCGGAGAAAATTTTTTGAAAAAGGCGTGAGAAAAGACTTTACAAAGCTTCGGCTCTTGGGTACAAGTCTTTTGCTGTTTGCGGGGAACGACCGAAAGAAGAAAATTCTTCTTGCCAAGGAGAATGTTTCGGGGTAAGTTCCCATACCTGCTGCTGGCGTAGCTCAACTGGCAGAGCAGCTGATTTGTAATCAGCAGGTTGCGGGTTCGATTCCCATCGCCAGCTCCATATTTTGGAGTGACGAAAGAGGATGAACTCCATATTTCCCGGATCGTCCGATTCGGGTGGCCGGTGAAGGTCACGCTCCTTCTTCCGGTTGCGGCAAGAACGCGAAAGCGTTTTTGTATAGCGTGGTGGGGTTCCCGAGTGGCCAAAGGGAACAGACTGTAAATCTGTCGTCGTAAGACTTCGGTGGTTCGAATCCACCCCCCACCACCAGCTTTACGCTGGTATAGCTGTAGGAGGCAGTGCGCGCTGTCAGGGGACTACGGCACACAGGCGGGAATAGCTCAACGGCTAGAGCATCAGCCTTCCAAGCTGAGGGTTGCGAGTTCGAATCTCGTTTCCCGCTCCACCTGCCACTTTGTTTCTTGTTGCTCCCCCTTTTTCTCTGGCGCGTCATGAGTCCGTGTTTTAGGGCTGCTCTCTGATTTTAAGAGGGCAGGACGGCGTCCGCTGCTCAAACAGGGCACCACAACTGCAAGTAACCATTTAGGGAGACCATCATGGGCAAGGAAAAATTTGATCGCTCTAAGCCGCATGTCAACATTGGCACCATCGGTCACATCGACCATGGCAAGACCACTCTGACTGCCGCCATCACCAAGATCGCCGGCCTCAAGGGCCAGGGCAAGTTCATCGCTTACGATGACATCGACAAGGCCCCCGAAGAAAAGGAACGCGGCATCACCATTTCTACCGCTCACGTTGAGTACGAGACCGACAAGCGTCACTACGCTCACGTTGACTGCCCCGGCCACGCCGACTACATCAAGAACATGATCACCGGTGCCGCTCAGATGGACGGCGCCATCATCGTGGTCGCCGCCACCGACGGTCCCATGCCCCAGACCCGTGAGCACATTCTGCTCGCCCGTCAGGTCGGCGTGCCCTACATCATCGTGTTCATGAACAAGTGCGACCAGGTCGACGATCCCGAACTGCTGGACCTCGTCGAAATGGAAATGCGCGAACTTCTGAGCGCCAACGGCTTCCCGGGCGACGACGTGCCGGTTATCCGCGGCTCCGCTCTGAACGCTCTGAACTGCGACGACTGGCAGGCTCCTGAAGCCAAGTGCATTCTCGATCTGCTCGACGCCTGCGATACCTACATTCCCGATCCCGTTCGCGAAACCGATAAGCCCTTCCTTATGCCTATCGAAGACGTGTTCTCCATCTCCGGCCGCGGCACCGTGGTGACCGGTCGTGTGGAACGCGGCATCGTGAAGGTCGGCGACACCGTGGAAATCGTGGGCATCCGTCCCACCCAGACCACCACTGTGACCGGCGTTGAAATGTTCCGCAAGCTGCTCGATCAGGGCCAGGCCGGTGACAACATCGGTGCTCTGCTCCGCGGCATCAAGCGTGAAGATGTGGAACGCGGCCAGGTTCTCGCCGCTCCCAAGTCCATCACCCCTCACACCAAGTTCAAGTCTGAAGTGTACGTTCTGAGCAAGGACGAAGGCGGCCGCCACACTCCCTTCTTCTCCGGCTACCGTCCTCAGTTCTATTTCCGCACCACCGACATCACCGGCGTCATCAAGCTGGCTGAAGGCGTGGAAATGGTCATGCCCGGCGACAACGCCACCTTCAACGTTGAACTCATCCATCCCATCGCCATGGCTCCCGGTGAACGCTTCGCTATCCGCGAAGGCGGCCACACCGTCGGTTCCGGCGTGGTGACTGAAATCCTGGAGTAATACCATGCGCGTGAACATCCTGCTCGCTTGCACGGAATGCAAGCGCCGCAACTACGCCACGGTTAAGAACAAGAAGAACACTACCGGTCGTCTTGAAGTCATGAAGTACTGCCCCTGGGACAAGAAACATACGACTCATCGCGAAGCGAAGTAGTGCTTCATAGCGCAGGCCAGTAGCTCCAACGGCAGAGCGGCGGTCTCCAAAACCGCATGTTGGGGGTTCGAATCCCTCCTGGCCTGCCATTTCTTTTGTCTTTTCAGTTTTGAGGCTAACATGAGCAAAAAACAGAGTGACGCCGCGGAAGCGAATTCCCAGGCAAAAGCGGCTCCCGCCACTGCCTCCAGCAAGTCTGGCCAGTCCGCTGGCGAAGATCGCGGACTGATGGCGCGCTTTGCTGCATTCAGGGATTATCTTCTCCTGTCTCGCGTTGAGCTGCGCAAGGTCAGCTGGCCCAACTGGAAAGAAACCCGTACCACCAGCATGGTGGTGCTCGGCTTTGTTGCCGTCATGGCCATCCTTCTCGGAGTGGTGGATCTCATCCTTTCCAGTGTGGTTCGTCTGATCCTTGCCTAAGAGGATGATTCCGTTCACACTTTTCTCCACATCCGCAAGGGTAAAATACAATGGCTGAGCAAGAAAGCATCACCGAAATCCCTGTCCATTCTGAATCTGCCGCCGCTCAGGATGCCGGTCACTGGTACATCCTGCACACTTACTCCGGTTTTGAACAGAGAGTCGAGCAGATGATCCGGGAACTGATGCGCACCGGCCAGGACAACGGCTGCATCCACGATGTGGTCGTGCCCACCGAACGAGTCATCGAACTCGGCAAGGGCGGTCAGAAGCGCACTACCACCAGAAAATTCTATCCCGGATACGTCATGGTCCGCATGACGATGACCGACCTTTCCTGGCATCTGGTTCAGAATATCCCCAAAGTCACCGGCTTTGTGGGAGGGAAAAATCGTCCTGCACCTATGGGTCCTGGTGAAGCGGAACGCATTCTTTCGTTGATGGAAACCCGTCAGGAACAGCCCCGTCCCAAGTTCAATTTCGACCGCGGCGACGAGGTCCGGGTCATTGATGGCCCCTTCGGCGGTTTCAACGGCGTGGTGGAAGAGGTCAATTACGACAAGGGCAAGCTCAAAGTGTCCGTGTCCATTTTCGGCCGCCAGACGCCGGTGGAACTCGATTTCATCCAGGTGACCAAGGGCTGAGCCCTGCACCGAGATATTTCTGCTCTGGATTGTTTCATCGACAGCAGTCAGGCCTGTGCCTGAGACCGCAAAATAAGGATTAACGACAATGGCCAAGAAAGAAGTTGCCAAGATCAAACTGCAGATTCCTGCTGGTGCTGCCAACCCCTCTCCGCCCGTTGGTCCCGCTCTGGGCCAGCACGGCGTGAACATCATGGGGTTCTGCAAGGAATTCAATGCTCGTACTCAGGATCAGAAGGGCATGATCATCCCCGTGATCATCACGGTGTATGCCGACCGCTCCTTCACCTTCATTACCAAGACGCCTCCGGCTCCCGTTCTGCTGATGAAGGCCGCCAAGGTTGAAAAGGGATCCGGCGAGCCCAACCGTACCAAGGTTGGTTCCGTCACCATGGCTCAGGTTGAGGAAATCGCCAAGCTGAAGATGCCCGACCTGAACTGCAAGGATCTCGAAGGCGCCGTGCGCAATATCATGGGCACCGCGCGCAGCATGGGACTGGACGTTAAGTAATAACGTTCAGGCGGCAAGACGGCGTCCGTACGTGTGATATGTGGGCGCGTTCATCGCGCCGCGCCTATTTCGTTGGATTCGGCCGTACTGCCGGCTTTGGTCGGCAGGAGATTCGAGACGACAAGCGCAAAGAAAGGAATACCATCATGCCTACGCATGGAAAAAAATATCGCAATTCGCTGGAAGGCGTTGATCTGACCCAGCGTTTTTCCGTGGAGGACGCGGTTGCCAAGTCCCTTGGCGCTTCCTTCGCCAAATTTGATGAAACGGTTGACGTGGCCCTTCGTCTGGGCGTCGACCCCAAGTACTCCGACCAGATGGTCCGCGGTGCTGTTTCCCTTCCCCACGGCCTCGGCAAGACCGTTCGCGTGGCCGTGTTCTGCAAGGGCGACAAGCAGGCTGAAGCCCGCGCCGCCGGTGCCGACGTGGTCGGCGCTGAAGACCTCGTCGCCCAGATCAAGGGCGGCTGGCTGGAATTCGACGCCGCCGTCGCCGCTCCCGACGTCATGGCTCTCGTGGGTCAGGTCGGTCGTGTGCTCGGCCCCCGCGGCCTGATGCCCAACGCCAAGACCGGCACCGTCACCTTCGACGTTGCCAAGGCCGTTCAGGAACTGAAGGCCGGTCGCGTGGACTTCAAGGTTGACAAGGCCGGCGTGCTGCACGCCCCCCTCGGCAAGGTTTCCTTCGGACCTGAAAAGATCCTCGGCAACCTCAAGGCTCTGCTCGACGCGGTTGTGCGTCTGAAGCCTTCCGCCGCCAAGGGCCAGTACATGCTTTCCATGACCGTTTCCACCACCATGGGCCCCGGCTTCAAGGTCGACATGGCCCAGTGCAAGAAGTTCATCGAAGGCTAAGTGAGAGGCATCCCGCAAGGGATGCCTTCCGCCTTTCAAATATTTAGGCTAGGGAAGGAATTTCGGGTCGAAGACGGCAGGAGGCGCAAGCCTTAATATCCTGCTCAGACAGATTCTTTGGCTCGGCATTCCACAAGACAAAACACCCAATCGTGAGGAGCATCACGTGAAGAACAGGTCTGAAAAAGCCGTAATCATCGAGCAGGTCAAAGAAATTGCCTCTCGTGCTTCGTTTGCGGTTGTGACCGACTTCAAGGGTATGTCGGTGGAAGAGCTGACCGGGCTCCGTGTGGCGCTGCGCGCCGCTGGCGGCGAATATCACGTCGTCAAGAACACTCTTGCCCGCATCGCTTTAGCAGACACCGAACACAGCTCCATCTCTTCTTCGCTGAAGGATAACTGTGCCATTGCCCTTGGATTCAATGATCCGGTCGGTGTGGCCAAGGCTCTCACGGACTTCGCCAAGACCAACAACAAGCTCGAGATCCGTCAGGCCAGCCTCGACGGCAAGGCTCTGACCCCCGCTCAGGTGGCCGATCTCGCCAAGCTGCCTTCCAAGGAACAGCTGCTTGCTCAGGCCCTGGCGACCATGAACGCCGTGCCCACCAATTTTGTGTCTCTCATGGCCAATATGGTTCGTCCTCTTCTGTACGCCCTCAAGGCTATCGAAGAGAAGAAGGCCGCGTAATTCGCGCCTTTGGCTGCCATTTCGCCCCAAACCATCAAAGTCAAAGAATTTTTTTAAGGAGTCATTACCATGGCCGATATCACCAAGGAACAGGTTGTTGAGTTCATCTCCAACATGACCGTGCTCGAACTGGCTGAATTCATCAAGGAACTCGAAGAAAAGTTCGGCGTTTCCGCCGCCGCTCCCGCCGTTGCCGTGGCCGCCGCTCCCGCTGCCGCTGCTCCTGCTGAAGAAGAAAAGACCGAATTCGACGTTATCCTGAAGGAAGTCGGCGCCAACAAGATCGGCGTCATCAAGGTCGTGCGCGCTCTGACCGGCCTCGGCCTCAAGGAAGCCAAGGAAAAGGTTGACGGCGCTCCTTCCACCCTGAAGGAAGCTGTCTCCAAGGAAGACGCCGAAGCCGCCAAGAAGGAACTCACCGAAGCCGGCGCCACCGTCGAAATCAAGTAAGTTCCTTTCACAGAGATGTGAATTTGAAGCCCCCTCAGCCCGAGGGGGCTTTTTTGTTGTCCGAAGAGGGGCGCGCTCTCTCTGTCGGCGGGGCAGCGTCGTCCCGACGGCCTTCCGGCATAGCCGGGGCTGAGCCGTTTCGACCGGCCGTGGATTCTGGAACGACGCCGGAACGAAAGGGCGGAACAGTGACGGCGGGAGTAACAGCGGGGCCGCGTGCTGCGCTCCCCGGCGTCTCGTCGAAGTGCCCAGGGAGCGAAAGGGCGCGTGCCGATCGGCTTGCCGCGGCGCGAGGCCGGGAGCGCGAAGATTGTTTTTGGGGCGGGGGAGTTTCGGCGCCGGGATGCCCGGGGCATGATGAAGAAGCAGGGAAAAACGTGGCGTCCGTCCCCGTGCAGCGGGGGGATGCCCTCTGCGTTGCGTTGAGTCTGGTGGCGGAGACTCTGCCGTGGCGTCCGCGACGCCTGTTCCTGCGCCGGGCAGAGTCTGCGCAGGCAGGCTCGTTTGTGCGGGCTCGGCGGGAATGTGCCCGCCGAACGGAGCCGGAGGTCGGGAGGGCTCCCGAGGTCTCGCCCGGTTCCTGACGTCCTCGGTCTTCGGTGATTTCGGGCTGTGTCGAAACGTTTTTGGGGGAGAGCCGCCGCCGAAGAGCGTCGCTTCTGCGCTCCGGATCCGTAGGTCGGGAAGGAAAGGTTGAGGTCGGCAGGTGCGGGGAGCTCGACGGACTGAGGCTGCGCTGAAAGTCGGCGATGAAGGGCGTGCGCAGCAGAGTACGGAGGGGAGAGCAGGGGCAGAGCCGTGGTCGGCGGAAGCGCTTTGCCCCGCAAGTGCGTCATGCCTTGCAGGCAGGCCGCTGCCGGATATGGGGGCTCGTCATTGTCGAATGTTCAACCGGGGAAAGGGGAGAGCCTTTGCTTTGTCGCGGGCTTCATTGCCGGGAGCACGGCGATCAGGAAAAGGCTGGGAAGAGAGCCGGGGACAGACCGGGGGCGGCAACCGGGGAAGAAAGTCTGGGGATGATGGTTCTGCCCTCAATGCGGCGTCGTGTTCGTTGTGCGTTTGAGATCCATGCGTCGCCGTCGGCAGGCGTTCGTCTGTCTGCCGAACGTGGACGCGGCAATGCTTCTGAACAATGCCGCATCCGTTTATTGAGCATGTTTAGAACCGGAGCAGAGTGCCGTGAAAAGGGGCGGGCGCGGCGCAGAAATGCGGGCCTGGGCGCAAGCCTCGTGGTATTTTCTCCGAAAATAGGTTGAGAAACGAATCCGTCCGGCGAAGTTGTGGCGTTTTCCCTCATTTTCGGCGGACGGATGAGAACATATGCGGCATGAACGCCGGCCCGGCGGCAAATGCCGTGCGGCCGTCGTTGTTTCGACAAAGGAAATTGAAGAGCGAACTTTTTCTGCTGCATTGATTTTTTTCGGAAAAATGGAGAAAAAGCAGAAAAATTTCACTTGTCAACAGAAACGGCAATTGTTTTTTAGAAAAAAATGAGCTATCCTGAAATATGGAAAAGGTGTCATGAAAACACTTGCTATTTGCCTGATAAGGGGTTAGTCTGACTGACTCATTAGGATAATCTCTACGGACGGATATGCAGGCATCACACATTGAACGCTCCATATAACCAGATGCCATAAACCGCAGGCAACGCCCCTTCCAAGGCATGGAAAGGGGGGCTTTGTTGCCTGTTTTTTCGCGTCTGCCTTTCTGTGTCAAGGCTTTCTTCCGTACGTCAATTTTCCGGCGCAGGGCCGGACAACTGCCATTCTTGAGGTAAAGTAATGGGTCAGCTTACGAAGCAATTCGGCAAAATCAAAGTGTCCATTCCCATTCCGCACCTTTTGAATCTTCAGGTGGACTCTTACAGCGCCTTCCTTCAGGAAGGCCGCAAGGAATCGGAACGCGATCCCCATGTCGGACTCGAAGGAGTCTTCCGGTCGGTGTTCCCCATCGAAGATTTTAATCGCACCGCCAGCCTGGAATATCTGGGCTATGAGATAAGCGAGCCAAAGTACGACCAGGCCGAGTGCATCTCCAAGGGTCTGACCTACGAAGCTCCCGTGCGCATCAAGGTACGTCTCGATATCTACGACGTCGATGAAGCCACAGGCGCCCGCACCTACCGCGACGGCAAGGAGCAGGACATCTATTTCGGCACGCTTCCGCTGATGACCGAAAAGGGCACCTTCATCGTCAACGGCACGGAACGCGTCATCGTCAATCAGCTGCAGCGTTCTCCCGGCATCATCTTCGAGCACGACGGCGGCAAGACGCACACTTCCCGCAAAGTGCTCTATTCCTGCCGCGTGATTCCCATGCGCGGTTCGTGGCTCGACTTCGACTTCGACCACAAGGACATCCTCTACGTGCGCATCGACCGTCGCCGCAAGATGCCCGCCACCATCCTGTTCAAGGCCATGGGCATGTCCAAGAATCAGATTCTCGACACCTTCTACAAGAAGGAAGAGTATCGTCTGGACGGCTCCCGTCTGTTCATGCGCGCCGACGCCGATCTGTACGCCAACGACAAGGATCGTCTCGCCTACAACGACATCCTCGACGCCGAAGGCAACGTGGTGGTCAAGGCCGGCAAGAAGCTGAACAAGCGCGACTGGAGAAAGATTGCCGGAGCCGGCATCGAATTCATCGAAGTGGCTCCCGATTCGCTCCAGGGCCTGTTCCTCGGCGAAGACGTGGTCAACGCCGCCACCGGCGAAATCATGGCCGAAGCCGCCGACGAAGTGACGCCTTCCCTGCTCGATCAGCTTCAGGAAGCGGGCGTAACCACGCTCAGCATTCTGCACACCAAGGGCGCCGACACCTCCTCCTCCATCCGCGACACCCTCATGCTCGACAAGACCACGAGCACCGAGAAGGCGCAGGAGGAAATCTACCGTCGTCTGCGTCCGAGCTCTCCGCCCACGCCCGAAATTGCGGCCAGCTACTTCGACAATCTGTTCCGCAATCCCGACTACTACGATCTGTCCGCCGTGGGCCGCTACAAGCTCAATCTGCGCCTCGGTCTCACCACCGACAAGGACGTGCTCACCCTCACCGACGAGGACATCATCACGGCCATCAAGGTGCTCGTGACCATGAAGGACACCAACGGCGCGCCCGACGACATCGACCATCTGGGCAACCGCCGCGTGCGTCTGGTGGGCGAACTGGTGGAAAACCAGTACCGCATCGGCCTCGTGCGCATGGAGCGCGCCATCAAGGAACGCATGAGCATTCAGGAAGTGGCCTCGCTCATGCCTCACGATCTCATCAATCCCAAGCCCGTGGCGGCCGTGCTCAAGGAATTCTTCGGCACCTCCCAGCTGTCGCAGTTCATGGATCAGACCAACTCCCTCTCGGAAGTCACGCACAAGCGTCGTCTTTCCGCTCTGGGCCCCGGCGGTCTTACCCGTGAGCGCGCGGGCTTTGAAGTGCGAGACGTTCACACCTCCCACTACGGCCGCATCTGCCCCATTGAAACGCCTGAAGGCCCGAACATCGGCCTCATCGTTTCTCTGACCACCTACGCCAAGGTGAACGAATACGGCTTCATTGAAACGCCCTACCGCGTGATCCGCAACGGCTGCCGCACCGATGAAATCGTGCATCTCGACGCTTCCTGCGAAAAGGATCAGATCATCGCCCAGGCCAACGCTCCCGTGGACGAAAACGGCCGTTTCATCGAAGAGAACATGACCGTCCGCTCCACCGGCGGCGACGTGCTCATGGCCAGCCGCGACGAAGTCACCCTGCAGGACATTTCGCCGAGCCAGATGGTGTCCATTTCCGCCGCGCTCATTCCCTTCCTTGAACACGACGACGCCAACCGAGCCCTCATGGGCTCGAACATGCAGCGTCAGGCCGTTCCGCTTCTGCGTTCCGAACGTCCTCTCGTGGGCACCGGCATGGAATACGACGTGGCCCGCGACTCCGGCGCCTGCCTGCTCGCCGAAGGCGACGGCGTGGTTCGCTACGCCGACGCCGAACGCGTCATCGTGGCCTACGACAACCTTTATCTTGAAGACCGCGGCGGCGTGCGCAGCTACGATCTTCTGAAGTACCACAAGTCGAACCAGAACTCCTGCTTCGGCCAGAAGCCCACCTGCTACCCCGGTCAGCGCGTGAAGAAGAACGACGTGCTCGCCGACGGTCCCGGCATCGAGAACGGCGAACTGGCCCTCGGCAAGAACCTGGTGGTGGCCTTCATGCCCTGGTGCGGCTACAACTACGAAGACGCCGTGCTCATCTCCGAGCGCGCGGTGAAGGACGACATCTATACCTCCATCCACATCGAGGAATTCGAGGTTGCCGCCCGCGACACCAAGCTCGGACCGGAAGAAATCACCCGCGACATTCCCAACGTGGGCGACGACATGCTGCACAACCTCGACGCGAGCGGCGTGATCCGCATCGGCGCGTCCGTGAAGCCCGACGACATCCTCGTGGGCAAGATCACGCCCAAGGGCGAAACGCAGCTCACTCCTGAAGAGAAGCTGCTGCGCGCCATCTTCGGCGACAAGGCCCGCGACGTGAAGAACACCTCCCTCAAGGTTCCCCCGGGAATCGAAGGCACCGTCATCGACGTGAAGGTGTTCAACCGCCGTTCCGGCGAAAAGGACGACCGCACCCGCGAAATCGAAGCCTACGAAATCGCCAAGCTCGACCGCAAGGAAGCCGATCACGTGCGCGCCCTCACCGAGCGCACCCGCGAACGCATGCGTCCTCTCATGGAAGGTCAGGTGCTCGCCGTGGACATCGCCGGCAAGCGCAAGGGCGAAGTGCTGGCCGCGGCCGGCAGCGAACTCACCTGGGACGTCATGCTGGAGCTGCCCATCAAGCGTCTGGCCGACATCCTGCGCAACAAGGACGTCAACGATCAGATCGTCCACATGCTGGAAGCCTACGACCGCCAGCTCGAAGTGGTGAAGAAGCTCTACGACTCCAAGCGCGAAAAGGCCACCGAAGGCGACGATCTGCCTCCGGGCGTCATCAAGATGGTCAAGGTCCACATCGCCATCAAGCGTAAGCTTTCCGTGGGCGACAAGATGGCCGGCCGTCACGGCAACAAGGGTGTGGTCTCCATGATCCTGCCCGAAGAAGACATGCCCTTCTTCAAGGACGGCCGTCCCGTGGACGTCGTGCTGAACCCCCTGGGCGTGCCTTCCCGAATGAACATCGGTCAGATCATGGAAACGCATCTGGGCTGGGCCGCCAAGGAACTCGGCCGTCAGCTCGCCGAAATGGTGGACAACGGCGTGGCCATGGATGAGCTGCGCCGCGAGGTGAAGGACATCTTCGCCGCCGATCTGCCCGCCGCCCGCGCCGACGGCATGAGCATCGACGAACTGGTGGACAGCATGAGCGACGAGGAACTCAGGAAGGCCGTGCTCGGCCTGCGCAAGGGCATCATCACCAAGACCCCCGTGTTCGACGGCGCGCAGGAAGAGCAGATCTGGTCGTGGCTGGAAAGAGCCGGTCTGCCCAACGACGGCAAGACCGTGCTGTACGACGGCCGCACCGGCGAACCCTTCGCCAACCGCGTGACCACGGGTGTGATGTACTACCTGAAACTGCATCACCTCGTCGACGAAAAGATTCACGCCCGTTCCACCGGCCCCTACAGCCTGGTGACGCAGCAGCCTCTCGGCGGTAAGGCCCAGTTCGGCGGCCAGCGTCTCGGTGAAATGGAAGTGTGGGCTCTGGAAGGCTACGGCGCGTCGTACCTCCTGCAGGAATTCCTGACGGTCAAGTCCGACGACGTGGCCGGCCGCGTGAAGATGTATGAAAAGATCGTCAAGGGAGACAACTTCCTTGAAGCCGGTCTGCCCGAATCCTTCAACGTTCTGGTCAAGGAACTCATGTCCCTCGGCCTCAATGTGAATCTTGAACAGGAAGAACCCAAGAAGCCGGCCAAGCCCCGCTTCTTCGTGAACACCCCTGTCATTGAAGAATAAGACGGGGCGCTGCCCCGGAATCCGCCCGGGTCGCCCCGGGAGCCGCATCGGCCTTTTCGGGCCGGTGCGGCGCGGATATTTTCCGCAGGAGACCGGATGCTCCGTTTTCCTGCTCAGGCAAAGATGAATCCAACCCTCTTGCCAGGGAGATATAGATGAGTCTGGACGATCTGTTTACTGTCCGTGACACGGCGGCCACCTCCAGCGTGTCGAACATCCGCAATCTGAATTCCATTCAGATCACGCTCGCGTCGCCGGAAAACATACGGGAATGGTCGTACGGCGAAGTCAAGAAGCCGGAAACCATCAACTACCGTACGTTCAAGCCTGAACGCGACGGTCTTTTCTGCGCCAAGATCTTTGGTCCCGTCAAAGACTACGAGTGCAACTGCGGCAAGTACAAGCGCATGAAGCACCGCGGCATCGTCTGCGAAAAGTGCGGCGTTGAAGTCATTGCCTCCAAGGTGCGCCGCGAGCGCATGGGCCACATCGAACTGGCCGCGCCCGTCGCCCACATCTGGTTCCTGAAGACCCTGCCTTCCAAGATCGGCACCCTGCTCGACATGACCATGGCCGATCTGGAAAAGGTGCTGTATTTCGACTCCTACGTGGTTCTCGATCCGGGTTCCACCAACCTGAGCCGCATGCAGGTCATCTCCGAGGACCAGTACCTTCAGATTCTGGAACGTTTCGGCGACGAAGCCCTCAAGGTGGGCATGGGCGCCGAAGCCATCCGCGGCCTTCTCGAAGAGCTCGATCTGCCGGCCCTCAAGGTGAAACTGCGTGAGGAATCGCAGGAAACCAAGAGCCAGACCAAGAAGAAGAAGCTCACCAAGCGCCTGAAGATCGTGGAAGCCTTCCTCGAATCCAACAACAAGCCGGAATGGATGATTCTGGAAGTCATTCCCGTCATTCCGCCGGATCTTCGTCCTCTGGTTCCGCTGGACGGCGGCCGCTTCGCGACCTCCGACCTCAACGATCTGTACCGCCGCGTCATCAACCGCAACAACCGTCTGAAGCGCCTCAAGGAACTCGGCGCGCCGGACATCATCATCCGCAACGAAAAGCGCATGCTTCAGGAAGCGGTGGATGCCCTGTTCGACAACGGTCGCCGCGGCCGCGCCATCACCGGCACCAACGGCCGTCCTCTGAAGTCCCTGTCCGACATGATCAAGGGCAAGCAGGGCCGCTTCCGTCAGAACCTGCTCGGCAAGCGCGTGGACTACTCCGGTCGTTCCGTTATCTGCGTCGGTCCTTCGCTCAAGCTCCATCAGTGCGGCCTGCCCAAGAAGATGGCTCTGGAACTCTTCAAGCCCTTCATCTATTCCGAACTGGAAAAGAGAGGCTACGCTTCCACCATCAAGAGCGCCAAGAAGATGGTCGAACGCGAGGAACTCGTGGTGTGGGACATTCTCGCCGAAGTGGTGCGCGAATACCCCGTGCTCCTGAACCGCGCGCCTACCCTGCACCGTCTGGGCATTCAGGCCTTTGAACCCCTGCTCGTGGAAGGCAAGGCCATCCGTCTGCATCCGCTCGTGTGTACGGCCTACAACGCCGACTTCGACGGCGACCAGATGGCCGTGCACATTCCGCTTTCCGTGGAAGCGCAGATCGAATGCCGCGTGCTGCTCATGAGCACCAACAACATTCTCTCGCCCGCCAACGGCAGCCCTGTCATCATTCCTTCGCAGGACATGGTTCTCGGCCTGTACTACATGACCGTGGACCGCTCCTTCTGCAAGGGCGAAGGCATGGTCTTCTGCGGCCCCTGGGAAGTGGAAGCCGCCTACGACGCCAAGCAGCTCGACCTGCACGCCCGCATCCGCGTGCGCATGGAAGACGGCAAGCTCGTGGACACCACCTGCGGCCGCGTGCTCGTGTGGGAACGTCTGCCCCACGTGCTGCCCTTCGAGGAAGTCAACAAGGTGCTCACCAAGAAGGCCATCGGCAAGCTCGTGGGCATCGCCTACAAGGCCGCCGGCATCAAGAACACCGTCATCCTGTGCGACCAGCTGAAGAACATCGGTTACGAGTTCTCCACCCGCGCGGGCATTTCCATCGGCCTCAAGGACATGACCATTCCTGCCCGCAAGAAGGCCATCATTGCCGCCTCTCAGGCCGAAGTGGACGACATCGAACAGCAGTACCGCAACGGTATCATCACCCGTACTGAAAAGTACAACAAGGTGGTTGACGTGTGGTCGCAGACTTCCACCACCATTTCCAAGGAAATGATGAAGGAAATCTCCGTCGATCACGTGGTCGATCCGAAGACGGGCCGCGAAGCCGACGACACCAGCTTCAACCCTATCTTCATGATGTCCAACTCCGGCGCTCGAGGCAACGCGGACCAGATGAGACAGCTCGGCGGCATGCGCGGCCTCATGGCCAAGCCTTCCGGCGCCATCATCGAAACGCCTATTACGGCAAGCTTCCGTGAAGGCCTTACCGTGCTGCAGTACTTCACTTCGACGCACGGCGCCCGCAAGGGTCTGGCCGATACCGCTCTGAAGACCGCTAACTCCGGTTACCTCACCCGCCGTCTGGTGGACGTGGTGCAGGACGTCATCGTGTCTCAGGAAGACTGCAACACCGTGGACGGCATCGAAATGACCGCTCTGCGCGAAGGCAACGAAATCAAGCTGCCTCTGCGCGACCGCATCATCGGCCGCGTGCTGCTGTACCCCGTCATGCATCCCACCACCAAGGAACTGCTGTTCCCGGCCAACACCCTGGTGGATGAAAAGGTGGCCAACGCCCTCGACGAAGCCGGCGTGGGCACCGTGACCATCCGTTCCGCCCTGACCTGTCAGGCCGAACGCGGCGTGTGTGCCCTGTGCTACGGCCGCGACCTGGCCCGCGGTCATCTCGTGAACGTGGGCGAAACCGTGGGCATCATCGCCGCTCAGTCCATCGGCGAACCCGGCACGCAGCTGACCATGCGTACCTTCCACATCGGCGGCACGGCGTCCGCTCAGGTCGCCAAGTCCAGCTTTGAGGCCCAGAACTCCGGCCGCATCAGCCTGACCCGCGTGAAGTCCGTCATCAACCGCGACGGCATCGCCATGGTCATCGGCAAGAGCGGTCAGCTCACCATCGTGGACGATCAGGGCCGCGAAGCCGAAAAGTACATCCTGCCCAACGGCGCCCGCCTCTACGTTTCCGACGGCGAGGAAGTGGTGAAGGGCAAGATGCTTGCCGAATGGGATCCGTTCAACGAACCCTTCATCACGGAAGTTGACGGTTTCATCCGCTTCAAGGACATCATCGAAGGCAAGACCGTGCAGGAAAAGATGGACGAGGCCACCCGCCAGTCCACCCGCACCATCATGGAATACCGCACCACGAGCTTCCGCCCTGCCATCGACATCACGGCGGAAGACGGCACCATCAAGTCGCGCACCTCGGCGCAGGGCACCGGCTCCATTCCGGCCACCTACACCATGCCGGTGGGCGCCCTCATCATGGTGAAGGACGGCGAGGCCGTGCAGGCCGGCGACATCATCGCCCGTAAGCCCCGCGAAACCTCCAAGACCAAGGATATCGTGGGTGGTCTTCCCCGCGTGGCCGAGCTCTTCGAAGCCCGCAAGCCCAAGGAAATGGCCGTGGTGTCGGAAATTTCCGGCATCGTGGAATACGCGGGCGAATCCAAGGGCAAGAGAAAGCTCATCGTGCGGCCTGAAGTGGGCGAAGCCAAGGAATACCTCATTCCCAAGGGCAAGCACATCACGGCTTCCGACGGCGACTATGTGGAGGCCGGCGAGCCCGTGACCGAAGGTCATCCGGAGCTGCACGACATTCTGCATACCCGCGGCGAAAAGTATCTCGCCCGCTACCTCGTGGACGAAATCCAGGAAGTGTACCGCTTCCAGGGCGTGGGCATCGACGACAAGCACATTGAAGTCATCGTCCGCCAGATGCTGAAGAAGGTCACCATTCTCGATCCGGGCCAGACCACGTTCCTCGTGGGCGAGCAGGTCGACAAGGTGGAATTCAAGGAAGAGAACGACAAGGCCATTGCCGAGGGCCGTCAGCCCGCCGTGGCCGAACCGCTGGTGCTCGGCATCACGCAGGCCTCTCTGAGCTCCCTGTCGTGGGTGGCCGCGGCCTCCTTCCAGGAAACCACCAAGGTGCTCACCGAAGCTTCCCTCAAGGGCAAGCACGACTACCTGCGCGGCCTCAAGGAAAACGTCATTGTCGGCCGCCTCATTCCTGCGGGTACCGGCTATCGCGAATACGTCAACCAGAACATCGAGGTTCCGGATCAGAAGGAACGCCCCGACAAGTTCCTGGAAGACCTTGAGGAACGTCCCATCATCGCTCCTGATATCGAAACCGGCATCAACAACGCGATAAACGACTAAACAGAGCGGGGGAGATTTTCTCCCCGCGCCTGAAATACGAGGCCGACGCCTGCGGCTCCTTCGGGAGTGCGGGCGTCGGCCTCGGCGTTTAATGTTTTTGATACGAGATGGAGATCTGTTGAGGCGGCAGGAAAGAGACTTGCACTTTTCGACAAGGGGGATAAAACATGACTATAATCCCGGGGAGTCATTGTCATGTTCATCGATCGTTTGTTTTCTTCACAGCATCAAGGTCCTTCTTTCATCACCACGGCGGCAATGGGGTATTACCTTGAACGAATGTTTGAAGAGGCGGAGAAATCGATCATCATTATCTCGCCATATATAAAAATGAGTTTGCGGATATATGACATTCTTCAAAAAAAGAGAGAATCAAATGTCAATATAACCATAGTTTATCGAGAGGAGTTTGAACATAAAGATATCGCAACCAATATTTTTAAAAGAAAAAATTTACATGCAAAATGCTTTATTACCGAAAAGTCGGCATTAATAGGAAGTATGAATCTTTATGATTACAGTCAGACAAATAATGATGAAATGGCCATATATGTTTCAAGAAATGAAAATGTCAAATTATATGATGAAGTAGAAAAAGAAGCATTAAGATTGTGCAATTCATTTTCTGACGATGCGCCTGTTCATAATAACAGATTGCGTGTTGGAAAAAAGTACAGCAGGGAAGAGCTGACAAAATATTTTGCCTTCATTGACGACCATCCAGGAGGAATCAAGCAAACAACTCGCGGAAATATTGTACTTTTTAGTTTTTCAAAAAGTAAATATGCAAACGAGGAAAGAGATGGCGTCATTTATTATATGGGACAGAACACAGGGCCGGGAGTGCAGGCGCTGAGGTATGGAAACAAAGCGCTGTATGATGTTTTTACCGGAAAATCTGGACGGATATTTTTCTTTAAAGACAACATGTTTTGTGGCGAGGTCGTCATCTGCCGGGAACCGTTTCAACGTGACGGAAAATGGATTTTCCCGCTCAAGATAAGAAAATAGTCAAAGTATGTTCCTGAATTGTTGCGGCGGCAACAGGATGAAATGCTTCTCTTGCGCTCAGCCGGGGAGAAAGCGGCTTCCGCCTTGACAGTCCCCGTTTGTTCGCGGACAGTGGAAGTGACTGCTTCCCGCCTTGCAAAAGCGGCCGCAGCGGCCTTCAGGCATGGCGGAAAGGTCGTTTCCGCGGGCTCTGGCCGCGTTTCAGGGCAAAAGAGGGCCGGGCATGCGCATCAGGGCTTCGCAGCGCCTTTTGGAGCGTGGAAGCGCCGTGCGCGCTGCGGCGGACACAACGGTTACAGGAGCGTTTCGTTGAAAAAGTTTCATATTCTCTGCATCAGATGCGACCGCATCGGCGACATGCTGGTCAGCACGCCGGTCATTCATCGCCTTCGCGAGCTTTATCCCGATGCCGTGCTGGATGTGATCGCCAGTCCGCTCGGTGCCGTGGCTCTGGAAGATAATCCCGACGTGAGTCGTCTTTTCATTTACGACAAGAAGTCCGCAGCCTCGTGGCTTCGTCTTCTGCCGCATCTGCTGGAGCCGCACGATCTGGTGGTGAACTTCAATGCTCATTCGCGCACGCTCTGTCTGCTTTCCGCGCTGGCGCGGGGTCGGAAAAAGGGCGCCCTGAATCAGGGCAGGCTCGCGCCGTGGAGCGGCGCTCCGGAAGACGGCGAGCACTATTCCGGCGTGATGCTGCGAGAACTGGAGGCCGAGTTTCAGCTCCCGCACGACGAGCATCCCGACATCAGCATCCGCTTTGCCGTGCCGGAAGCGGTGGAGAAGGCCGTGCGGGAGACGTATCCGCCGGTTGCGGGTCTGCGCAGGGTGGGCATATTCATCGGCAACATCAAGAAGACCGGACTGCGCTGGCCCATTGAAAAGTTCGTGGAGCTGACAAAGGTTCTTCTGGACAAAAACGCCGATGTGGACGTGTGGATTGTGGCGGGCGAAAGCGACGTGCCGCTGCTGGAGGCCTACCGCGGCATGGAGCATCCCAGACTGCATCAGTTCATCGGCAAGAAGTCGCTGCAGCACA
Organism: uncultured Mailhella sp.; assembly: GCF_963931295.1. NCBI lineage: Bacteria > Pseudomonadati > Thermodesulfobacteriota > Desulfovibrionia > Desulfovibrionales > Desulfovibrionaceae > Mailhella > uncultured Mailhella sp. Next base: position 1,264,601 of record NZ_OZ007001.1, on the reverse strand, counting down.
CGGCCGCATTTTTGAAAACGTGCGACGCCTTCGTCACGTGTACGTCGTCGCCGCAGCATCTCGCGGGAGCGGTGAAGGTGCCGACGGTGTCCATCACCTATCCGTGGTCGGAAACGCTCTGGACGCCGCGCGGACCGCTGAACTTTTCCGCCGTGTCGAAAGTGAACGACGACGTGCGGGACATTCCCGTGCGTGAGGTCTATGAAACGCTCGACAAGACCATGCAGGGAACGCTGACGCCGTGGACGGACTGATGCTTTTGGCGCGCGTTGTCTGACGGCAGAAAAAGTCGGGGCTGAGGCTCCGGCTTTTTTTGTTGCCGAAATGCGTTGTCGGTCCTTGGAGAGAAGAGGGCGGCAGGGAGGTCCTTTCGGCGGGCCTTTGGAGACGATCGGCTCAGGCTCTCGGTACAAAAAAGCGGGAGAAGACGTCAGGTCTTCCCCCGCAGCTTCCGGTGACTGCCGGAACTTAGATTCTGTCGCAGACGGCCTTGCCCATTTCCGTGGTGGAAACGGGGGTGATGCCGTGTTCGGCGATGTCGCAGGTGCGGATGCCAGCTTCAAGCACGGCGGTGACCGCGTTGTCGATGGCGGCGGCTTCCTTTTCCAGACCGAAGCTGTAGCGCAGCATCATGGAGACGGACAGGATGGTGGCCAGCGGGTTGGCGATGTTCTTGCCCGCGATGTCGGGAGCGGAGCCGTGGCTCGGCTCGTACAGGCCGAAGGAGCCGTCGGCGAGGCTGGCGGAAGGCAGCATGCCGAGAGAGCCGGTAATCATGCTGGCTTCATCGGAAAGGATGTCGCCGAACATGTTGGACGTGAGAAGGACGTCGAACTGACCGGGACGATACACGAGCTGCATGGCGGCGTTGTCCACGTACATGTGGGAAACGGTCACTTCGGGGTAGTCGGCGCTCATTTCGTTGACCACGCGACGCCACAGGCGCGAGGTTTCCAGCACGTTGGACTTGTCCACGCTTACGAGGTTCTTCTTGCGGGCCATGGCCGCGTTGAAGGCCACCTTGGCGATGCGGCGGATTTCCATTTCGCTGTAGCGTTCCACGTCGTAGGCTTCCTGACCGTACTTGCCTTCGCGCCAGCCGTGTTCGCCGAAGTAGATGCCGCCGGTAAGCTCGCGCACGATGACGAGATCCATGCTGTCGCCGATGTTCTCATGCTTGATGGGGCAGGCGCCGCTCAGGGCCTTGTGCATGATGGCAAGGCGCAGGTTGGCGTACAGGCCGAGGCCTTCGCGGATCTTGAGCAGGGCCTTTTCGGGGCGCTCTGGGCCGGGCAGATTGTCCCACTTGGGGCCGCCCACCGCGCCGAGCAGCACGGCGTCGTTCTTTTTGCACACTTCCACGGTGTCCGCGGGGAAGCAGGTGCCCACGGCGTCGTAGGCTGCGCCGCCCATGAGCAGATGCGTGAACACGAATTCATGGCCGAACTTCTGTCCGACCTTTTCAAGAACCTTGAGGGCTTCGGTCACGATTTCCGGGCCGATGCCGTCGCCGGGAATGACCGCAATGTGATACGTTGCCATGGCGTTGTCCTTTATGGCTGAAGAAAAAGGTTGCGAAAGCGCCGCCGGCGCTTTTCGTGGAAAAAAGACCTGTGCGGCCTGCGCGGTTGCCGTCCGCTGCGGGCGGACGGGCAGGGTCAGCGCGAGGCGCGCAGTTTTTCGATTTTGGCCTTCGAGTAGTTCACCAGACCGCCGCAGGCGATGAGGTTCTGCATGAAGGGCGGGAAGGGCTCGGCCTGGAAGGTCCGGCCCGTGGTTTCGTTGGTGATGACGCCGGTTTCAAAATCGACGCTCACCGTGTCGCCGTCGTGAATGTTTTTCGCCGCCTCGTCGCATTCGAGAATGGGCAGGCCGATGTTGAGGGCGTTGCGGAAGAAGATGCGCGCGAAGGTGGAGGCGATGACGCAGGAAATGCCCAGATACTTGATGGAGAGCGGCGCGTGCTCGCGGGAGGAGCCGCAGCCGAAGTTCTTGTGCGCCACCATGATGTCGCCGGGATGCGCCTTCTTCACGAAGTTAGGATCTTCCGATTCCATGCAGTGGGACGCAAGTTCCTGCGGGTCCGTCACATTGAGATACTTGCCGGGGAGAATGACGTCGGTATTGACGTCGTCGCCGAAAACAAAGGCTTTGCCGTGCGCGTTCTGCATCAGTCGTTACCTTCCTTGTCCATGATTGCTTCAGGGCTGACGATGCGGCCCGCTATGGCCGAAGCGGCCGCCACGGCCGGGCTGCACAGATACACTTCCGACTCCACATGGCCCATGCGGCCCACGAAGTTGCGGTTGGTGGTGGAAAGGCATTTTTCGCCCGCGGCGAGAATGCCCATGTGGCCGCCGAGGCATGCGCCGCAGGTGGGGGTGCTCACGGCGCATCCGGCTTCCATGAAGGTGCGGATGTATCCTTTTTCCATGCATTCCATGTAGATGGAGGGCGTTGCCGGAATAACGATGACGCGCAGCCTGTCGCTGATCCTGTGGCCCTTGAGAATGCTTGCGGCCATGGCCATGTCTTCCATGCGGCCGTTGGTGCAGGAGCCGATGAACACCTGATCGAGTTCCACGTCGCCCACTTCGTCGATGGTGCGGGTGTTGGAGGGCAGATGCGGGAAGGCCACCGTGGGACGGATGGCGGAAAGATCGATGTCGATGGTCTTTTCGTATTCGGCGTCGGGGTCGGCCTCGTAGGCGGTCCAGCTCTTTTTGCAGTGCTTTTCGAGGTAGGCGCGGCACACGTCGTCCACGGGGAAGGTGGCGTTTTTGGCTCCGGCTTCAATGGCCATGTTGGTCATGGAGAAGCGGTCGTCCATGGAGAGGTTGGCCACGCCGCTGCCGGAAAATTCCATGGAGCGGTAGAGCGCGCCGTCCACGCCGATGAGGCCGATGACGTGCAGCATGACGTCCTTGCCGCAGACCCACTTGCCGGGCTTGCCCGTAAGGTTGAAACGGATGGCCGCGGGAACCTTGAACCAGTTTTCGCCCGTGGCCATGCCCATGGCGAGATCGGTGCTGCCCACGCCCGTGGAGAACGCGCCGAGCGCGCCGTAGGTGCAGGTGTGGGAGTCGCCGCCGATGATGACTTCGCCGGGAGCCACGATGCCCTGTTCGGGGAGCAGGGCGTGTTCTATGCCCATGCGGCCCACGTCGAAGAAGTGGGTGAGTTCGTTTTCGCGGGCGAATTCGCGGCAGACCTTGCACTGCATGGCGGCCTTGATGTCCTTGTTGGGAGCGAAGTGGTCGAGAACCACCACAACCTTGTCCTTGTCGAAGACCTTGTCGGCTCCGGCCTTGCGGAATTCGGGAACGGCCAGCGCTATGGTGATGTCGTTGCCCATGACCACGTCGAGCTTCGCTTCAATGAGCTGGCCCGCGGTCACGCTTTCGAGTCCGGCGTGCGCGGCCAGTATTTTCTGAGTTACGGTCATGCCCATAGGGATATATCCTTGTAGAAATGAGAATGTGCATTGTTCCCGTTTGTCGGGGCAGCAGCAAAAAGTCCTTTCACGATAAAATAGCGGTTTGTGCTTGTCCAGAAGAAAGAAGGCAGACCTCTGGGCAGGACATAAGATTTCTCTGAAATAGGCCTGTCGTTTCCCGCGGATGCCCTGACGCGGAATGCGCGTCGGCTGTGTGACCGGAAAATTTTAGACGTTGGAATGCACCGCAGTCTGCACGGACTGAGCGGACGATCTCGACGATCTCGTGGAAGAAACGCCCTTCCTTCTGCGGTTTGCGCGGGTGAGCATCGTTCGGCTACTCTCTTTGTTTCTGACGCCTGAACAAATGATCTTTGCCCAGGAAAGCCTTCGGCCTGCGCTCTGTTCGGAAGCTCTTCGGCGCTGAAAAACTTCCGGTCTGCGTTCTGAGTGAAAGAGCCTCGGATTTGAGACTCATCTCGCTTTTGGACTGCACGAGTGATCTTCGTCGCGGAGATGCTCCGCCGTCTGCGACCTGAAAGCGATTCGCAATCGGCCCCGTCTGCCCTCTGCACAGACAATTCTCGAAGCTGGGATGTCTCGCTCTGCGTTTGCGCGGGCGATCCGCAGAGCTGAGACGCCTCGATTTGTGACAAGCTCGGTCGATTCCCGGCGCAGAACGCCTTCGTTTTGCGGACTGCGCGCGATGTCCGGCGTCGGCAGACTCCGGGACGGCAAAGAAACAATTCCGGCGGCGGGAGAAGCGCAGGGCGGAGTTCTGCATAAAAAAACAGACGGAACTCCGGGCCCCGTCTGTTTTGCGTCTGTCTGTCCGGTATCAGGACTTGTGCAGCATGATGTCGAGAATGACCTTGTCGGCTTCCTTCATGCCTTTGGAGCCGAGGCGTCCGAGATTGGCGATGCAGGCTTCGATGTCGTCGTCCACGATGCCTTCGTTGCCGGGCACCACGGTGCCGTTGAGGGCAAGCAGCACGGCCTGAATGCCCGCGCCCACGGCCGTGGCCACCTTGAGGGCGCAGCTGCTTTTTGCTCCGTCGCAGATCATGCCCGAAACGTTGCCCACCATGTTGCGCACGGTGCGTTCCATGTCCTTGAGACCGCCGCCGAGCAGCAGGGCGATGCCGCAGGCCGAGGCCGTTCCCGCCACCATGGCCCCGCAGTGGGCGGAAAGGCGGCCGAGGTGATGCTTGATGTGGATGGAGGTAAGATGACTCACCATGAGGGCGCGGGCGAGCTTTTCGTCGTCGGCCTGGGTGCGGATGGCGCAGGCCACCACGGGCATGGTGCAGGTGATGCCCTGATTGCCGCTGCCGGAATTGCTCATGACGGGCATCATCACGCCTGCCATGCGCGCGTCGGCCGCGGCGGCCGTAAGCTTGGTGGCGAAGGTGGGCAGATCGTCGGCGAGCATGTGATTGCGGATCTGCATGTCCATCATCTTGCCCACGCCGAGGCCGTACTGCTGCCGGAGTCCTTCTTCGGCCACGCGGCGGTTCATGCGCGCGGCTTCCAGAATGAAGCTGATTTCCTCAAGCGGGGCCGTGACTGCAAATTCGTAGATTTTGGCCAGCGTGAGCGGCCAGGGCTCGTCTGCGTTTTCGGCGTCGGCGCTCTCCTGCTTCTTTTCAAGGACGAGTTCGCCGTTTTTCCACACGCGGGTGATGTTGTCGTGGCTGCCCGCAAGTTCCGCGGCGGCGCTTTCGTTTCCGGCATGCACAGTGACCAGACAGTAGAGAAGCTGATCGTTGTCGGCCAGGTGCAGACGCACGGCGTCTTTGGCAAGCATGTCGCGCGCGGCCTGCGCCGTGGCTTCGTTGAGATCCTTCAGGCATTCCAGCCCGAGGGCGCTCTTGCCGCCGAGCGCGCCTGCGGCCGCGGCCACGCCGAGACCCATTTCGCCCGTGCCGGGCACCATGACGCCCATGCCGTTCTTGAGAAGATTGGCGCTCACGGCCACGTCCATGCGTTCTGGCGTCCTGCCGAGTTCCTCGGCCGCGCGGGCCGAGCACAGGGCCACGGCGATGGGCTCCGTGCAGCCGAGCGCGGGCACGACTTCCTTGTGCAGCAGAGAAAGAAAGACGGAGCGTTCCTGTTCGTTCATGCTCATGGTTACGCCTCGTTCTTGTGCTGGAGTTCGCCGAGCTGTTCGTTGCGGTTGAAGATGCCTTCGAGCATGAGCGTGAGCGCGCCGTCGCCCGTGATGTTGCAGGCCGTGCCGAAGCTGTCCTGCAGGGCGAAGATGGCGATGAGCAGGGCCACGCCGTTCTGATCGAAGCCGAGCACGCCGGTCACGATGCCGAGGGAGGCCACCACGGTGCCGCCGGGCACGCCCGGAGCGCCCACGGCGAAGATGCCGAGCAGCAGGCAGAAGAGAATCATGACGCCGACGCTCGGCAGCGTGCCGTAGAGCATGAGATGCAGGGTCATGCAGAAGAAGGTTTCGGTGAGCACGGAGCCGCACAGATGCACGGTTGAGCCGAGGGGAATCATGAATTCCACGAGGTTCTTGCTGAGCACGCGGGACTTGCGGGCGCATTCGAGGGCCACGGGCAGGGTGGCGGCGCTGGACATGGTGCCCACGGCGGTGAGATAGGCGGGAGTGTAGTAGCGGAACACCTCCCAGGGATTGCGGCCGGAGAGCGCGCCGCCGATGCCGTAGAGCACGGCAAGCCAGATGAAGTGCCCCACGATGACGATGAGCACCATGGAGATGAACACCGGCAGATGCAGGCTGAGCGAACCTTCATAGGCGAGGCCGAGGAAGGACATGCCCACGAAGAAGGGCAGGATGGGAATCATGATGCGCACCACGAGGGAGCTCATGACGCGTTCGAGTTCGGCGAAGATGCGGGCCAGGTTTTCCGATTTGGTCCAGGTGATGGCCACGCCGAAGAAGAGGGCGAGGACAAGGGCGCTCATGACGCTGAAGAGCGGGGGAATGTCGAGCTGGAACACGATTTCGGGGAGCTTGCGCAGCGTTTCCGTGGAGGTGGCGATGGAAAGATGGGGAATGATGATGTAGCCGGAAACGGTGGAGAAGAAGGCCGCGCCGATGGAGGAGATGTAGGCGATGGCCACGGCGGTGAACAGAATTTTGCTGGCGTTCTGGCCGAGGCGGACGATGGCCGGAGTGATGAAGCCCACGATGACGAGCGGCACCAGGAAGAAGATGATCTGACCGAAGATGTAGCGCAGGGAGACCACGGCATCCATGATGTGATGCAGGGGGCTTTGCGTGTTGTTGCCGAGGTAGGTGCCTATGAGGGAGCCTATCACGATGCCGGCCAGAAGTTTGAGAATAAGCGAGAAGTCGGCGGCTTTTGCGGACATGTTGATCCTCCATCATTAAAAGTACGTTTTTGCGCTGTTAGGTTCAGGACTCATTAAATATAAAAGATGACAATGGCAGCGAGACAAATGGCCGAAAAGAACGTGTGTGCACAACGGTCATAACGCATGGCTATTCTGCGCCAATCCTTGAGTCGGCCGAACATGATTTCTATCTTGTGCCGCTGCTTATAAACCTCCTTGTCATAGACCACCGGAGTTTTTCGGCTGTGTCTGCCAGGAATACACGGCGTGATTCCTTTACGGGACAAGGCATGACGAAACCAGTCGGCATCATAGCCTCTATCCGCCAGAAGCTCCCTGGCCTGCGGCAGAGTATCAAGCAGGACAGCAGCGCCTTTGTAGTCGCTCACCTGACCGCCGGACAGATGGAAGGCCAACGGTTGACCGAAGGCATTGCAGACAGCGTGGAGTTTTGAATTCAGGCCGCCTTTTGTGCGTCCGATACATCGGGAAAGGCCCCTTTTTTCAGCAAACTTGCTGCTGTCCTGTGTGCCTTGAGATGTGTGGTATCAATCATCAAGCGTGTTGTGGAGCCGTTTTGTTCAACAAGCTCCGCAAAAATCCTGTTAAAGACACCCAATCGGCTCCAGCGGATAAAACGATTGTAGAGAGTTTTGTATGGTCCATACTCGCGCGGGGCATCTCTCCATTGCAGGCCGTGCTTGATGACATAGATAATGCCGCTGACGACACGCCTGTCATCGACTCTCGGAATGCCATGGGAACGAGGAAAGTTGCGTTTGATACGAGCAATCTGTTCATGAGAAAGATAAAAAAGTTCCTTCATGGCATCCTCCCTATGCCGACAATAAGAACTTTTTACCCTTTTGGCAATTAATGAGTCCTGAGCCTAGCACAGGAATGTCCTTCGCGCAATACGGGGCTTCAAGAGAGAAGGCGGCAAAACGCCTGGAGGACGCGCGTTTTCGCCTGTCGGGAGGGCGGGCGGCGGCCCGGGAAAAAGCGGAAGCATTGCGCGCAGTTTTCGGAGCGCGGAAAGACGCGGGCCTGCCCGAAGCAGGGTCTGCGGAGGCCTGCTGCGGGGAAGAAAGTGAAAAATTCTTGTAGAAAATGCTTGACGAACCGGGGAAAGGTCTATAAGAATCGTCCTCACCGAACAATAAAGGCGCGTAGCTCAGGTGGCAGAGCACTTCCTTGACACGGAAGGGGTCAGCAGTTCAAGTCTGCTCGTGCCTACCACAAAAAATCATCGGAAAGGGAGGCAGCGCCTCCCTTTTCTTTTTTGTTTTATCAACTGTGATTTTTGGAGTTTCCCATGCAGATATCCGTAGAAGGAAAGTTGGTTGAGGCCGCCGACGGCGCATCCTGCGCCGAGGTGCTGAAGCAGGCTCTTTCCGGCAAACGGTTCAAGGCCGCTCTTGCCTGCCGCGTGAAGACCGCAGACAAGGAAACGCTGCTCGATCTTTCTGCTGCAATGCCCGCCGATGCGCTGGAAGCCGCCCCCGTGACGGCTGAGGACCCCGAAGGGCTTCAGCTGCTGCGTCATTCCACTTCCCACGTCATGGCCGCCGCCGTGAAGAGACTGTTCCCCGACGTGAAGGTCACCATCGGCCCGTCCATCGACTCCGGCTTTTATTACGACTTCGACACTCCGCGTCCCTTCTCCCACGACGACCTTGAAGCCATTGAAAAGGAAATGCGCGCCATCATCGCCGAGAACGTTCCCTTCGAGCGCTCCGTGATGAAGAAGGACGACGCCGTTGCCCTGTTCCGCGACAAGGGCGAGAACTACAAGGTGGAGATCATCAAGGGCATCGATGCCGACACCGTGTCCCTGTACCGCTGCGGAGACTTCCTTGATCTCTGCCGCGGACCGCACATTCCCGGCACGGGCGCGGTCAAGGCCTTCAAGCTGCTTTCCGTGGCCGGCGCCTACTGGCGCGGCGACGAAAAGAATCCCATGCTTTCCCGCATTTACGGCACGGCCTTTGCGGATGAAAAGGCCCTCAAGGAATATCTGAACGCCCTTGAGGAAGCCAAGAGACGCGATCATCGCCGCCTCGGCAAGGAACTCGGCCTGTTCTCCTTCCATGAAGACGTGGCCCCGGGCATGTCCTTCTGGCTGCCCAAGGGCATGATGCTCCGCACCATTCTCGAAGACTTCCTCGTGCGCGAACATCTCAAGCGCGGCTACGAGCTCGTGCGCGGCCCGCAGATTCTGCGCCGCGAACTGTGGGAGCGTTCCGGTCACTACGATCACTACCGTGAAAACATGTACTTCACGGAAATCGAAGGCGACGTCCACGGCGTGAAGCCCATGAACTGCGTGGGCCACATGCTCATGTACGGCGAAACCCTGCACAGCTATCGCGATCTGCCCGTGCGCATGTTCGAGCTCGGCGTGGTGCATCGTCATGAAAAGTCCGGCACGCTGCACGGTCTGCTGCGCGTGCGCCAGTTCACCCAGGACGACGCCCACATCATCTGCACCACCGATCAGCTGGAAGACGAAATCATCAACGTCATGCATCTTTCCGCCGACCTGATGGATCTCTTCGGCTTCAAGTACCGCATCTTCATTTCCACCCGTCCCGAGGACAGCATCGGCTCCGACGCGGACTGGGAAAACGCCACGAACGCGCTCATCAAGGCCGTGGAGAAGGAAGGCAAGCCCTACCAGATCAACGAAGGCGACGGCGCGTTCTACGGCCCCAAGATAGATATCAAGGTCACCGACGCCATCGGCCGCGAATGGCAGCTTTCCACCATTCAGGTGGACTTCACCCTGCCTGAGCGCTTCGATCTCGTGTACGTCGGACAGGACGGCGAACGTCATCGTCCCGTCATGGTGCACCGCGCCATTCTGGGTTCGCTGGAACGCTTCATCGGCGTTCTCACCGAACATTACGCCGGCGCCTTCCCTGCCTGGCTTGCTCCCGTGCAGGCCCGCATCGTCAACGTGACCGACGCCCAGATGGATTATGTCAAGGAAATGAAGGCCAGCCTCGTTGCGGCCGGTATCCGCGTGGAAACCGACCTGCGCAACGAAAAGCTGGGCTTCAAGATTCGCGAAGCCCAGATGGCCAAGATTCCCTACGTCCTCGTGGTGGGCGACAAGGAAGTGGCCGACAGAGGCTTCAGCGTCCGCCTGCGTTCCGGCGAGAACATCGGCTTCCGCTCCGTGGAGGACGTGATCGCCATGATCAAGGCGGACAGTGAGGAACCGTTCAAACGTGGAGGTATGAGCTATAGCTTCGCCTAACATGAGACCTCGCCGCGACGTGCCTCAGGACGGCGTGCGCCGCAACGAGCAGATTCGTGCCCGTGAAGTACGGGTGATTGGTCCGGAAGGTGAACAGGTCGGCATTCTTCCCTGTTCCGATGCTATCGCCATGGCCCATGAGGCCGGCTACGACCTCGTGGAAGTGGCCGCCAACGCGGAACCGCCCGTGTGCCGCATCATGGACTTCGGCAAGTTCAAGTACGAACAGCAGCAGAAGAAGAAGGAAGCCAAACGCAACCAGACCGTAGTGCAGATCAAGGAAATCAAGGTTCGTCCCAAGACCGACGATCATGACTACGAAACCAAGCTGCGCCACATTCGCCGCTTCCTCGGAGACGGGGATCGCTGCAAGGTGACCGTGTTCTTCCGCGGACGCGAAATCGTGCACAAGGACCGCGGCGAATCCATTCTGACCAAGATCATCGCCGACACCGCCGATGTGGGCAAGGTCGAACAGGCTCCCAGCGCCGAAGGCCGCACCCTTCAGATGCTGCTCATTCCTCTTCCCAAGAAGTAGTTCATACCCGGCGCGGCGGACGTTTGGTTCCGTCGCGCCGGAGGAATTTTCGCGGGAAACCGCGATGAACGGAAGATGCTTCCGTTCCCGGAAGGAACCGGCAGAGCGCGCGGAGCGTTGTCGTTCGCGCTTCGGGCCCCATTTTTTACTTGCGGATTATGCGAAAATGTTGCATAGTCGGTTCTTTCTGATGCCCAAATCGCGCGCGTTGTATTCGGCGCGTCGCGAATACTAAGGAGTTGGTTATGCCCAAGATCAAGACCAGCCGTTCCGCCGCCAAGCGTTTCAGCACCACCGGCAGCGGCAAGTTCCGCCGTCGTCGTCAGAACCTGCGCCACATCCTCACCAAGAAGGATGCCAAGCGTCGTGCCCGTCTGGGCAAGGGTGCTCTCGTGGACAGCGCGAACCTGAAGGCCGTCAAGCGCCTCATGCCCTACGCCTAAGTCCTGCCCGTGCAGGTCGCGTAGATTTTCAAATTTCGCCGCCTCTTGCGGCTCAACTCCCGCTGGCCTGATCTCCGCCTCGCGGGACTGAATGTGGAGGATTTTCCATGCGTGTAAAGAGAGGTCTTGCTGCCCATCGTCGGCACAAGAAATATCTGGATATGGCCAAGGGCTTCCGCGGCGGCCGCAGCCGTCTGTATCGCATCGCCCGCGAAGCCGTCGAACGTTCTCTGAACTATGCCTTTGAAGGCCGCAAGCTCCGCAAGCGCGCCTTCCGCCGCCTGTGGATCCAGCGCATCAACGCCGGCGCCCGCATCAACGGCCTGTCCTATTCCCGCCTGGTCAACGGCCTGAAGCTCGCCGGCGTGGAAATCAACCGCAAGATGCTGGCCGACCTCGCCGTGCGCGAAAAGGCCGACTTCGCCGCCATCGTCGAACTGGCCAAGTCCAAGCTGGCGTAAGTTCCCATTTCGGAACAGCCCGCGGCCCTTGCGGCCCGAGGCACCAGATGAAGCTTTTTGGGGAGTTTTTCCCCGCAGGGGGTGCAGGGCCTTGGCTCTGCACCCCTTTTTCATATCTTTCCTTCAGGCGCGCCCAGAGCGCAGCCTGCCACAAGGCCTTGCCATGGATTTCCTTGAACAATTGAACGGACTGGTCGGCAAGCTCGATGAACGCTTGAACCGCATCTCGTCTGAAGCGGAACTGGAAGCGGCCCGCGTGGACTTTCTCGGCCGCAAGGGGCAGCTTGCCGAACTCATGTCGCACATGCGCGAGCTCTCTCCCGAACAGCGCCCGGCCTTCGGTCAGGCCGCCAACGCGGTGAAGCAGCGCCTCGTGGAACTCTTTGAAGCCCGCCTCGCCCGTCAGGAACAGGAACGGGAGGCCGCCTTCCTCGCCGGATTCGATCCCAGCCTGCCGGGCCGCACCCTGTGGAACGGCTCCCTGCATCCCATCACGCTGGCCATGCAGGAAGTGTGCTCCGTGTTCCAGCACATGGGCTACGAAATTGCCGGCGGCCCCGAGGTGGAGACCGACTTCAACTGCTTTGAAGCCCTCAACATGCCGCCGGAACATCCCGCCCGCGACATGCAGGACACCCTCTACATCACCGACAAGGTGCTGCTGCGCACCCACACCTCCTGCGTGCAGGTGCGCACCATGATGAACCGCAAGCCTCCGCTTGCCGTCATCGGACCAGGCAAGGTGTACCGCCGCGACTCCGACGTGACCCACACCCCCATGTTCCATCAGATAGAGGGCCTGCTCGTGGACAAGCACGTAACCATGGCCGATCTTCGCGGCACGCTCACGGCCTTCGTGCGCGCCGTGTTCGGCGAAAAGACCCGCGTGCGCTTCCGTCCCAGCTTCTTCCCCTTCACCGAGCCCAGCGTGGAAGTCGATATGTCCTGCACCCAGTGCGGCGGTCACGGCCATGTGAACGGTCAGCCCTGCCGCGTGTGCAAGGGCTCCGGCTGGCTTGAAATTCTCGGCAGCGGCATGGTCGATCCGGCGGTGTTCGCCTCCGTCGGCTACAATCCCGACGAGGTTTCCGGCTTCGCCTTCGGCCTCGGCGTGGAACGCATCGCCATGCTGAAGTACGGTCTTACCGATCTGCGCATGAACTTTGAAAACGACGTGCGCTTCCTCCATCAGTTCCCTGCGTAGAGGAAGGAATATGCGGTCGGGAAGGACTTTTTGTTCCTTCCCTGCTCCCGTCTTCCGCGCATGCTCCGGGCGCTGTCTGCCGCAGGCCGCGGAAGAGGGCCGGAAACGCCGCCTTTGCGGGCGATGCATCCGGAACGACCAGAATGGTTTCATCCTCTGAGGAGAAAAAACATATGCTGCTGAGTTTCAATTGGCTGAAGGAATTTGTTCCGTATACCGGAACGGCTGAAGAGCTGGGCGAAATGCTCACCATGCTCGGCCTCGAACTGGAAGAAGTGGTGCATCCCTACGCGGAAATCGAAGGCGTGGTGACCGGCCGCGTGCTCACCTGCGAAGCGCATCCCGATTCCGATCACCTGCATGTCTGCACCGTGGACGTGGGCGTGGAAGAGCCCCTCAACATCGTGTGCGGCGCGCCCAACGTGGCGGCCGGTCAGCTCGTGGTCGTGGCTCCCGTGGGTTCGACGCTTCCCGGCGGCCTGGTCATGAAGAAGGCCAAGCTGCGCGGCGTGCCCTCGTTCGGCATGATCTGCTCCGAACGCGAGCTCGGTCTTGCCGACGATCATTCCGGCATTCTCGTGCTGCCCGAAGAAAACAGATCCGGCCGCAAGGTCATGCCCGGCGAAAAGTTCGTGGACGCCTACGAGCTGGACAAGGAAGTGCTCGACATCAGCATTACGCCTAACCGTGCCGACTGCCTTTCCGTGTACGGCTTCGCCCGTCTTGTGGGCGCGTACCTGCACCTGCCCGTGACCATGCCTTCCTTCCATCTGGAAGAGAAGGGCGAGGACATGAGCCATGCCGTGCCGGTCGAGGTGAAGGACGGCGGTCTCTGCCCCTCCTACATGGGCCGCATCATCAAGGGCGCGAAGGTCAAGCCCTCTCCGGCCTGGATGCGCTATCGCCTGCACGGCGTCGGCGTTCGCGCCATCTCCAACCTTGTGGACGTGACCAACTACATTCTCATGGAACTGGGCCAGCCCCTGCACGCCTTTGACCACAACAAGCTGGCGGGCGGCCGCATCATCGTGCGCCCGGCCGTGGACGGCGAAAAGCTCACCACCCTCGACGGGCAGGAGCGTCTGCTCAAGGCCGGCGACGGCCTCATCTGCGACGCCGAAAAGCCGGTGGCGCTTGCCGGCGTCATGGGCGGCCTGGAAACCGAAATCACCGACGAGAGCGAGAGCGTGTTCCTGGAATGCGCGGTGTTCCGTCCGAGCTCCATCCGCGTGACGGCCCGTCGCCTCGGCCTGACCAGCGAGGCTTCCTACCGCTACGAACGCGGCGTGGATCCCACCAACATGTCGTTTGCGCTGGACCGCGCGGCCGCGCTCATGGCCGAACTTTCCGGAGCCGAAGTGTGTCGCGGCGTGTGCGAATGCACGCCGAATCCCTGGCAGGCTCCGGTGGTGCGTTTCCGCCGCAGCCGCGCCGAAGATCTGCTCGGCGTGGAACTTACCGACGATTTCTGCGCGCAGACGCTGGAGAGCCTCGGCTGCACCGTGGACCGCAGCGCGGGCGACGAGTGGAGCGTGAAGACTCCCGGCTGGCGCTACGACCTCACCCGCGAAGCCGATCTCATTGAGGAAGTGGCCATCTTCAAGGGCGTGGACAACCTCGGCGAAACGCTGCCCTCCATTCCGCAGACCCTTTCCTCCTTCGGCGCGCCGGAAAGCCGTCATGCCTTCATGATGCGCGTGAAGAACTGGGCCGCAGGCCTCGGCCTCAACGAAGCCGTGAACTACAGCTTCGTGGGCAACAAGGATCTCGACTTCCTCGGTCTGCCCGCCGAAGGCCGCGTGAACATCATGAACCCGCTCACCGCCGAGCAGGACGTGCTGCGCACCGAACTTGCTCCCGGTCTGTTCCAGAACGTGCGTCACAACATCGCGCAGGGCGCGGCGGGCGTCCGCCTCTTTGAAGTGGCGGAAGCCTTCACCCTGGATCCGTCCAGCGACACCACGGTGAAGGAAGTGCGTCACCTTGCCATGGTGCTCTACGGCTCCCGCTACGACGAAGCCTGGGCCCACAAGGACGAGGATCTGGACTACGTGGATCTGAAGGGTATTGTGGAAAAGCTTTTCGGCTTCCTGCATCTGCCCGTGCCCGTGTTTGCCATGCAGGAATCGCATCCCTACCTTGCCCCCGCCGTGCAGATGACCATGCCCGACGGCACGGTGGTCGGCGTGATCGGCCGCCTCAAGCCCGCGCTGGCCGACGCCTATCTGGCCCGCAAGGCCGTGTGGTACGCCGATCTCGACATGGATTACCTGCGTGAGGCCTCGCAGGGCGCAAAAACCGTGTTCCAGCCGCTGCCGGTGTATCCGGCCGTGCGCCGCGACATCACGTTCATTGCGCCCCGCGCCATGCATGTGGACGCCGTGCTCTCCGCCGTTCGCGGCGCGAAGACGAATCTCATGGAGAGCGTGGAGCTTCTGGACGTGTACGAACCCAAGGAAGGCGCTGATCGTCACATCACCTGCCGCCTGACCTTCCGCAAGGCCGACCGTACGCTTCAGGACGGCGAAGTGGACAAGGAACGCGAAAAGATTGCGTCGTTCGTGGTGAAGAGCCTCGGCGTGCGCGTCTAGCGCAAGCTTTTTCGATGCTTTGGGGCCGCTCCTTCGGGGGCGGCCTTTTTCGTCGGCGTTGCCGCCCGGAAAAGAGTTCGGGCGTGAGCGGCGGCCGCTTCACGAAAGGCGTCTGAGCTGCCTGAGAGACGCTTGCAGGCGTCGCGGTGCCTGAACGCGGCTTCCGGCCGTCGGCGTGAGGGCGGAGAAACGAAGAGACGGCGCAGAAGGCTTTGGCCGCAGTCATGGAAATTATGCTGTAAAAATTTTTTTATTTCAATGAAAGCAAGGAGTTGTCGTGATTTATTCCTGAATTGTTCATGATTTATTAACAAATTCTTATCATCGCCTGTTGCAGGGTCGTTCCATGGAAAAAGAGGGATTTTCCATACTTGCGTCAACCACTTTTTTTTCAGAGGAATGACTATCATGAAAAAGCTGACTACGCTTCTTCTGGCCGCCGGCATGGTTTTTGCTGCGACCGCTCCGGCTTCCGCCGTCGATATGAAGATGGACGGTGAATATCTCTTCAACTTTGCTCTCGGCGAACGCGTCGCCACCGGCGACAACTTCGACAACGCCGGTCAGCGTCTGCGTCTCGGCATGACCCTTACCGCCAGCGAAGACCTCTCCGGTTACTTCCAGGTTCAGGTCGGCACCAGCCCGAACAGCACCGGTATCTACGACTGGGGCGCGGATACTTCCGGCAACAGCACCAGAATCGGCATGCGTCAGGCTTATGTGGACTGGATGATTCCCCAGACCGACGTCAAGGTGCGCATGGGCCGTCAGCTCATCGGTCTGCCTGAAGACGCCTTCGGCAAGAACGCCATCATGCATCCCGGCTGGCAGGGCCGCGACGGCGTAGTCGTGACCTCTCCCGTGGCCGACTGGCTTGATCTGACCGCCTTCTGGGTGCGCGGCGCCTACGCTCCCGCCAAGGGCGCCGGCGGCGTGGATTACGACACCGACAAATCTCAGAAGTCCGACTTCTTCTCCTTGGCTGCGGCCTTCAAGTTCGACGGCTTCTCCTTCACGCCCTATGTGATGTACGCCGCTCTCGACAAGGGCGCGAACATCGGCGCTTCCACCGACGCCAACTATGCCGGCGCCGGCGGCCCCAACGACGAACTCGGCGTGCTCTCCTCCGACGGCAACGCCTTCTGGGCTGGCGCTTCCGCCATGCTGACCTATTTTGATCCCTTCGTGCTGAAGCTCTCCGGCGCTTACGGCTTCATCAACTACGAAGGCGACGGCCTGTTCAGCTACACCGACAAGACCACCGGCAAGGCAGACTCCTTCGGCACCGAATCTCTGAAGGATCGCGAAGGCTGGTACGTTCAGGGCAAGGCTTCCTACAAGACCGCCTACGGCACGCCCATTGTGGGCGCCTGGTACGGTTCCGGCGACGATCGTAACGTGCAGTACGCCCGTCAGGACTGGATTCCCACCTTCAACGGCCGCTTCCATCCCACCATCGGCTACAGCTCCGGCGAATTCGCGCTGTACGACACCACCACCCGTCACAACATAGCGGGCACCTGGGGCGTGCAGGTCGGCGTGGAAGACGTTTCCTTCATGGAAAACCTGAACCACAAGTTCACCGTGACCATGTTCAAGGGTACCAACAAAGACAACGTCTGGGCCAGTGAACTCTCTCCCTGGGAATACATGACCACCTCCGACACCGTGGTTGAATTCAACCTGGCCAATACCTACAAGATCTACAAGAACCTGACCGCCTGCCTCGAACTCGCCTACATGATCACCGATTACGATCGCGCTGATCACAGCGAATGGGCCGAAGGCAAGAAGATCGGCAAGGACGGCTGGAGCACCGCTCTCAGCTTTGCCTACAAGTTCTAATCCGACGCGGACGTAGTCCGCCCGGATGGAGTATGGTGCGGGAGGGAATGTGTATTCCCTCCCGTTTTTTCTACTCGATGCCGGTGCGATGTCGCGACTCCGGGCGAAGCGGCTTTTTCTCTCTGAGGCGGCGAGCGGCGGATGAACGCCCCACCGGGCGCGGAGCCTGTTTTTCTCCGCGTGGAGAACGTGCCGGCGGCTATTTGCATCGCGCAGGCGGGGTAATATCGCCGGAATCCATGTGCGACATCTGTTGAAGCTCTTTGCAAGTCACGCTGTTTTTTTTATGACTGTTCCAAAATTGCGGACAAGAAACATGCCTTTTCAGGATTGTTGCCTGTGTCGACTTCGGAAATCTTGACGAATATCAGACCATAGCCTAATATTTCAGCCACAGACCTGCCTTGAGTACGAATTGTCAGCAGCGTGTTCCTGCATAGACCGGTCAGTTTTTTTTCGGCAGCCTCCTCCTTTTTTTCATATCATAGCCGATCAGGGAGCTGCTCCATGCTGTACAGCCTAAAAAAACAGCTTTCCGTCCCCGACCTTCATCTGCTTGTCGGCGTTTCCGATGCGTCGATAATGAAGAATATTTTCGCGTACCTGGAGCCTATGGGCTATCAGCTCGACAGCGCCGCGGACAGCGACGAGGTGCGCAACTGCCTGAAAACCTTCTCGTACGACGCGCTCATTCTCGACGCGCGCTTCAGCGATCAGAACGGCATTCCCCTGTACACCTGTCTGCGGCTGGAAAACGTGAGCTGTCCCATCATTCTGCTCGCGCCGGAGAATACGCTGGAAAACCTGCCCATGTATCTGAACAGCGGGGCCGACGACATCGTGACCAGTCCGCTGCATCTGCTGGAACTGGAAGCGCGGGTGCTGGCGTCCATACGTCTGGCCAAGGCGCATTTTTCCTCGATGAAGCTGAGCTGGGCGGGCATTGAGCTGGATTCGCAGGCGCACACCGTCACCTGCGACGGCAGAAGTCTGCACCTGCCGCCCATGGCCTTCACCCTGCTGGCCCGGCTGATGAAGGCCGCTCCCAACGTGGTGACGCGCAGCGAGCTTCAAAGCGCGCTCTACGGCGACACGCCGCCCAACAGCGACGCGCTGCGCACCTACATTCATATTTTGCGGAGCAATCTGGAGCTTCGGAACAAACCGATTCTGAAAACGGTTCCTCGGGTCGGATTCCGCCTGATGCCCATGCCGTAACGGCGCAGATCTTCGTTGACGCCACCGGCGCGAGTTCCCTGTTTCGGGAAATCACGCCGGTGTTTTTTATTTTCGTGCAGGCCGACGACCGTTTTTTGCTGCCCGGCAGGCGCAACCGCAGGGCGGGCTACCAGCGCAGTTCGGCCTTGAAGGAGCAGGGAGAAAAGCCGACGGCGTCTTTTTCCATGCTGATGTTCAGCCGGAAACCGTGGATGGACGCAATGCGCCGCACAATGGAGATGCCGAGGCCGCTGCCGGATTTTTCCTGTCCGGGCGGGCGGAAAAAGCGTTCGCCGAGCCTCGCCACGTATTCTTCCGGCAGAGAGGCGCAGTCGTTCTGCACGGTGAGGCGGTCGTGTTCCAGCGTCACGCGGATGAGGCCGCCGCTCGGCGTGTAGGCGGCGGCGTTTTCCAGAAGATTGCGCAGAAGCATGGAGAGCAGGGCGGCGTTGCCCTGAACTCCGGCGTTGAGCGAGGAGAGCTGCGATTCGAGCCGCAGATTTGAGGATTCGAGCCGCGATCGGTAGGACGGCAGATAGTCCGCCAGAAGTTCGCTCCAGACCACGTGGGAGAGCGCAAGGTCTCTCGGCGAGGGACTGGAGCCGGGCATGTGCGAGGCTTCGAGCCGGGAGAGGGCGAGAAGCTGATCGATGAGGCGGGAGCAGCGGTCTATGCCCTGACGCAGGAAGGAGAGCGCCTCCATTCTTGTTTCGGCCGCCATGCCGGGCTGGGCCGCCACCTGCGCCTGAATGCGGAGTCCGGCGAGGGGCGTGCGCAGTTCGTGCGCGGCGTCGGAAATGAAGGAGCGCTCCCTTGTCAGCATGTCCTTGGTGCGGGCGAAAAAGCCGTTCAGCGATTCCGCCATGGGCAGGGCTTCGGAGGGCATGCGGCTCAGATCAAGCGCCGAGGTGTCTTCCGGATCGCGGGAACGCAGCGCCGCGGCCATGCTGCGCAGGGGTGCAAGCTCCCTCGTGAGCAGAACGAAGAGCCCGGCCAGAAGCACGGGCAGAAGAATCAGCCACGGCAGAATCTGACCTTCCAGCATTTCGAGCGCCATGTCGCTGCGGTATTCCTCTTCCTGTCCCACGGCGATGACGTGGCGCCCGTCGCTGGAATCCATCCACAGAATGCGCCAGATATCGTCGTCATGGATCAGCGGTTCGTTGACGAAGCCCCGGCGCGAGCCTTCAAACGGGAAACGTCGGCCTTTCTGACCGTCGGAGAGAAGGCGTTCGCCTTCAGGAGAGAAAATGGCGAAGGCGATGGCTTCGTCTTCAAGCTTGCCGATGCCCTTTTTCTTGACTCCCGGCAGCATGTCGCCGATGTGGGGCAGCTCGTCCGGCGCGCGCGTGAAATCGGCCACGGCCAGCGTTCGCGCCACGAGCATCTGCTGGGAGTCGAAAAATTCATTGATGTAGCTGCGGCACGTATGCCAGCTGAACAGGGCGGCGGCCAGCCACGCCGTGAGCATGAACAGCGAAAAGAACAGGCTCAGCCGCAGTCGCAGGCTCTTGCGGCTGACGGGCAGGGAAAGAATGCGGTTCCAGAGTCTGTCGGTCAGCCGGAGGCCGCGAACAAAAAAGTCGGAAGCTTTTTGTCCCGTCGCCGAAGCGATGCGGCGGCAGAAACTTCCGACCTTGCCGAAACGCGTTTCCACATGTTCAGGAGGTGTCATGAGGCGTCTCCCAGGGTGTAGCCCACGGAATGCACGGTTTTGATGAAGCCCGACCCCAGCTTGCGGCGCAGGCGGTGCACCAGCACTTCCACGGAATTGCTGCTGACTTCCTCGCCCCAGGGATAGAGTTTTTCTTCAATGGCGCTGCGGGAAAGCACGCTGTGCTTGTTGAGCAGGAGCAGCTCCACGAGCATGACTTCCTTCTGCCCCAGGGCCACGGGCTGTCCGTTCAGCGAAACCGTGCGCGTGAGCGGATCGAAGCTGACCGCGCCGTGGACAAGCTGCGGCGAGGAAACGCCGTGCCTGCGACGCACGAGAGCGCGCAGTCTGGCGGCCACCTCGTCCAGATCAAAGGGCTTGCCGAGATAGTCGTCCGCGCCGAGATTGAGTCCTTCCACGCGCTGACTGATGGCGTCCCGCGCGGTGAGCACGAGCACCGGCACGTCCTGTCCCGACGCTCGCCACGTTTTCAGAATGTCGAGTCCGTCCATGCCGGGGAGCCCGAGATCGAGAATGACGGCGTCGTATTCCGCCGAGGCAAGAGCCTTCATGCCGAGCTGTCCTTCCTTGAACCAGTCCACGGCAAAGCCCATGGCGGGCAGGCCCATTTTGAGTCCGTTGCCTATGAGAATGTCATCCTCGATGAGAAGAACGCGCATGGTGCTCCTTGGGTTTCCGGCGCGCTCCTTTGGCGGAGCGCGCCGCGTGACTGTTACTTCTTCACGATGCTCTTGACGTCGATTTCCAGCTCACGCCAGTCCTTTTCCACTTCGCCGGAGATTTCCACGAGGTCGTTGGGACCCACGTTCTGGCCTCTCCAGCGCTTGTGATCGATTTCCACGTTGATGGTGCCGGTCTGGTCTTCAAACACGTAGCGTTCGTCGCCGAGGTGACGGATGATGTGGCCTCTGAGCGTGACGGGGGTGTCGTCGCGCATGTCCTTGGCCTGCTTCACGGTGCTGAGGGCGGGGCCGGGGCCGGTGTAGCCTCCTCCCTGCATGTAGCCTCCGTCGGGACCCTTGGCAAGAGCGCCGGAAACGCCGAGGGTGAGGCTGAGGGCAAGGGCCGCGGCGAGAGCCAGAGGAAGACGGGACTTGCGGGAAGAATCGGAAGAACGACGGTCGTTCAGGAGAGCGGGATGCATGGTCATAAGAAAGCCTCCGTAGAGTATATGTTTTGATTTTTCGTTGTTGCCTTTTCCACTTGAGGACAGTAAAGCATCGGAAACTTACACGCTCCTTACATCGGAAAAATTTTTTGCGGATTCTGAAAAATTTTCCGATGTTTCCTACCGGGAATGCGGAGGTTCGCGGCGGAAGGGGCGTTCAGGGGGAAAAGGCGTCGCATGCCTCCTGCGCACGGGGGGAAGCGCGGCCTCTTTTCACGGGGCTTGAGCGTCCATGAAAAGGCCGGAGCCTGACTTTTCAGACGCAAAAAAGAGCCGGACTCATCAGATCCCGGCTCTTTCAGGATAGGACGTCAGGCGTGAGGGCGCAAGCGCTTCGCGCCCTTGTTCCGACGGCGCGTTCGGAGCGGCAGGCGGAGAAGGCGTCAGGAGGATTTCGGGCAGAAGCGGGGAAGATGAAGAATGCGGGCCGCGGCAGCCCCGGAAATGCCGAAAAATATGACCGGTCTGCCGATGCCCACAAAGTTGACGAAGGTGCCGTTGCAGAGCGTGCTGCCCGTGCAGAGCACAAGTTCCGACCATTCAAGCACGGCGCTGCGGTAGCCTGTTTCACCGTGTTCAATGGTCACTCCGGACTTTACGTCGCCTACGAAGCGGGGATTCATGTCCAGCACCCGCAGGGGAAATTCCCGGGAGAGGCGGGCCGTGAGGGCGGGCTGATAGCCTATCAGCGTGATGCGCGGCGCTCCGAAGTGTTCACGGATATGCGCGGCGCAGGCTTCGGCGCAGAGTTCGAGATCGTCGTTGCGGCAGTGAACGGTGTGATCGATGTCGCCGGTGTGGCGCATGACGGCGTTCAGCGTGGCCACGAGAAGTCCTCGGCTGTGCGGGTCGTTTTCCGGATCAAGGGCCAGCACGTCGTCCAGCGTGCCGCAGAAGTCCGAGGGCGCGTCTGTGAACGCCTGACCGAGGGCGGAACCGAACTGCGCCTGAAGCATGATTTCCTTGCCTGCAAGAATGGGATAGTCCTTGCGCCTGGTGTTGCCTATGGCTTCTTCCGGGGAAAGACCGCGGCTTTTCAGCATGATGGGGCTTTCATTCAGATGATGAAGCCGGACAATCCGTTCGAGTTCCTGTTTGAGACGACGATAGAGTTCCTGGGCTGTCATGCGTCCTCCAGACCGAGAAAGGTGTTGAGTTCCGTATTGCTGCTGCGGGCGAAGAGATCCTCTGATCGGCGAATGCAGAGCATTCTGCCCTCTGCCATGATGCCTATGCGGGAAGCCAGCATTTGCGCTTCCCGGAAGTCATGGGTCACAAAGAGCACGGCGCAGTCGAATTTCTGTGGAATGCGTGCTGTTTCCCCGTAAAGCCGCTGCTTTGTGGAAGGATCGAGCGAGGAGAACGGTTCGTCGAGCAGCAGCAGTCGGGGCTTGAGCACCAGGGCTCTGGCCAGGGCCACGCGTTGTCGTTCGCCCCCGCTCAGCGTTTGCGGATAGTTTTTCAGCACATGCCCGATGCCGAGCAGTTCGGCTATGGCCCTTGTTTTTTCTTTCTGTTCGGCGCGCGGCGCGCGGCGCACCCGAAGGCCGTAGGCAATGTTTCCTTCCACGGTCATGTGCGGAAAGAGCGCGTAGTCCTGATACACGAAGCCTATGCGGCGTTCGGTGAGAGGAATGCTCTGCACGGGCGTTCCGTAGAGCAGAATGTTGCCGCTTTCCGGTGCATAGAATCCGGCGGCCGATTCGAGAAGCAGGGTTTTTCCCGCGCCTGTGCGGCCGAGGATGGCAAAGATTTCCCGTTCGCCGAGTTCAAAGGATATGTCCTGAATGCGCATGCTGCCCCGGGTGAGGCAGAAGCGGTCGAAAGCAAGCGGAATCATGGTCTGACCGCTCCCTCCATGCGGCTGGCCGCGCGGTGCTGCAGCAGCGTGGAGAGCATGAGCGCCGCGCCGGAAATGCCCAGCAGAATGATGGCCGCGGCCATGGCCATGCCGTTGTCGCCGGTGCTGATGTTGAGGTAGATGCTGGCCGGGAGTGTTTCCGTTTTCATGCGGGTCACGCCCACGAGCATGAGCGTGGCGCCGAACTCTCCTATGGCCCGGGACCACGTGAGAATGGCGGCCATGAGTATGGCATTGCGGCACATGGGCAGGGTGATGGTGCAGAACCGCTGCCAGCGGGAAGCGCCCAGCGTTCCGGCAATGAATTCCAGTCTGCCGTCCAGTTCTTCCAGCGCCGTGCGCATGAGCCGCACGACGAAGGGAATGTTCACCAGCCACTGCGCCATGACTATGCCCGCCGGTTCAAAGATGACGCGGATGCCGAAGTTCTTGAGCAGTCTGCCGGCTTCGGAGGAAAACATCATGAGCAGACAGAGGCCGAGCACGAGATAGGGCAGGGAGAGGGGAAGTTCCAGCACGATGCGGCAGAAGTTGCGCAGCGGCATGCGGCATCGCGCCAGCGCATAGGCGCAGGGAATGCCCACCAGAAAGCAGAGCAGCGTGGACAGCGTGGAGGTGACGAGGCTGAGTCGGATGGAAAAGAGCACTTCCTCGGAACGAAAGGCCGCGGGCAGAAAGGGCAGACCTCCCACGACTATGGTGCAGATGGACGCCGTAAGGAAGAGCACGGTCAGAAAGGCGATGAGAAGGCTTGCGCCGTCAAAGAGGGAAAGCTTCTGTTTCATGGCGCGGACGGAGCCTGCGCGTCGGCGGAGCAACGCGGAAAAGGGAGGAAAAGGCCGTCTGATTCGGGCAGACGGCCTTTGGGAACGTCAGTTCAGCACGACGTAGCCGTATTTTTCCCAGATGGCGTGAGCTTCCCCGGAGTTCAGAAAATCGAGGAACAGCTTTTGTCCTTCGGGATCGTCGGAAACGGAAAGCGAGGCTGCGGGAATGGTTTTTACGTAGGCGTCCATGACCGGGTCGGGCACGATGTCCATGGCCGGAGAAACGTTTTCCTTCCACACGATGACGGCATCGCATTCTCCCACGTTCAGGGCGTTGAAGATGGAAGGCGCCGTCACGCCGCGGCTGACCACGTTCACCTTGCCGGCGAGACCGGCGTCGGCAAGGGCCTTGTCCGCAATTTTGCCTATGGGCGTCGCCTTGGCGTCGCCGAGCACCACGCGAAGATCACTTCTGCCGAGATCCTTCACTCCCCTGATGTTCTTGGGATTGCCCCTGGCTACGGCCAGCACGGGAATGTGCTTGACGAGATCGCGTCTTGCGGAGACGTATTTTTCTATGGGCTTCAGTTCTTCCGCAGCGCCGGCAATGAAGAGGTCGCCTTCCCGGGCGGTGTTGATCTGCGACTGTATCTGACCGGCGTTGGCGTAGGTGACTTCCATGTTCACCTTCGTTTTTTTGGTGAAGGCGGCGGCTATTTCCCCGAAAGGTTTTGTCATGCCTGCCCCGCAATAGACGTGCAGGGCTCTGGCGGCCTGCGCCGCGCAGGGCAGAGAAAGAATGAGGACGGCCGCAACACAGAGGAAGAGGGGAAATCTTTTCATGGGATTCTCCATGCCGCGCAAAGGCGCGATTCCGGTGTTGCTCACATACGAAAACACCAGAACCATGATGCGGAACGTTTCCGGGCATGGAACAAGCGCAGCGTTTTCTTTCCAACCCCGAAGGGCATACGGGAGGCGGCCCCGTTTCCAGAACCACCCTGTGAGCAGAAACTCAGGTCGGAACGGCATGGCAGAGCTGTAGCCGGACCGACTCGAAAACTTATTTTTGAAATAGACAAGGCGTTGTTTTTTGTCAAGCGGGGATGCGGAAATACGGCGCTGCATGTCGCGAAAAGTTGTGAAAACGCGATGATGAGAGCCGAACGGAGAACCGCGCCGGCGTGCGTTCAGGCGGGAGAAGAGCTTTGTCCGCAGTGCCTGTTCTGGCCTGGCAGCGGGAGCTTCGATCGGAGTTCCTGCTCCAGAAGAGCCGCCGCTTCGTGAAGATGACCGGAATTGTCTATGCGTATCCAGGGCAGGGCATCGAGATCGGGCAGGGCGAGCAGCGCTCCGGCGAGACGCTCTTCCAGCGCAGCGCCGGATTCCCGTCCCCGGGCCAGCAGGCGTTCGCGAAGAAGATGCGGCTTTGCGGTCACGAGCACGGGAACCAGATCGGGATAGCGGCGCACGGCCTCGGCAAAGGCCGCGCGGGAGCCGTTGACGAGCAGGGAAACGCCGCGGGCGAGGGCGAGATCCGCATGGACGGAAATGCCGTAGCGGTGGCCGTGACTTGTCCAGTGCAGGGAAAAGCGTCCTGCGGCGGCCAGCTCTTCAAAGCGCTCGCGGGAAACGGCGATGTGCCGCTCGCCTTCGGAGAAGGCGGGGCGGGTGATGTGACGCCTGACCGCGGCCAGCGGAAGCCCGCGGAAACGGCGGAGCATTTCGCGGATAAGGCTGTCCTTGCCCGCGCCGGAGGCTCCCATGACATAGACGAGTCTGCCGCGCATGATGCTCCGCCTGAGATTTGTGCCGCGTGGCGTTTGGGAAGGACGCCGAAAAGAGGCGCGTTTCGGGCCGGACGGCGGACGGCCCGCCCGCACGAGATTGCCGGAAGCATAGAGGAGAGGCGAAGGAGCGTCAATGCCTGCCGGGCTCGGAGGATGGTTCCGCGGGGAGGGGAACGGGATGCCGCCTGGCCTCGCGTTCCAGAATGAGGGCGATGAGGAAGATGCCCACAATGTTGAAGACAAGGCGCATGGCCATGAAGCGGAAGCCGAGCGTGGCGCTTTCAAAGAGAATGAGCGGGATTTTCGTGGTGGACCAGGCCCCGATGAAGATGAACACGTTGCGCATGCTCGCGCCCTTTTTCATCATGACCGCGGCCATGGGAAAGGCGGCGTAGAGGGGGCCCGCCGCGGCGGAGCCGAGAATAAAGGCGAGCAGCATGCCCCGCGCGCCGGAGCCTTCGCCCATGTATTTCATCATGGTTTCTCTGTCCACCCACACGTCCAGAAGGCCGAGCAGCACGAAGATGGGCGGCAGAAAGGAGAGCATTTCAAGCACGTTGTCTCCGGTCAGGGCCAGAGCTTTTTTCCCGACGGCGGGTTCAAGGAAGAGCAGCGCGACGTTGAAGGCGAAAAGCGCCAGAAACATGCGGTAGCGGCGGAGAACGGCGGTAATCACAGCAGCGCCCCCAGCACGACGGAGGAAACGACGGCGTAGAAAAAGGCCAGCGCATTGCGCATCAGGGCCAGACGTTTGCCGAAGAAGGTGCCTTCCAGCGGCAGAGTGACGATGCCCACCATCATGAGCGTGGTGAGGAACATGGCCGTCTGCCCGTAGCCTGCGCCGGAAGAAAGAAGCGAGGCCGCCAGCGGAAAGGCGATGAAGCCCGGAATGAGCGTGACGGAACCGATCAGTGCGGCGATGGCCATGCCGAGAGCTCCGGATTCCGCGCCCAGAAGACGGGTGATGAGCTCTTTGTCGAGCACGGCGAGCATGAGGCCTATGAGCACCAGGATGGCCAGAAACTGGGGCAGAATGTTTTCAAAGGATTTCCAGGCCTTGACGAGCGCCTGACGCGTTTTTTTTCTGTCTTTTCGGAAGGAGAGCGCGAGCAGAATCAAGGTGACGAAGTAGAGGGCTGCGGTGGACATGTCAATGTTCCTCGACGGTTGGCGGAGCCATGGGCAGCGTGCGGAGTTTGCCTGCTCCGTGACAGCGGCGGCGCATGGATTCGTCGCAAAGGGAGGGGCGGGGAGCGGCTTCGTCCGCCTTGTCGGCAGGGAGCGTTGCGGCGAGCGCTTCCAGTTCCCGGGCCAGATCGAGCAGGCGCTGCCGGTTGACGGCGTAGTGCATGAAGCGTCCGCGTCTTGTTCCATCAAGCAGACCCGCGCGGCGCAGAAGGCCGACGTGCTGGGATACGGCGCTTTCGCTGATGTTCAGGCGGGCGGCGAGGGCGGAAACGCAGCAGCTGCCGCTCAGCAGCAGACGAATGAGCCTGCGCCTCGTGTCGTCGGCAAGGGCGCGGTAAAGCAGATCGTTGTCCATGAAAATCGGCGCGTTGTTCGGAAGCGAGGCAGAAGCGCGGCGGCTTCCGAAGTTTTAATTAAGTAATCACTTAAATAAAAGAAACGTCCGGGACTGTCAACGGAGCGCTTTTTATCGGGCCGAGGGGAGCGGTAAAGAAAAATCCCCGCCACGGAAAAGCGACGGGGATCATGTTCGGTGAAAGTCGTCGGCGGGGTCATCGCCGGGACGAGCCCAGCATGTCGAAGGATTCCACGGCCGTGCGGAAGGCGATGCCGGAACCGGGTTCGGCGTCTTTGAATTCCGCCTTGACGCTTTCCATGATGCGGGCGCTTTTGTCCTTCGGCGCAAGGATCATGACGAGTTCCTTTTCCGGCACGATGGTGATGCCGAAGAAGGAGGCGTCGTCCGGACGGGCCGTTCCGCGCGCGTGGATGACCGTGCCGCCCGTGGCGCCGGCGCTTCTGGCCGCGTCCATGACCTGATCGGCGCTGCCGTGGTTGACGATGACGGAGAGAAGTTCGTAGCCGGACTGTTCCGGGCTGTTGTCAGACATGGTGTCCTCCTGAGTCTGGGAAGGCGCGGCGGGCGTGGAATCGTGACGCCGGAAGGCTTCGAGCACGTCGATGGTGAAGAGTATGCCTCTTGTTCTGGAGAGCGCCGGGGCGTTGCGTATGGCGTTCATCACGGGGCGGACCAGCGAGGCGGGCAGCAGGGTGTAGAGCAGTTCCTTTTCCACGTCGTCCAGCCCGAGAATGCGCAGCCATTTGCTCTGGGCCGTGCCGCGTCCCATGAGCACGGTGCCGCCCGGGGCTCCGGCTTTTCTGGCCGCGGCCATGGCGGCGTCGCACTTGTGTTTTTCGATGACGGCAATGAGCAGTTTGCCTGCCTGTTCGTTGAGCTGGGTGGTCATGCGCGGTCTCCCGTCTTGCGGCTGAAAACGATGCCCAGAAGCTGAATGGCGATGAGCGGCGTCATGGCGATCATGGCGATGCATCCGAAGGCGTCCACGGCGGGATTGCCGCCCACGCCCTTGGATACGCCGAGCATGAAGGCGAGAATGAACGTGGAGGCCATGGGGCCGGAAGCCACGCCGCCGGAATCGAAGGCGATGGCCGTGAACATGCGCGGGCAGAAGCGCATGAGCAGCATGGCCGCGGCGTAGCCGGGAATGAGGAAGAACCAGAGACTCGTTCCCGAGATTACCCGGAACATGGCAATGCCCACGGCCAGGGACACGCCGGCGGAAAGGGCCGCAAGCATGAGCATGCGGCGGATGGCGCCGCCGGAAACCTGTTCCACCTGTTCGGTGAGAATCCACACGGCGGGTTCGGCGCACACCACAACGGCCCCGAGCACCAGCGCCACGGGAATGAGCCAGAAGCGGTGTTCCGGCGCGGAGAGCAGCGCGCCGAGCGCGTCGCCTGCGGGCATGAAGCCGCCCTTCACGCCGAGGAAGAACAGAATGACGCCGAAGAACGTATAGACAAGGCCCATGACCATGCGCAGCGTCTGGCGGCGGGAAAGCCTGATGAGAAAGAGCCGGAACAGCAGAAAGAGCACGGCGAGCGGGCCGAGAGCCATGGCCACTTCGTGCGTGACTTCGGGCAGAAGGCGCAGAAAATGGGCTGCGAGTCCGAGCTGGGTTTCCTGTGCGGCTGCGGCCGTTTCCGGCGAGGCGGGGGTGGCGAACAGCCCGAGCATGAGCACGGCGAGAATGGGCCCCACCGAGGCCAGACCCACGAAGCCGAAGCTGTCGTCCCCTGCCCCGCTTCCGCCGCGCACGGCGGCCACGCCCACGCCGAGCGCCATGATGAACGGCACCGTCATGGGGCCCGTGGTGGCTCCGCCTGCGTCGAATCCTATGCCGAGAAAGAGATCGGGCGTGAAGGCGGCGCAGAGAAACACCGCGGCGTAGCAGAGAAACAGCAGCAGCTTGAGAGGAAGCTGAAAGATGATGCGTCCCATGGCCACGGCCACGAAGAATCCCACGCCCGCGGCAATGATGCACACGAGCGCCATGGGAGCGATGACCGGAGCCACGCCCGTGACCTGCGCGGCCAGCACCTGAACGTCGGGTTCGGCCACGGTGATGATGAAGCCCACCACGAAGCCCACGGCCAGCATGAGGGCAAGATTGCGTTTGCCGGTGAGCGTGGAGCCCACCTTCTGGCCCACGGGAAGCACGCCGATGTCCGCGCCCACCAGAAACAGGCCGAGGCCGATGATGAAGAGCACTGCACCCGCGAGAAATCTCGGCAGGGCGTCGCCGAGGGGCGCAACTGTCAGATGAAGAAGGAGAACCAGAATCACGATCGGCACGACCGAGATCACGGCTTCCTTGCATTTCTCGATGAAGAGCATGGGGCTCCTTTAGGTTGATAGGAAATATTCTTGTTAAGAGAATGCCATCATTCAGGAGCGGTGTCCAGAGGGATATTGCGGCCGGGGGCGTTACGCGATGAAGAAGCGGTAGATGAGCGAAGCGAGCAGGAGGCAGAGGGTGACGTAGAGGAAGTTTCTCACCATGCGGGTGCCGATGCGGATGGCCAGATGCGTGCCGAGCTGATTGCCGAGAATGTTGGCCACGGCGCAGGGAATGCCCAGAGAATACAGGGCCACGCCGCCGGAAGCGAACACGGCGAAGGCTCCGGCATTGGATGCGAGATTGAACACTTTGGCGGTGGCCGAGGCGCGCACGAGGCCCATGCGCAGCACGAGATGCTGCGCGATGATGAAGAAGCTGCCCGTGCCTGGTCCGAAGAATCCGTCATACGCGCCTATGAAAAATCCCATGAGGATGACGCGCAGCCAGAGATGCTTTTCCGGCAGTTCGCCTTCTTCGCTGACGAGTTTTCCCGAGAACAGGGAAATGACCATTCCCACGGGCAGCAGGAAGATGAGCAGCTTGCCGAGCATGGCGCTGTCTACGTGCATGGCGAGGCCGGAGCCGGCCATGCCGCCGACGAAGGCGGAAACGAAGCCTGCGGGCGCGATGCGCAGCACCACGAGATGATTGCGGGCGAAGGTCCACAGCGAGGTGAGGGAGCCGAGAGTGCTGGCGAACTTTCCGGTGCCGAGGGCGGTGTGCGGCGGCAGACCGCACAGAAGCATGGCCGGGGTGGAAATGAGTCCGCCGCCTCCGGCCACGGAATCCACAAATCCGGCGACAAAGAAGAACAGGCACAAAACAACGATGACGAGCAGGGAAAGTTCCATGATGAGAGCCTTATTGATGTTGCAGAGACATGTCCTTGTAGTCGAAAACGCGGCGTTTGTCGAAAATGGACTTTTCTGTGCCGCAATGAGAGAATCGGGCAAGAAAAAAGGGGAATCGTATCTAGGTGAGACGGCGGCGCGGGGGTAGTATGGCGGATATTCTTTCCGGAGAGCGCCGCGCGGAGTCTGGAAATGATGGTGCGCGCGGCATGGAGGTGCGTATGGGAGAATGGAAGCGAATCAACGACCGTCTCAAGGCGCTGGTGCTGCGTCACATGCCGGAGCCGGGCTACCGGCAGACGGAGATTCCCGGCTTGTCGTTGTCCCGGCGGCTGGCGCACGACGTGCTGGAAAACAGTCTGTATCATCCGTGCATCGGGGTCATGCTCCAGGGGCGGAAGAAATCGGTCATCGGCACGGAGGAATACGTGTACGGCGAAGGACAGTGTCTGGTGGTCGGCGTGGACGTGCCGAGCTCCTTCTACGTCATGGACGGCACGGAGGAAGCGCCGTTTCTGTGTCTTTCGCTGGAAGTGGACAAATTTCTGCTGGCGCGGCTGGCCGCCGAAGTGCCTCCGACTCCGGGATCGTGCGGAGAAGGCGGCATGAAGGGCGTGTCGGTGGCCGACGTGGACGTTTCCGTGCTCGACGCCTTTCTGCGTCTGGCGGAACTTCTGGACAAGCCCGAACAGATTGCCGTGCTCGCGCCCATGATCATACGGGAGATCTACTACCGCATGCTCATCGGCCCGCAGGGCGAGTTTCTGCGCCGTTTCCACACGCTGGGCTCGCAAAGCATGCAGATTGCGCAGGCCGTCACCTGGCTGCGGGACAATTATCGTTCGCCGCTGCAAGTGGAGGAGCTCGCCCGCCGCGTGAACATGGCGACGTCCACCTTCCATCGGCATTTCAAGGAAGTGACGAGTCTGAGTCCGCTGCAGTTTCACAAAAGGCTGCGTCTTTTTGAAGCGCAGCGGCTCATGCTTTCGGAACGGGTGGACGCGGCCAGCGCTGGACTGGCCGTGGGCTATGAGAGCCCCACACAGTTCAACAGGGAATACAAGCGTCTGTTCGGCGAGCCGCCGCACCGCAACATCACAAGACTGAAGAACGCCCGTTCGGGCCGGGAGTAGCGCGGACGCGTTTTGCGCTGGTTCCGGAGCCGCGCATGGCCTGCCGGGTCGCCCTTCCTTCTCCTGCGGAGCGTTTCTCCGGGGAAGGGCGGCCTTTTGCGTCCGCAGGGCAGCATTTACTTGGGAACGGGGAGCATAACGGAAGGCGTCGGCCTTCCGCGTCCGAGGGGCATCACCGTCTTGCGCAGATCTGGGCGGCCGTCAACGGCATGCTGCGTCACGGAGGGGGAGGGCATGTCGGATGCGGCTTTTCCCGAGCCGCCGCGCGTTTTTTTTGTCCTGTCGCGGAATGGTGCGTCGCCTGGGAGAGCGCAGGGTGACGCCGGATTCAGAAGGCAGTCTGCGCAAGAGCGCAGCCGCCCGGCGCGTGAAAGAAAAATCCCTGTTCAAAGAGCAGCCTGCCCGGAGCGCAGCGCCCGAGCGTCGGCGGGAGCGTTTTGCGGATGCTCAGGGAGGAATTTTCGAGGCTTCGGGGCAGCGGCCCGGGGCGCGCCGTCAGGCCAGCTCTTCCTTGAGGGGGCGTTCCATCAGTTCGCGCACGGCCGCCGCCGGATCGGCGTTTTCGTAGAGCACCCGGCACATGGCTTCGGTGACCGGCGCGGACACGTTCAGCTTTGTTGCCAGCGCGCGGGCGGCAGAGGCGGTTTTCACGCCTTCGGCCACCATGCCGAGCGAGGCGACGATGTCGTCGAGCTTTTCTCCCTTGCCGAGGCGGATGCCCACCTGACGGTTGCGGGAGAGTCCGCCCGTGCAGGTCAGCACAAGATCGCCGAGGCCGGAAAGGCCCATGAAGGTGAGGGGTCGGGCTCCCATGGCCGTGCCGAGTCGGGAGAGTTCCGCGAGCCCGCGCGTGATGAGCGCGGCGCGGGCGTTGGAGCCGAAGCCGAGCCCGTCGCCGATGCCTGCGGCAATGGCCATGACGTTCTTGAGCGCACCGCCCATTTCCACGCCCGTGACGTCGGAGCTGGAATAGCAGCGGAAAAAGGGCGTGGAAAAGATTTCCCGGAGTCGCGCGCCGAGGGCGTCGTTTTCGCAGCCGAGCACCACGGCCGTGGGCTGACCGTCCATGACTTCCGCCGCAAACGACGGGCCGGAAAGCACGGCGTAGCGGGGAGAGAGGGCGGAGAGTTCTTCCATGACCACGCGGCTCATGGTGAGGCAGGTGCCGTTTTCCAGCCCCTTGGAAGCGTTGACGATGACGCAGCGCTCGGCAATCACGGGCCGCATGGAGGCCAGCCAGGCCCGCTGATGCTGGCACGGCACGGCCAGCACGAGCAGATTGCAGCAGCGTATTGCGTCCGGCGACAGGGATGCCTTCACGCCGGGATGCAGCGCCTTGCCGGGCAGATAGCGCGGATTTTCGTGCCGTTCGTTGACGGCGCGCGCTGCGGCGGGGTCGCGGAGAACGATGGTGACGTCGTGTCCGGCCGAGGCCAGCACATGGGCGAGGGCCGTGCCCCAGCTTCCGCCGCCGGCCACGGCGACGTGAAGGATGTCTGCTGTCATGAAACTGCTCCTTTGCTTGCGGCAGTATGGCCCGAAAGTGTGACGGGAACATGACAGAATTTCAGGGGCCTGCCCGGAAAGGCGTGTTTTTTCGGCAGGAAGAGAGCGCGGAAAGGCGGAGAGCTCCTGCGGGACGCCCGGGAAACGAACACCCGTTTTTGAAGGCGGGGCGCTTGCCGCGCCTCATGCCTTGACCGTACCCCCGCATTAACCGATCGAGGGGCCCGGCTTTTGCCGGACCCCTCGCGTTGTCAGTCGTGCTTCTTTTCTTCGGAAGCGTGAGGTTTTTCGCACTTGCCCGTGAGGCTTTCTCCGGGCTTGGCCTTGGGGCCGCTCTGCACGATGCGGCTGCCTTCGGGCACGCTGTGGGTGAGCCACACGTTGCCTCCGATGACCGAGCCCTTGCCTATGGTGATGCGGCCGAGAATGGAGGCTCCGGCATACACGGTGACGTTGTCTTCGAGAATGGGGTGGCGGGGAATGCCCTTGACGAGCGTGCCGTCCGCGTTTTTGGAGAAGGAAAGCGCGCCGAGCGTCACGCCCTGATAGAGGCGGCAGCCCTTGCCGATGATGCAGGTTTCGCCGATGACCACGCCGGTGCCGTGATCGATGAAGAAGTTTTCGCCGATCTGCGCGCCGGGATGAATGTCGATGCCCGTGCGGGAATGGGCCATTTCTCCGATGATGCGGGGAATGATGGGCACGTTCAGCTTATAGAGTTCGTGGGCGATGCGGTGATGGATCATGGTGAGCATGGAGGGGTAGCAGAACACCGTTTCGCCGGGGCTCGTGGCGGCGGGATCGCCTTCGTAGGCGGCGCGGGCGTCCTGGGCCAGCATGTCGCGGATGGCGGGAATGCGCTGCATGAACTTCATGGCCATTTCCTTGGAAGCCACGTCGCAGCCGCGGCAGTCGTTCACATAGTCGGCGCAGGCGAAGCAGCCGCCTCTGCGGATCTGTTCGCTGAGCAGGCGGAAGATGGAATCGAGATTGGCGGCGATGTGGTAGCGCAGGGATTCCCTGTGCACGTGGGAAGGGCCGAAGTAGCCGGGGAAGAGCACGGCCTTGAGGCGCTCCATCAATTCCTTGAGCACCTCCTGGGAGGGCAGGGGCGTGGAGCAGTCTTTGGCATTGAGCACGGTGGCAAGCGATTCCGGACGGCAGAGCGCTTCGGTCACTTCATCGAGTTCGCGCATGCGGGAGAGGGCCAGTTCCATGTCTGGAGCGGGATGGCAGGGGGTCATGAACGCTTATTCCTTGGAAAAGAGAGGAGTGGAGAGATACCGTTCCCCGGTGTCGGGGGCGACGGTGACAATATGTTTTCCCGCAAATTCGGGAAGCTGTGCCAGATTCATGGCGGCGCGCACGTTGGCGCCCGAGGTGATGCCGCAGCTCATGGATTCGCGGGCCATGAGCATGCGGGCCGTTTCCATGGCGTCTTCGGTGCTCACCGTGAGAATGCCGTCCGCGAGAGAGCGGTCGAACACTTCGGGCACGAAGTTCGCGCCGATGCCCTGAATGCCGTGCGGACCGCTGCGGCCTTCGGAGAGCACCGGCGATTCCGCGGGTTCCACGGCAAAGCAGCGGATGGAGGGATTGGCTTCCTTGAGCCGGAGGCTGACGCCCATGAGCGTGGCGCCCGAACCGATGCCGGCCACGAAGGCCTGCGGCACGAAGCCTTCCTTGCGGCAGTCTTCCAGAATTTCCACGCCGGTGGTGGAGTAGTGAACGCGCGGCCCCACGGGATTGCTGAACTGGTTGGGACGGTAGGCTCCGGGAATGGAGGCGAGCAGTTCCTCCACCTTGTTCTGCGCGCCCTGCATGCCTTCTTCGGCCGGGGTGAGCACGACTTCCGCGCCCATGGCGCGGAGCAGGGCGATGCGTTCCCTGCTCGCCGAGGCGGGCATGGTGAGGATGAGACGCAGATTCATTTTGCCGCACACCACGGCAAGGCCGATGCCGAGGTTGCCGCTGGTGGCTTCCACCACGGTGCCGCCGGGAGCCAGCGCGCCTTCGCGGATGGCGGCGCGCACGTAGCCGAGCGCGGCTCTGTCCTTGATGGAGCCGCCGGGGTTGCGGGCTTCGTATTTGACGAAGATTTTAGCCGGAAGTTCTGCGGACACGCGGTTCAGATAGATGAGCGGCGTGTGCCCGATGGTATCGAGAATATTCATAGACGCCTCACGAATGATCTGGGAGGGAGGGAATGTCGTCCTTGGTGAACATGCGCCAGAGAACGGAGGTTTCGCCGTCGTGTTCGCGCTTTTCGGGCGTGACGTGGAGTATGGGCTCGTTTTTCCACAGGTACGTCATGCTGTTGTCCGGCGCGATGTGACAGGTCATGTTGGCGGCGATTTCCTCGGGCTTCAGCTTGCGGGGGTTCACGCCCATTTCCTCAAGCTGTTCCCGGAGAAGCTCTTCCACGCGGGCGGCGACCTGAAGGTTGGGTTTGGGCGCGTCTTCACTGGGTGCTGACATGGTGTCCTCGCTTTTGGTGATGTGGCCGCTTGGGCCTGTTACTTACGATAACCTTTTGTCTTGTCTTGGCAAGGCCGGAAAGGGGCGACGGAATAAAAATTCCTACCTTTCCGCTATGTTTTCTTCGGTCGAGTCGGAAAGCGGATCTTTTTTGTTCTGCGCCTGTGCCGAAGGACGCCGGAAAGTCCGTCTGTTCGGAGCAGGACGTTTCCGGGTAAGAAAAGGGCCGGCGCGCAGATTGCACGTCGGCCCCGAAACAGCGGAAGAACGTCTTTCCGTTAGTAGGAATGTTCGTCCTTGAGCACTTCCTTGGTCACCTTGTGGGCGAAGGTCCAGTACACCCAGGCCTGGTAGAGGAGCACCACGGGCACGGCGCAGAGCGTGACGGTGAGCATGATCTTCAGGGTGAGGGGGCTGGAGGCGGCGTTGAACACGGTGATGCTGTAGGCCGGATCAATGCTGGAAAGAATGATGCCGGGATACATGCCGAACACGCCGAAGAAGGTCAGGCCGAGAATGAACAGGGCGCTGCACAGCCAGGCGACGAGGGTGCAGTTGTTGAGGGCGAGGCGGCTGCCCACGAGGCCGATGACGGCCAGGGCGAGGGCCGCGTAGGCGGCGGGATGCTGCGCAAGGCGGGTGAAGCTTTCGGTGAAGTGGCCGGTGAGGGCCAGGAAGAGCAGCACCAGGGCGAGCAGAACGGGCCAGAGCACGCGGGCGGCCTTGAGGGCCTTCGCCTGGAGATTGCCTTCGGACTTGAGTTCCAGCCAGAGCGCGCCGTGATAGCAGAACATCACCACGAAGAGCACGCCGCCGGCCAGGCCGTAGGGATTGAGGAGCTTCAGGATGTTGCCGTGGTACACGCCGTTTTCGTCGATGGGGATGCCCATGAACAGGTTGGCGAAGGCCACGCCGAGCAGAAGCGCGGGCAGGAAGCTGCCGAGGGTCATGCACACATCCCAGCTGAAGATCCAGGTGCAGGAATCGCCCTTGCCGCGGAATTCAAAGGCCACGGCGCGGAAGATGAGGCAGAACAGCAGGATGAGCAGGGGAGCGTAGAGCGCGCTGAACATGACGGCGTAGGCGTTGGGGAAGGCGGCGAAGGTCACGCCGCCGGCGGTGATGAGCCACACTTCGTTGCCGTCCCAGTAGGGGCCCTGCGCGTTGTAGATGACGCGGCGCTCATGATCGTTGGAGGCCACGAAGGGCATGAGGGTGCCCATGCCGAGGTCGAAGCCGTCGAGAATGAAGTACACGGCCCACAAAAGCGTCCAGAGGAAGAACCAGATCGTTTCCATGTTACGCCTCCTCAGCGGCTTTGACAGGTTCGGGACCCTTGCGGGAGTTGGAATACAGCAGCCAGATGTCGATGAGACCGAGCAGCGTGTAGATCACAAGGAAGGCGATGACGGAAATGAGCACGGAACTCGTGGGCACGGGGGACACGGCGTCCGAGGTGCGCATGAGATTGTACACGATCCAGGGCTGACGGCCCACTTCGGCCACGGTCCAGCCGAGCATGATGGTGATGTAGGGCAGCGGAATCATCCAGGGCAGAATTTTGGCAAGGCGCGTGTCGGCGGCCAGATCCTTGCGCCGCCACCAGGCCCAGGCGGCCACGAGAATGAACAGGCAGCCGAGGCCCACCATGATGCGGAACGACAGGAAGGTGGGCAGCACCGGCGGAATGTCTTCCTTGGCAATGTCGCTGAGGCCCTTGACTTCGGCGTTCACGTCGTTGAAGGCGATGAAGCTCATGAGGCCGGGAATGGGCAGCGCTTCAACAAGGTTGCGGCCGTTTTCCTGATCGGGCCAGGCAATGAGGTACATGGGAGCTCTGGTCTGGGTGGTCCAGTGGGATTCCATGGCGGCCATCTTGGCGGGCTGATATTCGGCTACGTTCATGCCCTGCTGATGGCCGGCGAGGCCGACGAGCAGAGCCATGACGAGCGTGAAGGGAGCGGCCACGCGCACGGCCTTGGTGAACAGGGAGGTTTCATTCTTGCGGGCGAGATGCCATGCGGCTACGCCGAGCACGAAGAAGCCGCCGAGCATCCAGGCGGAGGAAACGGTGTGGAAATATTCGCCCCAGGCGTAGGGATTGGTGACCACGGCAAGAAAGTCGTCGAGTTCCGCGCGGCCGTTGCGGATGACGTAGCCCACGGGATGCTGCATGAAGCCGTTGGCGAGAATGATCCACAGGGCGGAAATGTTGCCGGCGATGGCGACCATCCAGATGGCGAAGCAGTGAACCTTCTTGCTCACGCGTTCCCAGCCGAAGGTCCACACGGCCACGAAGGTGGATTCGAGGAAGAAGGCCACCGTGGCTTCAATGGCCAGCAGAGAGCCGAAGATGTCGCCCACGTAGGCGGAGTAGCGGGACCAGTTGGTGCCGAACTGGAACTCAAGCGTGATGCCCGTGACCACGCCCAGAACAAAGTTGATGAGGAAGAGTTTGCCCCAGAATTTGACCATTCTCTTGTAGTCTTCGTCTCCGGTGCGCACGTACAGGGTTTCCATGATGGCGAGCAGCACGGAAAGGCCCAGGGTGAGCGGCACGAAGATGAAGTGGAAGAACACGGTCATGGCGAACTGAAGGCGGGAGAGGAGGATAAGATCCATGATTTGCTCCTTGGTGCTCGTCGGCGACGTAGGAAGGACGAGTCTCTGCCGTAATCGGCCATGTCGCCCGAACGCTTCCGCGAGAACGGAAGCGCCCGGGCGATTAAGGTTTCAGGCGGTTAGTCCCCGCACTTTTCCTTGAGGGCGCGGGCCACGGCGACGCCGAGTTCGCGGCTCTTCTCAAGATCTTCCTTCTTGGGGTTGAAATAGCACTTGAGCGGTTCGCCCACGAGTTCGACCTTCATGTCGGCAAGGGCGTCGGCCATCATCTTGGGAGCTTCGCCGGACCAGCCGTAGGTGCCGAAGGTGGCGCCCACGAGGTTCTGCGGACGCAGGCCCTTCACATGGGCGAGGCAGGCCATCATGTTCACCATGGGCATGTTGTTGCGCGTGGCGGAACCGAGAATGAGCGCGCCGCTGTCGGCAAGTTCGGTCATCACGTCGCTGCAGTGGCAGGTCTGCAGGTTGATGAGCACGTAGGGCACGTTTTCCTGTTCCAGACCGTCGGCCACGGCTTCAGCCATCTTGGCGGTGCCGTTCCACATGCTTTCGTAGGCGATGACGGCGCGCTTCTTGGGCTTCTGCTGGGCAAATTCGAGGTAGGAGTCGATGACGAACTTCACGTCTTCGGGCGTGCGGTAGATGAGACCGTGATCGGGAGCGATGATGTCGAACTGCAGACCGAGATCGGTGACGCGTTTCAGGGTCTTGAGCACCTGGGGCGAGTAGGGCAGCACGATGTTGTAGTAGTAGCGCTTCATGGATTCATGAAGCTGGTGGCGGTCGCATTCGTCGGCGAAGCGGTAGGAGCTCGCGATGTTCTGACCGAAGGCGTCGTTGCTGAAGAGCACCTTGTCTTCTTCGAGGTAGGACACCATGCTGTCGGGCCAGTGCAGCATGCGGGTTTCGAGGAAGGTGACGTTGCGCTTGCCGATGTTCAGGCGCTGGCCGTCCTTGACCACTTCGATGGGCCACCCTTCGGTATTATAAATATTGGTCATGGACTTGTAGCCCATGGCCGAGCAGAAGATCTTTTCGGGCTTGCAGAGCTTCACGATGCGGGGAAGCGCGCCGGAGTGATCCTGTTCAAGGTGGTTGCACACGATGTAGTCGATGCTCTCGGGATCCGTGATTTCGGCAATGTGCTTGGCCAGGGTTTCAAATTCGTGAGCGTTCACGGTGTCGAAGAGCACCTTCTTTTCGTCGCACACGAGATAGGCGTTGTAGGTGCTGCCCTCGGGGGAGCGGCTGTAGTGATGGAAGTTGCGGATGTCGAAATCGACGGCGCCGACCCAGTAAATATCCTTTTTCAGTTCAACAGGTCTCATGATTTCCTCGGCGGGGTAAAACAAAAAAAGCGGGAAGCCTTCCGAAGAAGGCTGCCCGCGGACAATCTTGTCAGCAATTACGCGGCTTCAAAGTCGGCCTTGGAAGCGCCGCAGACGGGGCAGACCCAGTCTTCGGGGATGTCTTCAAAGGCGGTGCCGGGAGCGATGCCGGAATCGGGATCGCCCTTGGCGGGATCGTATTCGTAACCGCAGACGTTGCAGATGTACTTTTCCATCGGTGTGTCTCCTTGAGAGCGGCTCAGCGCCAGTTTTCCATGTTGCAGTGTTTGACCCTGTCGTGTTCTTCCGCGCGCTTGCCGTCGTTGAAGCGGTCGAGCGTGCCGACCAGATAGCCGGTGATGCGGCGTATGCGTTCAAACCTGACGCCGGCGCCGAGCATGGTCTGCTCCGCGCAGGCGCTCGCGGAAGTTTTGCAGTGAACCATAATGCTTCTCTTTGCCCGCTAGGCGAGCTTTTTGAACATTTTCTTGCTTGCGCCGCAGACGGGGCAGTGCCAGTCGTCGGGCAGGTCTTCAAACGGGGTTCCGGCGGGAATCTTGCCCTTGCGGTCGCCCTTTTCGGGGCGGTAGATGTAGCCGCAGTTGCCTACCTGGCACTGCCACATGGACATGTCCTTCTCGCCCTTTTCGGCCTTGGGCTCTTCGCCTTCCACGGCCTCGAAGTCGGCCTTGGAAGCGCCGCAGACGGGGCAGACCCAGTCTTCGGGGATGTCTTCAAAGGCGGTGCCGGGAGCGATGCCGGAATCGGGATCGCCCTTGGCGGGATCGTATTCGTAGCCGCAGACGTTGCAGATGTACTTCTTCATGGTCGATCAGCCCTGATATTCGGCCTTCCAGAGGCCGTGCTTGTTGCAGAATTCGCGGGCGGTGACCTTGTCGGCCTTCACGCAGAATTCGGCTTCGGGAGCGTCGCCGGGGTTCAGGAAGGCAATGTGGGAAACGCCGTCGGCCAGAAGTTCGATCCATTCGATGTAGTGATCTTCGGCCATGGGATGCGCGGCAGAACCGACCTTCACCTTGTAGCCGTTTTCGGTCTTTTCAATGACGGGGACGTGCTTTTCGCTGGCGCCGTCGGTAGAGCCTTCGCGCAGAAGCTTCATGGGTTCGCCGCAGCAGATGAGGGGGGCAGCGCCGCCATGCAGCACTTCAACAATATTTCCACAATGTTTGCACTGGTATACTTCATATCTTGCAGGCATGACTCATTCTCCTGGTAGAAGATGGTTGGCTTGCGCGAAATGTTTTTCGCGGCATCAAATAAACAATAATTATTCTCGATAAGAAGTCAAGTCCAAATTTTGCGTGCGGCCCGGGCGGGGCGACTCGCCGGCCGTTTCCATGAGTCTGAAATCCGTCTTGTCCTGCCGGGAAAAGCCCCGTCAAGAGACTGGAAAAGAAAAAAGGTTTGTGATACAAGATTTCCCGCAAAAAATTTCCGCCCGGAATTTACTTGGCGACCGCCAGGAAATACGGTACACAGTCCCGAGC
This sequence comes from uncultured Mailhella sp., assembly GCF_963931295.1. Classification (NCBI taxonomy): domain Bacteria; kingdom Pseudomonadati; phylum Thermodesulfobacteriota; class Desulfovibrionia; order Desulfovibrionales; family Desulfovibrionaceae; genus Mailhella; species uncultured Mailhella sp. Next base: position 1,223,693 of record NZ_OZ007001.1, on the reverse strand, counting down.
AGCCATGAAAGTATATCGCGATTATTATTTTCTTAAGGCCAAAGAGGAACATTACCCTGCCCGCTCCGTTTACAAGCTCAAGGAGATGGACAGGGCTTTCCGCCTTTTCAGGCCCGGCATGAAGGTGCTCGATCTCGGCGCGGCTCCCGGTTCGTGGTCTCTGTACGCCGCGGAGCGCGTGGGTCAGAAAGGTCTCGTGCTTTCCTGCGATCTGCAGAGCACCGATACGACCTTTCCCCCGAACGTGACCTTCCTGCAGGAAAACGTTTTTGAACGCACGCCCGAGTTCGAGGCTCTTCTCGAAGAAAAGGGGCCGTTCGACATGGTCATCAGCGATATGGCCCCGCGCACAACGGGAACGAAGTTCACCGATCAGGCCCGTTCTCTGGAGCTGTGTCTGGAAGCCGTGGAGGTGGCCGACCGCTATCTGAAGCCGGGCGGCGGCTTCATCGCCAAGATATTCATGGGGCCGGATTTTCAGGAACTGGCAAAGGCGCTCCGCGCGCGCTTTGCCACGGTAAAAACATTCAAACCCAAGAGCTCCCGCGCCGAAAGCAAGGAAATTTTTGAAGTCGGCATGGGGTTCAAGGGCCCTGTTCAGGGATAAACATTTTTCTGTTTCGGAGGCTTACATGTCGGGACATAACAAATGGGCAAACATCAGACTTCGCAAGGGTGCTCAGGACGCCAAGCGAGGCAAGGCATTCACCAAGGCCGCCAAGGAAATCATCATCGCCGCCAAGAGCGGTGGGGACCCTGCCGGCAATGCCCGTCTGCGTTCCGCCATCGCCGCCGCCAAGGCCGTGAACCTGCCCAAGGACAAGATTGAAGCCGCCATCCGCAAGGGCACCGGTCAGGACGCGGGCGGCGACATCACCGAAATCATGTACGAAGGCTACGGCGCGGGCGGCGTGGCCATCATTGTGGAAACTGCCACCGACAACAAGAACCGCACCGTGGCCGAAGTGCGTCACGTGTTCACGAAGTACGGCGGAGCCATGGGCGAAAGCGGTTCCGTGGCGTTCCAGTTCGATCACCTGGGTGTGATCACCCTGGACAAGGAAAAGTATCCGGATGAAGAGACCGTGATGAACATGGTGCTCGAAGCCGGCGCCGACGACGTGCAGGACAACGACGACACCTGGGAAGTGCGCACCGCCATGGCTGATTTCAACACCGTTCGCGAAACCCTGGAAGGTCAGGGCGTGGAAATGATGGAAGCGCAGCTTGCCATGGTTCCCCGCGTGCTGGTTCCCGTGGACGCCGACACCGCGCAGAAGCTCATGCGCATCACCGACGCGCTGGAAGAGCTCGACGACGTGCAGAACGTGTACACCAACGCCGACTTCCCTGAAGACTTCGATCCCGAAGCGTAAGGCGCGCATCCGCGAGTTTTGGGCGTGAGCCCGGGCCCTCTTTCCTTTTCGGAAAGGGGGCTTTTTTGGTTAAAAGAAAAACAGCTGGGGTGGGGGCCGAAAACTTATAGTTATGCGTAAGTTATAACTACTCCTTTTGATTTGCTAAGAAAGGGGTGTGGTCTGGCAACTGCGCTCATAAGCAAATCAAAAGGAGGTCACAAAGGGTGAGGCAAAGAAGTTAGTGCATACGAAATGGAACTTCAAATATCACGTGGCGTTGCACCAAAATATCGCCGACAGTTTTTTCATGGTGAGAGGAAAAGGGCCATAGGAGAAATATTACGGAAATCATGTGCGCGGAAGAGCGTGAGCATAGTAGAAGAGGAATGTTGTCCCGACCATATCCATTATGTTGCTTGAGATGCCGCCCAAGATGAGGTATCGGCGTTCATTGGATATTTGAAGGAAAGAGCAGCCAGATGATATATAAGCAGTTCGGTAAGCTGAATTCAAATATCGCAATCGGGAGTTCTGGTGCCGAGGTTACTATGTCGACACAGTGGTAAGAACACGACAAAGATAACTGAATACATCAGGCATCAGCTGGTGAGGATAAACTCGGAGAACGGTTGAGCATCCCGTATACCGGAAGCCGGCTTGCGGACCGCCGGCAACAGTGATGCAGATGTCCAGTATATGATCTTGCCGGGCGCGGCTGGTAGAAGTCTTATAGGTCCATATGGGAGCTCTGTGTGATCTTTAAGCAGATAAGAAAATAAAAAATATAATATGTATATCGCTTATAAGCAATGATAAATTTATATAAAATATAAAATGTTATTACTATGAATTATAAAAATAATTTTACAATTAGTATATATTGAATAATTTTTTTTGTTTAAAATATTTCAAAAGCCATGAAAAATTAATATTTTATAATATAATCCATTATTTTATTAATAAACTTAATATTACATAATAATTTTTTAGCCAATATATTTAATACGATAATAGATAATGATATAAATATGACAAGTATTACATAAAGAATTAAATATTTATTAAAAAGTGATTTAATATTTGATGACATCAGTTGTATAATGATCATATGAAATAAATACATAATAAGAGGTATATTATTTATAATATATGATTTGTATCTTAATTTTATATTATATAGATGCATAATTCCAATAAAAGATATAGGATATATCAAAAAATCATATATTGGAGTTACAGGATGTGTCATTATATATAATAGTAATAATATAAACAAAATACTTATTAATATTGATCGTTTCTGAGAAATATTTATATTTATAACGCCTAGTAAAATTCCTATGCCAAATGCTATGAACCCTCTCAGCATGCCAAATGACATGCCAAATATGAATAACTCATTAGTAAAATTGAGACCGTGTACTGGACTCTGGTGGTATAATATACCTATACATAAAAATATAATAATTCCAGTAATAAAAACGGAAAGTTGTTTACTTAGTAAATAAAAAAGTCCTAAATATAATATATATACATATATATACACACCGATAAACCACCAAGAACCGCATCCCCAAGGCGAAGAAATGCCGATTTGTGGCCATAAAAGAAGAGCATTTAATATAGTATGTAATGAAAAATGTTTATATATAAATATAATATAACATATGCATGCCAGTATATACCAATAATACAATGGTTTTATTCTTTTAGTAAAATATAAAATAAAATTGTTTTGCTTTATAGAATTAAAATCTTTTTGGGAAAAGAAAAAACCAGATAATATGAAAAATATCTCTACAGCAAGGTATCCCTGTGGGATAAAATGCCAATCAAAATGTAAAATGCAAACAATGCAGGCAAGAAAAGTACGTAATAAATCAATGGATAATAGTCTATATGAGTTAGATGTGATACCTATTGTCAAAAATTTCCTTAATAGGTCTTTATGTACCAAAGGGGCCGCGCCCGGAATGGACGCGGCCCCTTTGACGAGGTTCAGACGGAGATTACATGAAGAACAGGAAGGTGATGAGGGCGAAGAGCGGGCAGAGAATGCCGACGGACCAGGCCATGTAGCCGAAGAAGCTGGGCATCTTGACGCCCTGTTCTTCGGAGATGGCCTTCACCATGAAGTTCGGCGCGTTGCCGATGTAGGTGTTGGCGCCCATGAACACCGCGCCGGCGGAAATGGCAGCCAGCACTTCGCCGTCGGTCATGAGCTGCGCGGCGTTGCCGCCTGCGGTGTTGAAGAACACGAGGTAGGTGGGAGCGTTGTCCAGGAAGGAGGACAGCAGACCGGTCATCCAGAAGAACATGGATGTCACGTGATGACCTTCGGCGTCGGTGGTGAGGTTCACCACGGCGGCGAGAGCGCCGTCGGAGCCGGCCTTCAGGATGGCGATGGCGGGAATCATGCTGAGGAAGATGCCGATGAACAGCTTGGCGACTTCTTCAATGGGGGCCCAGGTGAAGTTGTTGCGGGTGCGGCAGCCCATGTCGGTAGCCTTCCAGGAAGCCACGGCGATCACGATGTACATGATGTCGCGCACGACGTTCTGCAGTTCCATGGGAACGCCGAAGATGTGGAAGGTGGGACCGGTCCACTGACCGGAGATGAGGGTGTTGGCCACGATGCAGGCGAGGAACACGAAGTTGATGCAGCCTTCAAAGCCGAGCTTTTCCTTGGAACCGGCGGCGTCGGCGGGAACGGGGCTGCCTTCCTTCTTGAAGAGCACGGTGTCGATGACGAAGTAGAGGGCGAGCAGGATGACGGAGATCAGCAGCGTCTTCATAAAGAGATGCACGGTGGTCCAGAAGAAGCTCACGCCCTTGAGGAAGCCGAGGAACAGCGGCGGATCGCCCAGAGGAGTGAGGGAGCCGCCGATGTTGGCCACGAGGAAGATGAAGAACACGACCTGATGCACGCGGTATTTGCGGTGGGCGTTGGCGCGCAGCAGCGGACGGATGAGAAGCATGGCGGCGCCGGTGGTGCCCATCCAGCTGGCGAGGATGGTGCCCACGGCCAGGATGGCGGTGTTCACGATGGGAGTGCCCACGAGGGTGCCCTTGAGGCGGATGCCGCCGGCCACGGTGAAGAGGGCGAGCAGCAGCAGAATGAAGGGCACGTACTCAAGCAGGATGCTTTCGGCGGCGATGAAGAAGGCGTTGCCGAAGCCGAAGACGAGCGCGCAGGGAACGAGGAAGGCCAGTCCCCAGAAGAGGGCCACCTTGCCGAAATGATGCTCCCAGAAATGAGGAACCACCAGGGGGCAGATGGCTATGGAAAGCAGCATGCAGACAAAGGGCACAACCCACATGATGGAAAGATCATTGGGCAGCTGGAAATGACCTTCGGCGAGGCATATGCTCGGCACAAGCAGCATCGCCAGAAGGAGGGCCGAAATGAATTTGAAACGGTGCATCCACGGACTCCTTTCGGGAAAAAATAGAATTAGGTTTTCTTGTACCTAAAAAAACGCGTTCCATCAAGAACTTTAGGGGTTCGGCGGCGGGAGAAACTTGACGGTGCAAGGCTTTTGTGTGCATCTCAGGAAGAAAAGTGCAGGAAAAAAGGAGCGTTTCATGCAGAAGATACCGAATGTTCTGACCATTGCGGGGTCCGATTCCGGCGGCGGAGCCGGCATACAGGCCGATCTGAAGACCATGACCATGATGCGGACGTTCGGCATGAGCGTGATTACGGCGCTCACCGCGCAGAACGGCCTTGGGGTGACGGGCATTCATGCGCCGGAACCCGAGTTTGTGGCGCTTCAGCTCAACACCGTGCTGGAGGGCTTTCCCGTGAACGCGGCCAAGACGGGGATGATGTTCAATTCCGGCATCATCAACGCGGTGGCCGACATTCTGGACGCGCAGACCTTTCCGCTGGTGGTGGATCCCGTGTGCGTAAGTACGAGCGGTCACAAGCTCATGGAAGATGAGGGCATAGCTACGCTGCGCGAGCGACTCATGCCGCGAGCGGATCTCTTTACGCCCAACCGTCCAGAGGCCGAACTCTTTTCCTGCATGACGATAAAAACCGAGGACGACATCATTGAGGCGGGCGAGCGGCTTTTGAAGAGCGGCGCACGGGCCGTGCTCATGAAGGGCGGTCACTGCGAGGGCAATCCTGTTTTCGTGACCGACTGGCTGCTGGAAAAGGGGTGCGAGCCCGTGGCCCTTCGTCAGCCGCATGTGGACACGCAGAACAGTCACGGCACGGGCTGCACGCTTTCCGCAGGCATTGCCGCGCAGCTCGCACTCGGCATGCCGCTGCGAGTGGCGGTCACAAAGGCGCAGGAGTTTCTGAATCTGGCGCTTCGTCACAGCTTTGCGCCGGGCAAGGGGCACGGCCCCTGCAATCACATGGCCGCTCTCATGCAGCGCTGATCTGCGGCCGCAGGCTCGGCCCTGATGTTGCGCCGTGAAGCGCAGAAGCGCTGTTCGTGAGGGAAAACGTTCACAAACAGGCCGTAACTTTCAGGGGCGCACGAACCGGATGTCTGAAGGACAGAGCAGGCCGGGCTTGCTGAGCGGAATTACGCATGTGTGGAGCTGCACACGAGTATGGAGCGCGGTCGTTTCGGCCGCGCTTTTTCATGCTCCGGGCATTTTGGAGAGCGATCGCTTTTTCCGTCTCAGCGTTTGCGGACTCTGTTTTTTTGCCTCAGCTCAGCCGGTTTCGGAACAGCCAGCCCGCGAGCGGAAGCGTGACGGCGGCCACGGCCAGCATGGGCACGAAGTTTTGCGCAACGTCGGCCAGCGTGGAGCCTTCGAGATAGATGCTCCGCACGCACACGAGGGCGAAGCGCAGCGGATTGGCGCAGGTGGCGATCTGCAGGGCTTTTGGCATGGCGCTCACGGGAGTGGCCAGACCGGAGAGCAGGATCATGGGCAGGAGCGTGACGAAGCAGTACACGAGCGCCTGCTGCATGCTCAGGGAAATGGCGGACACGCACAGACCGAGTCCGGCGCAGCTCAGGGTGAACACGCCGAGGGCGACAAAGAGATCGACGTAGCTTCCCGCAAAGGGAATGTGAAACCAGAGCACGCAGATAACGAGGATGAACGCGGCCTGGGCGAGTCCCACCACGATGGGCGGAATGGCCTTGCCGATGAGGATTTCCCACGGCGAAAGCGGCGTGACCAGCATTTGATCGAAGGTTCCCTGTTCCCGTTCTCTGGCCACGGAAAGGGCGGCGAGCAGCATGATCTGAATGATGCTCAGCGAGGCCAGCATGCCGGGCATGATGTTCCAGCGCGTTTCGAGCTGCGGATTGAACCATGCCCGCATGACGATGGACACGGGGGATTTGATGCCGCGGGCGGCGTTCCAGCCTTCCACAATCTGGGCAAGGTAGCCCTGCGCGATGGAGGCCGTGGTGGAATTGCGGCCGTCGAGAATGACCTGAATGTCGGCACTCTGGCCGGAGAGAAGTTTGTCGGCAAAGTCGCTGCCTATCTGCACGGCGAGCAGCGCCTTGCCGTCGTAGATCCATTTTTCGGCCTCGGCCGTGCTGTCGAGCGTGGCCTGACGGGAGAATTTTTCCGAACCGTCGAGGCGGGCGATGAGGTCGCGGGAGAGGGGGGAGCGGCTCTGATCGCACACGACGTAGGGCACGAAGTTGAGGTCGTAGGTGGCCGCGTAGCCGAAGATGAACGACTGGATGACCACGGGCACGATGAGCACCAGCCGGTTGGCCGGATCCTTGAGAATGATGAGCAGCTCTTTGATGCAGAGGCTGCGGAGTCTTCGGAGCAGGAGAAGAAAGCGCATGGCTAGTCCAGATTTTTGCGGGTGAAGCGCACGGCGACTCCCATGAAGAGCACGGCGTAGAAGAGCAGGGCCGCACAGTCGCGCAGGAGAATGGAGGCGTTGTTTCCGGCGAGGAACAGGGTTTTCAGAATTTCCATGTAGTAGGTGGCGGGCAGAATATTGCCCACCACGCGGGCCACGAGGGGCACGCTGCGCAGATCGAAGAGAAAGCCCGAAAGAATGATGGCGGGCAGAAAGCTCACCACGAGCGCAATCTGACAGGAAAGAAACTGACTGCGCGTCACGGAGGAGATGGCCAGTCCCATGCCGAGCGCCACGATGAGATACAGCGAGGAGCAGAGCAGAAACAGGATCATGCTTCCGCGCATGGGCACGGAAAACAGCCAGCGCGCGGCCGCAAGGCAGAGCAGAAGTCCGGCCATGCCGAGCAGGAAGTAGGGAATGATCTTGGAGAGCAGAATTTCCGCGCGGCCCACGGGCGAGACGAACAGGGCTTCCAGCGTGCCGCGTTCCCATTCTCTGGCCATGATGAGCGCCGTGAGAAACGCGCCCACCAGAGTCATGATGATGACGATGAGCCCCGGCACCAGGTACCAGGTGCTGTCGGCGGCCTCGTTGAACCACATGCGGCTCTGCACCGAGGCGACGCCCGCAAGCTGCGGGGCGCTTTTTCCCTGCCGGTCGAGACTCATCTGCGTGTGCAGGGAGAGCAGCGCGGAGACGTACTGACCGATGAGCGTGGCCGTGGTGGAATCCACGCCGTGCAGAATGAGCTGCACCTCGGCGTCCCCCCGGGCGAAGCGGCTGTCGAAGTCGCTGCCGGTGCGTATGATGGCGTCCACCTCGCGTTTTTTGAGCATGACTTCCGCCTCGTGCATGGAGGCGGCGTAGCGGGGCGAAAAATAGGCCGAGCCGTTGAGTCCGGCGAGCACGTCGCGCGCAAGCGGCGTGGATTTTTCCATGACCACGGCCACGGGCGCGTTCTTCACGTCCAGAGAAAGGCCGTAGCCGAAAATCAGAATCAGGATGATGGGCAGCGCGATGCCTATCATGATGCTGCTCGGATCTCTGGATATCTGCCTGATTTCCTTGATGGTAAGCGCCTTCAGGCGGCGGAGGAATCCGTTCATGAGCCCTCCTTTGCGGCGCGTTCGGCCCGCGAGCGCTCCACGATGTGAATGAAGGCTTCTTCCATGGTGGGGGAGTTGCCGCCCTGCGCGCGCACTTCGTCCGGCGTGCCGAGGGCGAGCACCCGTCCGGCGTCCTGAATGAGCATGCGGTCGCAGTATTCGGCTTCCTCCATGAAGTGCGTGGTGATGATGATGGTGGTGCCTTCGTCCGACAGCGTGGTGATGCGCCGCCAGAACACGCGGCGTGCCAGCGGATCAATGCCGCTCGTGGGTTCGTCAAGAAAAAGGATTTCCGGCTTGTGCAGCATGCCCACGGCCATGGAAAGACGCTGCTTGAAGCCGCCCGGCATGGCGCCGCTCAAATCGTGTTCGTGCCCGGCAAGGTCGAATTCTTCCAGCACTTCGCGGATGCGCCTGCGCAGGGCAAAGGGGCCGAGCCCGTACACGCCGCCGAAGAAGCGCAGGTTTTCCAGCACGGAAAGATTGCCGTACAGGGAAAATTTCTGGGAAACGTAGCCCACGCGGGTGCGGGCGTGCGCGGCGGCTTTGCGCAGATTTTCTCCGGCCACGCGCAGATAGCCGCTGGTGGCGGGCAGCAGACCGCAGAGCATGCGGAAGGTGGTGGTTTTGCCCGCGCCGTTGGGCCCGAGCAGGCCGAACACCTCCCCGCGCCGCACGGAAAAGGACGTGCTGGCCACGGCGGTGAAGTCGCCGAATTTGCGCACCAGGTCGCGCACTTCAATGACGGGTTCGTCGTCGCCTGCCGGAGTGTTCGGCGAAGAGGCGTCGACGGGGGAAGCCGTTGCCCCGGAAGAGAGCGACGTTGACCCGACGCCCTGTCGGTCTGCTCCGGCATCCGGTTCAGGTGTTCCGGAGCCTGTGCCGACGGCAGCGTCGGAAGAAGCGTCGGGCGCGGGGTTGTCCCTGTGCCGGAGAAGAAACATGAAGCTGTCTTCGAGGCGGGGAGCGACGGGGCGGCAGTCTTCGGGCCGAAGGCGAAGCACGCCTTCGGAAGGGGCAAGCAGCGCTTCCGGAATGCCGTTTTTGCCGCATTCGGGCGAGAGCACGAAGCGCACGCGGCTGCCTTCGGGCACGGCGTCCATGACGAGCGAGGGCTGATCGAGCAGCCAGGCCTGAAGTCGGCGCGCCTTCACGCCGTGCGGAACGTCGGAGGCGAAGCAGAGCCCGGCGGTCAGTCGGCGCAGTTCTTCCGGCGTGCCCTGAGCCAGCAGCCTGCCTTCGTGCAGAACCACCACGTGATCGCAGCGCTCGGCCTCGTCCATGTAGGCCGTGCTCACGATGACGGAGAGCCTCTCCTCCTTCACCATGCCGGCAATGATGGCCCACAGCTCCCGCCGGGAAAGCGGATCCACGCCCACGGAAGGTTCGTCGAGCAGCAGCAGCTCCGGCGAGCGCACCAGCGTGCAGGCCAGGGCCAGCTTCTGCTTCATGCCGCCGGAGAGCTTGCCCGCGGGACGCGCCGTGAAGCGGGCAAGATCGGTCATGTCCAGCAGGCGGCAAAAGCGCGTTTTCCGCGTCTCGGCGGACACGCCGTGCAGGTCGGCGTAGAGATTCAGGTTTTCCATCACGCTCAGGTCTTCGTACAGACCGAACTTCTGCGGCATGTAGCTGATGCGGCTCTGAATGTCCGCACTCTGCCTTGCGGCGTCGCGACCGAGCACGGCGAGAGTGCCGCTCGAAGGCGCAAGCAGGCCGCATATCATGCGCAGAAAGGTGGTCTTGCCCGCACCGTCCGGCCCCACGAAGGCCGTCATGGCTCCGGCGGGCACGTCCAGATCGAGCGAGGCAAGCGCGGTGACGGTCGCGTTCTTTCCCGCAAACGTCTTGCCGAGCGCGCGGGCGCTGACCACGATTCCGTCGCCGGGCGTGCGCTGAGAAAGGCGTGTTCCGTCGTCAGTCGTCATGGCGGACTCCCGCCGCGTCTTCATGAACGACAACGCTCACGGGCATGCCGAGACGAAGACGGTCGCCGGCATCGTCGGCCACGATGCGCACTTCGTAGAGCAGCGAGGTGCGCAGGTCTTCGGTCTGCACGCTTTTAGGCGTGAATTCCGCCGTGGGCGAAATGTAGCCCACCCGACCGGGCACGGCTTCGGGGAAGGAGTCGGTGAGGATGTCGGCCTTCATGCCCTGACGGATGCGGCCGAGCTGCGGCTCCGTCACGTAGGCGCGCACCCACTTGGGCGAGGTGAGGGAAAGCAGAAATACGGGCGTGGCCGAAGAGGCCATGTCGCCGGGCTCCAGCAGGCGGGAGCTGACCACCGCCTCCGTGGGCGAGAAGAGCTCGCCGAGTTCGATGTTGTGCTGCATGACGGCGAGCGCCGCTCGGGCGGAGGAGAGCTGCGCCGCAGCCATGGCGATGTCTTCGTCGCGGTAGCCCTCGCGCAGAAGCGCGAGGGCGTGGGCCGCCTCGTCGCGCTGCCCCTGCGCCACGCGAAGCGAGGTCTGTGCGTTTTCCCGCTCCTGTGCGCTCACGGAATTGCCGCGGCGCAGGCTGGCCATGCGCGCGTCGTTGCGCTTTGCCTGTTCAAGAGACGCCTCGGCCGTGCGCAGCGCGGCTTCCGCCCGGGCGATTTCCTCCGGCCGGTTGCCGTTCTTCATCTTGAGCAGATTCTGTTCCTGAGCCGCAATGTCCGCGCGCAGCTTGTCCGCTTCGAGCTTCAGGCCGGTGACGTCCACCCGGGCGAGCAGCTGACCGCGCGTCACGCGGTCGCCTTCCTCGGCAAAAAGTTCCGTGACGCGTCCGCCCTGTTCAAAGGCCAGCGACACCTGACGGATGTCCACATTGCCGTAGAGCTTCAGCGTGTCCGGCGATTCGTCGGAGGGCAAAAAACGCCAGAACAGCCAGCCGCCGACAAGGATCGCCATCGCGGCAAGAATGAGGATAATCTTTTTCATTTCAGCCCTCTTTCGTGTTCAGGGCAGGAAAGTTTTCTCTGTTTTCAGGGTAGAAACCTTGCGTGAAAAAGTCAAATATAAAGTTCAATTTCATGTTTGAATTTGACGTTTGAAATATTTTGCCGTACCGTTTTTTCATGGAACATGAGCAGGCATACGCATACGTTCCGCGCAGGCGGAGCGCGCCGCGCAGAGACGGTCTTTCCACCCGGGGGGTGGTGCTTGAGGCTGCGGGGCGCGTGTTTGCCGAGCTCGGCTACGCCAGGGCGACCACCCGGGAAATCTGCCAAAGGGCCGGGGTCAACGGCGCGGCGGTCAATTACTATTTCGGCGGCAAGGAAGCGCTGTACGAAGAGGTGCTGGTGGAAGCGCATCGGCAGCTCGTCAGTCTGGAGGAGCTCAACGCCGTCATGGATTCCGGCGCCGATTCGGAAGCCAAGCTGCGCGCCTTTCTTGAACTTTTTGTGCGTGCCGCGCTGAAGGCTCCAGAACTTTGGGGGCTTCCCGTGCTTTTGCGCGAGGTGGCTTCGCCGTCGTCGCATCTGCCTGCGCCTCTGGTGGAGAGCGTGCTGCCCAGGCTGAGTGTGGTGCGCAGCCTCGTGTGCGAGATCACGGGCTTTGAGCCCGGTTCGGAACAGGCCGGGCACGCTTCGGCCATGCTGCTTTTTCCGTGCATGTTTCTTGTGCTTTTTCCCGAAAAGATACAGTCGATTTTGCTGCCGCGCTTCATGGAGACGCCGGAGAGCGTGGTGGAGAGCATGACCCGTTACGCGCTGGGCGGCCTGAACGCGCTCAAGGAACAGCGTCGGAACGGTTGACGTGCCTCAATCAGGGCCCGCAGCGTGTTTTTCGGACGCGCGCCGGAAAGGCTTCGGGGCGGCGTTTTGTCGTGGGAGAAAAAATTTTTGCGGATGAAGAGTGCCGCAGCGCGGATATTCATTTAAAGGAAAGGCCGACGGACAGGGGGAATGTCCGTCGGCCTTTTTTCTCAGGAGTGCGGCGTTGATGCAGGGAAACGGCGGGGAAGGCGATCCGCGAGGAGGAGGCGGATTCCCCGCACGGGGCTAGCGCAGGCAGTCGCCGCGACCCATGCCGTGACCGTAGCCGTCGTGACCGTAACCGCGGTGTCCGTAGCCCATGCCGTAGCCGTCGTGACGACCGTAGCCCATGCCGTTGCGCGGGCAGGGGAGTCCGGCCTTGACGAGCTTGGCGGAGAAGTCGTCGTTCACGGTGCGGATCTGCGTTCTGAGCTTGGTGATGTCGGCCGTGAGCTGACGGATTTCGTCGGGGCTGGCGTTGGGATTGCCGGACAGGGCATTCAGGGTCATGTATTTTTCTCTGAGGCTGTCGCGCAGGGGAGTGACGGCCTTGTAGTGTTCTTCATGGAATTTGTCGAGCTGGGCCTTCTGATCGGCGGTGAGCTGGGTCTGGGCCGGACAGTCGGCGAGGGCCGGGCAGTCGCGGTATCTTCCGTGGAAGTCGGGACGGGCCATGGCGGCGGCGGGAAGGCTGGCGGCAAAGATAACGGCGGCGAGAGAAGCGGCGATGGTCTTTCTGGTCATGATGTGTTCCTTTTGAAGAGAATGTGAAGAGAAGTTGTTGTCGGCATGTGGTCCACAAGTTCAGTGTATAGGGAACGCATTGTTTTTTGTCACGTTTCAAACTGTTTCGCGAAATATTGCCGTCAGGAAAGATGACGGCGTTCTTGCCGATGAAGGTGCAGAAGGCTGTGATGCATTGCGCCGCAGGGCTTTTGCATGACGTTGCATGCTCCTGACGCCGTTCGGAGGGCGTTTGCTGTGCGGTTCAGGAGCGGAAAGGCGCGTTCGTTGTCTGCCGATGGCGCTCGCAACGGACGAAAAAAGGGGCCGCCGGACGCGCTTTGGGGCGTTATGTTGCAGAAAGGGGAGGATGCGGCTCGCCTTTTGCAAGATTTGGAAAGAAAGGCCGGGGCGGGATATTGCTGTGACGCTGAACCGCCGGGGAAAGCGGGAGTCAGGCGCGTCCGGGACGCAGACGTGCGAGAAGCTGCGGGCCTGCCATGACGAGAAGCACCGCAACGCAGATGACGGCCACGCCGGCGAACACGCCCGGAGTGGCGGGTTCGTCGAAGACGAAGATGCCCACGGTGACGGCGGTGAGCGGCTCCATGACGCCGAGTATGGACGCCATGGTGGAGCCGATGCGCTGTATGGCTAGCACGAGTGTGAGGTTGGAAATGGCCGCGGTGACCACGGCGAGGAGCACGGCGAGGCAGAGTTCCTGCCAGGAATGCAGCCACTGGAAGGTGCCGGAAGCCAGCGCGTTGGCGAGGGAGGCCAGCATGCCGAAGAAGAGCACCCAGAAGGTGATGCTGAGGCCTGAAATGCTGCGGATGCGGGCAACGTGCAGGCCGCAGATGTACACGGCGTTGCACAGCGCGGAAACGAGGAGCAGAACGATGCCCTTGGGACTGACGGAGCCTTCGCCTTCGCCGCCGCTCAGGAGAAAGACGCCGAGAATGGCGAGCAGCACGGAACACGCCGTGATGAGGGAAGGCTTTTCGTGAAAGAAGAGGATCATGATGATCATGACCATGAGCGGATAGAGAAACTGGAGCGTGGAAGCCACGCCGCTCGGCAGGTAGTGAAAGCCCTGGAACATGAGCAGGGCGGCGAGGGCGTACATGATGCTGAACACGGCCAGACGAGCAAGTTCGCGCGGCGGGGCGGCGAGGCGGGCGTGCCGGAGCACGGGAATGGGGAAAAGCGCCAGCGCGCCGAAGAGGAAGCGGTAGAAGAGCACGCATTCGGCCGACATGCCGTCGCGCAAAAGGGGCAGGCTGAAGAGCGGAATGAGACCGAAGGCGGCGGAAGAAATAAGAGCGAGCAGAAATCCCATGGGGCCTCCGTGTCGGACGTTGAAAACCGCGGCCGGCGTTCCGCGGGAAGGGGATCGGAAAGCGGCGGCGCGCCGGAGAGGATGCGGCGCATCGAAGCGCGACTCATGCTCAGCTCTAGAAAGATAGCGCCGTTCTGTCAACAGGGGCGGCGTTTTTTGTGCGGAAGAGCGCCGGAGCAGAGATGCCTGCGCAGGCGCGCGGCGATCGCGCAGGGCGTGGCGCGCCGTGTTTCCGGTTCGGGCCGTGGGGTCTGCCGTTTTATCGGAGTCTGGGCCGGCCGCGCTTTCTGCGATGCAGTGCGCAGGGGCGACCGGGCGTCATGCGCGCGGCAAAAGCGTCTTGTCTGCGCTGCCGGAGGCAGGGGGGAGTCGAGGGGGGGGAGGGGATGCAGCGAAGAGTCCGGCGCGTCGTTTGCCGGAGCGGCGTCGGAGAAAGGAGGCCCGGGCGCGATGTTCCCCCGGATCTACAGCTTTTGCAGCGCGCTTCGGATGGCTTCGGCCTTCTTTTTCCCTATGCCGGGCAGTTCCATGAGTCTGGCTTCGGTGGCGGCCTTCATGTCGGCCACGGAATCGAAGTGCTCCCACAGCAGGCGCGCCGTTTCCCTGCCGATGCCGGGCAGCTGCTGAAGCTCGCCGCTGAAGGCCTGCCGGGCGCGGGCCTGCCGATGCCGCCCGATGGAAAAGTCGTGCGCCGCGTCGCGCACCACCTGGAGAAAGAGCAGTTCGGGGCAGCCTTCCCGGAGCTGCAGGGGATTGCTGCGGCCGGGCACGAAGATGCGGTCGGCCACGTTGCCCGCGCGGCGGTCGGCGTGACCGCGTTCGTCCCTGGCCTTGGCGATGCCTGCCAGCAGGAAGGGCAGACGGCCGTCCTCTTCCGCAAGCTCGTCGCTGAGAATCTTGTACACGGCGGCCAGCTGCCCGCGTCCGCCGTCGATGAGCAGAAGATCGGGCCAGGGCTCGCCGTGTTCCAGACGCTTTTTCGCCCACATGGAGAGCGCGGCGTAGTCGTCGCCTCCGGCTCCCTCGATGTTCCATACCCGGTAGTCGTCCTTGAGCGGACGCCCGTCTTCGTACACGACCGCGCCCACCTTGGTGGCTTCGCCGCCGGTGTGGGACACGTCGGCGCATTCCACGCGCACGACGGGCCTGTCGAAGCGGAAGGCCGCGGCGAGCTTGTCCGCCAGGGAGTCGTCCTTGCGGTTTTTGGCGGATTCGCGCGCGTTGCTGCGGGCCATGTCCAGAAGATGCCGTTCCTCTTCGTTCCTCGGCACGGCAAGACGCACCGGGCCGCCGCGAAGTTCGGCGAGGACGTCTTCCATGGTCTGGCGGCCGTTTTCCTCGTCTTCGTCGGGCACGGGCGCGGCGTTTTCTCTGTCCTGTTCCGCAAGCAGGGCGGCGGCCTGTTCAATGAGGCCGGGCGCGCGCTTCGGCTCGGCCTCGTTCTGCGCGGGCGCGGCGAGCGTGTCTTCGCCGCAGAAGCAGGGCGTGACCCCGCCGCCTGCAAGAAATGGAGAGCCCATGTTCGCCGAGGCGTGGGGAGCCACAAGCGCGCTCTGGGAATCCACGGTGAGAGCCGAACCCGACGGGCCTTCCTCCCACGGCAGATACGGCAGAATGATGCGCGGAGGAATGGAGCGCCCGGCCTGATAGAACTGCACAAGAAAGCTCCACAGAAGTTCCGAGGCGTCTTCCAGACCGAGGCCCGGCCAGAAGAAGGCGCTGCGGTCCTGCACGAGGCCGTGCCGCACGAACACGATGCCGAGCGCCAGGCCGTCGGGCAGGCTCACCAGACCGAGCACGTCCATGTCGCCGCCGCTCTGGAGCACGATGGCCTGCTTTTCGATGGTCTTTTCGATGGCGCGTATCTGATCGCGCAGGGAGGCCGCGCGTTCAAAGTCCAGATCGTCGGAGGCCTTTTCCATGGCGCTGCGCAGCATGTCGACGAGTTCCGTGGACTTGCCGGAGAGCAGCAGCGTCACGCGGCGGGTCATGTCGGCGTAGGCTTCGGCGGAAATTTCTCCGGTGCAGGGAGCCGCGCACAGATGGATGTGATGGTAGAGACAGGGCGTTTCCCTGTTCTTCATGGCCCTGTCGGAACAGCGGCGCAGGGGAAAGATGCGATGAATGGTCTTCCAGGTTTCTCTGGCGGCGAGTCCCGAGGTGAACGGGCCGAAATAGCGCGCGCCGTCGCGCCGCTTCATGCGCCGCACGATTTCCAGCCGCGGAAAGGGATCCTTTTCCGAGAGCCGGAACATGACGTACTGCTTGTCGTCGCGCAGGCAGATGTTGTAGTGCGGGCGATGCTTCTTGATGAGGCTGGCTTCGAGCAGAAGGGCCTCTTTTTCCGTGGTGGTGGTGAGAAATTCGATGCCCGCCGCGCGGCCGATCATGGCTGCGGTCTTGGCCGTGAGCTGATCGGCGGGGCGGAAGTAGGAGAGCACGCGCCTGCGCAGATTGCGGGCCTTGCCCACATAAATGATGCGGCCCCCGGCGTCCTTGTAAATATAGACGCCGGGAGTCGCGGGAATGGCGGAAGGGGCGGGACGCTCCATCATGGGATGTCTCAGCCCTGGAAGCGCACGTCGCCCTTGCGATGGTATTCGAGGGCCATTTTGTCCTGTACTTCGGGCAGGGCGGTGGGATAGTTGCCGGTGAAGCAGGCCGTGCAGTACTGCTCGGGATGCGACACGGAAGCGAGCAGACCTTCAAGCGAGAGATAGTGCAGGGAATCGAGACCCAGCATTTCCGCGATCTGGTCCGGGGTGTACTTGGTGGCGATGAGATCGTTGGGCGAGGGGAAGTCGATGCCGTAGAAGCAGGGGTACTTGATGGGCGGGCTGCTCACGCGAAAATGCACGGCCTTGGCGCCGAGCTCGCGCAGCTTGGCCACGCGGGTGCGGATGGTGGTGCCGCGCACGATGGAGTCGTCCACCACGTAGAGGCTTCTGTTCTCGATCATGGAGCGCACGGGATTGATCTTCACGCGCACGCTGAACTGCCGCATGCTCTGGGAGGGCTGAATGAAGGTGCGGCCCACGTAGTGGTTGCGGATGAGGGCGTGTTCGTAGGGCACGCCGGCTTCCTGCGCCACGCCGAGGGAGGCGTAGATGCCCGAGTCCGGGAAGGGAATGACGCATTCGGCGTCGGCCATGGATTCGCGGATGAGGTTGCGGCCCATGCACTTGCGGCACTGATAGGCGTCTTCGCCGAAGAGGCGGGAGTCGGGGCGCGCGAAATAGACGAGTTCAAAGATGCACTGGCGAACGGGAATGTCGTCGTCGCGCAGGCGCACGCTGCGGTATTCCAGCGCGCCGGGCTCCACGACGATCATTTCGCCGGGCTGCACTTCGCGCACGTATTCGGCTTCGAGCAGGTCGAAGGCGCAGCTTTCGGAGGCGAACACCCAGGAGTCGCCCATTTTGGCCATGCTGAGCGGGTGGAAGCCGTGCGGATCGCGTATGGCGTAAATGCGGCCTTCGCTGAGAAGCAGTAGACTGTAGGCGCCTTCCACGCGGCTGCACGCCTTGATGATGGCCTGTTCGAGCGAGCCGCAGGAAAGGGCCCGGGCGATGAGGTGCACGAAGATTTCGCTGTCGATGGTGGTCTGGAAGATGCAGCCGTCGTTTTCGAGTTCGCGGCGCAGGGCGGCGGCGTTGGTGAGGTTGCCGTTGTGGACGAGGGCAAGCTGAATGCCGTTTCTCACGCGCACGAGCAGCGGCTGGGCGTTGCGCAGCTGCGGCTTGCCCGTGGTGGAATAGCGCACGTGGCCGATGGCCGTTTCGCCGGTGAGATGCCGCAGGTCTTCTTCGCGGAACACTTCGGGCACGAGTCCCATGCCCACGTGCAGATGGCAGGCGCCTTCCTTTTCGTCCCACGAAGCAATGCCCGCGCTTTCCTGACCGCGATGCTGCAGGGCATACAGACCGAAGTAGGTGAGCCGGGCGGCGTCTTCATGACCTATGATGCCGAAAATACCGCACATATACTTCTCCTTGAAGTAAGCAGAACGGCCTGTCCGTCATCCGGGCAGGCCGCAGTGTTTCTATTCTTCCCCTTCAGGGCTTTCGTGCTGTTCCTGGTCGGGGCAGGGGTTGTATTCCTTGGGATCGTCGAAAATATGTATGCCGTGCGGGTAGTTGGAGTGCTGCGGACGGGGCAGTTTGTTGCACACGTAGTCCACGTGTTCGCGCAGATCTTCGGCGGCGCGGGTCCACAGAGGATCGAGCACGACCTTGATTCCTTCTTCGCGCGCCAGCTTCACGGCGGGCACGTAATCGGCGTCGTTGGCCACGATGACGAGACGATCCGTCTGATGCTTGTAGGCAAGAGCGGCGATGTCGAGGCCGAGGAGCATGTCCACGCCCTTCTGACGGATGTCGGGATAGATGTCGCCGGCCTGAATGTCGTTCACGCTGATTTCGCCGGCCATGAGTTCGCCGAGACGGTTGGCGTCGAGCTGCCACTGTCCGGCCTGCCAGGCGGAACGGCCGAGGCGCAGCGTGATTTCCGGCGTGACGCGCAGCGACTGCAGAAACTGCTGCTTGCGGGCGATGAGCGGAGTCTGGGAAAAATCGACGGGGCCGCTCAGCGGATGTTCTCCCTTGCCGGTGAAGGGAAGAGCGTCGTAAAAGAGAATGCGGCCTACGGTTTCGCCGGGGGTGACGTGCGACAGGCAGTGGCGGCGGATGCCCTGACCGTCGAAATAAAAAGCCTTCAGCGAAATGATGCGTTTGCGCATGAATTCGCCGTCAACGACAAATGTTACGCGAGACATTCTAACAACCTTTTTTTGCCGGGGCGTCCCCGATTGTGGATTTAGGATGAGCCATGGACGTTTTACCTGGATTCCGCAGGTCGCGGAAACGGCGAAAAATGGACGATAGTGGCAGTGGAGGCTTATGTCAAGAATACAATAACCTGGGATGTTTTGCAAAGCGTGGGCGGAGCGTTCGCGCTGCGGGCTTTCGGGCCTCGGCGGGGCGCGTTTCAAAGCGCTTGCGCCGCCTCTTCGGCGAGCGGAACGCGGGGAGATCTTGTTTGCGCCGTCCTGGCCTGCGCGGCAGAACGCCTGCGGCAAAGACGCCGAGCACGCGCTTTTGCAGTGCAGGAAAAGTCGCTTTCCGGCGCTTGCTCCCCGGGCGGCTTCGGGCTATTCTCGTTGCTCCCGTGCGGATGGCGTCGTTTTCGCGTCGGGCGAAGAGAGACGCGCCGCGCATGCCGACAGGAGAGGTTCCGGCTATGGCCGAAGTTCATGTCTGTTATCTCAGAGACGCCGCCCGCGTGTACGGCGACGGGCTCTGCTACGCCACGCCCGAGGCCGCGGGCATGGATCTGCGCGCCTGCTTCGACGAGGAGGAAATCGTCGTGAATCCGGGCGAGCGGGCGTCGGTGCCTTCCGGGCTGTGCGTGGAGCCGCGCGTTCCGGGCGTGGCGGGATTCGTGTATTCCCGCAGCGGACTCGGCGCGGTGAAGGGGCTGGTCGTGGCGCAGGGCGTCGGCGTCATCGACGCCGACTACCGGGGCGAAATCGTGGTGTGGCTGCTCAACACGTCGGGAAAGCCCGTCGTGGTCAAGAGGGGCGAGCGCGTGGCGCAGCTCGTGTTTCAGCCGGTGTGCCGCCTTGAGCCCCGCGCGGTGGACGCGCTTTCCGAAACGACGCGCGGAAGCGGAGGCTTCGGTCATACCGGCCGGGTCTGATTTTTACGTTCGAGGTGATTTCATGCTGCCTGCTCTTGAATTTCCCGCGGATCCCTCATGGATGGTGCCCGACGAGGCGCAATGCGCTCTCTTGTGGGACAAGTACGACATGATGCCGCATATCCGCGATCACTGCCGCGCGGTGGCCGGCGTGGCGACGGAAATCGTCCGCCGGGCCGAGGAGCGCGGCATCATACCTGCGGGGCGCGCTCTCAGCGTTCCGCTGGCGCGGGCCGCGGCGCTGCTGCACGATCTGGCCAAAAGTTACTCCATCCGGCACGGGGGCAGTCACGCGCAGCTCGGCGCGGCGTGGGTGCGCGAGGAAACGGGCAATCCGCTCATCGCGCAGGCCGTGCTCTTTCACGTGGAATGGCCCTGGAGCGGCACCTCGATGGACGATGTGCGCGACCCCATGCGTCTGCCCGTGATCGTGGCCTACGCCGACAAGCGCGTGCGTCACTCCGAGGTGGTGACCATCAAGGAACGATTCGACGATCTTCTTGTCCGCTACGGCATCAGCGCCGACAAGGTGGACAACATCGCCGCCAACTATGCTCATGTACAGGCCGTGGAGCGGGCCATATTTGAAAGGGTGGGTATCCTTTAAATGGACAAGATGCGTATTCTTCTCGTTGCGGGCGGCTGGTCCACGGAACGCGAGATTTCTCTGAAGGGAGCGGCTTCCATTGCCGAGGCGCTGTCGGCGCGGGGGCACGAGGTGACGCTGTTCGATCTTTCCGACGGCTTCGAGAAGCTGCTGGAACTTGCGGCAGCGCACGACGCGGCCTTCCTGAACCTTCACGGCCAGCCCGGCGAGGACGGCCTCGTGCAGGCGCTGCTCGAGCGCGCGGGATGCCCCTATCAGGGCAGCGGCCCGGCCGGCTCCTTCTTGGCGCTGAACAAGGCGGCGGGCAAGGCGCTGTTTGTGCGCGCTGGCATACGCACGCCCGATTATGAATTTCTGCCCGTGCGCCCCGCTGCGGGATGGAAGACGTCGCTGCCTTTCCCGCTGTTCGTCAAGTCGAACACGGGCGGCTCCAGCATCGACCTGTTCCGCGTGAACGACGAGGCGGAACTGAACCGCGCCCTGGACACGCTCTTTGCCGGACATCAGGAAGTGCTCATCGAAACGCTCATTCCCGGTCAGGAAGTGACCTGCGGCGTGGTGGGACGTCCCGGCGAGGAAAAGGCGCTTGCGCCCGTGCTCATCGTGCCCAAGCGGGAATTTTTCGATTTTCACGACAAGTACGCGGCCGACGGCGCCGCCGAAATCTGCCCCGCGCCCCTCGCGCCGGAACTGACGGCCCGGGTGCAGGAAGCGGCGATTGCCGCGCATCGCTGCCTTGGTCTTTCCGGTTACAGCCGCACCGACTTCCGCCTCACGGACGAGGGCGAACTGTTTGCGCTTGAAGTGAACACCCTGCCGGGCATGACGAGCGCCAGCCTTGTTCCCAAGGAAGCGGCGGCCGCGGGCATCGACTTCGGCGAGCTTCTGGAAACGCTTCTGAGCTACGCCGTCAGGAACTGATTTTTCGCCGACAGACGAGGATCAGCATCCCCCTGTTTCTCCAAAAAGAGACGGGGGGATGTTTTTTTATGCGCCGAGGCCCGGGCACGGCTCGTTCCCGGAGACGCGAAGGAAGCTGCTCCGCATCGGGAACATGGTCGAAAATCGTTGCGTCGCAGCAGTTTTGCGTTGCGGAAGGTCGTATGTTTCCGAAAATCGGGAACGCGGAGGAAAAGCGTTTCTGCATGTGGACTGCAATGCCTCTGCAGCAGGAGCCTTTTTTGCTTTCTGCCGTGTGCATCGCAACAAATTTGAAACAGAAGGGCGTAAGATCGTCATTTTCCGGACAAAAAGAACAAAAATGTTACAACACAACATATTGAAAATATTACAAAAAATAAAAACATAATTATACATAAATGTTAAATTCAATAATATCATATAATTATATATAAAATAAAATTTCTTTTTTGTCACAAAAAGAGGTTGATTCCCGGAGAAAATAGCGCTACTCGATAGTCGTCAACGCCGGGAAATGTCCGGTTTTTACAAAAATGTACTAATTCAGGTTCGGCAAAAGGGCATTGCCTGTCCCGGAAGCCATCCCTTTTTCAGCTTTTCAAGGAGCAGCGAGTCATGGGCAACAGTTATGTGCAGAGCGTTGTGGAAAACGTGCGCGCCAAGAATCCTCATCAGCCGGAATTCCTGCAGGCCGTGGAAGAAGTGCTCTTCTCCATGCAGCCTCTTTTCGACCGTGAATCCAAGTACCAGGAAAACGCCATTCTTGAGCGCATCGTGGTTCCCGAACGTCTCGTGGAATTCCGCGTGGCCTGGACCGACGACAAGGGCCGCATTCAGGTGAACAACGGCTACCGCGTGCAGTTCAACTCCGCCATCGGACCGTACAAGGGCGGTCTGCGCTTCCATCCCAGCGTGAACCAGAGCATTCTGAAGTTCCTCGGCTTTGAACAGATTTTCAAGAACAGCCTTACCGGTCTCGCCATCGGCGGCGGCAAGGGCGGTTCCGACTTTGATCCCAAGGGCAAGTCCGACGCCGAAGTCATGCGTTTCTGCCAGGCCTTCATGACGGAACTCGTCCGCTACATCGGCGCGTTCAGCGACGTTCCCGCCGGCGACATCGGCGTGGGCGGCCGCGAAATCGGCTATCTTTTCGGTCAGTACAAGCGCCTGACCAGCCGCTTTGAAGGCGTGCTCACCGGCAAGGGCCTCAAGTGGGGCGGCTCGCTCGCCCGTACCGAAGCCACCGGCTTCGGCAACGTGTACTTCGCCGAAAACATGCTGAAGGCCGTGGGCAAGGAAATCGAAGGCAAGACCGCTGCCGTGTCCGGTTCCGGCAACGTGGCCATCTACACCGTCAAGAAGCTGTATCAGCTCGGCGCGAAGCCTCTTACCGTGTCCGACTCCCGCGGCAGCATCTATCAGCCTTCCGGCATCAACCTTGAAGTGCTCCAGCAGGTCAAGGAACACGAACGCGCTTCCCTCACCCGCTACGCCGAACTCTGCAAGGACGCCACCTACATTCCCGTGGCCGACTACGCCGCCGGCGAGCATCCCGTGTGGAACGTGGGCGCGGACCTCGCCTTCCCGAGCGCCACGCAGAACGAAGTCACCCTTGCCGACGCGAAGAATCTGCTTTCCAAGGGCTGCATCCTGGTGAGCGAAGGCGCGAACATGCCTTCCACCCTGGACGCCACGGCCGAATTCCAGAAGGCGGGCATCTGCTACGGCCCGGCCAAGTGCGCCAACGCCGGCGGCGTGGCCACCAGCCAGCTGGAAATGGAACAGAACGCGGGCATGACTTCCTGGACCTTCGAGGAAGTGGACAACAAGCTCAAGGGCATCATGGCCGGCATCTTCAAGGCCGCGCATGACACCGCCGAAGAATTCGGCCAGCCCGGCAACTACGTGATGGGCGGCAACATTGCGGGCTTCCGCAAGGTGGCCGACAGCATGATCGAACAGGGCGTCATGTAGTTTTTCGCCCTTCGGCACATAAATAAATGAACGCGCCGCCTTCCGATTTCGGGAGGCGGCGTTTTTCATGCCCGGCTTGAAGTCGGAGGACTGCCGCGCTTTTCCGGCGGAGCGGCGTATTTTTTCGACGGCGGCAGCAACGCGCTGCGGGGCGCGGGAATTGGCGGCATCATGTCTGCCCGCGTGCGGCACTCGTGCGGGGATTTGCGGGATTGCGCCGCGGCGGCCCCGAGGAACCGCCAAGTGCTGCGCACGCGAGGGGCTTCGGGAGTTTTCAGCGCAGGCAAACCGAAGCGGACGCCGCTCCGGGTCTTTCCCGTTCCAGCGGAGGCCGATGCCTTCTCGTTCGCGTGACCTGACCGGGGCGCTTTTCAGAGCGTCGCGGAATGTTTCTGTGTTCTGCTGTTATCGTGAGCCTGCCCTGCGCT